>CAZZEH010000001.1:0-126014 GCA_964653095.1 uncultured Chitinophagales bacterium
TACCCGTTTTCTAAGGGACGACAAAGATACACACTTTTTATTCTTTTAAAAAAAAATCTAAAGAAAAATAAAGCATACCTCAAACAACTTTTTCTGTCAATCCCCCAAAAATTCAAGAGCGCAAAGATACAAAAGATATCGACGGTTAAAAGAAAAGTATTTCAAAATCGACCCCTTTACAATTTCTTAATTCCAAAATACCTCAGCACGCCGCCCCCGCCAATGCCAATTGGTATTCGGAGAAGTAAAGGTAATGTACTGAAAAAATAGTTGGTACATTTTATCAAAAAAGCAATTATGTCTAAATTGCCAATTTGAAAAAAAGTTATTGGATAATAATTTTCTTGCTTACTGTATTCCCATCTTCAAAAAGGAGATTCACCAAATACAGACCTTTGGGTAATTTGGACACATTCATTTGATATAAATTATTGGTCGCAGCAGAAAAATTTCGGATTGCCTGACCAGTTGAGTTATACCAGATTATCTGCTTCGGCTTTATGGCCATATTCCCCAGGCTGAGAGTAACTACTGCACTGCCGGGATTAGGATAAAGGCTGATAGTCCTGCTGCTTAATAATCCCTTGTCAGAAGTGGCAAAAGAGCCTATGAGATTCAAATCATCCAAATAGATATTGTTCTGATAGTGACTAATGTTGCGAATGATTACTTTTACTCTTTCATTGCCGATATAATCTGAAAGGTTCACTTCCTCTTTGCGCCAGTCTTTAAGTTCGGGTACAAAAGCACTCATATATGGGTTTTCAGTTGTCACCAAGTCCTCTTTCGATTTATTGTACACCACATCAAAAGACTCCATGCAATCTGTCGAGATTAGAATCTGCAGAGTATCCCACTCGGTACCGCTGTCAAAAGATGAATATTGTGCGGCGGCTAACTGAAATGTCAAGACCACCTCATCGTAGTCCGAAAAATCCAAAAGCGGCAGTTCTATATCATCATACTGACCGGGCTCGACGCCCAAGCTGTTGAAGTTATAGTTGTAATTATTCATCACGTAAGAATGTTCGCCTTCGATGCTTATACCTTCATCACTTCTCTCCCACGTAAAAAATCCATCCGGATTATTGATGAGTATATTGTTAGAAGACAAATCTTCTTCTTCAAACTTTTCCTCAACAGGAAGCACAATTCCATCTAGTTCAATTTTGAGCAAGGCATAAATATTTTCCTCGTCCTCTATATTCTCTCCGTTTACTTCCAATAGTCCGTATGATAACGAGTACACATCTTCTTCAAGCTCAAGTGGACTAAAATCCAAATTCACAAAATCATATTTGTCCAAACTTACCTCCCACTCCATTGTTTCTTCCAATTTGCCATCAATGAAAAAAGCCATTTTAACACTCGTAATTTCAGCATCACCGAGAGAGGTAAAGGCTACAGACGGCTGAAAATCGTTTCGGCACAAAATCTGTCGGGTGCCATTATTTACTGCAATGCTGTAATCTATACCTTCCAATACTCCCGGGACATAGCCGCTGGAATTTATCAGAGAAGTTCGGTATCTCGCAATCGCCGCCTCCATCCGATCCACTTGCCCTTTTGTAAACATAAGCAGCGACTTGTCATTGCAGTAATCCATGTAATTCATGAACATGATGCCCGGATAAGTATCTGAGCAATTATCTAACTTGGGAAATCTCGGATTACCCGAACTCGAGGTAAATTGAGGGGGAGTATCTTCCACCAAATCGTCATTTATACAATTATCGCGATCGCCCCAGATATGTCTCAAATTGAAATAATGCCCTAACTCATGTGTGGCTGTTCTTCCGAGATTATAAGAAGTTCCTGTGGTATATCCGAGATATCTGTATCCGATTACAAACCCATCTGAACTCGTACCTGCCTCACTTGCAAATGAGGAATACCCTAAATAATCTGACTCCAAATTACACACATAAATGTTTAAGTATTTGTCTGTATCCCATGGCGCCACCCCGCCTCTTGACGGCTTTTTCACATCATCTAACGCCAGTTTAAACGGAGTATCTTTATCCGTGTAAGTACGAATTATTCCTGTGGTATGATTGCCTCTCGGATCTCTGTTGGCCAGTACAAACTTCACATTAAGCCGTCCAATGAGAGGCTGAAAGGGTTCAGGAACATTTATAATATCTTCGTTTAAAGCATTGAAATCTCTATTCAGTACCTGCAATTGCTCTATAATTCTTTGTTCAGGAATATTTTCAACCTCCTTATGATATACCACCTGAAAAACCACGGGTATTATCATGACTTCAGAATCTCCTGTTTTTGACATGGTTTTATTCTGAATAAAATCCTTTGTAAACTTTTCAAGCTCCTCACTCTTAGTAATCAAAGACGAATCTTCTTTGATTAAGAGATTCCATCTGTCAGTAGAGCCACAAGTCCTCTGAGCATGAGCCACGAAACAAAAAAGGAAAGATATAATTAGTAAAAATACCCTCATCATGATATATTTATCTGACAAAATTAATTTAAATTATCATAATACAACTAAACATTTACTGTATATGAACAACAAAGGCTGCTCACAAAAGCAGCCTTTGTAAGTTATTTTAGAACTAAGAATTTATTTCTTAGCAGCTTTCTTTTCTTTCTTCTTAGCTTTTCTCTCTAAAAACTTGTCAAAATCTATAGACAGCCCTACGTTGAAATACAAAGAAGAGGCATTATATTTTATACCGACTTCTTCCATTGGCTTATCCATATCCGGGTTTCCGCCATATCTTGCAGTATTAGATTTCTCTGTAATCTCTTTTTTATACACGATTTTACTGAGGAATTCCGGTGCTTCGTTCACATTGTTAATTTTAGTTCTTAGCGGTCCGAGTTCTTCTATTTCTATTCCAAGTATTTTTGTACTCATCTGAAGCTCCTTAAACTTGGTTTCTTTAAGCGATATGGTATAAGCGGCTACTCTCGCCTGTGCAAAAAGCATGACTCTGTCTGTCAGCATATAGTTCAGTGATACCGAAGTACTGACACCGACTGTAGGTTTATACGAAGTCACTGTTTTAGCATTAAAGTTTATATCTACAAGACCTTTGCCCGGCAAATCTAACCCTGTAAGTGTTTGAATCATCCTTCCAGATTTATCTCTGATTTTGGCATAAGAAACTGTGCTTCCATAAAATGGCAAGAAAAGTCCAACCTTAGAAGTCACTCCAAAACTTCCTTTTTTAAGTTTCATCACTATATGGGGTGCAAAGTACAATGCCGTAGTAGAAGTCCTTTGAGATGCAAAGTAATGCGTTTTAGGATCCACCACATCCATTCTCGCATCCAATTGTTCAGGATGCTTGGCTATGGATACCGTAGCATCTATACCAATATGCTCGCTAAACATCTGCCCTAAGGTTGCATTAGCCACCCAACCGCCACCGTTTGTTCCAAATAAAGGTTTTATACTGATTTCTCTCTGACCCCTCTGATACCAATCTTTATCGCCTATCTCCATGAGTGGAGATCTCTTGTTGACAGGTAAAAAAGGAATTCCGTATCCCGCAGATACTTCGAAATACCTTTTTCGCCCTTTAGGAACAGATTTTAAATATTCTTCTGAAACAGACAAAACCTCTGATTCTTCAGAAGCGACTTCGCTTGTTAAATCAATAGCGATAGGAGTTGCCAGATTATCTTCAGCTTCATTTTGTGCATAAACTGAAAAAATAAAGCACATTGACAAACTCAGAGTTAAAGTTTTTAATGACATAATTGAGTAAACTTTTTGTTTTGGCTAATTTAATATACAATTACGAATAAATTAAACATTATTACAAATCAATTTAATTTTATCAAAATATTTGCATAACACTGCTTTTCACGCTCTAACTGCTATAACTTTCGGGTGTTAAATCTCATAAAAAGACAAACCATCTAACCAGGCTGTCTTTATTTCATTAAAAAACCAAGGCTGTTCCTGTGCGGAACAGCCTTAGTCTAAAATTATTTTGAGCAGAGTATTAAGCTCCCAAGAAGCTTCCTCCGCATACCCGTAATACCTGTCCGCTCACATATCGTCCGCCCGGCCCTACGAGGAATGTAATTGCCTGTGCAATATCAGTAGGGAATCCTCCCTGTTTTAATGCGCTTAATCTTCTTCCTCCTTCCTTGATAAAAAACGGTAAGTTTTCAGTCATAGGAGTTTCTATATAGCCCGGTGCAATTGCATTGGCTGTTATTCCTCTTTTAGCATTCTGCCCGGCTATCTGCTGCAGATAGATTATCAAACCTGCTTTTGTGGTAGAATAGTTGGTTTGCCCTACATTACCCGCAATACCGGCAATAGAAGACAGTCCGATAATAGAAGCTCCATCAGCTAAACCGTCTTCCAACAAGGCATTGGTATAGCGGATTACTGACTTCAAATTTACGTTCATCACCAAGTTCCACATTTGCGGAGTCATATTGGCTAAAGTTTTATCGCGGATGATACCGGCATTATTGACTAGGATATCCAACTGAGCATTATTTTCTCTCAGTATTCTTCTTGTCTCTTCTTCCGCATCTGCTGAGGTAATATCAATCGGAAGCGCAATACCTCCAATTTCGTTGGCAACTTCATTGAGAGAATCAGCTGCCTGCACTACATCTAATACAATGACTTTTGCACCTTCCTGAGCGATAGCCCTGGCAGTATCTGCACCTATACCTCTTGCAGCACCGGTTACTAACGCCCACTTTCCTTCAAGATTTTTGGATTTGCTGTATGAAACTGTCTTAATTCCGGAGTCTGCCACCAAAGTTTGTGCAGTCACAAACGGACCCCGGTCAGAAATAAAGAAATGAATCAAAGACCATAGATCATCTATTTTCCCGGATTTTTTCAGTTCAGCTACACTCGGCAGTCTCAGTCCATTTACTGATATTCCTTTCCCGCCTATTTCTTTTGCAAGCGATTTTACAAATCCAACCAAAGATTTGGCTGCCACCTCGGCTTCATCACTTGCTTTTTTAGAAGCAGTAGAAAGTACTAAAACCTTTCCGCTCTTCTTGACTTTTCTAATATTTGAACTTGCAAAAGAATAAATATTTTCAAGATCATCCAACGTCTCTGCACCTGTAGCATCCAAAATCAATACATTCATAGATTTCGCATAGTACTCAAGTCTGGTTTTGGAAACAAGCACTTCATTTAATGCTTTGTACCACTCCCCTTTTTCATCCACAGTTCCGATGACAGTTACTTTATCTTTTAGCTCGTCATAATTTATAGCTTCCGTATTTCTGTTTAGAACTTCCGGACTTGGAATGGGAATTTTTAAAGTCGCCAACACCTGCCTGAGGTATGGGTTTTGTAAATAATCGCTCATATCTATATATTTTAATAGTTCTTACAAAGATAAGGTTCTTATAAATCATATCTTTATATCACTTATTAATTCATTATAAAGAAATTACTTTTTAATACGTTAGAATAGAATATATCAAATATAGGTCAGATAAAATGTCATGCAGTGTGAAATAATTTAAAAATGTAGTTTATTTGCAACATGGAATTGTTTGAACGTTTAGCACAGAAAGTATTACTGTACCACTTAAGAGCCAATTGGCTGTCTGTATCAAAATTATTTAATGAGCTTGCAAAGGAATATGACAGCACTATGGCAATGGCCTTCGTCCTGTTAGCTATTGACGAAACAGGCACCCCTGTGACCAAAATAGCTCCAAGAATAGGTATGGAACCTAACAGCCTTTCCAGACTGCTCAATTCTCTGCAGAGCAAGGGAGCCATCTTTAGGCAAAATGATAAATCCGACCAGAGAAAGGTTTTGGTATTTTTGACAGATTATGGCAATGTATTAAGAAATATAGCCATACAAACTGTTATTGAAGTAGAGAAAAAAATCACCGTTAATCTGTCTACAGAAGAAAGACAGCTAATTCTTAAAATTATGGGTAATGTCGGAGAAGCTATTCAATCCATGCGTGCCGATACCGAAAAACTGAAAGAGGAACGCAAACAAATTAAGACTGAGGTCAAGGATATTATTTCGCAGTTATCCTGACTTTTACTTCTTTTTTCTTCTCTACTTTCAGAGATAAAACCTGATTCTGCTCATTGTAGTTTTGAGTATAGGGCGAATCGGTATTAACCTCTATATTATACCCGTTTTTGAAATGCTTTTTCGGAATAAAAATCTCAGTAGGCATATCTACAGCCGGATTGTTCTGATAGGTCATTTCAAACACTACCTCAATCGGGTCATAAGAAAAGGAAAATATTCTGCCCGCCGTAGCTTTCGGAAATGCTCTGACAAGGTGCTGCAAAATTGGAGTTTCTGTTCCATCGCCATTTAGCGGAGACCACCCTCCCTGATCATTACTCCAGTATGCCCAATGCCATAAATTCAAATCAAATATTCCGGTAATTTCCCTTAGATACACATCAAAATCTTTTACCGAAGGAGACAGTCCAAACTCACCGCACATCAATGGAATATTGCCGTGCTTTGCCACGTCCTTCTTCCTCTCTCTATGCCAGTCTTTTACATTTTTCTTGTCATTGCCCCCATAAGGCTGCCCTTCGTGTGTACCTAATGGATATACGTGCGGTGCATACACTATTTTGCTTTCAGGAATAGCGTCTTCTATTTTTTGAAGATGTGAAGGCATACCAAACGTAACAGGTGCAGGTGCAGGCTCGAAAAACAGATATTTATCTTTCTCCACCTCCCTCATTGCAGGAATAATTCTTTCGTAAAATGCTGTCAGTTGCTTCCTTTCAAAATCACCTGAAATAAACGCTTTTATCAAATCACCGCCCCAAGGCTCGTTCATCAAATCGTAACCAATAACTTTTGGATTGTTCTTAAACCTTTCCGCTACAAATTTCCACATCTCTATATAATGGTCCTGCAAATCTTTATGCTTGGTATATTCCCAAAAATTCGTCCAGGAATTAATCACTGCCGGTGAAATATTTTTCAGCCACCAAGGACCGTCCATGTCCACATCCCAGGAAGCTCCGCCCGAACGTATCGCCCATGCCGGGGCACCGTCTCCACCAAATTCAATCGAATACAAATCCTGATGCATATCTAACATCACATACATCCCTCTGCTGGTGTACCATTCGACTCTTTTTTGTACTTCATCGAGATAAGCCGAATTCAGTTGTCCCTTCTCCGGCTCTATAAAATCCCAAAATATCAGATATCTTACGAAGTTAAATCCAAACTCCGTAGCTTCTCTTTCTACATGAGACTCATTTATCCAGGGCATTCTGTCCGGTGCACCCTTAGCATTTGAAGAAGTATTTAATCCGTGAAGAATCAATTGCCTCCCATATTCATCCGAAATAAATTTATCCAAATGAATAGTGGCATCTTCTTTCTTATCTTTCTTGCAAGATACTGCCGACAGCAGCAACACTGTCAGGAACAAACTAAGGGTACGTTTCATCTCTAAATATTAATTTGAGTGCCTGAAAATAGCTATATGAATTATCTAAAAAAAATTAAACCAGACAGGGGGAAGTGATTTTGATAAAACTCAAAGGGAATTTATAAATCTTTCAGAATATCAGACACTTCTTCTTCCGGAAGAATATGCCTAATCTGTATTCCAAGCTCCGCTGCCCCGGCAAGATTCTCCAAATTATCATCAATAAATAAGGTGCTTTTCGGGTCTAAGCTGTTGTCTCTTAAGACGTAACGATATATTTCAGAATCCGGCTTTATCATGTTCATTTCATATGAATAATAACAGGTTTCAAAAATTTCATCTAAGATATTGTGTCCGTATTTTTCATACAGATTTTCACAAATATGCCGGATATGTATTTCATTGGTATTGCTCAAAAGAAACAATCTGTATCGTTTCTTTAAGTCTTTTAAAAACTCAATTCTCGAATCGGGAATTTCTTTCAGAAGCAAGTTCCACCTTCGTGTAATGTCATTGGATGAAAATCCTTTTTTTACAGACTTTTGTAATGTCTCTAAAAAGATTTGAGTATCTATTTCTCCTTTTTCATATTTCAGAAAAATGCCATTCTCATATAATTTCTCAAGCTCTTTTTTACTCTTAAAAATCTCACCGAAATCGACCTCTCTCCATTGGGTGAAGTCCTTTAAAGGAATTATCACATTTCCGAAGTCAAAAATTATGGTTTGAATTTCTTTCATTTAAAGTATCCTGCCTTTTGTGTATGTTTCAAAGAATTAGCTTCGATATAATTTTGATCGGAGCAGTTGTCCGAAAATTTTCTTTTTCCCCAAATCTTCATGAAACTTCACTTCTCCGTTATTGGTATAGGCTTCCATTCCGTTTATAAACACATGCTGCACAGCTTTCCCGCTTCTTTTCACTAATCTGTAACTACCTCCGAAAGCCGGGTGAAAATCTTCTACGGGTTCGGTATTCACATCCGTTTTTATTTTTGCCGGGTCAATAATCACCAAATCTGCCCGTTTACCGACAGAAATATCTCCCGCATCAATTCCCAAAAAGTCAGCCGGTTCTTTTGTAGATCGGTAAATAGCTCTTTCCACTGAAATTTCTTCCGGATACTTTAGAGCTGTTTTCAAAAACTGAAGAGAGCCGTCATGAAATGCCATATTGACATTGTGCGCACCGCTGTCATTAAATCCGGGCATACAATGTTCATAATTCAAAAGTTCCAGACGAACTTTTTCTCTGTGATTGGAAGTATCGCACCACCATCTGATTTGAGTATCGTATTCGGCCATCAAATCCATAAAATGTTCGACCGGTTCCTTCCCTGCCTCATGAGCTATCTGCTCAAAATTTTTATTGATATGAGAATCTATCGGAGATTTGATCACCCACATTTCTCTAAGTGCTCTTGGGAAGACAGAAGTAGCTTTATGATTCCATTCTTTCACAAACTGCTGTCTGAACGCAGCTTCTTTAAATATTTTCTTCCTTGCCTCTCCTGTCGAACTGATTGCTTTTATCATAGAAGGAAATTCCTCAAACAAAGGCGTAATCGGTCCGTCTCCAAAATTTTTAAACGGTTCGGCCAGGGTCTGAAATCTCATTTGTCCTCTCAGCACATTGTTCCCTAAAAAGCCAAGAAGTTTAAGCAGCTTATAAATCCTCTCGTTTGACTTTAAGTCTAAAGCCGCAACTACTGTTGTCCTCAGACTTTTTCTAAACAGACCGCTTCTGCTCAGATTAGCTATCGTTACGAATGAAGATTTATCTACCGCATTTGGAGTGATTTGAAGTACTCTGTTGTATTTTCTTAAAACATTTGCCAAAGCATAATACTCACTTTTAGCCGCCTGTTGAGAAGGGACAGAGACTCCGGTAAACTGTTTGTTGTACACTCCCGCCCAACGGTGAAAAGGGAGCATATCAATGGACAGCCCAAGGAAACCTTCTTTCATCGCATCCTCTACGATGCTTTTCATTTTTTGAATTTCTTCCTTGGTTGCTTCCTTCTCCGTAAAACTTCTTTCCAATCCCATCGCTTCAATCCTCACATTGGAGTGTCCGATAAAACCGGCAATATTGGGACCGACAGGTACGGTGTCGAGATGTTCATAATACTCTTTGGGAGTTTTCCACTTAATATTGCCAATCAGCCAGCCGCTCAACACCTTCGCCGGCATATTTTCGACCCGACAAAATAAGTCCACAATATCCTCATCTTTTCCAATAGCAGCCGATAATGAGCAGTTTCCTATAATTACAGTTGTTACACCGTGTCTGACTGACTCTTCCAGTCCAGGCATCACCTCTAACTCTGCATCGTAATGAGTATGTATATCAATAAATCCGGGGCATATCCACTTCCCTTCTGCGTCGATTTCTTTTACTCCGCTTATTCCTGCAATAGAATCCAATACAGAAGCTATTTTACCGTTTTTTATCAGTATATCTTTTTTAACTCCCGGATTTCCCAATCCGTCATAATAAATTCCGTTTCTTATGATTGTTGTATTCATATTTGGCAAAAGTAATTATATCCGCAAAGATTGTTTGAACTATAATATATTTTAAGATTATGGGGAAACAAGTAAAGAATGTCAAAGGCAGAAAAATCTCTGACATCTGATAGTGAACAGTTGATATGCTAAATATCCTTTAAAGTCGTCCTGTCTGCCTCTAAAATAAGTTTGTAGCCGTATGCAGATGAAGGAGTTTGATACCCCAGCTTAAAATCACCTTTGAGTATTCGTTCAACTATCAGCAGAGATGTTTGGACTGTCAGTGTATATCCATCCAAAGTTTCTATACGGGCACTTTTGCTCTCTCCTTTTTTATTGCGTACTGTTCCTACAAGAAAGCTTCTGCTATTACTTCTGGTACTTTCAGAAGGTCCACCCGCTTTAACCTGAGATCTTAAAACCTTTTTCACTAATGAAGATTTTAACACGGGTTTTATCCAATTCGTCATTTTCATGGCATTAATCATTTTGGGTGACATGGCCATAAACACTTTAATATTCGGAATCCCGGTACTGTGGTACGCAGTGCTGATATCTCCCCACGGTATAGTCACAGCAGTCAGATTAGGCTTATCAAAATCAAAAGTCTTTACTTCATAAGCTGCAGGTACAGGTGTAATCTTACCATCTTTTCTGATTACTCCTCCTTTACTCATCCCTTCAATCATGGTCAACTGTGTGCCATGCGATGAGCCCCCCTGTCCTTTGAAAGCCAATTCAAGTTCGTCGGCATCAGGCAGTTGCTCACTCAGATACTTTGCAAGGCAATCTGATGGTACTACGTCAAAACCAGTGCCGGGCATTATCATCACATTTTTCTCTTTTGCAGCAGGGCTATAAGTTTTAGCTCTTTCAAAGACCTCCACTTCACCTGTAATATCAAGATAATGCTGTTCTTTAGATATGCAGTATTCAATGACATCCTGAGAGGTTTCCGAAAAAGGTCCTGCGCAGTTTAAGATTAACGTGCTTTCATCTATCACCGTATCCAACAAATACAAATTAGCTAAATCACAAACTATATATCTCAATCCATACTTTTCAGCAAGAACTGTGAGTTTTTGTTGAGAACGTCCTGCCAGTATAGGTTTTAAACCCTTACTGACTGCTCGTTTAGTAATCAATTCTCCGGTATAGCCGTAGGCACCGTATATAATAAAATTCTTACCCATATATCTAAAATACAAAAATCAAAATGATTTGAGCTAAAGAATTCAAAAAATTGGCTTTAATCGTTTAGTCATGATTGGGAACAGAGGTAGAAAAAAAGAAAAAAGGTGTCCAAATAATTGAACACCTTCCGTTAGTACTTCAAAATAAATTATTCCTTAATCACTTTAATGCTTGAAACCAGAGACATATCTTCTTCACTATATACCTGCAATAAATATACTCCTGATGAGATATCTTTCAAACTCATTTGAGTCTGTTCACTATCCGCAGACATTTTTACTGTCTGACCGGCAATATTCAACAGCTCATAGCGATATCTTCCCGGAACACTGGTGTAAACCTGAATGATATCAGCAGTTGGATTGGGATATACTTTAATATCCTGCAAAGATTTATTTGTACGGCTAATTACAGGTGTCGCAGCTGTACTTCCATACACCGGGAGTATTAATTGTGTTGGGTGAGTCTTTGAGAAATGTACCTGCTGTACAGATTTTCTCGCAGCCATCTCCTTTCCGTTAAAAATATATGTCTTGTTCTCATTGGGTTTCCTTCTGAAAAACTCTTTGTCATTCATCGGAATACAAGGATTGGACTGGTGCCTGTTGTAATTACTGCTGCTTAAAATCACTTTAACTTTGTGTCCTTTACCAAAAGTGTATGCAATCGGCAAAAGATTAAAGTAATATTCATACAATTTGCCTGATTCTATATTGGTGAATTCTGCATCCACATCCTCGGCACCATCCGCAATACTTCTGGCATAATCTCTTGCTCTTGCATTCACTCCTCCATCCACTACAAACATCTCCCTGCCGTCAGGATACACATCAATAATTCTTGCATAAAAATCTATATCAGTCGGGTCGCCGGCTTCGGCGTTCTCAGGATTTGCGATACCATACACTTTAGCTTTTGGAAATCCAATCATGCTCAAAGTATCTGACAACTCTTCTGTTTCAAAAATCAACACATCCGGGCTTTCCAAAACATAAGGTTTATAGACAGGATTGGCATAATCTATCTGTCCAAAGTTACCTTTTTTTATTTCAGGTGTTTTACCAATCATATTGGCACCTCCCAAATGTATCACAGGAGTGTCGGGATTATGCATATAGGACAATACAGCATCTTCGTCTGCCGGAGAAAAAGAAGCTCCGCCATTTCCATGAAGGAACAACTCTTTATAACTGATATTTTCTTTTACAGGAAAAATATCGGAGCCAAACCAATAGTTACCTGCATCCTGATTACCTGAGACCCCGTCTTCCATTGGCCCCGCTACATAGAATCTCACCGGAGGAACTTTTGTAAAGTCTTTGGTTTCAATGCGTGTAATTCTAGTCGCATTATCTCCCGGATTTACCAGCGGCTCTGACAGTTTTGGTATATCCAAGTTCAGTTTGGTGTCTATAGAACCTGCACGCACTAATACGGGAATCCCTTTTAGTCCATCTACACCTATCATAAAGTTGATGAGTTCATTGAATGGGATGATGTAATCTTTAGAAGGAACTTTTGCAAATAATCCCTGTGTAATTCTTTGAAATTTACCTTCCGGAAGGTAAAACTTAGGAGTTCCCAGTTTTTTCCCGTTTGCATTATTCAGTGTATATCGATACCAGCTGAAAAGCTCAGAATTTACCAATGCACTCAAATCAATATCATCTCCAAAGTCATTGATATTTGCTCCCAACACATCCAGTACATTATTGGGATATACGGCATCACCCGTTCTGACATCTGAAATAGTTTCATGTGCCCACGGCCCGATAATCAATTTAATTTTATCCTTATTGCCGTATTCTTCTTTCATCTGCTCTCTCTGTAAAGTAAACGTTTCGATTGTACCGTCCACAAAAATATCCCACCAGCCGCTCAAATAGTACGAGGGCACTTCCATGTTACTGTATCTGCTGTATTTTCCGTTAGGATCACTATTACCCCCTTCGTCCACCGGAGCTCTGGAAATATCAAAAGTAGAGCGTCCTATTGAATTTGGCATTTGAACGCTTTTCCCGTCGGAAAGGATTCGGGTGGTATAGCTGTCAACTGCTTTGTCTGTTACTTCCAAATAGTTATTCAATCCAAAGTCCAAAGAAGTGTGAATTGCATTTTGCCGATCGTCGTCAATAGCCTGCTTATCATCCTCCAAATCACTAATCTGCCCGCCTAACCAGCCTGTAACTAAATTTTCTCTGAATGTACCGTTTGGAAACACAGTACTCTTATGAAATTCGCCGGTAGCTACAATCGGTAAAAGAGCTTTAAGTCCGGGCTGGGTCGGGTCGATTTTTTTGGCTGCAGCAGCCTGAGTCTGGCTGTACCCAAGAGCAGACGCTCCAAACATACCGATTGCACCCGTATATACTAAATCTTCTGTATCCGGCACGCCATCGTTATCCAAGTCGTAAGTACGGATTAGATTGTTTTTTATTATTTCAATAGAGTTGGCTCCATCTGAAAAGTTTTCCGGATTCTGAGGATGTCCTTCGGGATTAATATCCAACAGATGTTTGTCACTTGGTTGTAAATACGGTGTTTTTATCCAGCTGTCACTGTATAAAGGGAAAAAATTACCCTCAGAAGCATATCTTCCTCTCAAATCCTGCAACACACCGGAGAATCCCATCATTGAAATAATGGAAGCTTCCGTTCCTTTTCTTTTGTTATACGGTGATCTGGTAAAAATAACAGGTAACTGAAAAGGATTGGGGTTAACTTCTCCATTCAATGAGTCATAGATAATGTACTGAGTGCCTTTATTAATCAAAGTTATATTGTAAGTGCCTCCCATAATATCAATATCAAAACCCATGTCATCCTGAAAAATAGGCAGATAAACATCCGTCATCAGGTTCACTCCATCGGGCATTTTAAACGGTATCTCGGCCCGATATATCAAATCTTCAATTCTGTCGATTTCTCCATTCTTTGGAATACTGTCCGATAAAATTTTTGTTCCGGGGATTTTGATTTCCGGATTTTGTGCAAATGCAGGCAAACTTAAAACTGCCAGACTCCATAAGAGTAATTTCCTAATCATAATTCATAGTATTTGCCGCAAAAATAAAAAGATAATACAACTTTTTGAAAATTTTTAACAGTAAGTATTTTCCTAAAAATTAGTTTTTGGAAATTTAGAGGGATTCTGCTCATACATTATTTTATAAGCAGCATGAAAGACATCTTCGGCATTTGGTTTGCAAAAGTAATCTGCATCACTTCCGTAGGCCGACCTATGCGGTGCCGCACTTATGCATATCGGAGCGGAATCCAACAGTTGAAATAACCTCTGATTGGAAAATGTCTGTTCCATCATATACGCTGTACCTCCTCCCGGCACGTCTTCATCCAGGAAAATCACTTTACCGGTCCTCCCGACTGATTGAGATATAATTTTCGGTAAATCAAAGGGCAGTAATGTCTGTACATCTATCAATTCTGCACGGATGCCAACTTTCTCGAGTATTTGCACTGCCTCTACAGCAATTCGCACACAAGAGCCATAGGTGACAATAGTTAAATCTGAGCCTGTCTTCAATATTTCCGGTACTCCTAACGGAACTGTAAAATCACCCGGATTGGACGGAATTTTTTCTTTCAGACGATACCCGTTAAGACATTCTATCACCAATGCCGGTTCATCACCTCTCAGTAATAAATTATAAAATCCGGCTGCCTGAGTCATATTTCTCGGCACACATACATGCATACCTCTCATAGAACCCAATATCATGCTCATAGGCGAACCGGTATGCCAAATACCCTCTAACCTATGCCCTCTTGTCCTGATAATCAACGGGGCTTTCTGTCCTCCTTTGGTTCGATAAGACAGACAGGCAAGATCATCCATTATGGGGACAATGGCATAATTGAGATAATCCAAATACTGGATTTCGGCGATAGGTCTCAAGCCCCGCATAGCCATACCTATACCTTCTCCTATAATACTCGCTTCACGGATTCCCGTATCATATACCCGTGCTTTTCCGTGCTTCTCCTGCAGGCCTCGAAATGCCTGATTTACGTCACCAATTTTCCCAACATCTTCGCCAAATGCAAGAATATGCGGGTCTCTTTCCAAATTGGCATCAAAACATAAGTTTAAAACCTGAAATCCACTGAGAAATTTTGGTTTGTCGGGATATTCTACCGGTACAATGGTCTGTTTAAGCGGCGAGTCAGAAGAATTCGTATGCGCGTACGATTTATACCTTTCTTTATTAATTGCGTTGTTCTCTTTATACCAACTGATAAGTATATCTCTCGGTTCACTTTTTTCATCTGAAGTTTCTACCAATACCTGATGGATTATCTTTATAAAATCTCTCCGGGTAGGTTCTACTAATTTCTGTATTTCTTTTATTTTGTCCTGTATAAATTCTTTTTGGGACTGCACTTTTAAGAGCTGATGTAAGAGTTCAACCGCCGTATTTATTTCTTCCAAAATCGGATTATAAAAATCATTCCACGCTTTTTTCTGTTCGCTTTTTACGATTCTTTTAGCTTCTGACTCTATTTCTGCCAAGGTCTCTTCACTTGTCAAATCAATGCTTAAAATCCACTCCTTCATTTTCACAATACAGTCGAAATCTTTTTCCCACTGCAGCCTCTCCTTGGATTTATACCGTTCGTGTGAACCTGAAGTAGAATGCCCCTGTATCTGCGTCATTTCTTCCACGTGAATCAGCACGGGCTGATGCTTTTCTCTGACCTCCTGAATCATTTCTTTATATACTTTGACCAAAGAGGGATAATCCCAGCCTTTTACTTTTATAATTTTTAACGGAGTACCATTTTCAGACTCCCCAAATCCACTCAGCACATCAGATACCGACTCTCTTGCTGTTTGAAGTTTTTTAGGAACTGAGATGCCGTAACCGTCATCCCATACATTAATAACTAAAGGCACCTGCTGTACGGCGGCAGCATTGACGACTTCCCAAAACATTCCCTCCGAAGTACTGGCGTCCCCAATGGTTACAAAACAGGCTTCGTTTCCATTTATCGAAAATCGCTCATCCTGTAACGTATCTTTAAGTATTCTGTATTTTTTTGATGCCAATGCCAAGCCTAATGCCCGAAGCATCTGGGAAGCGGTAGGCGAACTGTCAGAAGAGGAGTTTTTTTGACGGGTCAGATATTTCCAAGAACCGTCGGGATTAAGGTTCCTCGTGGCAAAATGGTTGTTCATTTGCCTTCCGCCGGACTGAGGTTCTGCCGACAGGCTTGGATTTGCGTATAACTGCGAAAAAAGCTGATATGGTGTAATCAGTCCTGACGCCAGCATAAAAGTCTGATCGCGGTAATAACCCGAACGAAAATCTCCTTCTTTAAAAACCTTGGCCATAGCTATCTGAGCCAATTCTTTCCCGCCGCCAAAAATTCCAAACTTTGCTTTCCCGGTCAGTACTTCCCTGCGCCCTGTCAGACTTGCTTGACGGCTTATACATGCCAGCTTATAGTCTTCCAGAACTTCCTTTCTGAATTCTTCGAAAGAAATTGCCGGCTTATTTTTTGCTAACTCCGTATCTTTTTCCGTTGTAGCCATACAGCTCTGACTTAACTCTTTATTAAGTTACAAATTTAAATTTCTACCGCCTTATATTAAATCAACTTTTTTGTAAGAACTGCTTTTTTACAGTTTCATATCTGCTTTTCATATAAAATTTGAGTTCGTGTTTAAAATTTCTGACTGTCGATAAGTTAGCTTCGGAAGCTATTACTGAATTGAAGTAAAAGTTGTGGCTTTTGCAGAAAACATTCCGAGCCCATTTTTAACATTTGAAAAAATGGTCACAGTCTCCCCGAAATTTCCCGCATATCTGTTCCTGTATGAAGTTCTAAACCGATACGCATCCTCAGTCAATTCACTGACCGGGACATCCAATCTCATATAAGTCAGGTCCTGCACATCCCACTCGTCTGTATTTGGCAGTTTGATATAGAATTTTATCGTATTACTATTTTCAGCAGGTACTACCCAATCCCAATTGTGATCTCTAAAACTCTGTCGGTCCCCAAAAATTTCCAATCCGTATGATTTGTCGCGTTTCTCAAGGTTTCCTTCTTCATTTATCTCAAACCAGCTTACGTATAAATAGCTGTTTACGGTCATAAAGCGAACATCTTTGTGATTTTCTTTCAATTCAATTTCTATCAAAACAGTATCATTATTTTGCAGCTGAGCATGATTTTTATCTGCCCGAATACTTAAAATCACCGGATAGTCCGGCACTTTTTGTTCGGCGTTAATTTTTGGCAAATTTCTGCACTCTGCTTCAATTGAGTAGGTTTTATTGCTCTTTGCATTTTTTTCTGAAACATATATACCATGCTCACCTTCGTTGGTTTTAAAAATGAGCTGTTCGAAGAACTCGCCTTCTTCATATACTTTTACTACTGCATCTGAAGGCGTATTGTAGTCTCCAGACTGCCCGGACTTCTTAGGCAAAGCTACCAGAACTTTAAACTTTTGGTCCGGCTGAATTTCGGCATTGAGCGTCAGTATCTTTTCCGACAGTGAAAAATCTATTTCGTAATCCTCAATACAGGAATTCAATACGATAAACTGTAATACAATCCAAATTTTAAAAACTGATTTCATAACTGACAGACGGCATAAACGGCAACAATGTAATGGTTTGATATTTAGTCTTTCTGGCTTCTCCCTCTCCGGATTCTTTGATTATAAAGTCAAATATATTTTTCCGGTTATATACATTAAAAATACTAAAGTTTATTTTTTGATCCCACTTTCGTTTTTTCCAGCTGTAATTGACAGAAACATCCAAATGATGAAAAGGCTTCATTCTTTTTCCATTCCTTGATTCAAAATATCTAAATTGATTTTCGATATTTCCAAGCTGTGGAGAATCGGAAGTTTTATTATCATAATAATTGACCAGCTCCAAAGAGGGATACAGCAGGTCAGAAATTTGATAAGGTTTACCCGTCCCGTATATCCATGACACCGATACATTAAGCTTCGGATTTATTTCATAATTGATTAGTAAAGAAAAATCATGCCTTCTGTCATTAATATACGGATACCACCTGCCTCTGTTGAGCCGTTCAAACTTCCTTTCAGACTTTGAGAGATTATACGCCGCTGAGAGATATACTTTTTCAAATTGCTTAGTCAGATACCACTCTGCTCCGTATGCTCTGTTTACTCCGTGCGATAAAGTTCTTGCCCGCCAATCTGTCAGACGAAAAGAATAAGACGTGGAATTATATTCTATCTGATTTTCACTGTATCTGAAAAAAATGTCCATGCTCCAAAACCATGAATGAATATCCTGTCTGACCGATAACGAAGCTTGTTTGGCCCTCTGTACAGGGGTATATTTTGTTGCAGGAAGCCAGAATTCGTTTACCAGCTCTCCTACGGTTCCCATCACCATGTGCAGGTTTTGTTCGTTTATATTTCCTGCGAATTGTAAAACCGTTGATTTAGGAAGTTTAAACTCTAATGAAATTCTGGGAAGCAATGAAATATGCCGATATTCTTTTGTGAAATACAGATTCCCTCTCAATCCACCGGTCAAATCTATTTTATCAAGTCGTAAGAAATAGTCGGCATAAACAGAAAAATCCTGAGCGGCAATCTTTCTTTCATCTGCCGGTATCGTTTCAACCAGTTCTTTGTTTAAATATTGTTTCTGCTTAAGTATATCCGGCTTAAAGTCTCTCTCCGACAGTGTACTTCCTGCTTTTAGCGTATGTTTGTTTTTAATCCAATCTATATGTATCTGATAAGAATATTCATTCACTGAAGAAGTCTTTCTCGCGTAATCTATTCTGTCAATCAGCGTTTCTTTATATGCCTGTATCAGGTTATCTTCTCTGATTTTATCTTTGACAAGGAGGTAAGAAGTAAAAAAAAGCTGTTGCTGCAGAAACAGATTGTTTTTTAGTTTTACGTGATGACTGACCGAAGACAAAAGATTTTTCCATGATATTCTGTTTTCATCTATATCCACGTAACTAAATAACCTTTCATTCATCTGGTCTCGCTTGGTTCTTCGCTCCTCGCTATACGTAATAAACCGATCATCTGTAAAAAAAAGATTCCAGTGAAGCGTATTCTTTTTATTTATTTTGTAAAATAAATCGGCATTTATATCATAAAAATAATAGCTGATATACCCTTCCTCATCTCCTACTTTATATTGTGTTTTTGAAATTGGCTTGATAAATATTCCCGCATAAGAACCCCTCGCTGCTATACGTGTGCTTAATTTATTTTTTACTATCGGGGTTTCTGCGAAAAGTTTGGTACTTATCATACCTATTTGAAACCCGCCATGAGTATTATTATAATCCGGCTGCTTAGACGAAACATCTATGGCAGAAGCCAGTCTGCCCGACATTTGTGAAGGGATATAATTTTTGTGCAAATCGGCTTTTTCAATGACATCACTGTTGAATACCGAAAACATTCCAAACAGATGGCTCAGATTAAACAATGGAACGCCGTCAATTGAGATCAAATTTTGGTCTGAACTTCCTCCACGGACAAAAATATCCGTACTCCCTTCGCTCCCACTCTGGACACCGGGCAGCATCTGCAAAGCACGGACCACTTCTCTTTCTCCAAAAAGTGCCGGAGTCTTTTCAAAAAAATCTTTCGAAATTCCTACTACTCCCCTACTTTTCCTGTGGAAGTCGGCTGTCACCTCCACTTCTGCAAGTTCATTAATATTTTCATGCAGAACGATACTTATTGTAGTATCTGTACTTATCAATAGAGACACTGTATCGCTTTTGTACCCCAAATAACTTACTGCGAATTGATAAGCTCCTGTAATCAGATTTAAGTTCACTCTTCCTTCTGTATCTGTGGCGACTCCTTTGAGACTTTGGATATTCACGACTCCGGCTCCAATCAAAGGCTCTCCAGACCCGGCATCTGTAATATATACCTGCAATAAATGATTGGAATATGCGGTTGAACATACCAGTATATATACTATCAATGAGTTGATAAGTCGTTTCATTCAGTCTTTTGCAGGACTGAAAGCTAAGAATTTAAGACAGATTTTCTTAAAATATTTCTATTTGTTTTGGGAGCTTATCCTAATCACCGATATAACGACTGACAATCGTATCCGTCACTATTTAAAAAAGCTAAAGAAGCCATTGCTTCCTTTTTTCTCTTTTACTTTACCGGGATTAAAGTTGGGAGAATCTTTAAGCTGTTCCAGCATTTTTTCCTCGTCAGAACTTAGTTCTGTAGGAGTATATACCTGAACTTTTACAATTTGGTCTCCTTTACCGTATCCATTAATGTTGGGAATACCTTTGCCCTGTAACTTGAAAAGTTTGCCGCTTTGAGTTCCTCTTGGAACTTTAATTTTGGCTCTGCCGGTAATTGTAGGCACTTCTACTGATGCACCAAGTGCGGCCTCAGCTATATTCAGATACAGCTCATATACCACATCCATATCTTCACGCTTTAATTCCGGATGCTCAACCTCTTCTATATTCAGCAACAAATCTCCCGCAGCTCCGCCTCTCAGACCGGCATTTCCTTTTCCGTTCATGGACAGTTGAATTCCTTCTGTTACACCTGCCGGAATATCAATTGTAATTATCTCCTCCCCATAGACTCGACCTTCTCCCCGACACTTTGTACATTTTGCGGTAATTATTCTTCCTTCTCCGTGGCAGGTTGGACAGGTTTGTGTAGTCGCCATTTGCCCCAAAAAGGTACTGGTTACTTTTCGTATCGACCCCTGTCCGTGACAAGTCGTACAAGTCTGGTAGCTGCTGCTGTCTTTTGCTCCGGTACCGTGGCAGGAATCACATTCTATATGCTTCTTAACCTTAATTTTTTTCTGAACACCGTTAGCGATTTCCTCCAAATTCAGTTTGACTTTTATTCTGAGATTACTGCCTCGCCTTCCGCTGCCTCTCGAACGTCTGCTGCCTCCGCCAAAAAAACTTTCAAACGGATTGCCCTGACCAAATATATCTCCAAATTGTGAGAAGATATCTTCCATATTCATACTTGCACCGCCAAAGCCTCCTGCACCGCCCATACCGGCATGTCCGAAACGATCGTACTGCGCACGCTTCTGGTCATTGCTCAGTACTTCATAGGCTTCTGCAGCCTCTTTAAACTTGTCTTCTGCTTCTTTGTCGTCCGGATTTCTGTCCGGATGATATTTCATTGCAAGCTTTCTGTAAGCTTTTTTCAACTCATCAGCCGTAGCAGATTTACTGACTCCAAGTACTTCATAATAATCTCTCTTTGTACTCATTCTATTTATTTACTACCACTTTAGGGAAACGGATAATTCTGTCATTCAGAACGTATCCTTTTGTTGTAACGTCTAAAATTTTACCTTTTTGTTCTTCAGATTGTGCAGGGAACTCCGCTACAGCTTCATGTCTGTCTGCATCAAAAATCTCCCCGATGACTTCCATCTCTTTTAACCCTTTGGTGGCAAGATTTTTTAAAAGCTTGTCTTTAATCAAATCAAATCCTTCTTTTACTCCCCGAATATCTGTTGCCCGGCTTACCGCCTCATGAGCTCTGTCCAAATCATCCAGTACAGGCAGAAGGTCTTCCAAAATATCTCTCCCGGCAGTCAGACGGATTTCAATCTTTTCTTTCGCCGCTCTCTTCTTAAAATTGTCAAATTCGGCTATTAATCTCAGATACTTGTCATTCAGACTACCCAATTCAGCCTGCAATTTATCAATAGGATTGTATTCCTCTTCTGTCGCTTTGTCAGTATCTTCTGAATGATCAGTCGAGTTTCCTGTCTCCACATTTTCAACTGATTGCTCGATAACTTCTTCTTTAGTTTCTTTCGCTGTCTTTCCGGTTTTCTTCACGGCAGTAAAATTTATTATTCTCTCAAATGTCAAATCTCTTGCCAAATGAAAAAGCTTGCCAAAATGACGGTTAGCATTCTTTTAATCGGTCAATCTTTCTTCAAGATATGAAATTATCTGCTGAGTAGAAGGGTTTATCATAATGATATTGCCAAAAGGGTCGATAAATATTGTTCTCGGAATAGAGTACACCTGATATGCTGCGGCACCTTCGGCCTGCCAGCCTTTCAAATCACTGGTATGATTTTTCCACGCCAGCTGATCGCGTTCTATCGCTTTAATCCAGGCTTCTTTACTTCTGTCTAATGAATAACCGTAAAAGTCAAATCCAATCTCTCCGTTGATAAATTTTGAGTCTTTAAATCTATTATACAGTCCTACGAACTCCGGATTTTTCCTTCTGCACGGACCACACCAAGATGCCCAAAAATCCAATACTACAAAATTCCCTCTCAAATCAGAAAGGCGAATAGTATCACCTTCCGGAGATGGAAAAGCTAACTCGGGAGCCTGAGTACCTATTCTGACTCCATTTTCTGCAAAAACCTGATTGATTGTAAAAAACAATATAAAGGAAACTGTAAATGCCTGTATTTTTTTCATAACGCCCATAAGCCAAATTACATACCAAAGTTTATTTCGCTGCTTTTTTCTTTTTCTTCTTTCGGATTTCATACGTATATGACAGCGAGAACGTCTGAACAGACTCCGGCTTTTTTATACTGAACTCATGCTGATAAAAGTAACCCAGTGCTAAAGAGTGGCTTTTTGCCGGTGAAAAATCAATATCTCCTCCATAACGCATCCGATAAAAATTGAATTCCCCGGGATATGTCGTGACAAAAGTTTCCGAAAATGCTGAAACGGATATTTTTTTGGAGATTTTATATTTAAACTTTCCTCTTAATCTTAACTTTAACTCCGGGTCTTCCATTTTCCAGTAATCTCTGTCCAGATAATCTGAATCATAGTTTAAAATTGACCTGAACTGGAACTGGTAGTTTTTGTTCTCAGGTTTTACTTTAAATGACAGTCCCAAAGTAAAGCGATGCTTATCCGATTTGTATGAGGTGGAAAAACGATATCCCGATACTAACTTTACCCAGTTTTTTATTTCATAGTCGGCAGAAAATTCAAAGTTACTTTTATTAAACCGGCTAAAATTTTCCTTTACGTCTAATCTGTATGTCAGAGACAGTTCTAAAGGTTTGACGGGAGAATATACAAGAGAATGATACTGTCGGTACTGAGTATCATCCAATCCGGCAAACAGGCTGTACGGTATCCCAAGCAAAATCAGAATACATAAAAATACTTTATTGTGTGTGCCTGAAACCATTATTCATCAGTTATACCGGACACTAATATGTTTTCATTTTCTGATGCGTAGTAGAAAATGACAATTTTGGCGGTATCTCTCAAAAAATTTATACTTCTAATTTCTACCCGATGTACCGGTAGTCCGGTTCTTTCTCTCAAATCCGCCAGCATGGCCTCTCTTTTCTCCGGAATAATCAAATCTATCCGCTCATACACGATATCTTTCATGTTTTCATGAGACAAATAAATGTATCTGTCCAAAAGCAAAATCAGTCCCAGAATTAACAGGTTGCACAGAATAATAATGCTGAAACCTTTGCCGGGAGTGGCCAAAGCATTTACAATACCGGTCGTCAAAGATGCAAACAGATAGCCCATCTCCTTAATAGGCACCGTCACCGTACGGTACCGGATAAAACTGAAAATAGCAAACAGGCCAAATGCGAATCCCAATTCCATGGTTGCTGTACTCAACAGCGCACACAATACAAAAATCAGAAGATTGAAGAGTCCGAATGTGAAAAGAAAATCTTTGTTTTTATGCGTATTGTAATAAATCAGACGGACTAATATGTAGGATGAAATCAGGTTAATCGTCAGCCTGACCAGCAGCATCTGAGCGTCTAATTCCAAAATGTTATTCAATAATTCATTAATCATTTCCAACGGATAAATTCTAATTTAAAATAGATTGTAATTTTTTAATTTTTAATTTTTGGGGTTTAAATTCATTTTGTTTGGGATGTAAATTAAGTGAAACTATACCCATTACATATTTACTGAAACTCGTGGGATGAATTCTCATTTTCTTTAATGCACGAACCAAATCACTTGTCACATCAAAGCGAGGCTGTTTCAGTTCTAAGATTACGATATCGGGAATAGAGGTATATCTGTCACCTGATTCAAAATTAATGTCTGTATCAATTGTAATCCTTTCCTTGGAATGTATCTGGGCAAAAGTCATTCTCGAAAAACGGTTAATCAGTTTCTTCTCAAGTTTAATGTGCTGAAATCGTTTGTTTTTTATCATTTCATACTGTGCCTCACTAAGTGTTTCCGTCATCTCATGAATGACCAGTCTTTGCTTATCTGTCTCCTGACCGGGTAATTTATTTTTTATTTCGTAATACTTTAGTCCCGAATCCACATACTCTCTCATCCTAACTTTCATTCTGACAATTCTCCGGTTGTGATGATCGAGATAAAACTGAAAATTAGGTGTATCAAAATACGTCGTATAGTATTGGAAGACTCTGTTGTGGTCAATTTCTAAGATACTGTAATTCGCTTTCATCTGATCCAACAATTCCAATAGCTGCCTGCTGTTCAAAATATATTTGGTATCCATTCTTTTTGTCAGAGCTACCTTTCCTAACTCCTTAAGAAATATGGTCTGCCAATCACTCGTATATGCATTGTAATCCATCATCATTTTAGACGTTTATCTCAAAGACATCTAATTCTATATCTGACTTCCTGGATTTTATTTCTACTTTTTGAATCACTGCTTCCTGCTCATTAGGACAATTTCTGCATTGTGAAAACACCCAAACATTGTACTGCCCTTTTCGCAGCTTACTAAATTTAAAAGAGCCGTCATGTGAAGTTCGAATACGGTCAATGACTTCACTGCTGCCTTCTGCTCCCAAATATACAACAACATCGCCCACGTAGCCACTTGCTATTTCTACACCATCTTTATCAAAATCATACGCAAAGACTTTACCCGAAATAGAAGCCAGGCCGCCATAACCTTCCTCTTTCGTACATCCTGTCAGCATAAGCAAAATGGAAATCAGGAGTGCTGCCGACATTTTTCCAAAACGGAAATAACCAAACAGACTTCTGATTAATTTATTATTTTTTATAGTATTCATCAGCAGAAAAATATTGATTTATTTATATTAATTGTAAACTTGTCAAAAATAAAAAAATAACGCTATTAAATCTTTCTTTATCATAGAAATATAGCTCAAATGACCTTAAGCTCTCATCAAAAAATATCTTTCACGCTATCAAGAGAAGACTATTTGAGACATCTTCTCTATGCCTCGTCCAAAACTCCTTCGGTTATTCGAAAGAGAAAGATTAACCGGATTGTACTGCCCATCCTGTATTTGTCAATAGCTGTATTTGGGATTTTTCAAAATAATATGTCCCTTTTTGCATCTTTTGCAATACTCTCTGTACTATGGTTCTGGTATTTTCCGAAATGGGAATCCGGGCAATATATCAAACAGTACAATAAATATTTAGACCGTCACATTCAGGAAAAAGTCGGAAAAGAAATTCAATTAGAATTTACTCCCGAGCAGATTGTACAAACCGAAGACGACACTCAGTACATTATTCCCTACGACCAAATTAGAGGATGGTATGAAACTTCTTATGCGGTTTATATTGGGCTTTTGGATAATTACACAATCATTATTCCCAAACACCTGATTGAAAAAGATGAATTGAATCTTATCGAAAAAATTACAAGGAATAATACGAAAGATATCTCCTTCCCCTTTGTAAAAGATTTGGACTGGGAATGGTCTTAAATCCGGATTAAATCAAATTATTGAGAGAGTATCTTACCCTTTGTGTGCAAAACGTTTTCGGTCGTTCTCATTCAGATATATTTTCCTCAGTCTGATTGACTTGGGCGTAAGTTCTACATATTCATCCCTTTGAATATATTCCAAAGCTTCTTCGAGAGAAAACTTAATCGGCGGTGCAAGTTTTACCTTGTCATCAGAACCTGCTGCACGGATATTGGTCAGTTTTTTGGTAATCGTACAGTTAACCACCATATCATCCTGTCGGGTGTTTTCGCCTATCACCATACCTCCATATATTTCTTCTCCGGGTTCAATAAAAAACTTTCCTCTTTCCTGAAGCTTATCTAAGGAATATGGAATCGCGACTCCTGTCTCTTTGGCAATCAGTGAACCGTTCATACGACCCGGGATTTCTCCCTTATACGGTTCGTATCTTAAAAATCGGTGTGTGACCACGGCTTCACCGGATGTGGCTGTAATAAGCTCTGTCCTCAGGCCGATAATTCCTCTTGACGGAATCTCAAAACTAAGGATTGCCCGATCACCTTTTATCTCCATATTTTTGAGTTCCCCTTTGCGTCTCGCTATCATTTCAATAGCTGTCCCGGATTTCGTTTCAGGCAAGTCAATAGTTAATTCTTCTATAGGCTCAGATTTCTGTCCGTTTATTTCTTTAAAAATCACCTGAGGCTGCCCTACCTGTAACTCATATCCTTCCCGGCGCATAGTTTCTATCAAAACAGAAAGATGGAGTACTCCCCTTCCAAATACCCGAAAAGAATCCGCTGTACTCCCCTGCTCTACTTTTAAAGCAAGGTTTTTCTCCAACTCTTTTTCAAGTCTTTCCTTAATATGTCTGGAGGTGACAAACTTTCCTTCTTTACCGAAAAAAGGTGAGTCATTAATTGTAAACAACATGCTCATAGTCGGCTCATCAATAGAGATATTGGCCATAGCTTCAGGATTGTCATAGTCCGCAATAGTATCTCCTATCTCGAACCCTTCGATTCCGGTAATCGCACAGATATCTCCGGCTCTGACTTCATCCACTTTAACTTTACCCATTCCCTCAAAAACCATCAGCTCTTTAATCCTTGACCTCACTATGCTCCCGTCATTATGCTTGACCAATGATACCGGCATGCCTGCCTTCAACACGCCCCTGTATAAGCGTCCGACCGCAATTCGCCCGACATAAGAAGAATAATCCAAAGATGTTATTTGCAGCTGTAAAGAACCCTCCTCAACTTTCGGAGCAGGAATATGTTCAACTACCGCATCCAAAAGTGGATTTAGATTTTCTGTTTGTTTTTTCCAATCCGTACTCATCCATCCCTGCTTGGCCGAACCGTACAATGCAGGAAAATCCAACTGGTCTTCTGTAGCATCAAGCTGAAACATCAGGTCAAAAACTTTTTCATGCACTTCTTCCGGAGTACTGTTTTCCTTATCCACTTTATTAATCACCACTATGGGTTTTAAGCCAAGCTGTAATGCTTTTTGCAGCACAAAACGGGTTTGGGGCATCGGTCCTTCAAAGGCGTCCACCAACAGCAGTACTCCGTCTGCCATTTTGAGTACTCTCTCCACCTCCCCGCCAAAATCTGCGTGACCGGGTGTATCAATCAGATTTATTTTGCAGTCCTTATATTTTACAGATGCATTTTTGGAAACAATGGTTATTCCACGCTCTCTTTCCAGCTCATTATTGTCTAAAATGATAGTCTTGGAATTATCGTGTTCGGAAAACATCTCACAGTCTCTCAAAATTTTGTCTGTAAGTGTAGTCTTGCCGTGATCTACGTGAGCAATCACTGCAATATTTCGGATTTTCTGCATAAATTTTGCTATAAGGGTGCAAAGGTACGCTTTTCATTTTTTTTAAAGCAGATTGTTATTTTAAATGTTTGTGATGAAAAGCTGTAAGTAATTATCCTTCATAGGATATTGAAAATATAGAAGCTTTCTGTACTTCTTAAGGTTCTATTCCCAGAATTAATAAAGGAACGGGAGGGCTGTTTCTTCCTTGTCGCATTACATTATAAACTTCTCCCTCATAATATGCTACTCCACTACTCATCTGAGTCTGCATTTTCTTTGTGGGAAGAATTTCGATACCTAAATTGATGACACCGCCAGAATAAAACAGCATGTGCTTTACAAACAAATCAAATGCAACAAAGGCATATTTCCCAAATTGGACTTCTACTGCAATTTTATCTTTTACAAAGTCCGTTTGATTATAACTATATATAGGTTCTTTTTCACCATTGGCTATTAGGAACTCTTTTTATTCCTTCGCAGGCATTAAAACACTCTTTTCCATCAACCCTCTATTCAGAGTAATGTAATAATTATATCTGCTTTCTTTCCAGCTTCTTTTACCAAACTCTATATTAAAAGCCGCATTTAAATCTATTGGCGACAATAATTTATTACCGACCTTTCTTTTCTCTTTACTAATTTTTGTTCTAAACTGTTCCGCATCAATATTATTGATAATCTGCTTTATTTCATTATACAAATCATTATGATGAACAATCAGATATTCTTCCCCGTTGAGATGAGAATATTTCTGCGAAATTTTCATAAGCTTTTATTGTTCTTATCTTCAAATAAAGAAAGTTCTTTCCATTCTTTAGGTATTTGGGCTATTTTATCACTTCTTGATGGCTTGTGAATAGGCTTATTTATCGGTCTAATTTTTAAATTACCAGCTATAAAATCCTCAATACGCTTATTTGCAATTTCACAATACTCTAACTCTTTTTCAATCCCTATCCCGTTTCTATTATTTTTTATTGCTCCTATTATCGTAGAGCCAACCCCTGCAAATGGATCAAGAACCCAACTTCCTTCATTGGACAAAGCAAGAACACATCTTTCAACAAGTTCTATGGGGAACTGACAAGGGTGAGTAGTTTTTTCCGGATGATTCGCTTTAACGTTCGGAATATTCCAAAGAGCCTTTTCCCAATCCCTTTCAACTATTTCCCAAATATCACTCGGATTTTTCCCTAAAGGATTGCCAGACAACTTACCTTTGTTAGGTCCCTTAAAATGCCGCTTCCCCGGGTACTTGGAAGGAACTCTCACATCATCTAAATTAAAAATATAATTATCTGTTTTACTAAACCACAATATAGTTTCATAACGTCCGCTGAATCGATTACTCGCATGAAGTCCATGGCCAAAATGCCAGACAATGCGATTACGAAGTTTCAGACCGTGTTTTTTGAAAATCTGATAGTAAAACACATCAAGCGGAAACACTTCGCCTTTATCTACAAAATTTCCAACCTGCCAGCAGATATTTCCATTATCTGACAATGTTCTAACAAGTTCAGTTATAATTTCCTCCTGAGTTTCAAGATACTTTTCAATACTAGTTTTCGTTTCATACGATTTGCCAATATTGTATGGGGGCGATGTCAAAATGAGGTCAAATTTGCCGTCTTTAATTTCCTTTAGAGTATTTAAACAATTTTCATTTTTGATTAAATAATCTGCATCTATGTTTTCATAGCCAAACAACACCTCTTCTGCCTTCATCTATATTTTTTTACTGACAATCAAAAATACAAAATAAAAAATTAACTTACAGATAAGTTATATTTGCAGTACAGTACAAGTTTTTCTTTACCTCAACGGTTCGATATGAAAGTTACTATCAATTTTGCTCCAATCGTATCTATTCGGGATTTTTACAAACAATTTCGAAACAGATTGAATCTGCCCGGACATTTCGGCGAAAATTTAGACGCGGTACACGATGTCATTTCAGGAGATTTGGAAATGCCGTTAGAAATTGAATTTGTAAATGTAAACGAAGAAAAGAGAATTACTTTTGGGCCTCTTTTTGAAACCATGAAAAGTTTATCCAAAGAGGTGGAAGGCTTTACTTTTAATCTTCACATCAGCCACTCTGTTTTTGGCTAATTTTTTTGTGAAAGTATTCTACTGAATATATTTGAGCGATTTTTGAGGATCAACTGATAACAGAGTTGCATAAAGCAGCCTGATGGTTTCCGCCACATCTGACTGAGAAACCAATTCTACCGTAGAATGCATATACCTCGTAGGCAAAGAAATCAGAGCTGAAGGTACCCCACCATTTCCATACGCAAAAGCATCTGTATCCGTCCCGGTCACTCTCGAAGAAGCATCCCGCTGAAAAGGTATTTCATTATCCTGAGCCGCCTGAATAATCATCTTCCTGACATTATTCTGTACCGCAGGAGCATAAGTGATTACAGGCCCCAAATGGCATCTTGTATCGCCGGACTCCTTGGCATCAATCATAGGCGTAGAAGTATCGTGGCATACGTCTGTAATGATTGCCATATCCGGTTTTATCCATTCTACCGCCATCTGAGCCCCCCGAAGACCTACCTCTTCCTGTACGGCATTGACTATGTAAAGTCCAAACGGCAAATTGACCTGGTTTTCATGAAGCAGTCTGGCTACCTCCGCAATCATATACCCTCCTATCCGATTGTCCAAAGCTCTCCCGCCAAAATATTTGTCATTCAGTGTAAAAAAATCGTCTTTATACGTCACCATACAACCCACATGAATTCCCATAGACTCTACTTCCTCTTTTGAAGCTGCTCCCACATCAATAGTAATATTGGAAATTTTGGGCTGATGTTCTTTTTCTTTTCTCAAATGTATGGCCGGCCAGCCAAAGACACCATCCACAAAACCTTGATCTGTATGTACATTGACCCGCATAGAAGGAGCAATTAGATGGTCGCTGCCTCCATTACGGATTACATGCAAAAAACCTTTATCACTGATATAACTCACATACCAGGATATTTCATCTGCATGAGCTTCTATGACTACTTTGTACGAAGCTTCCGGGTTAATGATGGCGGTAACAGTGCCGTAATAATCCACTTTATAGGTGTCTGTATAGGGCTTAATATATTCTAACCACAAGCGTTGTCCGCTTTCTTCATTTCCGGTTGGGGACGTATTGTTTAAATATTTCTTCAAAAATTCCTTGGACTTAGTATCCGGTTTGTACTTCATTTTTGCCATAATTCTATTCTGTAATCTGCGAAGTTAATCGGAAAATGACAGAAGTAAAAAATCTAAAACGCAAAATCATACTCATCTGCAAACGGGTTATCGGAAATTCTATCTGTATTGTGCATAAGTAATACCTAATAAATACCCAAATTTTACCAAAACCTAACAATAAAGTTTAGAAAACGATTTCTTAATTATTAGCTTTGCAGTTTAGAATGAATATAAATAATGAAAGAAATGACTGAGCAGGATCAAATTCTCGAAGAATTGTCCACTTCAGAATATAAATACGGTTTTGTAACCGATATAGAACAGGAGTTTGCACCCAAAGGACTATCAGAAGACATTATTCGCTTTATTTCTGCCAAAAAGGAGGAGCCTGAGTGGATGCTCGAATGGCGTTTGAAATCATTCAAAGTATGGCAAAAGATGAAAGAACCCAGCTGGGCAAAAGTGAATTATCCAAAAGTGGATTTTCAGGAAATCATCTATTATGCAGCTCCAAAGCCGAAGGAAACCAAAGCGAGTCTGGACGAAGTCGATCCCGAACTTTTAAAAACATTTGATAAGCTCGGAATTTCTATTGAGGAGCAAAAACGATTAACCGGAGTGGCGGTAGATATCGTAGTGGACAGCGTATCGGTTAAAACCACTTTTCAGGAAAAGCTTAAAGAATTGGGCATTATTTTTTGCTCCATGAGTGATGCTATAAAAAATCACGGTGATTTAGTACAAAAATATCTTGGTACTGTTGTACCGAGAGGTGATAACTTTTATGCGGCTCTAAACAGTGCAGTCTTTAGTGATGGTTCTTTCTGTTACATTCCTAAAGGTGTGAGATGTCCGATGGAACTCTCTACCTATTTCCGAATCAATGCAGCCGGGACAGGTCAGTTTGAAAGAACTCTTTTAATTGCAGATGAGGGCGCGTATGTCAGCTATTTGGAAGGTTGCACTGCCCCTCAGAGAGACGAGAATCAATTACATGCTGCAGTAGTAGAACTGATTACCATGGACAATGCCGAGATAAAATACTCCACTGTTCAAAACTGGTATCCGGGCGATAAAGACGGTAAAGGCGGAGTATATAACTTTGTCACCAAGAGAGGAATGTGCAAAGGCAAAAACTCCAAAATCAGCTGGACTCAGGTCGAAACGGGTTCGGCCATTACCTGGAAATATCCAAGCTGTATCTTGGTGGGAGATAACTCCATCGGTGAGTTTTATTCCGTGGCAGTCACCAACAACTATCAACAGGCCGATACTGGTACAAAAATGACACATATCGGAAAAAACACCAAGAGCCGAATTGTATCCAAAGGAATCAGCATTGGCAAAAGCCAAAATATTTACCGAGGGCTGGTTAAAGTTCATAAATCTGCAGAAAATGCACGGAACTATTCCGAATGCGACTCCCTGTTAATGGGCAACCAATGTGGGGCACATACATTCCCGTACATAGAGGTCAGCAATCCATCTGCCAAAGTAGAGCATGAAGCCACTACTTCTAAAATCAGCGAAGACATCCTGTTTTATTGTCAACAGAGAGGACTGGACGAAGAACAGGCAGTTGCAATGATTGTAAACGGTTTTGTGAAAGAAGTCATGGATAATCTACCGATGGAATTTGCAGTTGAAGGAAGAAAACTACTCAATATATCCTTAGAAGGTTCTGTAGGATAATTTTTAAATATTTATATATAAGCATACAATCATGTTAGAAATAAAAAATCTTAAAGTCAGCATTGAAGAAAAAGAGATTTTAAAAGGCGTAAACCTGACTATTAATAAAGGAGAAACTCATGCAATCATGGGTCCAAACGGCACCGGAAAAAGCACTCTGGGCAATGTATTGTCGGGAAAAGACGGATACAATATAATTGATGGCTCTGTTTTATTTGAAGGCGAAGACCTTCTGGAATTAGAGCCTGACAAAAGAGCTCAAAAAGGTGTATTCATGGCTTTTCAGTATCCGGTAGAAATTCCGGGCGTGAGTAACGCCAACTTTTTAAGAGCATCTATCAATGAAATTCGCAAAGCCAACGGACAGGGACCTATTCCGGGCGGAGAGTTTTTAAAACTTCTCAGAGACAAAATGGCATTAGTCGAAATGTCAAAAGATTTCATCAGCCGTTCGGTGAACGTAGGCTTTTCGGGCGGAGAAAAAAAGCGCAATGAAATTCTTCAGATGGCTATGCTCAATCCCAAGCTTTCCATCATGGACGAAACAGATTCAGGCTTGGACATTGACGCACTGCGTATAGTGGCAGAAGGAGTGAATAAGCTCAAAAGCCCTGACAATGCTTTCATAATTATTACACACTATCAGAGATTACTGGATTATATAGAACCAGATTTCGTACACGTGATGTATGACGGTAAAATTGTAAAATCCGGCGACAAGACACTGGCTCTTGAACTGGAAGAAAAAGGCTATGACTGGATCAAAGACGTGGCCACCGTCTAAATGTATCACACTTGAAAACAACTGATTAAAATGACTACTATTACTGAAAATATCTCCATATATGGTCAGGCTTTAGATACTCTGCAAGACATACAACAACTATCGGATAAAATCATATCCGTCAAAAGAGAAGCCATAGAGCAATTTGAAGCTCTCGGTTTGCCGACCATGAAAAACGAGGAGTGGAAATACACCTATTTGGGAAAAGTTTTAAAAAAAGGCTTTACTCCGGGATTTAACCGACTTCCTGATGAAAGTACTCTTCAGAAAATAAAATCAAAACTTCCAAAAATATCGGCAGAAACCAACAGGATTGTATTAATTGACGGAATTTTTTCTCAAAAACTGTCACAAATAAACCATTCCGATTCATTTCAAATTACCGCTTTACACGATTGCTGGGCTAATCATAACGAAAAAGCAGAAGGCTTGTTTTCTACTCTGACTCAGGGCAGACCGCAGGCACTGACTACTCTGAATACGGCCTTATGTCAGGACGGAGTTTTTATTGACATTGCCGAAAATGGTCAGGCTCAGATTGAGATTATGATGGTAAAAACCGGTTCTCTCCAAATGTCAATGCCAAGAATACTCATTTATTCCGGTGCAAACAGCTATTTGAATATAGCCGAGCAAAATATTCTATTGCAGGGAGAAAGCTTTTCCAATATTGTATCGGAAGTCTTTTTGGAAGAAAGCGCAAAGGTAGAATGGGTAAGCATTCAGGATACCAATGACAATGCTTACGTTTTTGATTCTATTTACGCCAAGCAGGCTGCAAAAAGTCAGTACCACTCCACTGTAGTTTCTCTTACGGGAGCGATAATGAGAAACAACCAGTATATCAAAATATCCGGAGAGGAAGCACACGCAGATTTGGGCGGCATCTATATTTTAAACGGAGAACAGCAGGCGGACAATCTGATTCTTATCGAACATGAGTCACCTAATGCCACTTCTAACCAGTTATTCAAAGGTATTTTAGACGATAAAAGCAAAGGAGTATTTAACGGAAAAATAGTAGTTATACCGGAAGCTCAAAAAACAGATGCTTTCCAGTCCAATAAAAATATATTGCTGTCTGAAGATGCCTCTGCCTATTTCAGACCACAGTTAGAGATTTATGCGGATGATGTCAAGTGCAGTCACGGAGCAACTTCCTCCGACATTGAAGACCATGAATTGTTTTATTTACGAAGTCGGGGTATTGGAAAAGAGCTTGCCAAATCCCTGCTGATATACGCTTTTGCGGGAGATGTAATAGACGAGATTGAAGATGAAAACCTGAGAGCGTGGGTCAAAGAGCGCGTAGCATCCAAACTAAAAATTGATTTATAATGAATCACTACTCCACTCCTGCTTCAATAGATATACAATCTATACGAGAGGATTTCCCGATACTTAAATCTATGGTCAAAAATAAGCCTTTGGTCTATTTTGACAATGCCGCTTCCACACAAAAGCCTCAGATTGTGTTGGATACTGAATTTCATTATTACAGCTCTCAATATTCCAATATTCACAGAGGTGTGCATTATCTTAGCCAGATTGGTACAGGTCTGTATGAAGAAGCAAGAAAAAAAATACAGAAATTCATCGGTGCCGCTCATGATTATGAAATAATTTTTACAAAAGGTACCACAAACGGTATCAACCTGCTTGCGTATTCCTGGTCACAGCAATTCCTTAAAAAAGGAGATGAAATTGTGATTACAGGTATGGAACACCACTCCAATATCGTCCCCTGGCAAATGGCCTGCGAGAGAATCGGCGCAGTATTAAAAGTGATTCCTTTGCAGAAAGACGGCTCCATTTCCCTTGAAGATGCCAAAAAAATTATAACGGATAAAACCAAATTAGTTTCGGTTACATACGTATCCAATTCACTTGGGACAATCAATCCCATCAGAGAAATTATCAAATATGCTCACAGCGTAAATGCCCATACATTGATTGATGCAGCACAGTCCATCCAGCATATTCAAACAGATGTACAGGAATTGGATTGCGATTTTCTGGTTTTTTCCGGTCATAAAATATATGGCCCGACCGGTATCGGAGTTTTATACGGAAAGGAGAAACTTTTGGATGCCCTGCCCCCTTTTGAAGGAGGCGGTGATATGATAGACCAGGTTACTTTTGAAAAAACGACTTATAACTGTCTCCCTTTTAAATTTGAAGCAGGTACGCCTCATATTGCCGGAGCGATAGGTTTGGGCGCTGCTATTGATTATGTGGAAAACATCGGGTTAGACCACATTTTCAATCATGAAGATGAATTACTCAGATACGCTGCCGAAAAGCTGTGTACAATAAACGGAATACGAATTATCGGCGAGGCAGCAAATAAAGCCAGTGTACTTTCTTTCCTGCTTGACGGTACACATCCGTACGACGTGGGAGTCATTTTGGACAACCTTGGTATTGCAGTCCGCACAGGACATCACTGCACTCAGCCGGTCATGGACAGGTTTTCTATCCCGGGTACCTGCAGAGCATCCTTTGCATTATACAATACGAAAGAAGAAATTGATATTTTTGTGGCCGGCGTAGAACGGGCAGCCAAAATGCTGTTATAAAACAAATCCATGAAGATAAACGAGATACAGGATCAGATTGTGGCAGACTTCGAAATATTTGATGATTGGTCAGATAAGTACGAATACCTGATAGAATACGGCAAAAGTCTGACTCCTATGAAAGAGGAATACAAAATAGAAGACAACCTGATAAGAGGATGTCAGTCCAGAGTGTGGCTGCATGCATATATGGATGGAGATTTGCTGAAATTTGATGCCGACAGCGAAGCTATTATTACCAAAGGTATAGTCGGTCTGTTAGTGAAAATTTTTTCCGGTCATCTACCGATAGAGATTATGGAAGCAGATTTGTATTTTTTGAAAAAAATAGGTCTTCAGGAGCACCTCTCCCCTACACGCGCCAACGGATTGGTCTCAATGGTTAAACAAATAAAAGCGTACAGCGTTGCTTATAATAGCTTGAAAAAAGAATAATACTTTATGCCAAATTTCATGGAAATAAAAAACTCGGCAATCGAACTCATACAAGAGATATACGATCCCGAGATTCCTGTCAACATTTATGACTTGGGACTGATATACGAAGTAAACGTCAGTCCGGCAAACGATATCCATGTACTCATGACACTGACTACTCCAAACTGTCCGGTTGCAGACAGCCTTCCGGGAGAAGTAAAAGAGCATTTGCTCACACTGGAGGGAGTCAATTCTGTCGAGATAGAATTAACTTTTGACCCGCCTTGGACCACAGATTTGATGACTGAGGTGGCCAAACTTGAATTAGGATTTTTATAAACATTAAACTAAACTTTAAATTATGTATCCAGAAGCAATGACAAGACCCATGGCAAAAGAATTGGAAGATGCCGGGTTTACTTCACTAAAAACTGCAGATGAAGTAGGAAAGATTTTAGACAAAAAAGAAGGAACTGTTTTTGTGATGATTAATTCGGTATGCGGATGCGCCGCATCTAACGCCAGACCGGCCGCCATCGCAGCAGTACAAAGCACTAAAAAGCCGGACGAAATAATCACAGTCTTTGCCGGTGTTGATTTCGAAGCTACCGAAAAAGCAAGAGCTTATACCTTCCCATACCGTCCAACCTCTCCTTCAATGGCCCTGTTTAAAGACGGAGCACTTGTAGAAATGTTGGAAAGACACGATATCGAAGGCAAGCCTACACAGATGGTCACCAACCGACTGATAGAAGCTTTCGATAAATTTTGCTAAAACAAATTTTCAAAATTAATTTCAGGCGGCTGTTTAGTCGCCTTTTTTGTTTCTAATACCAAAATAAGGTTTCGCTTTATCGGTCAATTTTGAATTTAAAATTGGTATAATTTGACTCGCTTTCATTTTAAATTTTTCATAAACAGCTGAATTTCTTTTGGCATGGTTTATGGGTAATATGCGATAGAATTTATATCTTCAAACCTTAAATCAATAATTTACGTAATCATGAAAAAACTACTGTTATTTCTCTCCATGACGATAGGAGCAATTAATCTCACAATGGCTCAGGATATCAATGAAATCTCTAAAAAAGTATTGGAGGCGTGTGCAAACGCCAAAAGTATTTCTTACGATTTTTTCGCTTTTGAACGTTTTGCCGGAACGAAAAGAATCAATTCCGAGGTAAAGATTAAATATCAGGCATCTCCGCTGAAAGTGTTTGCAGACGCAGAAAAACCAACTAAGGCCACACTGGCTTATGTACCTTCGGCCCATCCTAAAGTTCATGTAAAAAAAGGTTTGAAACTAAGATTGGATTTGACCGCCGGAATGCTGATGAAAGACCAGCACCACCCTTTGGACAATGCGGGATTTCTAACCTTTAAAAATATCATTGAAAAGAGTGTAAAAGCTAAAGGTCTTACACTAAACTCCCCAAAACTAAAAGATTTTATTATATTAAAAGGCTCTACCACATACGATGGGAAAAACTGTTGGGTCGCAGAAATTGTTGACCCCGATTATAAAATAGTAAATTACACCGTAGCCGCTGCCGATAAAACGGTTTGGGACTTAGAGAAAAAACTTGCCGTTCCTGCATACAAAGTGCAACAGTTAAACAAAATCAAAGAGGATTTGACTGCTGGACAGGTTTTGAAAGTGCCTTCATCTTACGCTAAAAAGACTACTGTGTATATAGACAAAGCTACTTATCTGCCTATCTATCAAAAAATGGAGGACGATGAAGGTGTCTATGAAATTTATGAGTTCAAAAACATAAAATTAAATCAGAAATTTACTGATGCAGACTTTACTCTGTAAATGCAAATAATTTACCTATCAAAAAAGCACGCTAAATTTAGCGTGCTTTTTTGATATAAATGCCTCCTGTTAGATTACTCAATTTTTTCGCAATCAACCGTCAGAAAATCAATCAATTTTCAGTCCGTAAACATCTGAGCATAGTATTCTTCTCTAATTCCGTTAGCATCTACATCCATACTGACACCGGCAACTCCCATCTTCTTAACTTTTCCATTCATTATATTGGAACAATGAGCAGGACTCTCTATCCGTAACTTCACAATTCTCTCAGGCTCAATGACCTTTTCTATATCAGGAATAGGATTGTTAAGTCGAGATAAATTTTCTCTCTACAATCACAACTATCATTTCGGTATCTATTGACTATAGACATAAGGTCTAATCTGTAATATTCGCCACCGCTGCAATTTACAGTATTCTTAGGTTCATCAATTGAATCATCTTTTTTACAGTTTTACAGGAATAACAGTATAAGAAATATCTATATTTTCTGCTTGGCGATTGGCTTGGTTTTTGATTAATTTAAACGATTATTTTTATGCTATACCTTAATTTTACTCAAAATATTACAATGAAGAAAGTTGCATTTTTATTCTGCTTTTTAGGTTTATTTCAATACATATCTGCGCAAAACAGAGATTTTAACATAGAAATTAATGTGAAAGGTATCTCAGATCAGGAAGCTATTTTGGCTTATACCTATGGAGAAAAGAAATTTATTGCCGACACTGTTCATTTTGACACAAATGGAAACTGCCTGATTCAGGGCGGAAAATCATACTCTGACGGAATCTATCTCTTAGTGTTCCCTTCGATGAATATGGCTTCCTTTGAGTTTATTATTCGGGATACATCTTTCAAACTTTCTACCGATACCACAGACTTTAATGCATACATGAAAGTGAGTAACTCGCCTGAAAATAAAATCATGTTTGAAGATGCCAAACGCTCCATCGAAGTGAAAAAACAAATCGACAGCATTCAGGAATTGACGAGGGATGAATCTTTGGCGGATAAAAAGAAGAAGACTTTAAAAGAAGAAATTGAAAAACTCGGACAAAATTTTATTGAACAGAGAATAAAGCAAATTGAACTATATCCAAATGCACTTCACAATAAAATACTGAGTGTTTTAAGAGATGTACCTATGGATATAAAGGCAGATGACTCCGACACCGCAAACGCTCAGAATATCGCCTATCAATATTTCATCCGTCACTATTGGGATAACGTAGATTTCGAAGATGTGGCTTTGATTAAATCTCCTGTTGTCATACCAAGAGTGATTGCGTTCTTCGGTAAGATTTACCAGACTCCGGATTCTATCAATCAGGCAGTAGATATTCTGTTGAAAAAAGCATCTGTCAACAAGCAATCTTTTGAAATCATACTGTCAGAAATTACAGACCACTTTGCCAAAAGCAAATCAATAGGACACGCGAACACCTACGTATATCTTTTGGATAATTATTTCTTAAAGGGGAGCGCCACCTGGCTCGACCAGGATATTATAGAAAAAATGCAGAAAAGAGCCGATGCCATGCGACCGACATTAATCGGCAAACAGGCACCCGATATGACTATTTACGATTTAAATAATCGTCCGCTTAATTTTTATCAGTCTATTGGCAGCAATGATTACACAGTATTGGTGTTTTGGAACTCAGAGTGCGGACACTGCCAAAAGGAAATGCCTGAACTGGTCAATGTTTTTCAGGACAGTCTCCGAAATGATAATATTGGAATTTTCACCGTATCTACAGAAATAGAAAGAGAACATGCAGTTAATTTTGTTTCCGAGCATAAAATGAGAGAAGTATTTACAAACGGCTACGATCCCACCGGAAGATCGGGATTTAGAGTTTTATATGATATCACTTCCACACCCGTCGTAGTGGTTTTGGATAAGGACAAAAAAATCATTGCCAAGAAAATCGCAGTACGTGATTTGCCTTATCTGATTCATACGCACAAAGAAATTATGGCTAAAAGAGCTAAGAAATAATATACACAAACAACAATGCTCCGACAATCTGAATGGACAGATTGTCCCAACCGTGAGGTGATATACCTTCTGCTATTGCAGCAATTAGTGCGGCTGTGATAATTTTCCACCAATTGGTCGGTGTATTATAAGCATAGGAAATCATACAAAATGCTAAAGCGCAGGCAATTAAGACTGCGATTGAACCTTCCAATGTCCGATAGCTCTTCACCTGGCTGCCCCAGCTAAAAACAGGATACCGATGTCGCCCCCATTTTGTTCCGGCAGGCTCGCCTACTGCATCTCCAAACCCTGCAATGAGATACCCGGTTACTGCCGCAACCGATCCGAAAAAGATATTAGTGGCCACTCCGCCAAAAAATGTAGCCAAATACGGATAAACGATATATCGATCGGCATAAGGTTCATCTTCGGGACGGGCGAGCAATCTGTAATAACCCGACTGATTTTTTCGGTAAAGCAGATATATCAAAACTAAAGTAACCGCCCAGCCCAAAATAAAAACACCTCCAACACCCATTTTATACTGAATAAGTCCTGCCATGAAAAACACGGAAAAATGGAACGCCTTTCTTGTATATCCTACTTTCCAACTCCATGCCGCCCGAGCTTTTTCAACTATTTCAAAAGTGACCAAGATGTATAATAAAAAAAAGGGAAACAGTCCGGCAATCTGACCAACCGAAGGGAAATTTTTGCCAAAAAAGAAATCAATCCATGCGCTGATAAAATCCATCTTTACACCACTCCGTAATCTTTAATTCCCGAATGGATTAGAGACCACTCCCAAAGTCTTTTCGCTGTTTGAAAATCTAAAGCCGAATCGGACGGACTTACCGCTTTCTTTTCTTTAAAATAAGCTCCCGATACATTCTCCACTTCATCAGAATCCGCAAGATAAACCGTAGTCTCGGCACCTTTTTCGGGTGAAATCATAAACATACCGGTAACTCTCTGTATAAATGAAGGAACCGTATTATTCCAAAAATTGGAAGCAATTACGCCGGGATGCAGTGAATTGACTGTAATATTGGCGCCTTTAAGTTCTTCCGACAGATAGTTCGTGAATAAAATATTACAAAGCTTGGTTACGCCATACTGTCTATAAAACCAAAAACTTTTTTCACCATTCATATTCTCCCAATCCAAAGAATTTCCGCGATGAGCTTCAGAAGCCACATTAATTATTCTGCCGGAAGAGCTTTTTTGAATCAAACTTAAAAGGTAATGAGTGGCCAAAAAATAACCGAAATGATTTAATCCCATCATATATTCAAAACCATCCTTAGTTTTCTGATTTGTTCTCCACATTCCTCCTGCATTATTAATCAAAATATCCAAACGGTCATATTTCTGCCCATACTCCGCTGCCATTTTGCGAATGGAAGAATGAGAAGATAAATCCGCTATCAGCAAATCTATTTTTTCCGAGCCGGACTCGGCTGCGATGCTCTCCTGAACTGCCCGACCTTTCTCCACATTTCTGCACACCATCACCACATGATATCCCATTTGTACCAATGCTGCTGTCGCGGCTCTGCCAATTCCGGCATTTGCTCCGGTAATCACTACGATTTTTTCACTCATAATAAACTTATCAGAATTTGAAGCTAACAAAAAAGTCAGAATAAAGATTCGCTGCCATAAAAAAAGGCTGCCCAAAAATCGGACAGCCATTTTTATTCCGATTTACTCTTTACAGTCCGAACATTCTTTTAATTCGTGCTTCATAATCCAACTTCTCCCAAGTAAACAATTCTACATCCACGTCCACTTTTTTTCCGGAGTTTTCAAAAGTAAGTGTCTTTGATTCCGGATTTCTTCCCATGTGACCATAGGCAGCTGTGGCAGAATAGATAGGATTTTTGAGCTTTAATCTTTCAATAATTGCTTTTGGCTTAAAATCATTCTTAAATTCTTCAATGATTTTGTTTGAAATCTGTCCATCAGAAAGCTCTACTTTGGATGTTCCGTATGTATTTACATTAATAGATATGGGTTCGGCAATCCCAATCGCATAAGAAAGCTGCACCAATACCTGATCTGCCAGTCCGGCTGCCACTAAATTTTTTGCAAGATGTCTCGCCGCATAAGCTGCCGAACGGTCCACCTTACTCGGGTCTTTTCCAGAAAACGCTCCGCCGCCGTGTGCACCTCTCCCTCCGTATGTATCGACTATAATCTTTCTTCCTGTAAGACCGGCATCACCGTGTGGTCCTCCAATAATAAATACGCCTGTCGGATTGATATGATATTTGATATCTCCGTCAAAAAGCTTTTGCAATTCAGGAGACAACTTATTTTTTACAGCAGGAATAAGATACTTCAGTATATCCGACTTGATTTTTTCCTGCATCTGCCTTTCTGCTTCTTGTTTGCTGATACTTTGAGTCTGAGCAATAAACTCATCGTGCTGAGTGGATACTACAATGGTATCTATCCTCAAAGGCTGGTGGTGGTCGTCGTACTCAATTGTCACCTGTGATTTGGAATCCGGTCTCAGATAAGTCATCACTTTGCCCTCTTTTCGGATACGTGCCAGTTCTTCGACCAGCAAATGAGATATTTCCATAGTCAGAGGCATATAGTGGTCAGATTCATTGGTGGCATACCCAAACATCATCCCCTGATCTCCTGCTCCCTGTTCCTTTCCGGAATTCTCATTCACTCCCTGAGCAATGTCAGGCGACTGACTGTGCAGGCTGGTTACTACAGCACATGAGTTGGCCGAAAATCTGTGCTCATCTTTTGTATAACCTATCCTTCTAATCACATCTCTCGCTATTTCCTGTAAGTCCACATAAGCTTTTGTTGTAATTTCTCCTGCAAGTACAACCAAGCCGGTAGTTACTAAGGTTTCACAGGCTACTCTTGATTCCGGGTCCTGAGCAAGCATGGCATCCAATACCGCATCCGAAATCTGATCTGCTACTTTATCGGGGTGTCCTTCTGAAACTGATTCAGAAGTAAAAAAATACGTCATTACTTTTAATTTATTTTATTAGTGTTTTTGTTATCAATTGCCCTTTAAAAAAGGCTTTCAATTCATCTCCTACTGCTAAACGTCCCACTCCAGAAGGAGTTCCGGTAAAGATTAAATCCCCCTGCTGAAGTGTGATATAGCCTGACACGAAACTAATGATTTTTTCTATGCTAAAGAGCATCATTGATGAATTTCCGTGCTGTACCGGCTTATTATTCTTATATATATCAAACTCAAAATATCCTTCCTCATTCGCAGCTGAGCTTTTAGAAATAAAATTACCTACTGAAGCCGCTCCGTCAAATGATTTTGCCAGCTCCCAGGGGAGGCCTTTCGCTTTTAATTTTGCCTGAAGATCCCTTGCCGTAAAGTCAAAACCCAGACTCACTTCATCATAGTACTTATGTGCAAATTTCTCCTGAATTTTCTTCCCGTTTCTGTTAATTTTCACAACTAACTCCCCTTCATAATGCAAGTCTTTGGTAAAATCCGGGTAATACAAATCCTCTCCCGGTTTGAGCAGGGCAGTGGGTGCTTTCATAAATATCACCGGCGACTCCGGGACTTCGTTTTGAAGTTCTCTGGTGTGTGCTGCATAATTTCTCCCGACACAAATTATCTTCATACTATTTGTTGTTATAAGCGGACATAGTATTTGCCAATCCGGCTGTACAAAAAGATTTACACATTTCGACAGCAACTGAGATTCTTTCCGGCAATGCCTGCTCCTGCTCTTCCGTCCATCGGCTCAGTACATAATCTACCTGTCGGCCTTTTGAAAACTGATTGCCTATACCAAACCGAAGTCTGGCATACTGATTTGTCTGGAGCATGGCATCAATATCTTTCAATCCGTTATGTCCGCCATGACTTCCTTTGCCTCTCATGCGAAGCGAACCAAAGTCCAGTGCCAGATCATCTACGATTACAAGAACATTTTCTAACGGGATTTTTAATTCGTTCATCCAATACCGCACAGCTTTTCCACTCAGATTCATATAAGTCGTCGGCATAATCAGATGAAGCTTTTTACCTTTAAATGAAGTTTTTGCAACTGCGGCGTAACGCTCAATATCAAATGTAAAACCATCATCTCTTGCCCATTGTATTAGAATATCAAAACCAATATTATGACGGGTATGCACATACTCCTGACCTATATTCCCTAACCCGGCAATAAGATATTTCATATTCCAACAAATTTAAGATTTAATCTGCTCCTAAAAAGTTTGCAGGTACAGATTTTTACAGAATTATGATAAGTCAAGTCTGCACATCTACTGCGGCGGCGTGACAGATTGCAGGGTGTCTGATATTTTCGGAGCAGGAAGAAATTTTTCCAAGGCAGAATGCAGTGTTTCTCCTTTTAAATCTCTCGCTATAATTTCACCCTTACTATTCAACAAAAAGTTAGCAGGGATTGCATTTATTTCATACCTCCTCACAACCGGACTTCTCCACTGAGACATGTCGCTTATCTGATAAGGCCAATCCATTCCATCGGATTCTATTCCTTTTTTCCATTGAGAATGTCTGGTATCAAGTGAAAAAGAAACCACCGTAAAATTTCTCTCTTTAAATTTATGGTAAGCTTCGGCAATATTAGCACTTTCATCTCTGCAGGGCTGACACCAAGATGCCCAGAAATCAAGTAAAATATATTTTCCGAAAATATTTTTTAAACTAAATGTATCATTCTCTATCGTCCTTGCGACAATATCGGGTGCAGTCTGTCCCACTTTAAGCCCATTTTTCCTATTGTCAAGTACCTGCTTTCGATAAGTGTCCATTATCTCAAACCATAATTTCGCATACCTTGCTTCGGGATTTTCTTCAAATAATCTTTCTGACTCACGCACCAAATAAGGTATCTGCTCCTGATCGGCACTAATATAATTAAATGCAAAAGCCGCCACATCCTGATTACGTGCAGTGTCCACAAACTGTTTGACATACGATACCATGCGGATTCGATTGGCAGAAAACAGTTCTTCTGTCTGCTCACGACCCACGGTACCAGTCTGTGTCAAAGAATCTATGAGTCGATATTCATTGGAATTTGTCCGGGCATATTTTACAATAGACTGTAATTGCAGGGTTGCAGGATTACTTTGTGCTATATGGCTGTTTTTGCTCTCAAAATCCCATTCTATACTATACTTTTGGGTCTGTCGGTCAATATACAGAAACAGCATTTCATTAGTCTCGGGTTCGCGCAGTCTGTATATTCCGTCATATTTGACATAAACCCTAAATTCTGCCTTGCCGTTATGAACTCTTGCACTGTCTAATATTGTTTTTTCCGGCACCGACACCTCTTCAAGAAGTATCAGACGATTTTCGCCATTGGTAATCAACCCCTGAATAGTTGTCCCGTCAAAATCTTCTGTACAGGACAATATGAGTATATAAATTAAAAAATATGAGAAGTATCTGAACATTTTTAAAGCTCCTAAGAATCCAAAAGGCTCTGCAAAATTTTTGTGGCCATCTTGGGGTCTGCCTTACCGCCGGAAAGCTTCATGAGCTGCCCCATAAACATTCCCAAAATTCCTTTTTTGCCACCCTTATACTCTTCAACTTTCTCCGGGAATTTTGCGATGACCTCTTCCGCCCAACTTCTCAGCTGATCGTCATCGGAATTTTGAAGAAGGTTCATGCTTTTTGCTAGTTTCAAAGTATCTGTTTCCGGGTTATCAATCAAGGCATCAAATAACTTTTTGGCATTGGAAGAGCTAATTAAATTTTGGTCAGTCAGCTCTATAATCGAAACGATATTTCTTGGTTTCAGAATAAAATCCGAAAGACTGACTGCATGATGATTCAGATAGGATTTTACCTCGCCCATTACCCAGTTGGCTGCCGCCTTATAATTGGAAGTCAGAGCTGTCATTTCCAAAAAGTATAATGCAATATCCTTTTCATCTGTCAGCACTCCGGCATCATAAGATGAAAGTCCGAAATCACTGCAAAATTGATTAAACAATTCATCCGGTAAAGACGGCATGGATTTTTTCACCTTTTCCACCCAATCATTTTTGACTACGAGCGGCGGGATATTGGGTTCTGGGAAATACAGATAATCGGCCGCATCCTCTTTAGTTCTCAAAGATACTGTAGAACCATCTGCCGGATTAAATGCTCTGGTTTCCTGAAACAAATCCTGTCCGGTCTCCAAAATATCAATCTGTCGTTTTACCTCACTGTCAATTGCTCTTTTTACATTTCGTACAGAGTTCATGTTTTTTACTTCCACACGAGTTCCAAACTTTTCGGCACCTTTCAAACGAACGGAAATGTTGGCATCACAACGCAAGCTTCCTTCCTCCATATTCCCGTCACAGACATCAAGATAACGAACAATCTTTCTCAATTCGGTCAGATAGACATAAGCCTCATCAGAAGACCTGAAATCCGGCTCTGTTACAATTTCAATCAACGGCATTCCGGTACGATTCAAGTCCAAAAGAGAGTAAAACGGGTCAAGTTCGTGATTATTTTTCCCGGCATCTTCTTCAAGGTGTATTCTTGTAATACCTATACGTTTTACATCTTCTTTCATCTTCAGGTCGAGATAGCCGTTTTTACAGATAGGCGTATCATCCTGAGTAACCTGATATCCTGCCGGCAAATCGGCATAGAAGTAATGCTTACGGGCAAATCTGTTATATTCGGTTATCGAACAGTTTAATGCCAAACCGGCTTTAATTACGAGATTCACAGCTTCCTGATTCAGTAACGGCAAAGTTCCCGGCAGAGCAAGAGAACCCGGACCAATCTGCGTATTGGGTGCTGCCCCGTATTCTGTAGAGTCAGAACTGAACATCTTGCTTTTGGTCAAAAGCTGAGCATGTACTTCAAGACCTACAATTACTTCATATTTATCATATACCGTTTCTGTCATATTACTTCTTAAATTGTCTTGATTAATTCTTTTGCGGCCTGTACCACTTTCGAAATTCCATTCGTATTTTTCCCTCCTGCGGTCGCAATAAACGGCTGACCGCCCCCACCTCCATTTATGTGAACCGCAAGGTTTTTTACTATTTTACCCGCATGAAGAGATTTTTCTTGTATAAGATTATCGGAAATTGCAACTGTTATAAACGGTTTCTCATCCGACACTCCCGACAAGACAATAAAAGAGGAAGCTACCTCCTGTCTCAACTCAGATGCAATCTGCTTAGAACTATTCACATTTAGCCCGTCATATTGCCCAATCATACAAGAAACGCCATCTATAGTTTTTAATTCAGACTTAATTTTATTCTTTATAACTTGCAGCTTTTTATTCTGATAATCAGCTACTTGTTTTTTAAGTAAATTATTTTCTTCAATAATTTGAGTAATAGATTTTAAAATATTTTGCGGATGTTTCATAGCTTCAGAAATTGCCTTAAGCTGACTTTCTTTTTCCCTGTAATATTGTACAGCCTCCATTCCCGCCACCGCTTCTACCCTTCTGACTCCGGCAGCCACTGCGGATTCAGAAACAATTTTAAACAGCCCAATTTCTCCGGTATTGCCTACATGAGTTCCTCCGCAAAGTTCTACAGAAAAATCCGGGTCCATAATGACTACCCGTACCATGTCTCCGTATTTTTCCCCGAACAATGCCATTGCTCCCAATTTAAGCGCTTCTTCTTTAGGCATCTCTTTAATCACTACCGGAATATTTTCCAATATCTTTTTATTGACAATATCTTCTGTCCGATTAATTTCTTCATCCGTCATTTTAGAAAAATGGGAGAAATCAAATCTGAGATGAACTGCATCATTTAATGACCCTTTCTGTTCTACATGTGTGCCAAGCACCTGTCTCAGTGCCGCATGCATCAAATGTGTCACTGAGTGGTGTATTGCCGTCGAAGCTCTCAAGTCGGAATCTACCACAGCATATATGGATGCTGCGGGATTTGAAGGCATCTTTTGAACATAATGCACAATCAAATCCATTTCTTTTTTGGTATCAATCACCTCCACAGATTCTCGATCGAAAAACAATTTGCCTTTATCCCCGACCTGTCCGCCGCTCTCTGCATAGAAAGGCGTCTGATTCAAAACAAGCTGGTACATTTCTTTCCCTTTTGCTTTCACCTGTCGGTATCTCAGCAGACTGCTTTCAGTTTCCAATGTATCATAACCTTTGAACACTGTACTCCCGTCTTTCAGCACGACCCAGTCCGAAACATCTATTTCAGTAGCTGTCCGGCTTCTGTTACGCTGAGCTTCCATTTCAAATTCAAATCCGGCTTCATCTACGTTCAGATGATGTTCCGCAACTACCAATCTGGTCAAATCCAGAGGAAATCCATAAGTATCAAACAGTTCAAAAGCGGCATGACCGGATACAGTATCTCCTTCTGTTTCTCTGATAATATGGTCTATTCTTTTCAGTCCGGCATCCAATGTTTTGAGGAAATTATTTTCTTCCTCTAAAGTTACCTTTGAAACAAAGGCCTCCTGTTTTTTCAACTCTGGGAAAACATCCTGAAACTGATTGGCTAAAACCGGCACTAACTCGTGCAAAAGCGGTTCTTTCCTGCCTAAAGCAGAAAAATAATAGCGTACTGCCCGTCTCAAAATTCGGCGAATCACATACCCCGCTCCGGTATTGGACGGTAACTGTCCGTCTGCAATTGTAAAACTGACTGCCCGTATATGGTCCGCAAGCACTCTGAAAGCAATCGCTTTCTGCGAATCGGAACCATCATATTTTTCACCTGTCAAATTTTCAATCGAAGCAATAATTCCCGAAAAAATATCTGTATCATAATTGGATGTTTTTTCCTGAATCACCCGCACCAGCCTTTCAAAGCCCATTCCGGTATCCACATGCTTCTCAGGTAACGGTTCCAGGCTTCCGTCCTTTTTCCTGTTGAACTGCATGAAAACAATATTCCAAATTTCAATCACCTGAGGATGATCGGCATTTACGAGACTGGCTCCGGGAATTTGTTTCCGTTCTTCATTCGGTCTGCAGTCAATATGAATTTCGGAACAGGGACCGCACGGACCGGTATCACCCATCTCCCAAAAATTATCTCTTTTATTGCCTAAAAGTATTCTGTCGTCCGGCAGCCACTCTTTCCAAAATTCAATAGCTTCTGTATCCCTTTCAAGCCCGTCACTTTCATCTCCCTCAAATACAGTCGCATAAAGTCTGTCTTTTGGAATGTTCAGTTCTTCTGTCAGAAATTTCCAGCCCCACTCAATGGATTCTTTCTTAAAATAATCGCCAAAACTCCAGTTCCCCAGCATTTCAAAGAGAGTGTGGTGATAGGTATCTACTCCCACCTCTTCCAAATCATTGTGCTTGCCGCTGACTCTCAGACATTTTTGAGTATCTGCAATCCTCGGAGCAGGAGATTTTTTATTGCCTAAAAAATAATCTTTAAACTGGTTCATTCCCGCATTCACAAACATCAGAGTCGGATCGTCTTTTACAACTACCGGCGAGGATGGCACTATCAGATGCTCCCTTGATTTGAAAAACTCTAAAAAAGCGGTGCGGATTTCTCTGGCACTTTTAAATTCCATTTAAAAACTGTTGTTGTTTTTTATATTAAATTTGTCTTTTTGAGTAAGACTTAAGACTTACAAAAATAGCTAATTTCTTCGTTTAGTATGCATAAGGATACTTATTATTATAACTCCAATACTTTAGAATACGAAAAAGTCAAAAAGACCTGGGGGCAAAGAATTTGGCAGCTATTGGGGTTTCTCATTGTATCTCTCTTCTTTGCATTTGTAACTCTGTCACTCGGTTACACCTTTTTTACTCCTCCTGCTCAGGCTAATCTTGAAGAATCACTAAAAGAATTAGACAATAACTATCTGATTATCAATAAAAAAATAGATTACCTTTCAAGTGTTTTAAATGAGATAGAAGGTCGGGATGATCAAATCTACAGAGTAATCTTTGAATCGGATCCGTTGCCAAGTCTGCTCCGAAAGGGCAGTAATACGGACAGGCAAAAATTTAAAGAACTATCCAAATCCTCCAAAAGTGATATCATTAAAACTACGCTGGATAAGATTCAGGAGCTCGAACGGAGAATTTATGTACAGTCCAAATCTTTTGACCAATTAGAAAGTTATTATAAAAACCGTCACCTGTATCTTGAAGCTATTCCCGCTATTCAGCCCATTGCCAATGAGAAACTAAAACGGATTGCTTCAGGTTTTGGTTCGAGAATACACCCTATTTACAAAACCCGAAAAAGTCATACAGGCATTGATTTTACTGCTCCGTCCGGCACGGAAATATACGCGACAGGCAACGGAATTGTGACTCATTCCGGCAATCAGGGCGACGGATACGGCAACAAGGTCATCATCAATCACGGATACGGATATGAAACTTTATACGGACATTGCAGCAGAGTTCTGGTCAGAAAAGGTCAGAAAGTAAAAAGGGGCCAGAAAATCGCTTTAGTGGGCAATACCGGTCAGTCGTCAGGCCCACACCTTCATTATGAGGTCATTCGGAATGATGTTAAAATTAATCCGGTCAACTTTTTCTTTAACGATTTGACACCCGAAGAATACAATCAAGTTCTTATATTAGCGGAACAAGACAACCAATCATTAGACTAAAACTTCTTAATTGTGGCTTATAAAGAACGGGAAATTGAAAAACTGTATTACTCCATCAGCGAGGTAGCCGAGATGTTTGGTGTCTCAAATTCTTTGCTCAGATACTGGGAGAAAGAATTCACTATGCTTAATCCGAGAAAGACCTCTAAAGGCAACAGGCTATACACCAAGAAAGACATTGACACCATAAAAGTTATTTACCACTTAGTCAAAGAAAAAGGATTTACACTTGAAGGTGCCAGAAACAAGATAAAAGAAACCGGTCCTGATAAAATACAGACTAATGTAGATGTTACAGAAAAACTGCAATCTCTCAGAGAATTTTTAGTAACTCTGAAAAAGCAGATATAACAGCTTCTCAAAATGTTTGAACAAAGAAAAAACAATTTTTTTATCTGCTGCTCCCACTATTCAGAGTTTATATCTAAGTACTAAACCGTCAAAGACTCGCTTTACGGTGAAATTTTATGCAAACTCTGCTTGGCCATAACCATCCCAAATGATAAGTATATGCGAGATAAAGTGTAGTTTTATTACAGCTAAAAAGAAGAGGTAACTTTTAAATAATTTGTTTGCCTGAACAATTAAGTTTATACGCGAGCTTTCCTTTTCTACACAAAGCAGATGGTTTCAAAATTAGATTGCCAACATCTGCCACAGCCATATTCCCGCAACTAACTCCATAAGCCAGGCAATTCCGAGATGGATGATTATTCCGGCGACTATGGATTGAGAATTATAGCTGATAATGCCGAGTATGACACCACCAAAAAAAGAACTGATGCATTCTGCCGCAGGTTTTCCAAAGTGAATAAAACAGTAAAAGATTGCAGCCGGTATAATGGCTCTGCTGCCTGCATATTTCACAAAGGCAAGAATCAAAAAACCCCGAAAGAAAAACTCTATATGGAAAAACTCCTGTCCATAGCAAAACTCATAAAAAGCTACAAGCCACCTCATTGGTAGTTCTTCCGAGTGATACCACAATATTCTTCGTGCTGTAGGATAATAACTTTGAAAGTCTTCTGTAAAAGAAATCCCTATAATTAACGGCACCATTGCAAGAAGCATCAGTAAATATATTCCATAGTGGCTGTTTTTGAGCCTAAATCCATACAACGGCTGCTCATTCCTGTCCCGAAACCACCAAAACAGAAATACGAAAATAAACAGTGCAGTAGCCTGAAAAAACTGATCTGCACATATTCTCATAATTTGCTGTAAATTATAGTCGTGGAATAGTTTTTCGATTACAAACCGATACTGATAAAAATAACAGTAGAAACTGAATGCAAGTAAAGCAAACAATATCCTAACCCACAACCCCGGTTGGGACAGCATCATTCTGCCGGACTTGTCATACGCATAGGATAGATATGCAGGAATTAATCCGGCCGCATACAAAAGAAAATACAGATAAAAATGTTTAAAGCTGTGATAATGCAGGTCGATAACTCCATTCTCAATGTCGAACTTGTAATTGAGATATATTGCAACCGCCAGGAATAAGCCGATAAAAAGAAGATGAACAAAATTCTGCTCTTTCCAAAAGTCGTGAAAATATCCCAAAATGGTTTTCATGTAGAAAAATATCTGAGAAAAATTAAATACAGATGCGCCCAAAGATAATCACCCGGAAGATGATTAATACTTTTTGAGATAAAAGAATCTAAAGAGGTGTTTTGTACGCTGTAATAAATACTCTGCTCCGTTTGCAGTCTGTAAACTTGCAGCAAAAAATGAAAACTTTCTTTGAAGTGTAAAGTAATCAGATTGTCTGTTCTGTCTCGTTGTCTTCGTCAGGAGTCTCCGGGAACTCACCGTCAAATTTGATAGGATTATCAAAATCAAAGTCCGGAAGCAAGGCTTTCACCTGATCTATACTTTCCTGAAGAGCACCCAGAAACTTCACGAAATCTTCTTTGTATAAAAACAGTTTGTGACGCTCGTACTCGTCGTTGGGCAGTTTCTTACTTTCGGTAATTGTGATAAAATAATCGTTGCTCCTCGTAGTCCTTACATCAAAAAAGTAAGTTCTTCTTTTCCCGGCTTTTAAACGAATAGAATGTATGTCATTCTGCTGGCTGTAATCTTTTCCCACTTCATGCAATTTTGCAAATTCAACAATGGTGTAAAAAAAGTAAAAATTAACTAATAAAAAAAGAGTTTCAGAACTAATTTGTTTCTTCACTTAATTGCAGCTGATAAAGCTCAATATATGTCGGATTGTCCCGATATAGAACATCATGTGTCCCGATTCCTGCCAGTCTTCCTTCATCTAAGACTATGATTTTGTCAAAATCTCTTATAGCAAATAGTCTGTGTGTGATAAACAGCACCGTTTTGTTTTTCCACTTTCTTTCAAAATTTGAAAAAATAGTCTGCTCGGTTTTGGCATCTACTGCGGACAGGCTATCGTCAAAAATGATTACTGATGGTTCTTTTATCAGTGCCCGTGCAATTGAAACCCTTTGCTTCTGACCTCCGGAAAGCATAACTCCCCGCTCCCCGACTATTGTATTAAATTTTTTGGGCAAATCCATAATGTCGTCATACACAGAAGCAATTTTGGCATATTCTTCTATATCCCGAGCATCTGCATCTTTTTGTCCAAATTTAATGTTATTGCTTACTGTATCTGAAAACAAAAAGACTTCCTGAGGTACATAACCAATTTCTGAACGAAACCTGTCCAATCTGACCTCTTCAAAAGGATGGTTATTGATATATATTGTCCCGGTCTGAGGGTCATAATTTCTCATAATAAGCTCCGCAACAGTACTTTTCCCCGAACCGGTTTTGCCTACAACTGCAACTTTTTCTCCTTTCTTTATTTCGAACGACACATCTTTTAATGCGACAATCCCTGTATCAGGGTAAGTAAAAGTCACATTTTTAAAACGGATAGTATCAATACCATGTTCCAGATTGTGTCGCGAACCGCTTACTATATCCGGCTTTATATCTAAAAACTCGTTAATTCGTTTCTGAGATGCAGCCGCCCGCTGTATAAGAGAGACCGCCCACCCGAGAGAGGCAACGGGCCAGGTCATCATATTGATATACACTACGAATTCTACAATATTTCCTGCGGTAAAAGTACCTTTGGACACTTCTATCCCTCCGAGATAAATCGCCGTTAGAGTACTGAGACCTACCAAAAACAGCATAAGCGGCCTAAAAAAAGCTTCGACTTTAGCCAGTTCCAAAGATTCTTCCCGATATCTCCCGGCCAGTTCTTCAAATTCTCCCTGTACCTGCTGGTCTCTTGCGTAACCTTTAATTACCCGAATGCCCGAATAGGACTCCTGTGCTTGTGAAGTCAGCTGAGAAAGAGTCTTTTGTATGATTTCACTTTTAATGTTAATGGTTTTGCTGACCTTAAAAATTGAATAAGATAAAACAGGCAGGGGAAGCAGAGTAAAAAAACTCAAATAAGGATTGATGTGAAACATAGAATAAATCACCAAAGTGAAAGTGACCACCAAACCGGAAATATACATGATAGCCGGACCTATATACATCCTGACCCGGGACACATCTTCAGAAATTCTGGACATCATATCTCCCGTCGCATACCTTTTATAAAAAGAAGGTGTCATGACCTGATAATGGCGGTAAACTTCATTTTTCAAGTCAAACTCAACATGCCTCGACATAACAATCAGCGTTTGCCTCATCATGAACATCAACATACCCCGTATAAGCGCAGTCGTTATAATCAGAATACTGATTGTAAAAATCAGGAACATGACCCAATCATAAAAAAACGGATTGATTTCAAGTCCCTGAAAACTGTACGAAAATGGCAGATAAACTTGAATTTGCTCAATACCTACACGAATCAGCTGAGGAAGGAAAAGAGCAAAAATATTGGATGTGACAACGAAAACCATTCCAAAGGTCAATAGGAAACGGTATTTGTACAAGTATTTATTTAGCGCAAAAAGTGCATTCATTCGACCTGCAAAGATAAATATTTGCACAGACGCAATACGGGATTTTGCTTATTTTAAGTAATGTGAGGTAAATAGAAGATAGTGGGTACAATCCGGGGTTGGTGCTAAAACCTGAATTATAAACATTTGAATTCTTCCAGAACGACGTAAATCAATTCATTTTGTATAATAAATGTCATGCTGCGGTCAGTGAGACTTCGACGTGAAGCCAAAATGATTTCCCAGTTTGTGGTTTCGAGTGTGCTTCGAGTCTCCCTCAGCACCCGCCTCAACCACCACTTCCATGGCGGCCATTCCGATCGAAGGGAGGAATCTGCGTACATAAGGTTTTTCGCCATAAGACGAAGAAAGATCTCTCTTCACTTCTTTTCATACTTTTTTTAATAAAAAGTATGGCAAAAAATCGCGTCGGACAATAGATGCGACCCGTATTGTCCTCGACGGCTAAATCTTGTAAACTCACGTCCTCATTCTTCGGACGTTCAAACAGTACAAGATTTCACGCCGTTTTCGTCCTACGGGTGCCCCACATCTATTGTCGAAACGCTCGCGATGCGCAGAAGAGTGTTTGAGTGAATGTCTGACAAGATGAAGATAGACAGTTTTGGCTTTAGCCACCGAACATCGCCAACTGACTTAAGAACAAAGTATCAGGGATATATATCTGAGGTGCCGATATTTTGCGTGGTATGCATATTTGAAATAGTTGCGTAACTTTGCCGGGTGTGACTGGGAGAACTGTGGATTAATAAATCTGCGACTTTGATCATGCGGCGCTTATGCGCGGGATAGGGATAGAGGCGATATCTCCGCCGAAGAGAAAACGGAGGCGGAATACAAGCCGAAAGCCCGCAATCCCCCAAAAAATAAAACAGGAAAAGAAGACTAAACAGGGATGACATATCAGGTGGACGAAAAGGGGTATTACGGACCGTACGGTGGAGCGTATATTCCGGAGATGCTGCATCAAAATATTGAAGAGTTGCAGCAGAAATACTTAAAAATTATAGAAGAAGAGGAATTTCAGGAAGAGATGCAGGAGCTTCTCACGGATTATGTGGGCAGACCAACTCCGCTTTATCGGGCAAAAAGGCTGTCAGAAAAGTACGGGTATAAAATTTATCTGAAGCGGGAAGATTTATGTCATACGGGAGCACACAAAGTCAACAACACTATCGGGCAAATATTGCTCGCAAAGCGTTTAGGGAAAACAAGAATCATTGCCGAAACCGGAGCAGGTCAACATGGAGTCGCGACGGCTACTGTATGTGCGCTCATGGATATGCAGTGTATAATCTATATGGGTGAGGTGGATATCGCCCGGCAGGCACCCAATGTGAAACGTATGCGTATGCTGGGGGCTGAGGTACGACCGGCCTCAAGTGGCAGCAAAACTCTGAAAGATGCTACGAATGAAGCGATGCGGGACTGGATTAGCAACCCTGCCGATACGCATTATATTATCGGTTCGGTAGTCGGACCGCACCCGTTTCCCGATATGGTGGCAAGGTTTCAGTCTGTCATCAGTGAAGAAATACGCCGACAGCTTAAAGAAAAAGAAGGCAGAGAATTGCCGGATTATATATTGGCATGCGTAGGCGGCGGCAGTAATGCGGCGGGGGCTTTTTATCATTTTTTGGATGAGCCGTCTGTCAAATTAATTGCGGTCGAAGCCGCCGGACACGGGATTTATTCGGGCATGTCGGCTGCGACTACAATACTCGGCAGACCGGGTGTACTGCATGGAAGCAAAACGCTGTTTATGCAGACGGAAGACGGACAGGTGGTGGAACCGCATTCAATTTCTGCCGGATTAGACTATCCGGGAATTGGACCGATTCACGCCTGGTTGTTTGAGTCGGGAAGGGGGAAATTTCTTTCTGCAACTGATTCGGAAGCATTGGAAGCGGTAATGGAACTCAGTCGTCTTGAAGGCATTATTCCGGCGTTGGAATCTGCACACGCTTTCGCTAAACTCAAAGAGCTGAATGCGCCGAAAGATTCTATTGTGGTGGTAAACCTCTCGGGAAGAGGAGATAAAGATTTGGAAACATATATTCGGGAATTAGACCTATAGACCGTTATCGTAAAAAATTATAATGAACAGAATTCAGAAATTATTTGCCCGCAAGCAAAACAACATCCTCAGTATTTTTATTACTGCGGGTTTCCCGCATTTGGACAGCCTGCCCGAGATACTGCAGGAATTGGAAGCTGCGGGAGTTGATATGGTTGAAATAGGAATGCCGTTTTCAGACCCTACTGCAGATGGTCCGGCCATTCAGCACAGTAATCAGGTCGCCATTCAAAACGGGATGACGATTGCCAAACTGTTTGAACAACTGAGAGATATCCGCCAAAAAGTATCTATTCCGTTGGTGCTGATGGGATATCTCAATCCGCCTATGCAATTTGGGATGGAAAGATTTTTGGAGGAAGCTGCAACATGCGGGATAGACGGAATGATTTTACCGGATTTACCGATGTCTGTTTTTCGGGAAGAATTGGCAGAAAAATTTAAAGCCCGCAATCTGAGTAATATTTTTCTGGTTACACCCCAAACTTCTGAAGAGCGTATCAGAACGATTGATGCCATGAGCAACGGATTTGTTTACGTAGTCTCTACCAATACGATTACCGGAGGTAAGGTAGATTTTGAAGCAGCTCAGAAAGATTATTTTTCCAAAATAAGAGACATGCAACTAAAAAATCCGGCGCTGGTTGGTTTCGGAATTCGGGATAAATCCACTTTCGAAGCTGCGGCAAAATATCTTCAGGGAGCAATCATAGGAACTGCGTTTATCCGTCAGACCGAGGAGTATGCCGATGATTTGCCCAAAGCAGTCCGAAGTTTTGTAGAGTCTGTCAGACCGATGAATGATTAGTTCGTTCTAAATGAGTTGAATAGAATTTAGTGTAGAATATTTTGCTCTTAATACAAATACGTTTAAAATTCACAACGAATTTGGGAGCATTAATAAAAAGGGCAGAGCTTTTTTGTAGTCTAATTTATCGTACTCCAATCCCAGCAGGCGAATATTATTATAATACGTGTTATGCTGATTGTAATACATTTTTTCACTTTGCATAAACCAAGCCTTTGGACCTAATTTTTGAGCCAAAAACCATTTTTCAAGCAGTCTTGCCGTGCGTCCGTTCCCATCATTCCAAGGATGAATTTTCACAAATACCAAATGGATGAATGAAGCGAAATAAAACACTTCTCTGAATTCCAAATCACTTTTTAGCAAAACGGCTATATCGTGGTATAATTTTTCTGTTTCGACTCCTACTACATGAGGCAAAGCAGCGACATACTCAATTTTTCCGTCTTGTGTAGTTACATACATATTCTGGTTACGGAACCTGCCCTGCCAATTTTCGGACAATATATTTTTGCTTAACAGTTTATGCGTTTCCGAAATATTATTTGGATTGAGTGCATTGTTTTGGGCAAAAATATACGCATTGTACAGGTCGTCAATTTTTTTTGTGTAATCAGGCTGAAATTCAACACCAAATTTTTTATGCTTGATATAACTGTCCAATTCTATATCTTCTCCTTCAATTTTACTGCTGTAAACGGAGGAAACCGACACGTAAAAGCTGAATGTTCCGGTTGAAATTTCGACATCTTCCAAGGCATAAAAAGTATCTTCCAAACCTTTTGGTACTTGTTTTAAATATGCATCAAGCAAATCTGTTGTAATTATTTGTAACCTGTTTCTCATTTAATTAAGGCAGTACCTGAGATGTTTATTGAAATTGCATTCAGTCGTAAATTTATTAAGATTATTAATAGATTACTCTTTAAATTTTTCAGATAAGCAGATAACCGAAAAATTTTACCCTGCCATGTCTTTATCAATTGGATTAGAGTGTGGGGATAATTTAATGATACGCAGACACTATTTTGTCAGTCCCAAAAATCGGGCTGCTTCTTCCACATACCCTTTTACACCGAGTAAAGCACTTTCTTTGACAGCTTCTACGGGTAGTGTGCGTATAATTTTTCCGGGAGAACCTACGACTACAGAACCATCCGGTATTACTGTTCTTTCGGTGATGAGCGTACCGGCACCGATGATACAGCCGTTTCCGATTTTGACATTATCCATAATGATGGCACCCATTCCGATGGTATTGTAATCTCCCATTTCAGCTCCGTGAATAATTGCTCCGTGCCCGATAGTGTTGTCCTGACCGATTATTACAGGAGCGTAATAATTCACATGAACAATGCAGTTTTCCTGAATGTTGGTTCGGTCACCAATGGTAATTGATTCCAAATCCCCTCTTAAAACCGCTCCAAACCATACGGAAACCTGATTGCCGAGCTTAACTTTTCCCAAAACCCTTGCCGTGTCTGCAATAAACACGTCTTTGCCCATCTGTACTTCCTGCGTGAGTTTTTGCTGGTAGCTGTTTTTATTCATAGAATGATATTACATACTTTTCCAAAGATTACCAAAGAACCGCAAAAAAACAGATGTTTGCAGAGTATGTCTGAACTTCGCTGGAATCCTCTTTTAAATACCTGGACCATTGTAGCAGCTAACCGCCAGCAAAGGCCTAATCTGCCGAAAGATTTTTGTCCTTTTTGTCCGGGGGAAGGGAAAAACGTTCCGGAGGATTACGAGGTATATTGTTACCAAAACGATTTTCCGGCATTGTCAGAAGGAGTGGAAGGGAGTTGGAGTCAAGTCAGTCATCCGATATACGGAAAAGCGGAGAGCAAAGGAAACAGTGAAGTCCTGCTCTATACTTCCGACCATTATAAGCAACTGTATGATTTGTCGGATGCACATGTATTTCGGCTTATTGAACTTTGGGTAGAAAGGCACCAGTTTTATCTCCAACAAGAGTTGGTGAAATATATCTTTCTGTTTGAAAACAGGGGACGGGATGTCGGAGTGACTATCTCGCATCCTCACGGTCAGTTGTATGCTTTCCCATACATACCGTTAAAGATTGAAACGGAACTGAAAAATGCCCAAAAATACTTTGACAGACACGGGAGAAATCTTTTTGAGGATATGTTGGCCGAAGAACGGAAAGACGGCCGCCGGATTATTTTCGAAACAGAATATTTTTTAATCTATCTCCCTTATTTTACGGATTATCCGTACGGAGTATTTGTAGTCAGCAAGGAGAATATAATTTGGGTAAACGAACTGAACACCGCGCAGAAACAAGATTTGGCACGAGTACTGAAAAAAGTAAGCGGCATGTTTGACACTCTGTTTGAAACAGAATTTCCATATATGATGTGTGTCCATCAGGGAGCAGTCAATAGCACGGAATACGCTTCACAAAAAGACTTTTTTCGATTTCACATAGAGTATTATACTCCGTGGAGAGCAAAAGATGTTGTTAAATATTACGCTTCGAGTGAAAGCGGTGCCTGGGCAGCCACCAATACAGTAGAAGTCGAACAGAGTGCGGTAGAATTGAGAGCAGCATTGAAAAAATATACGGATAAGTATGACTGATTTTGAATCTTTAGCTCCTTTTTTTCAAAGAGTATATGGCATTTCGGACTCTTATGAAGCCTATTTCTCTCCGGGAAGAGTCAATCTGATGGGAGAACACATTGATTACAATGGCGGAAATGTCCTGCCTTTTGCTATTAATCTGGGAATAACTGCCCTGTTTGTTCCGGATAATGGAGGGGTGCTGAAAATTTACAGTGTCGATTTTGACGAGTTGTTGGAAGTGGATTTGACCACGCTGCAATCGGGTCAAACCATAGCCGGGTGGGAAAAATATGTCACGGCTTCACTGCGACAGGCTGCTCAAAGAGGCTTGTTGCTTCGGGCAGGAAAAATAATCATGCAAAGCAGTCTGCCGATTGGTTCGGGACTTTCTTCTTCGGCTGCATTAGAATGTTTGATACTGTTTATGACAGCTCCGGATTACTATGACCGCCACCGTTTAAATCTGGCGTTGGATGCTCAAAAAGCAGAAATTGCAGGTACCGGAGTACAATGCGGGATTATGGATCAGTACGCAATAGCTTTCGGCAAAAAAGACTTTGCCGTCTGTATCAACACTCAAAATCTTACACATGAATATGTTCCGTTAGATTTTAAAAATTATCGCTTAGTGGTGATGAATACCAACGAACCGAGAAGTCTGAGCGAGTCCCGATACAATGAGAGAAGAGAAGAATGTGCCCGGGCACTTGAGATAGTACAAAAGCACGATCCGGCACCGAACCTTGCACAAAGTCACGAAATTTCTATTGCCCATATTGAGGATGATTCTCTTTACTTTAGGGCAAAACACGTGATTACCGAACAGCAGAGAGTACTGGCAGCCTATGATGCTCTCAGATTGGGAGAAATAGGTTATCTCGGAGATTTGATGTGGATGTCCCATACTTCTTTAGATGAAGATTTCGAAGTGGCAGGCGATGCGCTGAACTGCTTGGTTTTTTACGCACATAAGTTTAAGCAATGTATAGGAGCAAGAATGACAGGTGCAGGTTTTGGCGGTTGCGCAATAGCCTTGGTTGAAAAAGATTCTGTAGAAAGATTTTGCACTTATGTAGGATTAAAATATGCACATCATCAGGGCAGAAAGGCAGATTTTTATTTGGTGGAATCTTCTGATAGCGTTAATAGAATACGATAAATAAGTTGTTGTTCGTGTATTCAGTTAGAGTTTTTGCAGTTGCTTTTCGTTACTCTGTCCGAGCCTTTTAAGAATGAAGATGAATTGAAAGCCATTTGGAGCTGACCGAATACAAGACTTCATTTTAGTTACGAATTATTTATAAAGAGAAAAAATGTGTCTCGTACAATTATCGGAATCGTGGCAAGATAACCACACGAATAAAGCACCTGTTTTATTCAAAAAAATGTAACTTACAGGTTGCTAAAACCTATATGAAAAAATTATTCTTTATTTTCTGCTTAGTTCCGTTACTTCTTTCCTGTAAAAAGGATAATGTTATTGAAGACAAAAACATTGTCGAAGAATGTACAGAGCGAAAAGAAAAAGTATTGCTTATCGGAATAGACGGTTGTCGTACTGACGCTTTTCTGCAGATAGAACATGCTGCATTCGATTCTCTTATGGAGCAGGCTTATGTCAATTTCAATGTTGATAGAGGACCTCATACCTGGAGCGGTCCCGGTTGGGCATCTATACTGCGGGGCGTATGGCCTTCTAAACACAAACTCACAAGCAATTTTATTGTCGGACATGATTTTGGCAAGTGGCACGATATGTTTTATTATCTGAAGCAGTATAATCCCTATTTGTATTTGGCGGCAGTGAGTAACTGGAGCGATTTCCTGAAGCTTATTACCAAAAAAGATTTTTCAAAACCTGTACATAGTGACTTCAGGGTAACTGAAACAGCTCAGGAGTTATTAGCTGAAGAATGTGCGCCGGATGTACTGTTGTTGCATTATGATGACGTGGATTACGCCGGACATACCACCGGGTTTTCACCTAATAACAGTCTTTATATGGAAGCTCTCCGACAGACCGGAGACTATGTAGGAGAACTGATGCAAACTATCACTGCCCGTGAAAAAAAGTATGACGAAAAATGGATGGTGATTTTAGCCACCGATCACGGCGGCAGTGGGAGAATGCATGAGTTTTTGGACAATAAAAGCTCTGTTCGCTATGTGTTTACTGTGGTCAGAGTTCCTGGAATGAATCGCATAGAATTACCGGAAGTGGAAAATGTAGATTTGATGCCGACGATGATGAAATTTTTATCCGTTCCGGTAAGAGAAGCATGGTCACTTGACGGTAAAGCTATCTATTGAGTTTTACATCCGACATAATAGATATTCAATGATACCCCTTAGGTTTGTTATAGATATCCTGAAGGGATTAAATGTGTATAGAAAATTGTTGTGGTTTGGTTGGTGCGACCCTGACGGGGTCGTATGTTCCTCTTCACGGTTCGGTTATAAATATTTGACCCTTTCCGGGTCGTTTCGCTATTTGTCTTTCATTAGGTTATAGACATTTAATCTCTTTGGTGCCAGTTTATTTTACAATCCCGAAGGGATTGAATGTGTATGGAAAATGTTGTGGTTGATTGATGCGACCCTGACGGGGACGTATGTTTTTATCCAAGTTGTCGATTATAGATGTCTTTCATTAGGTTATAGACATTTAATCTCTTTGGTGTCGGGTTATTTTACAAATCCTGAAAGGATTAAATGTGTATAGAAAATTGTTATGGTTAGTTGGTGCGACCCCGTTGGGGTCATATGTTCCTCTCCACGTTGTCGGTTATAGACGTTTGACCCATTCCGGGTCATTTCATTATTTGTCTTTTATTCTGCGATTTAACTTTATACTCTCACCCTTCAAATGCCTGTGAAGCAACCATACTCTGATAAAGTTTGTGGGAGTGCATCAGCTCCTCATGAGTGCCTGTTCCTGTAATTGCGCCTTTTTCCAAAACAATGATTTTGTCGTAATCATAAATAGTGGAAAGTCTGTGAGCAATTGTCAGGATAGTTTTGTCTGCACTGATTTTTTTAATGAAATCCTGTACAAATTTATCTGAAATGCCGTCCAAAGAAGAAGTAGCTTCATCTAAGAAAAGCAGAGGAGCATTCTTCAGATAGGCTCGGGCGAGCGTGAGCCTTTGCTGTTGACCTATACTGAGAGACTGACCTCTTTCACCTATAAATGTTTGTAGTGTAAGGGGAAGTTTTATCACAAAATCCAATGCGTCTGCCTGTTCCAGAGCTTCGAGCATTTCGTCTGTCGTGGCTTCGGGGCGGGCATACCGGAGATTGTCTTCTACGGTACCGAAAAACAGGATAGGATCCTGAGTCACGATAGCATATAGATTTCTATAATCATTTATCCGGATATTGTTCAGGTCATGCCCGTCTATCTGTACCATACCTTCCGGGATATCATAAATTCTGGACAGGATATGAAGCAGGGTAGTTTTGCCGCCTCCCGAAGGTCCTACAAATGCTACTTTTTCTCCTTTGCGTACGGTAAAACTGATATTTTTCAAGACTTCTTTGTCTTTAAACGAGAAAGTCAGATTTTTTACTTCCAGCTTATCTCCAAAACTCTTTAAGGAGAGATGTCCTGCTTTGTTGTCGTAGAAAGTTTCTTCTTTGAGCAGTTCGTGTATTCTCGAGAGTGAAGCGGTTCCTTTCTGGATAAAATACCAGGCATTGGAAAAAGCTTTGGCAGGAGAAATAATTTGCGAGAAAACGACGATATAGGTGATAAACACTTCGGGTGACAGCGTGCTGCTCCCCTTTAAAATAGCGTTGCCGCCAATCAGAAGAATGATGGCCACCACTGTGATACCGAGCATTTCGGACAAAGGGGAAGCCAGTTCTTTTCGTTTGAGCATTTCTGCATGGAGCCGACGATATTCCCGATTGACCGGGCGAAATTTTCCCAACAGAATATTGACTGAACTGAAAGACTGGATAATTCTGATGCCGTGGATTACTTCGTCCACCATCATTTGCAGTACGGACAACTGGTATTGTGCCTGAAAGGAATCTTTTTTTAGCTGCTTGCCGATTTTTCCTATCACAAAAGCAGAGACCGGAAGCAGCAGCACAACCCACAAAGTCAGATAAGGACTCATAAGAATCAGGCTGACAAGCGTGACCAATATCGTAACCGGCTCTTTGATACCCGTTTCGATAAAACTGATTATTCCGTATTCTACTTCCTGTACATCATTGCCAAAGTTTGTAAAAATTTCTCCCCGCCTTTTTTTCTTATAAAACTCAAAATCCAAAGAAAGCAGTTTGTGATAAATATTTGAACGTAAATCCCGCATCACTCCCGTACGCACCGGAATCAAAAAATATGCGGCTAAGTATCGCGTACCATTTTTTAAAATAAACACCAATATCAAGCTAAGACATAAAACTATCAGCGCTTTTTGCTGACCGTGTACCGCCAAAACATCTACCCATCGGGCATAAAGACTGTTTACAAAAGGAATTTGAGGGAGATTACTGCTGTTAATAAGCTGGTCTTCGGGATAAAAGAGTACCTGAAGAAAAGGAATCATCAGCAGCAGAGAGAAAACAGAAAGCAAGGCAGACAGGATATTAAATATCACATTCCAACCCACAAAGCGTAGATATTTGCGGATAAGGTTCCAAAGAAGTTTGACGCTTTCCATCCTCCCAACAAATATATCTATACTTTTATTACTTTTACACGTATTAATATCAAGGTATGGAGTCTATCAGACAGCAGCAGATTGGAAAAATTATAAAAGTGGCTTTGAGTGAAATTTTTCAGAGAGAGGTCGAAGAAATTTTGGGCGGTGCTTTTGTAACCGTATTAGATGTAAAAATAACTCCCGACTTACAGATTGCCCGCGCGTATCTCAGCGTGTATAATGTGCCGAGTCCGGATGATATTATTGGTATTATAGACCATAATAACAAAGCTATTCGAAGGCTCTTGGGAAACAGGATAAGGAATAAAGTCAGAAAGATTCCGGAACTGGAGTTTTTCAGAGACAATACTATGGATGAAGTAGTAAAAATTGAAAAGATTTTTAAAGAAATTAGAAAGAAGGACGATGAAGTAGAAGAGCTGAGGAAAAACAGCGACTTTGTAGATACTAATCCTTATAAGGAAGATTTAGAAGATTTATAACTTCAAAGGCATGAAGCACCCTGCCTTTTCCATTGCAAAAAGATATCTGTTTTCGCGTAAATCAACTCGGGTAATCAATGTTATTTCCATGATTACTGCCTTTGCAATGGCGGTGGGAGCAGGTGCGCTGATTATTGTGATGTCCACGTTTAACGGATTTGAAGATTTAGTCAAAAGTCTGTACAAAGTGTTCTATACGGATTTGGTTATCCTTCCGGCAGAGGGAAAGTTTTTCGAGATGGGGGGGTATATGCAGGAAATTTTGGATAATACAACCGGAGTGGCCGAATATTCCAAAGTGTTGGAGGAAAATGTACTGGCTCAGTATTCTGATCGTCAGACCGTAGTAACCATGAAAGGTGTGGATGAGAAATATTATCGGGTGGCAGAGGAATTGGAAGGTTATATGTACAGTGGAGGTACGGAACTTGAATATAATGAAGTGCCGGCTGCCGTGGTGGGCGCCGGAGTGGCTCTTACACTCGGAGTAAATACCGCAGTTCCCAATACATTTATTACTTTGTATATGCCCCGTTCCGACAAAAGCGCTTTGAACGATATTGCGAATGCTTTCCGCTCCGAAAATGTCTATGCTGGCGGAATATTTACCGTGCAGCAGGATTTTGACTATAAATATATCATTACATCCATAGAGTTTGCACAAAATCTCATGCAGTCGGGTGCTATACTCTCAGCAGTTGAAATTAAATTAGACGGAAAAGCAGATACTAAAAAAATCAGGGCAACACTTCAGGAGACTTTGGGAGATTCTTTTCTGATAAAAACCCGTTACGAACAGAATGAAACACTGTACAAAGTGATGCGCACTGAAAAATGGGCGGTCTTTGCCATACTGAGTTTTATTGTATTGATTGCAGCGTTTAATATTATCGGCTCGCTGTCGATGTTAGTCATTGAAAAAAAACAAGATATTGCCACCTTGCGGGCATTGGGGGCGGATAAAAAATTAATTCGAAATATTTTTCTGATTGAAGGTATGCTGATTTCTCTGTTGGGAGCATTCACAGGTTTAGTTATTGGTACAGCGATTTGTTGGATTCAGATACGTTTTGGGTTGGTAAAAATGCCCGGAGTATCATTCATGATGGACGCTTATCCGGTCAAGCTTATGGCAAAAGATTTTGTATTGATTATTTCAATTATCGTTTCCATCAGTCTGTGGATGGCGTGGCTTCCGGCACACCGGGCAGTAAAGAGTATGACAAATATCAGTCCCGGAGGTTTTTAGCGGATTATATCTCTTCCGGATTGTTGGTGTGATTGGTCTTTCCCCCTTTCAGACTTAAAAAGAGTACTCCTGCCAAAACCATTATTGTACCCACTCCCTGAATAAAGGAAAAAGGTTCGTGCAAAATAAAATAGGACATGGCAATGGTCGCAACCGGACCAAAGGTAGAAAGGATAGCTGTATTGGAAGAACCTATCAGCAGGATGCCTTTGGTGAGTGCCAGAGTAGGAATAATGGTGGCGATTACGGCCATACACAATCCGTAAAAATAGACCTGCCATTCAAAACCTCTGAATACCGGTCCGTAAACAGTCAGGTAATGCAGTAAAACGGCAGTTATACCTGCAAGCATGGTGACACCATTGAATAAAATCGTGCCGACCTGTCTGATGAGATTGTCGCTAAATACCAAAAAGAGTGCATAAAAGAGAGCACTCAGGGTAATAAAGAAAGCACCTAAAAGCAGATAACTGTCCGCAGTCCCAAAATCCTGGCTGAGGAAAGCTGTGATGATGCCCAAATACGCCACAGATACGGATATAATTTGCACCTTGGTGACCTTTCTCTTAAAAATTACCGCACCGAGTATCAGTACAAAAGTGGGATACACAAACACAATGAGTCGCTCCAAATTGGCCTGCACATACTGAAGACCGACAAAGTCAAAAAGACTGGCGAGATAAAACCCCGACAGACCCGTTAAAATTACTTTTATCCAAGTGGAAAAGTCAGAGTGAAGCCGTTTGTCTTTTCGGGAGAATATCAATATACCGATGTAATAAGGCAGAGCAAAGAGCATCCGAAACATCAGAGCCGTAGTGCCATCCGCACCGTGGAGAATACTGAGTTTGACAAAAATAGATTTTGTACTCAGGCTTGCTGCTCCGAGCAGAACCAAAAAAACACCCTTGGCAAAATCATTCTGAGAATAATTATATCGCAATGCCTTAGGTGTCTGCATAACGCAAATGTATCACTAAAAAGGAAGCAGACGATTGCATTTACACAAACATAACCGGGAAAAGAAAGAAATGATTTGACAAAACGGAGATTGTCAAAAATAGATGGATAAAAAATTCGATTTTTGATTTCTTAAAAATATTTTTGCTTTTAAGTGGCAGCTGTAGATAAAATATTGGACTCGGGAGTCATTGCACTGATTTGGAAAAAGATTTTTCAAAGCATGAGTGACGGAAAGCTGTACCAGTTGGTAACACTCAAACCCATAGATGTGTATCAGGACGTCATGTCATACGAGCTGGAGGGGGCACACATGGATATTGATATCACTGCTCATTTAGAAAATGTATTTCAAAAGCCTTTAAAGCGGGCAATAGACTTTATATCTAACGATTTCAGGCAGGGCAAGTATAATTTTCTCACATACAAAATCAATGTGGACGTAGATGTCCGAATGGATTATCCCAATATGAGCAGGTATCTGAATAATCAGTATGCCGGTCAGCAATACTGGATTCTGGATGACCGCATAGGGTTGTATTTTAAAGAGTTCAGGCTTAGTATGAAGAACAATCAGCTGCACGTGGAAATACCCATAAAGTTAGAAGCAAAATATAAAAAGCTGGACTATAATGGCGAAGCGGAATTATTTGCGAGAGGTAATATACGCTACAATCCCTTTTCCAAAAAAATCAGGATTACGGATATCAGCTATGTGGCTACTTCGGATAAGTGGATTTTGAGGATGGTCAATCTGATATACTATAAAGATATCGTAGAAGCTCTTGAAGGTTTTTTACAGTTTGACATTCAGGATGAGTTGGATGACGGACTCAAAATGCTGAGAGAAGAAGTCGAAGAGTATAACGAAGAACTCTCGCTAATATCCGGAGAAGCCGCAGACTTGAATCTGGAGTGGATTCAGCTCAGGCCGGAAGGAGCAGTGGCAAAATTTAATATTCACGGAAATGTGAAATTGCTACGGTGATATCTCACGGAGCATTTCTTTCGTATAAAGCTTCATGGCATCTTCCATGACTATCCGAAATCCGTTTTCAATCAGTTCTTCTGTCGCATTTTCCTGTAATACACCCCAATACATGGTCTTGATTTTCCTGTAAAGTTCGGGACTTAATTCCAACGTTTCAGCTTTGTCCTGATAATCATCCAAAATCAGTTTAAATAATCTGGTGGATATAGAAAGGAACGGTTCCAAATTTTTACTTGCCCGGTACAAAGCATCCAAAAATAGAACCATTTTAATTTTTGGTACAGGATGATAAGTCAGTTTTTCAGTATGTGTGTGTTGGTTTAAATTTAAAAGAGAAACAAACACTCCGTCCTGATAAATTCCGAGGTCAAGGGTTGGGAATTCGATATAAAGCCGGACATCTGCCCGATACAGCCGGAAGTAAAAATACTTTTCTGTAAAAGCTGAAAGATGAGGGATATCCGTTCTGATTTTCGTCATAATTTATATTTGATGAATTGGATTAAATTTCTCTATAGGAATTAGATTGCTTTGAGCAATTTTCAATAAAATCCATTCCGCCTCTTCCTGTGAAACACCTCTGCAAAATATAACCTGTTTATCCGGATAATCCATTTGCAGAATATTTCTTTGTTTTTCTTTCCATTCGCCATCCTGATGAACCTTATAAATCTCTCTTCCGATACGGATATTTGAAACATCATGAACGAGGTAATAATTTCTCCTGTTGTAAAATATAACCGGTTTCTCAATCAGAATCTGCTCGGGGTTAATTAAGATTTTTTCCCTTCCGAAAAACATAAAACTGAGTATGGTATATCCCACCAGTCCGGCGGACGACCAGAAAAAAATAATCAAAAGAGTCATAATATTCCACCAAAAACCGGATTCCGGGCGATAGAGATTATCAATAATCAGCCAAAGGAATATCACCCACGGAATAGCGGACAAAAAAATCCACATCATCAGTTTCCGATTTTTTTTTACCGGCACCAGTATGGTCAGCTGACGTTTTTGCATGTGGATGTTGATTCGACCGGCTTTCATTCAATAAAAATGATAAAAGAATCACTAAAGTTAAAGATTTCAGCAAAAACATTCCCCGATATATGTTGAACAGGATGAAATCCGGTTACTCAACGGATGATTAGCTTACCGAAGCACAGATTTTATCTATTGATACTCAGATATTACTTTTCTCCTGTTCTGAATATTCGTGTCTCATTTACGCAGTGAGGTAGTTCCTTTTTGTGTTATACATAAGCAAATATCCTCTCTTGTTTGCATTGCTTAAAAAAGAATGGCTAACTAATATTTCCACAAATGGTTGCCTTTCCATAAATGGGCTTATTAGTTTTTCAAACCTGTTTTCCGCAATTCCTATACGCTTTGCAAATTCTGAAAAATCGTTTTTCGCCGGATGCCCGCTTTTTTTGTATTGTACACTCTTAAAATCGTCTGAAAACAGTCCTTTGTTTAATGCAAAATCGGTATCGCCCACATGCAGTTTCGTATTTACCAAATCGTAGGCAGGACTAAGTAGATAATCACCTCTTGAAGATTCCAATAATGAAAAGTTCTTCAAGTGAGCATCACCATTTGAAAACATATAATTGAACACGACTAATGAAAAATACTTTTCTATTTCTACTCGCCATGCGGGAACATATTTTTGTATTAATCGCCCCGCTTCTTCATAGCTGTATTCATATTTAAAATTAGTCCCGGCATTATCTTTTGTTTTACCTGCTAACGTTGCAAAATCTTCTACGCCCAATTTACTTCCATCTTCTTTTACATCAAATCGTTTGGTGATGTATGCCGGAGAACCATTCTTAAAAAAAATCATAGCATTTTCAGCTGTTTTCAGACCGTACACCTGTTTGGCTACCTGCATAGTCAAATGTTCATTAGCAGGGACTTGATCAACTTTTTTTAAATCCCGCGGTATTGGTTTGAGTATGTATGTCCCCTGTTCTCCTTCTTTCGTTAATCTCAATATGTTTTTATCCAATAGAAAACTTAATTTTTCCTGCACCCCTGATATGGATATACGTTTGCGATTTTCCATAAACTGCTCTGCAACCTGTTCGTTATGTTGGGGTTGCTCATAAGGTAAAAGATGATTGACTTTCTTTCCATTAAACAAATTTCGCAAGCAGCTCGGGCTGTAAATAGTAAAACCTTCTGCTAAGGTTCCCGGACAGTATTTTAATTCATCTAAGTTCATTTGCCTTTATTGGTTTTACAGTTATTGCTCCAATTGTATCATATTGGGCTGTTGCTGCAAGTAATCCGAAATGATCATCTTCATCTATTCTCAATTGTGTACTTTGTAATTTCCGGTTTACTCCCTCACTTAACAGGTTGAAAAAAAACGGGAATAAAAATTCGCTGTTATATTCTTTTTGTGTTTTTGGAAATGTCAAACTGATAGCTGCTTTACTTGTGTCGTTATAGTAGTTGTCGTCATACCTGAAAACATAATGGTTACGACTTTTTTCGGTAAGTACTCCTGCCAAAACTCCGTTGCGGTATATTTCTATGGTTCTCATAAGTGAAAAGTGATTAGTGAAAAATAAACTTTCATGGCTTTTCAGTTTTTAATATTCCAATTTTCAGTTTCGCTTGTTTCCTTTAACACGATACTCATTTTATTTTATACTTTTCACTTTCAACGTGAGCTCTAAGCCCAGCACTTCAGCTAATTTGTTCAATACATCTAACGAAGGATTAGCCTGTCCCCGCTCAAGTTTATACAATGTATTGGTACTGATTTTTGCCAATTCTGCTAAGTGGGGTTGCGTTATGTTTAACTCTTTTCGTCTGCTCTTTATAGTTTCCCCTATATTCTTAACTGACATTTTATTGTGATTTATATGTCAAAGGTATGTTCTTTTTTCAAATTATAAAACAAAACCACATCATAATGTGATTTTAGACGTTAAGGTGGCTGTGGTATTAGTACCAAAGTTCGGGACTTGACGTGGTCGGGATTTTTACTGATAATCCAGATAGCTTCCGATAACTATCGGAACGGAATTAATCGAAGTTGTCTTCTGCCGCTTTTGTCAAACTGCATATTGTGCCGGTCATACTTCTTTTAGATTCTACTGCCGGAGTTGGGAAAGAGATACCCTTTTGCAATTTTTAGTTACGGCATTGGTCGTGCGAAACGAAGTTCACGAACTCCAAAGACAAAATATAATTGCTTGGGTAATTGCAAACCCGCCTGTCGGACGGGCATGTGTGTATGGCTTTAAGCGTTGACATTACTTCGTTATTACTCTGTTCTTTTTAAAATTCTCTGCTTGTTCAAAAATATCTTGATATACTTCGTCTCTTTCAACCGGGGGATAACCGTGTTCATCCAAGAGTATTATCAGTCCGACTTTTAGGGCAGATTTTATATCTTCTCTTTTGCTCCAATCAGGATATTTTGCTTGTGAGTCCACCAAGTCTTTAACTGCTTGAGCTAATACAATAAGTTTGTCTTCGGGGTAATGAAAATCATATTTTACACATAAATCTTTAAGAATATCGTAAAAGGCTTTTTCTTCAAAGTCGATTCCTAATTCATCTCCTGCTGTAAATTCCTTTTGGACTTCCCAAATCAAATTGGTCAGATGTTCCGCCATTTCCTCATAAACTTCACTTCGTAAAACATCATCTTCTTTTCGCTCGTTGTAGCGTTCTACCAGAGTTTGCATTTTTTTAGTAAAGTCAATTCCTTTTACTTTATTGACTTTCTTCATTTCGCCAATGGCTTTGGCTAAAAGTTGCTGAAGCAATTTAATCTTGGTATGCGGCAACTTGATTTTATCAATCTTAGCCAAATAATCTTCGGAAAAAAGATCTTGTTCACTTTGCTTTTCATCTCCCAGTACAAAAATTTCTTGTACTCCATCGCTTTCCAAAGCATTTTTTATCATTTCACGTACTTTTGCATTCATTTGTGCCGTGTCGGGTGCATTTCCTTTGGTCAGTTTGAAAACAATGGAACGAACCGCTAGATAGAAATGAGTATAATCTCTCTCTCTTTGTGTTAATTGCTCACTTCCTGCACAAATATCATAAGCGGCTTTCAGGCGTTTTACCAAGCCCATAAATCTGATTTCCAATTCTTTGGTTAACTGAACATATTCGGCAGCCATATTCAAGGTGTTCAATTGTTCTAAAGCCGTACCGTTAAAGTATTTTGAACTATCAAATTTGTGAAATATTTTAGCCAAAAGATCTAAGTGATTTCTAACCACAATAAGCGATTCCTGAATGTCTTCAAAGTTTTCTCTTTCACCTTTGTTGTATTTGGCGAGAGCCATATTCATAGCCTTTTTGATGCCAATGTAATCAACAACTAAGCCTTTATTTTTACCTTTAAATTTCCGATTAACTCTGGAAATGGTCTGAATTAAATTGTGTTGCTGAATAGGTTTGTCAATGTAAATGGAGTCCAGAAATGGTACATCAAAACCGGTTAACCACATATCCACAACAATAGCAATTTTGAAGTTGGATTTTTCATTTTTAAACTGCCTGTCCAATTCCTTGCGGTATTCTTTTGTGCCGAGCAGGTCATACATCTCTTTTGGGTCGTCTTTTCCTCTGGTCATAATCAATTTGATTTTTCCCATTGGTTTTATTTCCCGCTTTTCTTTATCCGTAAGGACTACTCCTTCTTCTGCAATTTGTATTTCAGCCCATTCGGGTCTCAATGCAATGACGTTTTTATAAAACTCGTAGCCAATATCGCGACTACTACAAACAAACATTGCTTTTCCTTTTACCGTCGCTCCTTCGTTTACTCTGTTTTCATAGTGCTGCACAAAGTCCTCTGCTAATTTCTGTAAACGATCCGGATCACCCAAAATGGCGTTCATCGTAGCAGTTGCTTTTTTACTTTCTTCTATTTGGTATTCATTGGCACCTTCTTCGGCTGCTTCTTCGTAGTATTTTTCTATTTTCTCTAATTCGCTGTTGTGCAAAGCAACTTTGGCAGCTCTGCCTTCATACACTATTCGAACCGTGATTTCATCTCTTACAGATTCCGTCATCGTGTAGGCATCAACTACATCTCCAAAAACGTCTAAAGTTGCATCTATAGGTGTTCCGGTGAATCCTACAAATGTGGCGTTGGGCAAAGAGTCGTGAAGATATTTCGCAAAACCATAAGTTTTTTTCACTCCATCAGATGTTACTCTGATTTTTTGATCCAAATTGGTTTGGCTTCTGTGTGCTTCATCTGAAATACATATTACATTGGTGCGGTCGGTCAGCAGTTCCGTATCTTCTGTGAATTTATGAATGGTGGTTAAAAACACACCTCCACTTTGTCTGCCTTGGAGTTTGGCTCTTAGATCAGCCCTGCTTTCAACGCTTTCGACCATATTGTCGCCGATAAACTGTTTAGCGTTAGTAAATTGTCCCGAAAGCTGGTCATCTAAGTCGGTTCGATCAGTAATTAATACAATAGTTGGACTTTCGAAATGCTTGCTTTTCATCAACAATCGGGTAAGGTAGAGCATTGTAAAACTCTTTCCACTTCCTGTGGCTCCAAAGTAAGTCCCACCTTTTCCATCTCCGTTTGGTCTTTCTGCTATTTTAATATTATCGAACAACCTGCGAGCGGCGTAATATTGCGGATAGCGACAAACTATTTTCTCATCTTTTTTGGAAGTGTCAGGAATATATATAAAGTTTTGAATAATATCACGCAAACGGTTTTTGTGCAACATTCCCTGAATCAAAGTGAACATACTGTCTATACCATCCACACCTTTTGCTAAACCTGCAATTCTTCGCCAGGCATAATAAAACTCATAAGGGGCAAAAAATGAACCTGCTTTGTTGTTTACGCCATCGCTAATGACACAGAAAGCATTGTACTTAAACAATTCGGGAATATCCCGTTTATAACGTGTGGTTAATTGAACATAGGCATTGTGAATAGTAGTATTTTCCTGAATAGCGGTTTTAAATTCAAATACTACCAATGGCAAACCATTGATGTATAAAATACCGTCCGGAATTCGCCTTTCTGTTCCTACAATTTCTAATTGGTTGACGAACTTGTAAATATTGGTGTCTTCCGGGTATTGCACAGCAGGTTCGGCTACGATAATGTCTAAGTTTGTACTTGGTCGCTGACGGTCTATGCCTGTATAATCAATGAGTGAAATATGAATATCTTTTTGGCTTCTGTCTTCCCGTTTTAGGATAAAACCATCTGCCAGCCACCGCATTGTTTTTTTATTGCTTTCGTAAAGGTCTGCCGAAGAAAGCGTTTTAAGTTGCAGAATAATGGTTTGCGCTTCGATTTCGGTGAGTTTATCGTTTTGATAGCGATTGAGCAAATAGGCTCTTAAGTCTTCTTCAATCAGTACCTCGCTTTCATTGGAACGCACCAAATTACTGCCCACAAAATGCGAATAGCCTTCATTTTCTATAAGCTCTATAAACGCTTGCTCTAATTTTGCTTCAGTGAATTTCATTTATCAGTTTCTTTGGGTGGAAGTTCCTTTTTGATTATTCTATCAAAATCACTTTCAAATAACCTGTCCTGTATAATTCTGTATTTTTCAAACTCACTTTCTGCGTGAATTCTGGCAATTTCGGCAGTTACTTTGCCTGCATTTTGTAATATTTCCCTATCGGTAGCTGCTATAAATTTATTCAATCGAGTTTCCCAATCTTCCATTGTCATAGGAATTTCCCTCGTAGCCATATCTTCCGCTATATCCAAATAGGCGGAAACCAAACGCTGTAATTGTTGCATTTCGTTTTCCGATAAATAGTTTTTAGCTACACTAACATCAAATTTTTGGATTTTACCTTTTGGAGCATCTTTCCAAGTGGTCAATCCCATATTTTCTTTTTGGTGGTCGGCTCGATTTATGATTACTTCCGCTGCTGTTTGCCCGTGAATTGCCCAATGTAATTTATTCTGCACCACAGCAAAAAAGCGTTTGGTTGCCTGAGCAGTTACATCATAATCAATGGACGTAGCATAAATGTCCGTTATCTTTTGATAGAATTTTCGTTCACTTAAACGGATTTCCCGAATGCGTTGGAGTTGTTCTTCAAAATACTTTTTACCGAGAATAGTACCATCGTTTTTAAGACGTTCATCGTCCATTGCAAAACCTTTAATGGTAAATTCCTGTACGATTTGCGTTGCCCATTTACGGAATAATACGGCACGTTCGGAATTTACTTTGTAGCCCACAGCAATAATAGCCGAAAGATTATAGTGTTTGGTATTGTAGTTTTTGCCGTCTTGAGCAGTTATTCGAAATTTTCGAATAACTGAATTTTCTTCCAATTCACTATCAGAGAATATTTTTTTTAGATGATAATTAATAGTGTGCGTTTCTACATCGTAGAGTGTTCCCATCATTTTTTGAGTAAGCCAAATATTTTCATCCGCATAGATAACTTCCACTCCGCTTTCACCTGTAGCTGCAATAAATGTTAAGTATTCAGCTGTAGAAGAACGCACCAATGATTTTTTATCTTTATTTTTTTTCATATTATTGGCTATTTTTTCTATTAAAGAAATAAAGTGGATGTTTTCTTTTGTGAAAACCCTAATTAATTTTCTACGCAGACATCTATTATGATGTTGTCGTTTGGATTTTGGTATATGAGAATATTGTTGTTCATATTGTCTGGAACTATGATTTAGATTGATTATTTGATGGACTTTGATTTCTTTTGGGTTTCATTACTCTTTTGAATTGAAGGGAAGTGTTGCCAAAATTGATGAGCAAGCCTATTTCCATATTATACGCCTCCAAATAATTAATAGCTTGAGCTAAATGCACATCTTCCAGTTCTTTGACAGCCTTAATTTCCAACATAATTTTATTTTCAATAAAAAAATCAACTCTCCTTTTACCTATATCATATCCTTTGTATTGTAAAGGCATTTCTTGTTCTCTAACGTGGACGATACCCTGCATGTTTAATTCTATGGATAATGCTCTTTGGTACACTACTTCCTGAAATCCATTTCCCAAATATCTGTGTACTTCCATTGCACAGCCAATAATCTTGCCTGTTAATTCTGAATATTTGTATTGTTCATTAATCATAGTATTCATTCAATCATTTTAAAATCATAGTTCAAGACTATTCTCCACAACCCCTCTCATCAACACCGGGCAAAGCGGTTTTACCATTTCTTTTAATTGCTCATTAATGCGTTTTCTACTTTCTAAAGCATGGTATAGAGTTACAATAGCTTCTTGTTTTCCTATGCTTGGAATGGGAATTTTTATTTCTGTAAATCTTTCCCAATCTAAACTTGCTCTCACACTACTATCGCTGTAAAACCATCCCTTTCGATTAAACTCTGGACGATAAAACCACAGCATTAAAAATTCAGGAATAATAATTTTTTCATCTAATACTTTAAATACGTGATAAGCTGGTGATATAATAGCAGGTTCTTCAAATGAATATAGAACAACTCTTACTGTTTCATCTCTGCCAACTTGCATTGCTGAATATGCAAATTCACCTTTCTGAATAATTTTGTATTTCACTAAGTTTTCTGCGGTAGTCTTTGCTTTTGAAGGCATAAAAACTTTCTCTACATTAATTCCAAGTAGATTTGTTATTTCATTGTTTATATTCCTATTATCAACCAATTCGACTAAATTGCCAATTGAATCTATGTTTTCATCTTTGACAGTGTCCATATAAGTATCGCATATCAACTGCAAGTCCTCCAAGCTACTTTCATACACTTTTTGGTTGTTGAGCAAACCTTGATAAATAGCTACATATTTACGTTGTTCGGAAATATCGGGAATTGGGATTTCAATATCGCAAAAACGCTCCCATTCCAAACTTGCTCTTACACTGCTATCGCTAATAAACCAACCATATCTATCCGACTCTGGACGTTGAAACCACATCATCATATATTCTGGAATTAGCTCGTTTTCATCTTTACTTTCAATAACCAAATAGGCAGGCGAAATAATTGCAGGCTCATCACCTGTATATAGAGCAAGACGAATGGTTTCATCTCTACCTACTTGCATTGCTGAATAAGCAAACTGACCTTTTTTAATAATTTTATATTTAGACAAGTCTGTACCCGAAACATTGGCAACGGAAGGCATAAAGTTTTTGGTAATATTGATGCCCAAAAGATTTGTAACAGCCAAATCAATATTTCTGTTATCTACCAATTGTATGTAGTCGCCTAAACGTTTATATGTTTTATTTTCAGTCATTCTTAATGCTTAATTGTTGCTCTATTTCTTCAATGGTAGGCAATGAAGATTTTAAATTTTCAGGTACTATTTGTGTAAGTTCAAATTCGCTCACACCCATTGGTTTATTAATATCTCGCAAAGCAAACTCTGCCTCTAAATTATTCTTTTCTCTACACATTAAAATACCAATGGTTGGTTTGTCGTTATCTTCTTTTAATAAGGAGTCAACAGCGGAAAGATAAAAATTTAATTTTCCTGCATATTCGGGAATGAAGCTGGTGTTTTTCAGTTCAATAACCACATAACATTTCAGCTTGATGTGATAAAACAATAAATCGATGTAATAATCTTTATTGGCAATTTCAAGATGATATTGTTGTCCAACAAAAGCAAAACCCTTTCCTAATTCCAAAAGGAATTTTTTGATATGGTTTACCAATTGATTTTCAATATCTCTTTCTCTGTAATTTTCAGAAAGCTGAAGAAAATCAAAAATATATGGGTCTTTGAGTGTTTGTTGTGCTAAATCGGAAAAAGGTTCCGGAAGAGTATTTGAGAAATTAGTTATTGCACCGCCTTTTCTTTGAAATAGATTTGATTTAATCTGTAAGGTCAAAGTATCTCTACTCCAATTGTTTTCTTTGGTTTTTTGAATATAAAAGAAGGCTTCATTTAAATCTTTGATTTTGGTTATTATTACAATAATATGTCCCCAAGGTATTTGAGCAATTACGCTTTCTAATATAGTTTGGTCAACAGCTTGTTGGCTTTTTGCAATATCCTTGTTTTCAGCACCTTGCAATTGGTTCGCAACTTGTGAACCAATTGTGTTTTGCGTGTCTTCAAATAGGTTCACAGCCTGTGAACTAATTTCGTTTTGCGTGTCTTCCAATTGGTTAACAGCCTGTAAACTAATTTGAAATTCACCCTCAAGTTGGGAACTAAAAGCGAAGTATTCATAAAAAAGCCTACAGAATTTTAGGTTTGAAACCGAAAAACCTTTCATCTCCGGAAACTCATCTTTTAAGTCCTTTGAAACATTTTCTAAAACCTTATCTCCCCAATTACTTGTTTTGATTTTTTCAGAAAGCATTTTCCCCAAATCCCAATAAAAAAGAATGAGTTCTCTGTTTACAGCAACTGCCGCTTTTAATTGAGCCGAGCGAATTTTCTGCTTAACTTCCCGAATCCATATTTTATAATTTTCATCAATTTGCATAGCTTGTCGTTTTTAAAGTTCGTACCCCAAAGTTTTAAAAGCGTTAATCAATTGCTCCTGTGATTCTTTTTCTTTTTTCAACAGGGCTTTGAAATCTTGTTGAATCCGCTTCATTTCGGTGTCGAAATCAATACCACTGTCTTTGTCCACAAATTCAATGTATTTACTGGGTACTAAGGAGAAATCATTGGCTACTACATCGACAAAGTTGGCAGATTTGCAAAACTCCGGCACGTTTTTATAGGATGAAGTTGGAGCTTCATCCAGCCCAGGGGTCTGCCAGTTATGGTAATTTGCAGCAATTTTTTGAATGTCTTCTTCAGTTAGTTCCACATACTTCTTTTCATATTCGCTTCCCCAACGTCTTAAATCCATAAACAAGATTTCTCCCGTACGGTCTCTGTAGTTTTTGGGTTTCTCCTTTGTATCATCGGTGCGTGCTTTTTTGTTTTTGTTCAAAATCCAAAGCGTCACACTGATATCGGTGGTATAAAAAGTATTTCGTGGAATAATGATGATGGCTTCTACCAGGTCGTTTTCAATTAATTTCCTACGGATTTTATATTCATCGCCACCACCTGACAAAGCGCCATTGGCAAGAATGAAACCTGCAACGCCATTTTCAGAAAGCTTGCTCACCATATTCAAAATCCAGCCATAGTTGGCGTTGCTTTTGGGTGGCACTTCGTAGCCCATCCAACGCGGGTCGTCCAACAATTCATTCTCTCCCCGCCAATCCTTCAGGTTAAAGGGTGGGTTTGCCATAATATAATCTGCTTTCAGGTCTTTGTGTTGGTCGTTGGAGAATGTATCTGCGTGTCTATCACCAAGATTAGCAGAAATGCCCCGAATAGCAAGGTTCATTTTTGCCAATTTGTAGGTAGTAGGTGTATTTTCCTGTCCGTAAATAGAAACTTCCTTTTTGTTTCCTTGATGACTTTCTATAAATTTGATGGACTGCACAAACATTCCGCCTGTACCGCAACAAGGGTCATAAATAATGCCTTTGTAAGGTTCAATCATTTCTGCAATCAGGTTGACAATGGTTTTAGGTGTATAAAACTCGCCTTTGCCTTTTCCGCTGCTTTCTTTCAGCGCAAATTGACCCAAGAAATATTCATACACGCGGCCAATAACATCTTGCCCTTTGTCTTTGAGGGTATCAATTTCGTTGATGGTGTCAAGTAATGAAGCCAATTTGGTTTTATCAAATGCCAAACGGGAAAAATAATTGTCTGGCAAAGCTCCTTTCAATGCAGGGTTGTTTTTCTCAATGGTGTTGAGTGCTGTATCAATTTTAAGTGAAATATCGTTTTGTTTGGCATTTTTGATAATGTAGCTCCATCGAGAAATTTCTTCCAAATAGAATACATTTTTCATTGTGTAGAAATCCCTCATTTCTACATATTTCTCTTTGCCTTCGACCAAAAGTTCATCTCTTCTTTGCTCAAATTTATCTCCTGCAAATTTTAAGAAGATTAAACCGAGAACCACGTGTTTGTACTCAGAAGGTTCTACTGAACCTCTCAATTTATCGCACGATTGCCATAAAGTTTCTTCAATTGATTTTTCTTTCTTGCCCTGAGCTTGTCGTACGAGTACTTTCTGTTTGGCCATATATATTCCTTTTATATTGTTCTCTTATTTGTGTTATGCACGCAGACAGACAAATTTAACCTATTTTGCCCGAGTGTTGACAAGAAACAGCTCTTTTGGTTTTTCAGCTTAAGCTTTCGAGTTGGCAAAAACCAAATGTGCTGCTTTAGCGGTTGGCTCTTCAGTATGCCGCGCAACTCGTTCACATACGCAACTAAAATACATTTTATTTCGCATATATGTATCATTTTGGTTGTCTATACGCAGCCTTAATTGCACCCAATTTTAAAGGTCGTCAAACGGACTCTTGATATTTTGAATACTTTTCATAGTTACGTGCGTATAATTAGTTGTGCGACTACTGTAACTGTATTCTACCGAAGATTTAAAGAAATTCCAATACACTTATTGCGGAATCCTATTTACAGAAGAAGATGAAGAGAGAAAGGCATTTGAAAAAATCCATCCTTTCAGACTGTCTGCAAGTTCTCTCTGAGCGGCTTCATTCAAATGATACGTATCATGTGGAGAGATATTTTTCTTCTCCGTTTTGAGCCGAAATAGCTTGGATGAATATCCCGACAAAATTTTTACCAGTCTGAAATCATATTTAGTTTTGCTCAATTTTATAAAGCGTTTCAAATTTTTGTCATACATCCATTGTCCATCCTCTATGTCTGAATAAAATTGATTTTCTGAAACAAACACATTAAAACTTGCCTGATGATTCACGCACACACTTTGTATGGAGTCCAAAAGTGCCCGAGTCAGCCGAATACCGTATTCTAACCTTTTGGTCATAGTATCAGAATACAAAATCAGGTGCGTTTTTTCTTCTTTCAATTTTTCACTGATTCCCACCCAAGGAGTAGTTTTTTTGCTCAGCGAAGTATCCGCTCCGATCTCCGCTCTCGGAGGAAGAAAATTTTTACTCCAGACATCATCTAATTTTTGAGCTTTTCTATGCTGTATGGCCCGCTCAAATAAAGCGGCTATTTTAAGTTCTCTTGTCTGCCGAAATTCAATATCAGACAGTTCCAAAACAAGCTTATCCTGCCGGAGTATAAAAGTCGGTTTGGGAGTTCCGTTCCAGGGCCAATGAGTGGGAAACATATTGTTCCAGATGTCATTTTCGGGAGTAAACCACAAGAAAACATGGTCCATCTCATGTTTTTCAAGGACCTTTTGGAACCAAATCAACTGCTGATCCTGCCCGTATCCTCCGGTTCCCACAGTAAATATCCGATAAGTCGTCGAATCCGAATTAAAATTTAGTACTCTTTGCAACAAATTTTCCATTTGAAGACTGTCTGCCAAATCCAGTGATTCGACCTGTGAATCTCCAAGAAGTAAAATCCACTTTTCGCTCTTCGGTTTAATATCCGGAATTGGTTTCCCTTTAAATCCATACTGATTGACCTCATTTGCATCGGGATTATTGGAGAGATAAGTCCACCCTGTCGGGATTACTTCCAACTCTTTCGGGAAGTTTATCTTTCTGAAAAAAAACTCAGAAAGTATAAGCATGATTACTAAGGCAATCAGAAACAAAGCGATATTTCCTTTTACTGCTTTTCTCATTTTTATGAGAACCAAGTTAGAAATTTATTACTTTCATATCTAATGAAAAAATGGAAGTTCGATTCAATGAACTGCCCAATATGAAATTTTAATATTTTGCAGTAACTTAAGACATGCTGTCTGAAAACGAGAACAATAAGATTCGCCAAGACATTATTCGATTTTTAAATGAATTGGACAGGAGTTCGTATGCGGACTTATATCAGAAAACAATCTATCCACACTCTGAAAAATTTGAAAGCAATATTGATATTTTAATTGCATTCACTCCAAAATTCATTCAAAGCTTAGCCTGGCTTTCAGACAATCCGACATCTTTTGCAGAAGGCTCAAAGTTGTTTTTAGACGGCATCAAAAACTCCCGGGCTTATAAGGATATTCTTTTCGCAATCTGGTCAAATCACCCCGACAAAACAGTTAAATTTATTACTGATTTGGATGAAGTCAGGCTAAACAGATTCATTAGAAAAATGGAATTTAAAGACTCTTTCTATTATGAAATTGGGCCTCCAAACGACCGCAACCCAATTTATTTCCTGTATGACCGGGACACTCCATCGGCAAAAAGAGAAACATACGACAACATTCTTGATTTAGACGCAACTTACAATGGAGATACCGAATTCTATTCGAGAGATTATCTCAGCTGGCCGGGATTATTTCACATTTATTTTCCCGACAGAAAGATTATTTTAACTTCCGACAAGACAAAAATTCCCGATAAATATATTTACATTCTAACTTTCAACTACTTCAAATCATTTATTGAGCAACAGCAATTAAGAAACAGTCATTCTCTGCCTATTGATGAAAATATTTTAAAAGATGCTCAAATTGGTAAAGCTCTTATTTTATGGAATGACAGCCACGAATATTCAAATATTTATAAGAATAAAAAATGGTGGAACAAGGCTTTAAGCCAAAAAAAGATTGCACAAAATAGTGTTGTATTTACAGGAGATTTTACCGGGTACAGAAAAATAAATGCTCCAAACAGATTATTTCCTTTTAGCATATTTCAAAAATCGAATCAAATTAAAACCAAGCTGTATGCAATCAGATATTTTGAAGAAGCACTAAAATCAATTATTCTTTACCATTATCCTAATTACTCTTTTAACAAAAGGTACGAAGCTCTCCATTCTGTGCAAAACGGCATCAAACACTTCCTTTGTCTGAATAATATTATAAAAGATTACAGAGTCACCTTAAGCTATCTCTTTTACAAAAATAATTTTCTTGAAACTTCTTATATCAGTCAGAAGGCTTTTAACGGTACAAAGGATTTTCAGTTTAATCACAACTCACATTTATCAATGAAATCATTAATTGATTCTGAGCTATTTGAAAAATTCAGAGCAAGTCTTCCATGGGTTGTGGATACAAAAGAGCAGGAGTCCGGATGGTGGAATACAATACCTATAAAAAATATCAGCCGGTCTTTTGTTTGGGTGAATACAGAAACAGAGTTTGGAAGCTATACCCCCAAAGAAAAATCTTTTATCACAGAAAAAACTTATAAACCTATAGCGTTTTTCATGCCTTTTATTATGGTGGGACCTCCACTGACTCTGCAAACCCTGAGAGAAGAAGGTTATCAGACTTTCTCAAAATGGTGGGATGAATCTTATGACAAAGAGGTTAATTCTTTAAAAAGAATGAAAAAAATTGAAGCATTACTCATTGAAATCTCAAAATGGAGCAGAAAGAAATTACTTTCTGTTACCTTAGCGATGAAAGATGTGTTGGAACACAATCACAGGCATTTATTAAACGTAAAAAGAAGTTTGCCTTCTTTGCAGGCAGTCTTGGATTTATACCACAAATGAAATTTTCGAAAGTCATAAAACAAACCATTCTTCCTTCAGGAGATTTCCAGAAAGCAGTACAGGGATATAATTTGAAAAGAAGTCCTCTGACTTGGAATACCTTTTGTCAGGCGCCTTTTACCAATATGTACATTGCACACCACGGCTATGTGCGGGCATGCTGCTACATTGCCGTACACGTATTGGGCGTTTGGCCGCATAAGAGTCTGATGGAAATTTGGAATGGTCCGAAAGCTGAAGAACTCAGAGAAGCACTGAGTAACTATGATTTGTCAAAAGGATGCGGTACTTGTCATCAACAGCTTATGGCACGAAATTATGACGGTCTGAAGGCATCACAATTCAATTATCACAAAAGGAATAATAACGGCTTTCCTACCTGTATAGAATTTGAGTTAGACAATAAATGTAATCTCGGATGCACGATGTGCGATGAAAACTTCTCTTCGGTGATTGCACACAATAAAGGATTAAAAGCCTATAAAACACCCTATAATGAAGACTTTTTAGAGCAATTAAAACCTTTTATTCCTCATCTGCACGAAACTAAATTTTACGGTGGTGAGCCATTCATGATAAAAATTTATTACGACATCTGGGATTTAATTTACAAGTTGAATCCTCAGTGCAGTATTAATATCCAGACGAATGGTACAATTATGAATAAGAGAGTGAAAGAGCTTCTTGAAAGACCAAATATCAACTTTAACGTGTCTATTGACAGCCTGCAGGAAAAAAACTACGAAAGCATTCGCGTAGGTGCAACTTATTCGGAAACAATGAGTAATCTGGAGCGCTTCATTGATTATTCCAGAAAACACAAAACGTTTATGGGAATTTCATCTTGTATGATGCAAAATACCGCACATGAAGCCCCGGATTTTATTCGTTTTTGCAATGAACGGGATATTCAAATATACTTTCATACGGTCATACAACCCGAAGATGCCTGTATCAAAAATATGGATAAAAAAGATATTGAAAATCTTTTAAAACATCTGAAATCTCAGGATTTTCAGGCTAAAACACCATTGCACAGAAAAAACATCAACCATTATCGGGATTTTATTAAACAGGTAGAATATTGGTTAGAACATAAAGATGCAAATGAAACAGTCATGACACGCAATCCGGTTCAGGATTGGGATGATTTTTTTGATCGGATAGAAAGAGCTTCCATTGCTATCTTTGGGGAGGAGCCCGGTTTAAAAAAATCAGAGCATTTTAAATCAAATATTGAAAAAATGTATGCACTGGGAATTATCAAAGATAAAAAGGATATTTTCAGGCACGTACAACACGACGATTTAAGCAGTTCAGTACATAAAATTGTAGATTTATCCTTCGAACAGTTGGTACAGGCGTATCAAAACGAACACTTGTAAAGTACCGAAAAAAAAGCTGTAAAAGCGAGGCACGTACAGCACTTATCTAATCGTCCCAATAAAACGGCGGCAATCATAAACCGGAAGTTCTGAAAAGTAAAAATCTTCGACATCTTCGGTGATAACAGCCTGACAACCGTACTGCAATGCGGAATAATACTCCAAACCATCTTCAAAATCTAACACTTTTGGATTGGAAGCAGCCAAAGAAACCGTTTCCCTGTTAGTCTCTATGATGCTCAAATGCTCAGAAAGAATCACCATCTTCTCTTTGGCCCGTTTTGTCCCGCATTTCTTTTCAGCAAAATAGACAGCAATTGCCAGACAAATCGGTGAAGTACATACCTCATATCCATACCGCTCTGTCAAACTTAAAATTCTTGATGAATAGGTAAACAAAGGATACTCCCTGTTAAGAACAGAGACAATGACATTGGCATCCAGGAAAATTTTCAAAACTATTTCTTGGAATCAAAAAAATCAGATTTCATTTTTTTACGTGAGGGCGTACGCCTGTACTCTATTCGCTCTTCTGCCACCATATTCACCCAGTCGGCTATCGGCAAATCATCAATCAGACGGGCATTTCCGGAAGTCAGCTTTTCATATATTAACTCCGTCAGCCGAGACAAACTCATCCCTCTGTCCGCCGCATAGTCTTTAGCCTTTTCGATGACCTCTTTATTAAAGGAAAGTGTGATTTTGGCATCCATAATTATATTTTATACGACAAAGTTATATATTTTATACGTACAATGCAGGTTTATCTTATTTCTAAGCTGTGTTTTGCGTTTTTTATCTAAAACATTTCCATGATTTCCTAACTTCATGACATGAAGAGTATTTTGATTACCGGGATTACCGGGTTGATAGGCAAACATCTGATGTACAGACTTTTGGAAGAAGGCGGATTTAAAATCAAAGGACAGTACTTTTCTCCCCGAAATACAGATGAATACACCTCCGCAGGTGTGGAAATGGTGCAGGCAGATATTTGTCAGCCCGGGCAAATTTCAGGACTGACCGCAGATTGCGAAATTGTGGTACACAGTGCGGCGAGAGTCATTGACTTTGGTTCCAAAGAAGACTTTTATCTGTCCATTTATGATGCGACCGAATGGGTTTTGAGCGACGCCCTCCAACACGGAGTCAGGCATTTTATTTATCTCAGTTCTTTCGGACCGGCTACCTGTTTAGACAGATCGGAGAAACTGCCGGACGAAAGTGTACCATTGGTCAAAAGCGGAGTTTTCTATGATGATGCCAAAATTGATGCAGAAGAATTAGTAAAGTCTTTTTGCACCAAACACAATATAATTTATACGATTATCAGACCTTCCGCTATTATCGGTCCGGACAGTATCTGGGTACGCGAACCTCTCAAAAGAGCTCAAACTTTTCTTGGAGTTAAGCTGATTGAAAATGGTCGTTTCGATGCCTGTCTAACAGATGCTGATAATTTGGCGGACGGGATTTTTAAAACTATTACCAATCCGATTGCTCATAATCAGACCTATTTCTTCATGGATGATTATCAGATAAGCTGGAAAAAATATCTGACAGATTTACTGGCAATGAAAGGCTACCGCCCCAAAGGAAATATATCCAAAAAAACAGCCCTTCGACTGGCAAAAATTATGGGTAAAACCTTCCCTGTTTTTGGTGTCAATCCTCCCATCTCTCCAAAATCTATTATGGCTACCGGATCAGACCGCCGAGTAGATTGCAGTAAAGCCAAAAAAGAACTGAATTGGAAAAGTCAAGTAACTTATGAAGAAGCTATGCAAAAAATCAAAAACTCTTTGAATGGCAACTAAACGCTGCAGAGTTTATGTTTAAAATTTTTGCCTGAAAACTTTCTAAAGTATGCGCACTACTGCAATATAGACCAGGTCTGCCAAGGAATTCTAGTCAGTATCAAAATCAGTCCTAAAACATAATAAATCGCAATAGACTTGGCAGCTGCTTCATCAGAAACCTTTTTAGACTTAATATGACCTACAGTCACCAAAATTATAGCTAAAATGCCAATCAGAGGGTGTTCCAGCGCATATAAACGAGATACAGGACTGCTCATTGCTTCTGCGGAAAGACTGGCAAATCCTTTTGCCGAAATGAAATACAGAACCAGCCCAACAGTAAACTGTGTATGAAGAAAAATCATTGTAAACTTGGCAATTTTTCGTAGCTTATTGTCTGCTTTTTTATTGAGGATAGCCAAAACAACAGATAGTAATAAGCCAATAAGTATAGCTATTGCCAAAACAGAATGTAAATGTCTTAACCCGGTTTCCATATAATATTGTTTTGGACGAAGATACTTTAAAAAATACTATTCCATGTCCGTTTTAATGAATTACAGCCTCTCCGAAGAGCGCGAATAAAGTATTTTTCCGCATTGATATGGAAAAAGGAGAATTTTAGCATCTTTATATACAGCACGTATGAATTTTATTTTATGACAGCCCACGCACAGTTTTTATTTGACGAAATACTTCAAACTCATCTCAGCGAAAAAACGCTTGCCGAAAAATATTCTGCAATGAGAAAAATTTTGGAAAGTGCACTGAGACTGATTACCTCCAAACAGGAGATTCAATTTCCCGATTTATACTCCAAACTCACCTATGTGACCGATTTGCTTAAGTTTTCGTCCCGGGAGCAGTTCGGAATACAGAATATGAGAAAAAATGCGCACCTTATTATTCTGAATAAATTCACACCCGACGAATATACCTACTATCGGGATTTGAGTGCATTAACCTACAGTGTTGCAAAAATCACAGAAGCTACTATACCGGTAAATCTGCTAACAATCGTGCAAAGCCCTCCCCTGCCGGAAAGCAAGCCAGCTTCAAAAAAGACCGAGTCCGAACATCTGAATCTGATACGTTTTTATGTTTTAAAAGTCAGTGAAGGAGAAATCCTGGGCAGAGCCGATCAGTATCCGGAAGACTATCTCAATGCAATTTACGACCCCAAAAACTCTCCATTCAAAGAAAGTCTGAGTTATGTCAAACCGGGGCAGGTGATGCACCTGATTAACTGTCAAAAAGAAGGCAATAAAGTTACACCTGAACTGTTCATACTCGAACCGGACTATCTTTTGGATATCAGCTCGGTAGCAGAATGTTTCAAATCATACGGTACTCATCCGTATAATTATTTTATGAGCCGGATTACTTCCAAAGAAATTACTGTACCCATCCTGCTCGGTAATATCGCCAATCACTTCTTAGATATTTTTGTCAACCTGCCAAAAGACAGTACTGCAAAGTTTAAAGACACCATGAAAGAAGTGTTTAAGCTTTTCCCGTTTGATATTTCCGTGAACACTGCTTTAGACGACAGAGCACATCTCCTTAGACTGTTTGACGACGCAGAACGGCAGTTTAATCATATTAAACATGTGGTACAGGAAGTGCTTCCTCAACAAAATATTCCGTTAGAACAGGCCGTTTTGGAGCCGAGTTTCTTCTGTCCGCAATTGGGTATTCAGGGGCGTTTGGACTTCCTTTCCATTCGTCCGGAAAACACTACGGTGATTGAACTTAAATCCGGCAAAGCTCCGTTTCCGGAAAGCAATACATCTTTGGTCGGTATCAATCACAGTGTTCAGCTTTTCTTATACCAAATTGTAATTCAAATGGTTTTGGGTATAAAATTCAAGCACATAAACAGCTATCTGCTGTATTCCAAATACAATGACCCAAAGTCCAACCTAAGAATGGTCAGACCCTATATGGAAAAAATTAAAGAAATTCTGGACCTGAGAAATCAGATTGTTTTCATCGAAAGAAGTGTTTCCGAAAATGAAGATTTATTTGAGAAAATCATCAGCGATATTTCTCCCAAAGTACTGATTAATGCAGGCGGCCAGAATGAGAAATTTATACAAAACTATATCATCCCGCAGATTGAGGCGTTCAAACAGCCTTTTGTCCATGCCGGTGAATTAGAAAAAGCATACTTCTACAGTTTCTACAGCTTTGTCAGCAAGGAACTTTACATTACCAAAGCAGGAGTCAGTCACTATGACCAGGCATTGGGACACTCCGGCATTTGGCTCAATGAAGCAGATGTTAAAATAGATGCCGGCGATATTCTCTGGGACCTGCAGATCACAGAAAATCTGTCTGATACGGAAAGGCCTGTTATTCGTCTGAGCATCCCGGAATATAATGCTGATTTTCTTCCAAATTTCAGGCAGGGCGATATTGCTATCCTCTATCCCCGCAACCATGCCGGAGATAATGTAAGCAACAAACAAATTTTTAGAGGAAGTATTATTGAAATCAATCATGAAGAAGTGGTTCTGCTTCTCAGATACCGTCAAAACAACACCCATTTTCTCCCCAATGACAGTCTGTATGCTATCGAGCATGACTTTTTGGAGTCCTCGTACCGGGCAATGTTCATGGGACTGTACACTTTTTTGGAAGCCAACCAGGACAGAAAAGATTTGCTGCTCAACCAAAGAGTTTTAAGAATCTCCAATCAGGTACAGCTCAACAGACCCTGCGAAATACCGGAAATACAGCAGATAGTAGAAAAAGCAAAGAAAGCAGAAGATTATTTTCTGCTTATCGGACCGCCGGGTACCGGAAAAACCTCAATTGCTCTGAAATCTATGGTGGACGAATTTTATTCCGAACCACAAACAAATATTCTGCTGCTGGCATATACCAACCGGGCAGTAGATGAAATATGTGAATCTATTTCACAAATACAGCCTGAAATTGAATACATACGCATAGGGTCTGAATTTTCCACAGAGAAGAAATTTCAGCATCGTCTGCTGCAAAATGTGATCAAGCCATTCAGCAAACGGAATGAAGTAAAAAATACGCTTCAAAACTGCAGAGTGTATGTCGGCACAGTGGCCTCTGTCTCAGGTAAATCTGCTCTTTTCAAACTTAAAAAATTTGATGTGGCCATCGTGGATGAAGCTTCTCAAATTTTGGAGCCCCAGATTATAGGAATTCTGACTGCAAAACACCCGGATAATGCGCACGCCATTAAGAAATTTATTTTAATTGGGGATCACAAGCAACTGCCTGCTATCGTAGTACAAAGTCCGAAAGCAAGTATTGTGCGGCATCCAAAACTTTTGGATATCGGAATCACCGACAGAAGAATCTCTCTGTTTGAACGACTATACAGATACCACGAAAAAGATAAACACTCCCCACATTGGTCCATGCTGAAAAAACAGGGGCGAATGCATGCTCAAATCGCTGAATTTTCCAATAAAGAATTTTATGGCGGAGAACTGCAGGTCGTACCGGTGACCCATCAGAGAAAATCATTGGAATGGAATATCACGGACAGTAAAGATTTTTTGCAAAAAATTGCGGCAACTGAGCGTTTAGTGTTTTTCGCCTCGAAAAAAACAGATTCAGATCAATCTTTCAAAGTAAACTCTTTCGAAGCTGAACTGATTGCAAAATTGCTGGAAAACATACATTACCTATACCAAACCCACCAGACAGAGTTTAATCCCAAAACATCAGTCGGCATTATTACTCCGTACAGAAGTCAGATTGCCCTGATCAGAAAAAAAGTCCTTGAACTCAATTTACCCGAACTGAATGAGATTACCATAGATACGGTTGAAAGATATCAGGGTTCACAACGGGATATTATACTGTATTCTTTTTGTGTAAATCATGAAAATCAACTTGAATTATTATCCAACACCTTTATCGAAAACGGCATTTCAATTGACCGGAAACTCAATGTCGCCTTAACGAGAGCCCGAAAACAACTTTTCATCACGGGCAATCCATATTTTTTGGAAAAAAATGTCATCTTTAGTAAAATGACCGAACATATTCGAAAATACGGTATTTATATTGAGAGTGAGAGATTAAATAAATCCGGCACCCGTCTGTAACAGCATAGAATGTATATAAAATTTACTACAATATCTTAACTCTAAGGATTTCATAATTCCTTCCAAAAGTCAGTTATTTGCATCGGTCTTTATGAGTAAAAATTTTCAAAGAATAATCTGGTTCCCGGTGCTGTTTGCAATCATTCTTGCAAGCGGTATCTATCTCGGATACAATATCCACAAAAATCGAATATTCATTTTTCACAAAAACATCTCGGACACCAGCTCAAACCCCGTGACGGAAACCCTAAATCTCATTAATGCCTATTATGTAGAAGACCCGGAATTGGAGGAGCATTATGACGATGTCGTTGAGAAACTCATTGATGCGCTTGACCCTCACTCCCACCTGATTACACATAGTGAACTTAAAGGCGTGAATGAAGAAATGACGGGTTCCTTTGAAGGAATAGGCATTGAATTTTTTGTAGTGAACGATACGATTCAGGTCATTACTCCCATTCCCGGCGGTCCATCCGAACAATTAGGGATTTTGACCGGAGATCAAATCATCAAGGTGAACGACTCGACTGTGGCCGGAGTGGGCATTTCGAACGATGAGGTTATCAAAAAGCTGAAAGGACCTAAAGGAACAGAGGTCAAAGTCAGTATTTTCAGAAGAGGTCATAACGACCTGATTGACTTTCAGATTACCCGGGACAAAATTCCGTTATACAGTGTGGATGCAGGTTTTAAAATTGACAGTAAAACCGGCTATATCAAAATCGGAAGATTCAGTAGTCAGACATACAGAGAATTTTACGGCAAACTGAAAAAACTTAAAGGTCAGTACATCTCTCAGCTGATTATTGACCTCAGACAAAATCCGGGCGGCTATCTCGATGAAGCAGTCAAAATCATCAGTGAACTGCTCGGAAATAAAGAAGAGATTGTATATATAGAAGGCCGAACGGTAGAAAAACAATCTTATTATGCAGAAAGATCGGGCAGTTTTCTAGACGGAAAAATTGCAGTTCTGATAGATGAAGGTTCTGCGTCGGCAAGTGAAATTTTGGCCGGAGCTATTCAGGATTGGGACAGAGGTGTAATTATAGGAAGACGCTCGTTTGGCAAAGGACTGGTTCAGCAGCAATACCCTCTGAGTAACGGCTCCGCAATTCGCCTGACCATTGCCAAATATTACACTCCGAGCGGTCGTTCCATTCAAAGGCCGTATGAGAAAGGACACGGAGAAAAGTATAATCAGGAATTCATGGAACGATACAGCAACGGTGAACTATATCACAGCGACAGCAACAATATTTCAGGACAGGATACTTCCAATATTTTTTATACTAAAAATCTCAACCGTCCGGTGTTTGGCGGAGGAGGAATTGTGCCGGATTATCATATTGCTCTGGACACTTCATACATTAATCTTTTCAGTCTTCAGGTCATCTCTGGAGGTTGGATTCAGGAGTTCATTTATGATTATTTCAATAAAAACGTCTCTTTCTTCAACCGCTTTGAAAACTTTGAAGACTTTAACCGGGATTATCAGATATCCGACAGGCTCTACAATAGCTTTTTAACTTTTTGCAGAGTCACAAAAAAATCCAAATATTTCAGTCTGCATGATTCAGATACTGAAAAAGAGCTGAGATACCGACTTAAAGCGGCATTGGCAAGGCAGGCATTTAATACAGAGGGCTTTCTTTTTGTCACCATGAAACAGGACGCTGCTGTACAAAAAGCTCTTGAAGTGTTCAGGGAAGACCAATATCCGTTTAAATAACAGGATTTACTTCTAAAAATTACCTCCCCGAATACTGCCTGTGATTTAATTTATTTATACAGGTTACAAATTAGAATCAAACCCCTTTTTTTACCTTCAAAACATCTTCCCGGACTTTCTTTTCCATATATTACAATATAATACAAATGGAAAGCTATGGAAACAGCACAGCAATCACATTACGACTATGTTATTATTGGCAGTGGGTTTGGAGGTTCAGTATCTGCTTTGAGGCTGTCCGAGAAAGGATATAAAGTTTTGGTCATTGAAAAAGGTAAATGGTTTGAACCGAAGGATTTTCCGGAATCAAACTGGCATATAAAAAAATGGCTATGGGTTCCTGCTCTGAAATTCAGAGGATTATTTAAAATAACCTTCTTTCGGCATGTAGGTGTACTTTCGGGTGTAGGTGTAGGCGGCGGTTCCTTAGTGTATGCCAATACACTTCCGGTACCCAAAAAAGATTTTTTTGAGACAGGTACATGGGCAGGGCTGGCAGATTGGGAAAATGAACTGGACCCATTCTATAAAACTGCCGAAAAAATGCTTGGTGCCGAAAAAAATCCGTACGTCAGTAACAGCGACAAAGTCATGAAAGAACTGGCCAGACAGATTGGGAAAGAAGATCAGTACAGCGAAACCAATGTGGCAGTTTATTTTGGAGAAGAAGGTGTCACGGTAGATGACCCGTATTTTGGCGGGGAAGGTCCTACCCGTACCGGCTGTATCCATTGCGGAGCCTGTATGCTGGGATGCAAGCACAATGCCAAAAATACGCTTGACAAAAACTATCTCTGGCTGGCGCAAAAAAGAGGTACTGAAATTTTGGCAAATTCTTTGGTTACAGATGTCATTCCGCAAAGTGAACACGGAGAAAAAGGCTATGAGATTGTATATAAAAAATCGGCGACTCTCTTTTCAAAAAAGAAAAAAGTTCGGGCTGACCATGTGGTCTTTTCGGGTGGTGTACTGGGCACAGTGGACTTGCTGCTAAAGCTCAAAGACAAATCTCTTCCTCACCTTTCCAAACGAGTGGGTTATGGTATTCGGACTAATTCTGAGAGCCTTATCGGAGTCACTTCATTTGACAAAGACAAGTCATATTCTGACGGAGTGGCAATCGGCTCCATTATTCATACAGATGAAAACAGTCATCTGGAACCGGTTAAATATCCCGACGGCAACGGGGCGTGGAGACCCTTAATGGCGCCTATGGTTCCGGGGAAAAGCTTTTTTACGAGAATGTTTAATGCGGTAAAAGATGTAGTCTCCAATCCAATAAAAAATCTAAAAGTGTACACGGTGGATGACTGGTCGAAAAGAACGATTATTTTACTTTTCATGCAGACTTTGGACAGCACATTGAAATTTGCGAAATCTCCTTTTGGAATGAGCAGCAAATTGGATGTGGGTCAAGCTCCGTCTTCTGACATTCCGGAAGCCAGAGATTTGGCAAGAAAAGTAGAAACAATTATTAACGGCAGGGCTATGGTACTGAGTACCGAAACTATCTTTGGGCTTTCTACAACTGCTCATATTCTCGGAGGAGCCTGTATGGGAGATTCGGCTGAAACCGGAGTTATTGACAAAGACAATAAAGTTTTTGGGTATGAAAAAATGTATATATGCGATGGTTCTGCAATTTCTGCCAATCCGGGAGTAAATCCTTCCCTCAGTATTACGGCAATATCCGAAAGAGCAATGAGTAAAATACCTGCAAAAAATAAATCTTAACTTTAATAAATACTATACAATATTATGACGGCTGAAAAAAGAAATTTTGATGTAATCATCATGGGAGCCGGGCTGTCGGGAATTGGCACAGCCTGCCATTTGAGAAGAGAATGCAAAGACAAGTCTTTTGTCGTTTTGGAAAACCGTGAAAACATGGGTGGCACCTGGGATTTATTCCGTTATCCCGGCATTCGTTCGGATTCCGACATGTTTACTTTGGGCTACAGCTTCAAACCGTGGATCCATCCCGAAGCAATTGCAGACGGGGATTTAATTTTGAACTATATTAATGAAGCGGCAGATGAGTATGATGTCCGAGAAAACATCCGTTTCAACACAAAAATAAACTCTGCACACTGGGACAGTGAAAAGGAAAACTGGACGATAAAGTGTACCGACAATATTTCCGGCAATGAAGTAACTTATACCGGACGGTATATCATCTCCTGCATGGGCTATTATAACTACGAACACGGACACCGTCCGCACTTTGAAGGCGAAGAGGATTTTAAAGGCACCATTATCCACCCGCAATTTTGGCCGGAAGATTTTGACTATACCGATAAAGAAGTGGTCATTATCGGCAGTGGTGCTACGGCAGTTACGCTGTTGCCTGCCATGACCGACAAAGCCAAACATGTCACCATGTTGCAGCGTTCGCCTACGTATATCGCCACTTTGCCCAACAGAAGTATCCTGCCCAAAGCAGTTTCCAAGAACTTTCCGGTCAAAGTGCAGTATGACATGAATCGTGCGGCACAAATAAGTTTTCAGATTTTATCCTACAATTTATGCAGAGCACAACCTAAATTGATGAGGGCTTATTTTAAACAAATGACTAAGATGCAACTCCCTAAAGGTTATAACGTGGAGAAACATTTCACTCCAAAATACGACCCGTGGGACGAGCGGGTCTGTGCCGTACCGGACGGAGATTTATTTAAAGCTATCAGAAAAGGAAATGCCAGTATCGTCACCGATCACATTGACAGATTCACGGAAGATGGTATTTCGCTTAAATCCGGTCATAAACTAAAAGCAGATGTGATTATTACTGCAACAGGTCTGAATCTCCAAATGCTCGGAGGCATCAAAGCCTTCATAGACGGCAAAGAAATTAAAGCATCCGACGGTATTATATACAAAGGCATGATGATAAAAGATGTGCCAAATTTTGCTTTTATACTCGGCTACACAAATTCATCCTGGTCTCTTAAAGCAGACTTGGTCGGCACGTATTTCTGCAAATTGATTAATGAGACAGAAAAAAGAAAGAAGAAAGTATTTGTGGTGCAGTCAGACGAAGATATAGAAAAAGAACCGGCTCTGAATTTTCGCGCAGGTTATGTGCAGCGGGCTATAAAAGCGGGTATTCTGCCGAGTCAGGGAACTAAATATCCGTGGAAGCTGAAACAGAATTATCTGATTGATGCGATAAACTTTAAAGCACAAAAAGTAGAAGACGGATTTTTGCAGTTTCAGTAAAATCTTAGTATCTGAATATACAGGCAAAAGGTATCTTGTCCTTATGGTTAAGATACCTTTTGTTTTTACCGCTTAAAAAATTTGAATTTAATGGTCAAAATTTGAAGTACTTTACCCACTCTCTTGTAAAGAGTCAAACTTATTTTTTCAGTACCAACTCCCGAATCAATTCATCCTTTTCCTTGAGCTGTAGTTTGAGATATTCTATCAATTCAATGAAAGCCTTAAATTCTAAATTGTGAAACTGACCATTTGCAACTAATCCTCCGTTTGTAATTTGGGCTGAGGTATTAAATATATATTTTTCATCAAAGCTAATCAATTCTGTTAGGCTAATACCGAAAATATCGGCTATCTGATGCGTACGCTCTATACTCACATCCACCTCATTACGTTCTATGCGCCCATATCCAGGCACAAACATATTGAGTCGCTGTGCCATATAACTTTGAGAGCAATTTTTTAGTTCCCTCAGTTGTCGTATCTTTCTCTCTACTCTAAAGTCTTCTATATGATTTTTAATAGCACAATTGACTTACTTACACTAAATGTATAAAATTACTACTTAAAAGTAAAAAACACTACATAAGAATCTAAAACTTACAGACAATTAATAGTAATTTCAATTTGTTAAATAGGGCAAATAACTATTAAGAAAATATAACTTCTCATATTTTGTGCATAAAATTAACTATCAGAATAAAACAAAGAACTTATGAAAGCAAAATGGTTATTTTTTATTGTGTCAGCAGCATTGTTGTTTCAATCTTGTGATAATAAAACTCTCAGCAGAGGTGAAGCAAAAAAGCTGATTATGGAACATTGGGATTATCCTAGAGTTGAAATAAAAGATCTTCAGGCTCTTGGTTATTCTATAAGAGATACGAGAATCCTTTTGGTTGAAAAGGATTTAATAGTTCACACATGGGGCTATGACAGTTGGGCAGGTTGGGTGGATAATGATGCATATACTGAAAAAGCGCTTCCATTTGTTTATGACATAGTAAAAGATAAATATATTTGGGGTGATATTTTCAAATCACGTGTAATAACGCATTGTACTGATTTTCATGAAATCACTGGAATTGTGATGGAATCAGAGACAAAAGCAAAAGTTCAATATACATACAAAATGAAAGGGGTCACTCCTTTTGGAGAAGCATTTGGGTTTACCAATGATTCTATTATAGAAAGTCGCGTTTATATGACTCTGTACGATGATGGCTGGAGAGTAAGTGAAGACAAGCCCGAAAACATCAAACCAGAAACCTATCCGTTTTTCACAAAAAATGGCGATTATATACCATAAATAAAATCAGAATATGAAAAAGATATTTCTCACAATATGGGCATCCTGTCTGTTTTTGGTAATGGCTTTCGCACAGGAGGAATTGACTGGTTTCGAATCCAACGGCAAAGTTGGGTTCAAAGACCAGTCCGGGAGAGTCGTGATTCCTGCGAAGTATGAGAGAGGGATAGCTTCTGAGGGGGTTGTAAGTCTTATGCTGAATGGCAAATGGGGGGTTGTTGACACAAAAGGGAATACTGTTATTCCATTTAAGTATGATTTTATAGATGGCTTCAAAGAAGGATTGGCACGTGTCGAATTAAATGGAAAATATGGATTTATTGATACAAGAGGGAGTACTGTTATTCCATTGAGATACGACAATGCTTACGGTTTTAAAGGGGACTTAGCGAAAGTTGAATTAGATGGGAAATGGGGTGCTATTGACATAAATGGTAAAGAGATTATTCCATTGAAATACGACGAGATTCAGCGAGAAGGGTTTAAAAATCAAGTAGCAGTTTTCATAAACGACCGAATGGGAATCATTAACAGGCAAGGAAAAGAAATTATCCCTGCTATTTATGATGATGCTCTATGGTTTACTGACAATCTTATCGTATTGGGCATAGGAAGTGCAACTATACGAGATAGTAGAGGGTCTTTTTGGAAAATTGGTGGACGCTACGCGCTATTTGATATAGAAACAGGAAAGCAATTAACAGAATTGAAATATTCTGATATTATACCCAATGACGGTGGTTCTAATTCGATGGAAGAGAAGGATAAGTACTTCAGGGTTGTCATTGCTGATGAATTTGAAATCGCAGACTGTTGTGAAAAAGAAATGGAGAAAGAAGCATCTAAACGTTTCGACTTAAATACCACAAAAGGAGGTGTCGGTTTAATAGACTCACAAGGCAAGGAAATAATTCCACCTATTTATGATTATGTAGATAATGTATTTTACGAAGATTTAATTAGAGTAATCCCTTCGGACAGCACGGTAGTCGTTTTTTATAACAGAAAAACCGAAAAAGAAGTCAAATACAATTTGATTGAGTTTTTGGGAGATGAAGACATATTCAAAGTGGAACTGAATGGCAGGAAGTTCTTCATAGACAAGATGGGAAAAGAGATATCGCGCTAAGCTGAGACTCATTACGAGAAATGGCTGAGAATTTTTGTTTTCACCGCCTGATAAAATTGCATGTCGGAAATTCTTAGTGTGAGATTTATGCCGTGTGGTTTTTTAGCTTATTTCGTACCTTAGCAGCTTAAACAGTCAGTTATGCCCGGTCAGAATTTCCTTTCTGCAGATGATATAAAAGATACGGAAGCGTTAGCAAAAGAAGTCTTGGAAGTAAAACAAAATCCCTTCGGGTGGAAAGCTCTTGGGGAAAATAAGACTCTGGTACTGATTTTTCTCAACAGTAGCCTCAGAACGAGGCTGAGTACCCAAAAAGCTGCCCAAAATCTGGGAATGAATACAATAGTACTCAACCTGGGTCAGGACAGTTGGAACATGGAATTTGAAGAGGGTACTGTCATGAATGGCAATACCGCAGAACATATCAAAGAAGGTGCAGCCGTTATCAGCGAGTATGCGGATATGATTGCACTGAGAAGTTTCCCCACTCTGAAAGACCGAGATGCCGATTATCGGGAATTTGTCCTGAATCAGTTCCTGAAAAATGTAAAAGTACCGGTAATCAATATGGAGTCTGCGACCGTACACCCGTTGCAGTCACTGACTGACTTGGCCACTATACGGGAATTTTACCCAAACAAAAGGCCTAAAGTTGTACTTACCTGGGCGCCGCATATTCGGGCATTGCCGCAGTGTGTACCAAACAGTTTCGCACAATGGATGAATCGAGCTGATGTAGATTTTGTAATCACTAATCCGGAAGGGTATGATTTGGCACAGGAATTTAGGGGGAATGCACCGATAATCAGAAATCAGACAGAAGCTTTTGCAGATGCCGATATCATTTATGCTAAAAACTGGTCCTCGTACGAACAATATGGTCAAATCTTAGAAAAAGGCTCGGACTGGATGATTACGGAAGAGAAAATGGCGGTCACCAATCAGGCAAAATTTATGCATTGTCTTCCCGTGAGAAGGAATGTAGTGGTTAGTGACGGCGTATTGGACAGTGAAAACTCAGTTGTCATTCAGCAGGCGGGCAACCGGGAATGGGCTGCGCAGGCAGTGATTAAAAGAATTTTAGAGCAAAGACTTCACCTGTAAATCTGTTTCCAAAATCTCCTTTAGCTTATTAATCCGAAGGTGTATTTCTGTATCGCTTAGTATATGAAGAGTGTTTTGCTCTAAAAAGCCTCGTTCAGTACAAAGTAAATTCCATATGTTTTTTGCCAAAAACCAACATCTAATCTCGCTGAAATATTTTTGTCCTTAAACGGTCTGAAACGTACACCTCCACCAATAGAATAGCTATAATCTTTTACCTTAAAGTAGTCCATAAATTCAGAACCACTGATACCACTGCCAAAAAATCCTGAAAGGACAAATCGGTTCAAAGGTACCCGCAATTCACCCTGAAGATTAAAAAGGAATTTATCTCTTCCCGAACCCATGGTATAGCCCCGCAACACATACTTTCCACCGAGAGCAGGCATCATATAAAACGGCACATCACCAAAGCTCATTTCAGACAAAATCTGCGAAGCCAACACCACTTTTCTTTTTATATTAATAAAAGAGCGGTATTCAGCTCTCAGTGATGCAAATTGATATTTACTTCCTAAAAAACTCGGATATCCCGTAAGCTCGGCATCAAAAAAATGTCCTTTGAAAGGGAAATAGAAGTCGTCGCGGTTATCAAAAGAAGCTTTAAGACCAAGGCCATGAGCAAATCCACCTTTGGAACCTGCATAATCTGTGGTGTCCATTTTTCTTCCGGCCTCTGCTTTCAGGCTGCCTATAAAATCCATGTCATAAAGCACTCCCACAAGAAATTGGTCTTTAAATCTTCGCTGGTAAGAAATCTCCGCCGTAAATCTGTTTACAAGAACTAATTCCTTATTGCCTTTGTCCAAAGATAATCTGTTCCCTACTCCGTAAAAAGGGAGCTTCTCCTTTTTATAATTAATCTCATAAAGTAATTGATGTCTGTTCCCGTTAAAATAAAACGCTCCTTCCAACTCGGCAATAATCTGATTGTCAATTGAATACATAAACCAAGGCACGGTATAAGAAGGGGCACTGGTACTGTCTCGGTTTTGACTCCAGCTGATGATACCTGCCACTCCAAACATCAGATTGGTTTCGGGTGTATAATACGCAATTGGAAACGCCAGCCCGGTTACCGGACGAGTCTGATTGAATGCTCTGTAAAAAATAGATTTTTTTTCAGGCAGAGAGTCATTCCCGGATATGGTATCTGTATAATTTGCAGCCAAATCAAGGTCGTCTGTTGCCAAACTTTCCTGAGCACACACCGGCTTAAGAAAAGTAAAAAGGATAAAAAGAGCAGAAAGTTTTAGTTTCAAAACAGAATATTTAAAAGGTGTCTGAAGATTCTTTCAATATAGATTGTAAAATGTTTTTAGCCCGATGAATCTGTACTTTCACCGTGCCTAAAGGTATATTTAATTCCTGAGATATTTCCTCATAACTGTATTCCTCAAAAAATCTCAGACGTATCACTTTTTCCATATCCTCATTCAAATGCTGAATGACCTGCCGGGCAATTTGTGCACGCTGAGTTTTAATCATATTTTCTTCCGGTCCCGGATGCGAGGTTTGTTCTTTGGTGTTTAGCAATATTTCTCCTTTCTGTACTTCATCTCCCAATGCGATGCTCACCGTATCAATCGTTTTTTTTCTGAGAAAATCTATCGAAGAATTGGAAGCTATCTTAAACAGCCAGGTTGAAAATCTGTGTGTAGGCACATATTTATCAAGATTTGCAAAAGCTTTGGTGAAAGTGATTAAAGTCAAATCTTCCGCATCTTCCGGGTTTTTGACAATTTTGAGAATTAAATAATACACGGATTTCTCGTAGCGATTCATCAATTCGGTGAATGCAGGCTGATTGTTTTTCAATGCCTGTTCGATTAATTCAATGTCCGACTTCCTCCCTCCCATCACCACCGATTTTTAGAACTGAATTTTGATACAAATCCCTGAATCAGCACTGTAACCGTATAAATAAAATCAAAGGGAACTGCCTTGAATGCCCTAAAAGATAAATGATATTTTTTTGTGAAAATCCCCAATGCAATTATTAAGATAGAAAAATATACCAGATAAAGCATAAGTGCCTCAAAAGTCATTTTTTTATACAGTATTAAATAAAATGCCAAAACATAGATTACTGCCTTGGTCAGCAAAAATGTACCCAACAGAAACTGGTGTGAAGGCCGATAAGAAGCTCCTGTTGTATAATGCCTTGTTTTTTGTTTCCACCATTCACAGAAAGTTTTTGGAGGCATACTGACCATTTGCGAATATTGAGAAAGTCTCACAGATACCTGAGTATGCGTCGCCGCCTGCTGTACGAATAAATCGTCATCACCGGAAGCAGTATCTATATGGTTTTCAAACCCTCCTGCCCGCTCGTACAGAGACCGGGTATAAGCTATATTTCTTCCCACTCCCATATAAGAATTGCCCCAAAGTGCGTATCCGACATACTGAAGCATGGTGGTCACCGTTTCATATTGTACAATATGACTGAGGAATGTCCCGGTGTTTTCATAAGGAGAAACGCCCAATACCAGTTCATTTTTTTCAGAAAATCCACTCATTATTTTATTTAACCATCTATTATTTTGGGGATAACAATCGGCGTCTGTCAAAACTAAATAAGGATTCTTGGCAGATTCTATTCCGAGTTGTAAAGCAGCTTTTTTGCCAACTGTACTTTTTTTCGCAGGAAGTATATTTACAATTTGCAGGTTTGTGTACTTCTTTTTAAAATCCTCCAACACATTCAAAGTATTGTCTTCGGACGCATCATTTACCACCACTACTTCAAAATAAGGATAGTCCTGCTCCAAAATTTTTGGCAGATTTCGAAGGAGATTTAAAGCCTCATTTCTGGCGCAAATGATTACAGAAGCTTCTTTATTATGATTATTACCTACTTTTGCATATTCTTGAAAAGCGAGAATTTTATACAGCAGAAAACCGTAATACAGTATCTGTATCCCGACAGCAATACACAAAAGGCTTTCCGCTACCACAATCTTAAAATATCCTGCACCAATATAGAAAAAGATACAGAGTCAGATGCAATTTAAACTACAAAACCCGGATAAAAAAAGTAATGCCCGGGCAGGTGTGATTACTACTGATCACGGAACGATTGAAACTCCGGTTTTTATGCCTGTGGGTACCGTAGGCTCTGTCAAAGCCGTACATTTTTCCGAATTGGAAGAACAGGTAGGTGCTCAAATCATTCTGGGCAATACTTATCACTTGTATTTAAGACCGGGAACCGATATCCTGTATAAAGCAGGAGGACTGCATCAATTTAATTCATGGAATAAACCCATACTGACAGACAGCGGTGGTTATCAGGTTTTTTCTTTAAGTCACAGAAGAAAAATCAAAGAAGAAGGTGCCACTTTCAAATCTCATATTGACGGCAGTAAACATCTGTTTACACCGGAAAATGTGATGGAGATTCAACGAATAATCGGCGGGGATTTTATTATGGCTTTTGATGAATGCGCTCCTTACCCGTGCGATTACCGTTATGCGAGAGAATCGATGGAAATGACACACCGCTGGTTAGATCGCTGTATTGCCAAATTTGACAGCACAGAACTTCTTTACGGACATGAACAGACACTAATACCTATCGTACAGGGAAGTACTTACTCAGATTTGAGAAAACAATCTGCCGAATTTATAGCTTCAAGGAATCGTCCGGCAAATGCCATTGGAGGGCTGTCAGTAGGCGAACCTCACGAAGTGATGTACGAAATGGCGGATATTGTTTGCTCTGTTTTGCCGAAAGATAAACCCCGCTATATGATGGGTGTAGGTACGCCTGCCAATATTCTTGAATGTATAGCACTCGGCATAGACATGTTTGACTGTGTGATGCCTACACGAAATGCAAGAAACGGGCAGCTGTTTACTTCAGAAGGAATTATCAATATAAAAAATGCAAAGTGGAAAGACGACTTTAGTCCTATTGATATAAACTGCCCTGCTCCCACGAGCCAAAGACATACCAAAGCGTATCTGAGACACCTTTTTGTCAGCAAAGAACTTTTGGCATATCAGATTGCAAGCCTTCACAATTTGGCTTTTTATATTTGGCTGGTACAATCTGCAAGAGAGCATATTCTTGCAGGAGATTTTACCGAATGGAAAGATAAAATACTGAAAAAACTGACCATTAGATTATAAATGAAACTGATTGATCAATATATCATACGAAAATATCTGGGAACGTTCAGTTTTATGCTATTCCTTTTAATAGGAATTGCCATCGTGATTGACATTACCGAAAAAATTGATGAGTTTATTGAATCAGGTTTGAGTACCCGCGAAATTATTACTCAGTACTACATTCATTTTGTCCCTTGGATTGGCATGATGCTGGCGCCCATTTTTGTCTTTATATCGGTCATTTACTTCACTTCAAAACTTACTGAAAACTCGGAGATTATCGCTATGCTGGCAGGAAGAGTCAGTTTTTACAGACTGCTGGCGCCTTATCTTTTTACATCCGTACTGTTAGCAGGTCTGTTCTATATGGCAAACCATTACTGGCTACCGGACTCAAATAAAAAGTTCTTTGCGTTTACTGACCAATATACTTCCAACTCTGTCGAACGGTCTAAGGATAATGTACACTTTCAGTTTAAAAAGGACACCTTGGTTTATACCCAATCCTGGGACGATGAGACCAAAACCGGATATAAATTTACTCTGGAAGTTTTTAACGGGAGAAAAATGCTGTACAAACTCTCTGCTGATAAAGTAATCTGGAATTGGAAAGGCGAGAAATGGACAGTCGAAAACTATACCGAGCGAAAAGTGATAAGCGACTTTGAAGATGAAATCCGAGAAGGCTCCTCCTCCGATTTCGACTGGAGTTTTAAACCGACTGATTTTTTGGTTCAGCTGAATGTGAAAGAGTCCATGACTACACCCGAACTTGAAAGATTTATTGTGGAACAATATGAAAAAGGTGCCGAAAATCTCCAATTTTACCGAACCGAAAAATATAGACGTACAGCCGTACCTGCCAGCACTATTATTCTGACTGTAATTGCCTTTGCCATGACTTCCAAAAAAAGAAGGAACGGAATGGGTATTTATATTGCTTCCGGCTTGGCACTAAGTGGTATTTATGTAATCACACAACAATTTTCGACCGTATTTTCGACCAAAGGAAACTTAGAACCTGTCTGGGGTGCCTGGATTCCCAATATTATCTTTTCTTTTGTGGCCGTTTATCTGATTCGGAAAGCTCCAAAATAAAGGCAAGAAGAACTCCTACCCCATTCAAACATCCAATGGATACACCTGAATCACTCCATCCTGAAGAAACGGCACCACCGGATGAATATCCATCCGACAGCAATATTCCAAATCCTTTTCCAAGCCAAAACCTAATAATCTCTGATAATGAGTAGCCGATTGTAAAAATTCCCGGAGAGAATTAAAGTTTTGAGATTGTTTGTAAAGCATCTCAGCCAAAATAGAATTGTCATCCAACACATCAAATTTCGAATGTAAGTAATGTACAACCGCACCTGCAAAAAGAGTATCTTCCAGATTGACCAAATCCTGCCAACCGCTGCAGGCCAACACTACATCCCGCCCGGACAAAATTAAATAATCGCATATTGCCTGTAGGTTTAAAAAGGAGCCTATCAGTATCTGACTTGCTTCACCAACCATCTGCATCAGTCTGGTTCCGTTTGTGGTAGTCAGTGCAACAGTTTTATTTTTCACCACGTCCGATGTAAATTCTACCGGAGAATTACCCCTCTCCAGTCCGGGAATCACTTTTCCACCCCGTTCTCCCGCCGTAATGGTATTCTCATTGCTTCCCAGCTCTTTACATTTATCCACACTGCCCACAGGAATGACCGAAATTGCACCGTTACCGAGTATGGCACAAATTGTAGAAGTTGCCCTAAAAACGTCAATGACTACGACTGTCTTGCCGTTTAATTTATAATTAGGAAGCAATGCGGGAGACAAACAGGTTTCAATTTTGGGTTTCATTGTACAGGCAAAATTAAGGCAATTAAGTCAAATACTTTGTGATACAGTCTTACCGTTTTGTCAAACTCAGTACAAAAATAAATAAGTTAGTGTCGCACATGAGGAAGTTTGTAAAACAATTTTATCAGTTCTCAGTTTTGATTTAAGCAACTTTAATACTTAATTCTGTTCGTTTTCAGGATATTTGCAGAATAATGAATTCCCGTAAAAGAGTGGTCGTCGGTCTTTCCGGTGGTGTAGATTCCAGCGTGAGTGCATATTTGATGCAGCAGCAGGGTTATGAAGTGATTGGACTGTTTATGCGTAACTGGAGTGATGAATCTGTCACCATAGATAACGAATGCCCCTGGATTGACGACAGCAACGATGCACTGATTGTGGCCGAACAATTGGGCATTCCTTTTCAGGTCATTGATTTGAGTAAAGAATATAAGACACGAATTGTAGATTATATGTTTGCCGAATACGAAGCCGGGCGTACTCCCAATCCTGACGTGCTTTGTAACAGAGAGATAAAATTTGACATTTTCCTAAAAACAGCATTGGATTTGGGAGCAGACTTTGTCGCCACAGGTCATTACTGCAGAAAAGAAACAATCCAATCGGGAGAAGATGTCAGATACAGATTATTGGCAGGTGCCGACAAAAATAAAGATCAAAGTTATTTCCTGTGCCAACTTACGCAAGGCCAGCTGAAATATGCTTTATTTCCAATCGGTCATCTTCAAAAAAGTGAGGTCAGAGCCATTGCATTGAAAGCAGGATTGGCTACTGCCGAAAAAAAGGATTCACAGGGGCTTTGTTTTATCGGTAAAGTTCGGTTACCTGATTTTTTACAGCAACAACTCACTCCCAAAGAAGGAGAAGTAGTGGAAATACCTTCGGATATGAAGCTGTACAAAAGTCATGAATATCAATACAACAAACTCGATTTAGAAACTGTCTCTGATCTGGCACAGCATATCACGTACAAGAAAGAAATGGGGAAAGTGATTGGCACGCACAAAGGTGCACACTTCTATACCATTGGTCAGCGTAAAGGTCTCGGTATCGGTGGTTATGACGAACCTATTTTAGTCATAGGATTAAATACTTCGGACAATATTATCTATGTGGGCAAAGGAGAAAAGCACCCCGGGCTCAATCGACCTGCATTGTTTATACATCAATCCGAAACTCATTGGGTCAGGCCTGACCTGAAATTAACCATTGGAGAGAAACGAGAATTCCTGGTGCGTATTCGTTACAGACAGCCTTTGGAAAAAGCTTGTTTGTACCAGACTGACGAAGGGTTGTATATCGTTTTTGAAAATCTGCAAAGAGGTATTGCACCCGGGCAGTTTGCCGCATGGTACGATGGGGAAGAGCTTATAGGTTCAGGAGTAATATCCTAAAAGTTTTTATAACTTCTTAAAAGCATTTATCTTGCTGCAAATTTTCAGCGAAATACATGTACAGAGCCGTACCCACAGGTGTTAAAAAATATATCCTTGGCGATGCCATAACCGCATATTTAGGCTGGCTCACGTTTTTTATTATAAGAAAAACTCAGGTCGAACATCAGATTTTTGATTTCTCTGCTTATATCAGCGATTTTAACTTTTTTATTGGCGGAATTATTGTCAGCTTATATTGGCTATACATATATGCCTTAAGCAATACCTACAAAAGTTTATACACCAAATCCAGACTTGCAGAAATTTTAAGAACGTTTATCCAGTCTTTTATTGGCTGTTTGTTTCTAAGTATTGTAGTCGTGCTGGACGATTTAGTGGGTTCATATAGAGATTACTACTACCTAATGCTTGTGATGATCTCAGTACATTTTGTTCCGACACTTTTTGTTCGTTTATTATTCCTGTTTCGTGCCAAATCACATTTAAAATCCGGTAAAATCAGCTTCCCTACCCTTATTATTGGAAGCCATAGGGATTTAAAAAAAATATATCAGGATGTCAGCCGGCTTCATCCACTTCAGGGTATTGATGTTCGGGAGATTCTCACTAATATAAAAGAGATTGCCAACATCTCTGTACCCATTCAAAACTATCATCTGTCAAACCTGAAAGATTTACTCAAAAATACTTCATACACGCATGCGGTACTGGCACTGTCAAAAGAAGAGCGCAATCATATTTCTACCTACATCAGCATTTTGGACTCATTGGGCATTCGAATAAAAATCATCCCGGAACTCAGTGAATCTCTGACCTCAAAAGCTAAAATAGATAATCCTTTGGGCACTGCGCTCATTGATATCAATACAGAAGTTATGACACCCTTTCAAAAATTAATTAAAAAAACTTTTGATTTGAGTGTCTCCGCAACTGCTCTTATTGTTCTCTCTCCTGCCCTGCTTGGAATAGCCCTGTTAATTAAAAGAAATTCCCCCGGTCCCGCTCTCTACAAACAGGAAAGAATTGGACAATACGGAAAGTCTTTTACTATTTATAAATTTAGGTCCATGCACGTAGGTGCCGAATCAAACGGCCCTCAGTTATCTAAGGAAGGAGACGACAGGACGACCTCCATTGGCCATATACTCCGCAAATTCCGAATAGATGAACTGCCTCAATTTTATAACGTGCTCAACGGCAGTATGTCATTAATTGGCCCAAGACCGGAAAGAAAATACTTTGCCGAACAAATTATAGAGAGAGTCCCCGAGTACAAATACATCTATAAAATGAAGCCCGGAATTACATCTTGGGGCATGGTGCGATTTGGTTATGCATCCAATGTAGATGAAATGGTCGAAAGAATGGAATATGACCTGTTATATGTCAATAACTTCTCACTTTTAATGGACTTCAGAATTTTTATCTATACCATTATTACCGTGATAAGGGGAAAAGGGCTTTAAGGCTTGTATTTATCATATAAATGTCATGTTTGTAATTTCCCGTACTCTATAAAATCAGAATGGCTTTAATTTGCACGAATTATGTCAGCTACTTCATCAAACACTGAAGAAAGTTCTTCGAAAAAGCGTATATCCAAAGAATCTGTAAGGTCATTTCTTGAACTTATGCGCTATATGCGTTCATACAGAGGCCTATTTGCATTGGGTTCTTTTATGCTGCTCATGTCCACCCTGACCTTTTTACTTTTTCCGTTTATCTTATCTATGATGGCTGATGTCGCACAGGGGAAACCCTTTGTCATTAATCAATTCGGACTGAGTTTTACTTTTAATCACAGAAACCAGCTGGCGATTCTTCTGTTGCTGATTATTTCACTTCAGGCCTTTTTCTCTTTTACCAGAGTCTATCTGTTTGCACTTGTAAACGAGCGTGTGCTTGCAGACATCCGCTCTGATTTATTTTCAAAATTCATTTCGCTTCCCATACCCTATTTCGAACAAAACAGAACCGGAGATTTAATCAGCAGACTATCCACTGATATCAGCAACTTGCAGGAGCTTATTTCTCTTAACCTCGCAGAGTTTGCACGGCAGTTTATCAGTCTGATTGGCGGAACCATTATCATAGCAATTATTTCTCCCGAACTGACCGGAACCATTATTATTTTAGTGCCGACCATTGTAATTCTCGCGGTTTACCTGAGTAAATTCATCAAAAAAATTACGAAAAAAGTACTTGCCGCCACATCTGACTCCATTACTATTGCAGAAGAATCTTTTCAGAATATTCATACAGTTAAAGCCTATACAAACGAATGGTATGAAGCAGGGAAATACCGAAAATCGGTTGAAGTTATTCGCCGCCTGGCAACAAAGGCCGGAGTGTATAAAGGCGGATTCATTTCCTTTGTACTCTTTGCGTTTATCGGAGCATTGGTTTTTGTACTCTGGAGAGCCACAGGATTAGTCGAAGACGGCACAATCAGTATCGGCTCACTATTGGCTTATGTGGCCTATACAATATTTATTGGCGGTTCTGTTGCCGGCATGGGTGATATGTGGGGGAAAATCGTTTCGTCAATGGGTGCTGCAGACCGTATCATGGAAGTATTGGCAATGAAATCCGAGACTCTAATGAAAAAAGTGCGGCATGAATACACCAAAGGCGATATCGAATACAGAAATGTAAAATTTTCATACCCGTCCAGACCGGACATATCCATTTTTAAAAGCTTAAATTTTAAAATTCCTTCCGGTCAGACCATTGCATTAGTAGGCCCTTCCGGAGCAGGAAAATCTACTATTATTCAGTTATTGCTTCAATATTATAAAATTCAGGGCGGACAGATTTTAATTGACGGGCAGGACTCCCAAAAAATGGATATTCAGGAAGTGCGCAGTAAAATTGCAATTGTGCCGCAGGAAGTTATTTTGTTCGGCGGTACTATACGGGAAAATATTGCTTACGGTCAGTTAGATGCCTCTGAAGAAGCTATTACGGAAGCAGCAAGACAGGCAAATTGTCTGGAATTCATCGAACAGTTCCCGGAAGGTCTGGACACTATCGTCGGCGAAAGAGGTATAAAATTGTCCGGCGGACAGAGACAGCGAATTGCTATTGCAAGAGCTATCTTAAAAAATCCGGCTATCCTGCTTTTGGACGAAGCCACCAGTGCATTGGACTCCGAATCGGAAAAACTCGTGCAGGATGCTTTGGAAAAATTGATGAAAGGCAGAACTTCCATCGTAATTGCCCACCGCCTTTCCACTATTCGAAATGCAGATAAAATTTTAGTGGTGCAGGATGGAGAGATAATAGAATCGGGAAATCATGAAGAACTGTCCGTGAAAGAAGACGGCGTATATCTCAATCTGCTCCGATTACAGTATCAGGTCTAAGCGGTCTAAATTTTCTTTTTAGGATTCAGAGGTCGAAGTTCCAGCTCGTTAATCAGCAGATTATCAGGAGTTTCTAAAATATGTACTAAAGTAGCAGCGATATCTTTGGGCTGAAGCATATTAGAATGAGCTTTTATTCCGGAACTGCTGAAAAAATCTGTTTCAATTGAGCCGGGATTGATATTTGTCACCTTAATACCAAAGTGCCGGAGTTCCATATACAAGGCCTGACTGAAACCATACACTCCAAATTTGGAAGTACAGTATGCGGTACCGTCCTTACGCCCGACTTTCCCCAATATGGAGCCGATATTTATGATGTGAGAACTGTCCGATTTCTTTTTCATCAGAGCAGAAACTTTGGATGTAATAAAAAAAAGCGCGTTGAGATTTATATTCATCATTTCTAACCAATCCGAAGACTCCGTTTCGTCAATCGGATGGAAAGAACCTACTCCCGCATTATTAATCAAAATATCCGGAATATAGTTCTCCGAAAATGTACTCTCTACCCATGCCGACACCGCTTGTTCTGCTGTCAGATCAAGTTGAACCGGATGAAAACTATCACCCAATTCTTTCGAAAGCTTTTGAAGAAGGTCTGCATTCCTGCCAATTCCATATACTGTACACCCTTTACGAATCAGTCTTTTTGCCGTTGCAGCTCCCAGGCCTCTGCTTGCTCCGGTTACAATCGCAACTTTATTTTTGAGCTTCATATCTGATGCCCATTGTTATTCATCTATCATTGCTTCCAGAGCAATCGTCCCATGCGCGTATGCAGCTCCGGCTCTCATTTCGGCAGCTACCCATATCGCTTCCATGATTTCTTCTTTACTGGCTCCTTTTCGTTGAGCCTGAGGCACGTGAGCCTGAATACAATACGGACACTGAGTCACATGAGCTACCGCCACTGCTATCAGTTGTTTAGTCTTTTCATCTAATACACCTTCTTTAAAAACAGCTCTGCTGAAATTTCGCCAGGCTTCAATCTGTTTAGGTGCCAATTCGGCTTTCTTCTTCGCACTCTCTGCCGTTCCTTTCGGATAAAGTTCTTTGTTGTTACTCATAATTCAAAAATTTATAAAAAAAGCTTTCTATAATTATGATTTACCACAGAAAGCCTCTACAATAATTATTTAGCCAATACTGATATTACTCGCTCGCAATACCTGAAAAGCTATACCTTTTCTGCTATAATTGCATAAGAAGTCAAATGCTCTTCATACTTGTTAAAAGTCTTTCTCATGGTGAAAATTTTCTTTCTCTCCTTGGGATGAGTCAATACATTAAATCCAATTTTTAATGTCCTGACTAAGCCTTCATCGGATAAAATTCTTTTCACTTTCAATAAAGCCATCGGACTTTCTTCTACTTTTTTTATTTTGAAACCTTCTTTCTCCAATAAAGCACACCATTCACTCTTGGCCAGCGGGCGGGCATTCACCTTAATTGTTTTGGATAATCCGCGCTGAATCTCTTTTTTAATTTCGGGGTCAATATGATCGGGCATTAATCCCATTTCATGAATACCATATACACCGCCCGGTTTTAAAATTCGGTACGCTTCTCTGATTATTTCTGATTTCCTGTGATCTGCCTGCATAGTCAGCATGGCTTCACCAATCACTTTATTTACAGATGCATCTTCCAGACCGGTATCAGAAGCACTTGTATTGACTATTTCGTACCCGTTTTGGTTAATCTTGGCTTTGAGTCTGGCAGCCGCTTCCTTGTTTAATTCAATCCCGGTATATTTCCTGGGCTTTTTACTGATTAATAGCGAAGCTGTTATTCCCATTCCCGGAGCAAATTCCACTACTGAGTCCTCATCTTCAATCTCTAATCCGTTTACAAGCCGCTGGGTCAGTTCCCATCCTCCCGGGCGCAAAATGCGTTTACCCATTTTAGCAAGCACCCAGTGGCCCTGCTCCGTATCAATTTTGTCGTGTGCCATATAACTGCATCTTAATTTAGAACGAGACTAAATTACATATAATTCTCATTACCACATTTAACTTTGTGTTATATTTTAAAATTACAGTTATTTACAAATGAATTTTAATGTGTTTTAAAAAGTGCAGCATAATATTATCTTTAGTGGCTTTTACAAAAAAACTTAGAAATGCGCAGATATCTTTTTTACATCTTACTCCTTATTATCAGTTTCAGTTTTACATCCTGTCTTGATATTTTAGAGAAAATACATTTCAATAAAGACGGTTCCGGCGAATACTCTATCACTGTATCTTTAGGTGAAAAGTTAAAAGAAAAAATAGAAGACGGTGCAGAATCTGCCAAAGAAAATACACCTTCAGAGTTGCCGGACAAAGAGGATTTGGAAGAGGACGAACAAAGGAAGAATCTTAAGAGAACCGTAGAGAATCTTAAAAAGCTTGAAGGAATTCACGAAGTAGAAATCATCGAATCTTTATTCGACTTCGGCTATAAATATAAGTTTGAAAACATAGAGGCTCTGAATGCTGCATTAGAAGCCACAGCAGGCGATTATGTACCTGTTAAACCCGACAATTACTTTTTGGATAAAAAGAAAAAACATCCGATTGCCCCCAAGGCTACTTACATTGAGGAGAATCAAAACACGATTATTCGCCATCAAAATGCCGAGATTGCGAAAGTTTTTGCACTAAACAGAAAAAAAGGTTCTAATGCCGGCATGATGGGCGGGCTGGACATCGCTTATATTCTTCAGGATTTAACTTTTAAAACGGTTTATGAATTTGAAGGAAACGTAAAAAGTGTTTCCAATGAATCTGCCGTAACCGACAAAAATTCGGCAACCATTTTATGTATGCCCTTTGCTTATACTCCCAAAGACCTCAATCAGCTTAGGCTGCAGGAAGCTGCTTGTGAGCAGTCTATTCAGATTGAAGTAAAATAGGCCGGGCAAAAGGCGAAAAGCAATTTTTTTATATTTCGCCACAGACAAGTTTTGATATTATGCTCCGCTTAAGGTATATAATTACAGTTGTTGTTGCCCTGATACTCTTCGCAGTTATACTATTCCGCTTAGAAGTTTTTCCAATTTCTTTAAAGCCGGATACTGATTTGGAAGCCATCAAAAAACGAGGATATCTTACATTAGTCACTGTCTCCAACCCCACCGGATATTTTATGTACAAAAACACCCCTATGGGCTTTGAGTACGATTTAATTCACGCATTTGCTTCTGATTTGGGTATAGAGCTGAAAGTTTTAGAATTGAATCATCCAGAAGACATGTACCAAAAATTGCTGACAGGCGAGGCAGACATCATGGCATATCACATTCCGGTTTCAAATCTGCCTATGAAGTTTGCGATATTTTCTGATCCGTACTTACAGACAGAATTAGTATTAATACAAAGAAGCAGAGATAAAAAGTCACCTCACTACATTGATAAAATTTCGGATCTCGCCGGAAAAACAATTACTGTTTCAGAAAAATCCCCGTTTGTACGTACGCTTACAGATATTCAGTTTGAACTCAACGGCTCTTTGAAAATTCAAACTATTGATACCTCTCAGACTTCGGAAGATTTGATACGAATGGTAGCCGATTCAGAAATTGACTACACAGTGGCAAGCAGGGAAATTGCTCTGATTAATAAAGACTACTACAACAATATTGATATTTCCGCTACCCTGACACCTCCTCAGGATATCGCATTTACCATTCACAGAAAGCATAGAAAACTTGCGTATGCTCTTAATAAATTTATTAGCGCATCCAGAAAAAATCAGTATTTATACTCGTTATATGAAAAATATTTCCAGACAGACAGAATTCTTGTTCAAACCAAGTCCAAATCAGATTCCGCCATACCATCTGACTCAAAAGGGATATCTATTTTTGACGGTTTAATTCAGCGATATGCTGAAAAAACTCAATGGGACTGGCGTTTGATTGCGGCTATGATTAAACAGGAATCAGGATTCAATCCGACTGCCCGTTCGTGGGCCGGAGCGATGGGATTGATGCAGCTCATGCCAGGCACCGCTAAAAAATTCGGACTGCACACTTATTCAGAAATTTATCACCCGGAACTTAATATTCAAACCGGTACAAAATATATCGTCTGGTTAGAAGACTTCTGGAAAGATATACAGGACGACATCGAACGGAAAAAGTTTATTCTTGCATCCTACAACGCCGGGCAGGGTCACATAAGAGATGCTCAGAGGCTCGCGAGGAAATACGGGTACAATCCACAAAAGTGGGACGGTCATGTAGAGTATTTCATTTTGAACAAATCCAAGCCGGTATTCTACATGGATCCGGTCAGCAAACACGGGTATTGCAGAGGTTCTGAAACATTTAACTATGTCCGGTCTATTATTAAAATCTACAGCGGATACAAAAATAAATATCCTGCCGGTCATACTGCTTCATACGATTTTTCTTTGGACTTTGCTCCGGTTTATGAATTTGGTTTTGGAACGACTGAACAGGGAACGGGTTTAGTAAAGAAACCGCTTTTCCAGAAAAATGAAATTTTCAGAGGCAGAAACCTGATTGAAAGTGACAGCGGGCAAAATTATAACCATCTTAAACCCAAAAATCCCGAAAGAATACAATTAAGAAAGAATGCTCCGCCTTCTAATCAGCTCTTCAAAAAGAACGAACTGTTTAAAAAGAATTCCTGACAAACTAAAAAGCGACTGCTTTTTCAAACAGTCGCCTTTATAATCAGATTAAACTTCTCCTATTTAGCCGCAGCAAATCTACGGGCTACTTCATCCCAGTTTACGATATTCCAGAATGCAGAGATATAATCCGGTCTTCTGTTTTGGTAGTTAAGATAGTAGGCATGCTCCCATACATCCAATCCCAAAATCGGAGTTCCGGAACAACCCACATTCGGCATAAGAGGATTATCCTGATTGGGAGTAGAACATACTTCAAGCTTACCGTCTTTTACTGCAAGCCAGGCCCAGCCTGAACCAAATCTGGTAGCAGCAGCTTTGGAAAATGCATCTTTGAAAGATTCAAAAGAGCCAAATGCAGCATTAATCGCGTCCGCAAGTTCACCGGAAGGAGTACCGCCGCCATTAGGAGACAATACGGTCCAAAATAAGGAGTGATTATAATGTCCGCCGCCATTGTTGCGTACCGCAGGAGTGTCAAAACCTTTTTGTAAGATTTCTTCTATGCTCAAACCTTCTAAGTCAGTTCCCTGAATAGCTGCATTTAAGTTATTTACATATCCATTGTGGTGCTTACCGTGATGGATTTCCATTGTTTTGGTGTCAAAGTGAGGTTCTAACGCATCAGGTGCGTAAGGTAAATCAGGTAATTGAAATGCCATTTTGTTATAAATTTTAAATGATTAAATAATTTTGCTAATTCTCTAACAGTCTATGCTACTTTTAGTTTAGCAGAATCTGATTTTTTTATTCTTTCTTCCGCATAGCTTTTAGTCAGTACAAACTCTTTCACATCATCCTGCGAAGGGATTTCAAACATTGCTTCGTTGACTATTATCTCAAAAATCGAACGCAGCCCTCTGGCTCCCAATTTATTTTCTACGGCCTGCTCTACGATATAATCCAAAGCGTCTTCCTCTACAATGAGTTGTACGCCTTCCATTTCAAAGAGCTTGGCATACTGTTTTATCAATGCATTTTTAGGCTGAGTCAGAATATTTCTCAACGCCTTTTTATCCAAAGGCTCCAGATAGGACAGTATAGGAAGTCTTCCCAAAAGCTCCGGTATCAGTCCGAAGGATTTCATATCCGCATGGTTTACATACCGCAAAAGGTTATCCTCGTCGATACGAACCGCATCATTTGATTTAAAACCTATAGCCTGCCGTTGCATTCTATTCCCGATAATCCGTTCTATCCCGTCAAAAGCACCGCCACATATAAACAAAATATTTTTGGTATCCACTTTGACCATTTTTTGATCCGGATGCTTACGACCGCCCTGAGGAGGCACAAGTACTTCGGTGCCTTCTAACATCTTGAGCAGAGACTGCTGCACACCTTCTCCCGACACATCTCTGGTGAGTGACGGATTATCACTCTTGCGGGAAATCTTATCGATCTCATCAATATACACTATACCTCTCTCCGCTGCCTGCACATCGTAGTTACAAACCTGCAGCAATCGGGTCAGAATGCTCTCCACATCCTCTCCCACATATCCTGCTTCTGTAAAAACTGTCGCATCTACTATTGAAAAAGGTACATTTAAAAGTTTGGCAATTGTTTTGGCTATAAGGGTTTTTCCCGTGCCTGTTCTGCCGACAAGAATAATATTTGACTTCTCAATTTCAATCTCATCTTCCTCTTTACGGTGGCTCAACCGTTTATAATGATTATAGACCGCAACAGAAATAACTTTTTTGGCCTCGTGCTGACCTATCACATAATCATCCAAAAAAGCTTTTATATCCTTGGGTTTCAGTTTATTCTGCTGAAAAGAAAAACTTTTCTGATGCTGATGCTCCAATTCTTCTTTCACTATTTCCTGAGCCTGAGCGACACAACTTTCACAGATTTGAGCGTCTATTCCTGAAATGAGTAGCACCACTTCATTCCTAGATTTCCCGCAGAAAGAACATGTCCGTGTATCTTTTTTTGCCATAATACAGTAAAATTACATTATAAATAGCCTGCTGCAACTATTACAAATACAGCAGACAGATATAGAATGTTCAAAAAAAAACGATTATTCCGAATCCTTTTTTGGATTTTTTGTAAGTACTTCATCAATCATTCCGTACTCCTTCGCTTCGTCAGAGGTCATCCAGTAATCTCTGTCCGAGTCTTTTTCTATTCTATCGAAATCCTGGCCAGAATGCGTGGAAATAATCTCGTACAACTCTTTTTTGAGTTTGAGCATTTCTTTCAAAGTAATCTCCATATCGGATGCCTGTCCTTGTGCTCCGCCCAAAGGCTGGTGTATCATGACCCGACTGTGTTTTAACGCCGAACGCTTTCCTTTTTCACCTGCACACAAAAGTACAGCTCCCATGGACGCGGCCATCCCGGTACATATTGTAGCTACATCCGGTCTGATATACTGCATCGTATCATAAATTCCCAGTCCGGCATATACTCCTCCACCGGGACTGTTTACGTATATCTGCACATCTCTTGTCGCATCCGTCGAGTCCAGAAAAAGCAATTGAGCCGTAATCACATTGGCCACGTAATCATCTATTGCCGTGCCCAAAAAAATAATCCTGTCCATCATCAGTCTGGAAAATACATCCAGCGCAGCCACATTCATTGGTCGCTCCTCGATAATGTTAGGGGTCAGATTAGTGACAGAATGATTCAAATACTGATCAACTCCCCATGAAGAGAGTCCTCTGTCCTTGACCGCAAATTTTTTAAATTCTTTCCCGAAATTCATAGTTATTGTTTATGCTTTAAAAAAATCTTCAAAACTAACAGCTTCTTCTTCTATTGTGATTTGCTGTTTGATAAAGCTAAACAATTTTTGCTCCATTACTGCATCAAAAGTTTGTTTCATATGGTCTTCTTTTTGAAGCATGTTCATATTTAGTGAATCCAAATCTTCCTCTGTAAAAGTGTCCGGAGAAAACTGCTGAAATTGTGCACGCAGTGTTTGCTTGGAATATTCACTGATATCTTCAAACTCTGCTTTAATTTCTCCGTCCTTGGTCAACTTGTTTACAATCAGCGACCATTTCAGATTTTTGGCAAATTCCGGATATTCTTTTTCAATTTCCTCATCACTAATCGGTTTCTCATTGGAAGCTTTAATCCATTTTCTCAAAAATTCATCCGGCAATTCTATTGGAGTTTCCTCTATTAAAAGAGTATAAATTTTTTCATTCAGCTTGCCGTTCTCACTTTGAGAGACATAATTGGATAAATCTTTGCGAAGCTTTTCTTTGGCTTCCTCTTCTGATTCTACATTACCCGGTCCAAATACTTTGTCAAAAAATTCCTGATTTAACTCTGCCCGCTCTCTTCTTGAAATTTTTTCAATAGTCAGTTCAAAAGCTTTTCCCATATCTTCAGGCTCATGCTCCAAATTGAGTATATATTTCACAATTTGCTCACGCTCTCTGTCAATTGAGTTAAAAAGATTTTTGGCAACTATCGTAGTACCGATTTTGCCTTTCATCAATTGCCCTTTCAGGGTTTTATTGCTGACAGTTTCCAGATTTATTGTTCCGCTTGACTCTACTCCTTCTTCTTTTGGCTGCTCCTCATGATCAAGCTCAACAAATTTTACCTGCAAAAGGTCTTTTTCTTCTATTCCTTCTTCCGGGAAACTCATATTCCCATAGCTGTCCTGAATTCTATTCAATTCATTTTGAAGCAGTTCATCATCAATAATTACTTTCGGAGCTTTGACAACAGTTTTGGCATTGAGAACAGGGATTTCAAATTTTGGACTGAGTCCTAATTCAAATACAAACTCATAATCTTTTAAGTTTTGAATATCAAAATCCACCTCTGTCGTCACCGGAATAGGTCTTCCCAAAATCTCCAGCTCATTTTCTTTAATGTATTCGTTGATAGAATCATTGACCAATTTATTCAGTTCATCCACCAGTACACTTGTACCATACATTTTTTTGATAAGACTTTCAGGCACTTTCCCCGCTCTAAAGCCTTTCATGGAAACAGTCTTTTTTAACTTGTTTAAAGCCTGCTTGACCTTTGGAGAATAATCTTCTGTGGTCAGGCTTACATTTAGAGTTGCATTTAGCGCATCAATGTCATTTTGGGTAATGTTCACTATTATGAGTTTTTACATAAAAAAATAAGACTCCTCCTATAATTTGGAGGAGTCTGTCATGTGCGGATGAAGGGAATCGAACCCCCACGCCTCGCGGCACTAGATCCTAAGTCTAGCGTGTCTACCAGTTCCACCACATCCGCTTTTCTAAAAAGCGTTGCAAAAATAATCATTCGATTCTATTCTCACAACAAAAAATCAAGAATATGGAAAATATTCTCACTTATTTATAAAGTATAACCATCCTTTAAGCATTTCATAATAAAAAATGATCAGGCTAACGTATTTTATAAAATTCAAGCCTGCCAAAATACGATGTCATCTTTCATTATGCATGAGTTTATCCTAAAAGTCAGTTTTAGTCCGTAAATGCTCATTTTTCTTTTGTTTAAAATGTATTTTTGAACAAAACATTTAAAATGCAACATGAACTGACCGCCATTTCACCTATTGACGGGCGATATGCTTCAAAGACCAGACAGCTTACACCTTATTATTCAGAATTTGCCCTGATTCAATACAGAATTCGCATTGAGATAGAATATTTTATAGCATTAAGCGGTCAGGTTCCCCAAGTTCCGCCCTTTAACGAAAATGAGCAAAATTTACTGCGTTCACTATACTTAGACTTCAATGAAGAAGATGCACTGAGAGTAAAAGAAATAGAACGCACGACCAATCACGACGTGAAAGCAGTCGAATATTTTATAAAAGAGAAAATTACGAATCCGGTTTTACATCAATGCATGGAATTTATCCACTTCGGACTGACCTCGCAGGATATCAACAATACGGCCATACCGTTACTGATGAAGGAATGTAACTTTGACGTATATCTGCCGGAACTGCATCTCGCAATAAATATGATTAGAGATTTGACGTTAGAGTTTTCTGAGGTCACGATGCTTGCCCGCACGCACGGCCAGCCCGCTTCACCAACAAAATTGGGTAAAGAGCTGCACGTTTTCGTCGAGCGTTTAGAACATCAGATTGTATATTTTGCCTCGATACCATATGCTGCAAAGTTTGGAGGAGCTACAGGAAATTTTAATGCACACCATGTCGCTTATCCAAAAATCGACTGGAAAAATTTTGCCAATACATTTGTCAATAAAACATTGGGACTGCAGCGCTCATTGACAACAACCCAAATCGAGCATTACGACCATTTGGCGGCACTGCTGCATAATTACATTCGAATCAATACAATATTAACAGACTTGTGCCGAGATATCTGGACTTATATTTCTTTAGGCTATTTCAAGCAAAAAATTATCAAAGGAGAAGTCGGGTCATCTGCTATGCCGCATAAGGTCAACCCAATAGATTTTGAAAATGCCGAAGGAAATCTCGGAATTGCAAACGCTCTTTTCAGCCATCTTGCCGAAAAACTTCCGGTGTCGAGACTACAGAGAGACCTGACGGACTCTACTGTATTGAGAAATCTCGGAGTTCCTATCGGCCACAGCCTGATTGCTTTCAAATCTATCTGCAAAGGTCTGGGGAAGCTGTCTCTCAACAAACACATCATAGAAGAAGATTTAGAAAACAATTGGATAGTCGTCTCGGAAGGTATTCAAACTGTTCTCAGAAGAGAAGGATTTGAAAAACCTTATGAAGCTTTGAAAGAACTGACGAGGACAAATGAATTTGTCTCACAGAAAAAAATTCACGAGTTTATCGACTCTTTAAATGTACACGATAATATAAAAGCCGAATTAAAATTAATTACGCCAAATAATTATACCGGGATATAATGGGTAGATTAGTTGAAAACATCGACTATTATATAAACGAAAAAGGGCTGTACGTTTTTACAGAAAAATACCTTTTACAAAGAGGATACTGCTGTAAAAACGGATGTAAGCACTGTCCCTACGGATATAAGTCAGAAACAAAGAGCAAAGGAAGTCAAGAGGAAAAAGATTTCAGATAACCCTGTATTTTAAAGAGAAATTGGTCAAACATGGATTTAAACCACATATACTCCAGCAAAAGGTCTGAGGAATATTCGCCTCAAACAGGTGCTGCTGCAAGAAGTGAATTCCAGCGCGACTTTGACAGAATTATTTTCTCCTCCGCCTTCAGAAGGCTGCAAAACAAGACTCAGGTCTTTCCGCTCCCGGGCAGTGTTTTTGTACACAATCGGCTTACACATTCTTTGGAAGTAGCTTCTGTCGGAAGAACATTGGGATCTTCCGTAGGAGAATATATCGCTCAGAAATATGCTTCTAAATTAAGTAACGAGAGTAAAGAGTTTTATAAATACAGTCTGTATGATGTAATTTCTTCGGCTTGTCTTTGTCACGACATTGGCAATCCGGCATTTGGACATTCAGGAGAAGATGCTATTGCAAGTTTTTTCAAAAAAAATTCGGACACACTAAAACCACTTTTCAACGATAAAGAATGGGCAGACTTCATCAACTTTGAAGGAAATGCCAATGCCATCCGTATTTTGACCCAAAATCAACCGGGAAAATCCAAAGGCGGACTTCTGCTTACGTTTGCGACCCTGGCATCTATTGCAAAATATCCGTGTGAGTCTATTGCGAAAGACAAAAAAATAATCCATCGTAAAAAATTTGGGTTCTTTCAGGCAGAAAAAAACAACTTTATCAAAATTGCAAAAAGCACTCACATGTGCAAAGTGTCTGAGGAGCCTGTAATCTATCAGCGCCACCCTTTTGTCTGGTTAGTGGAAGCAGCAGACGATATTTGTTACAATATTATGGACTTGGAGGATGCCCACAGGCTCGGTATCATTGACCATAAAAGCTGTTTAGAGGTATTTCAGAATCTTCTTGCCTCTATCGCTGCAAACGAAAAAGATAAAATTCACGAACGAATTTCGGGTATTTCCAACAAAAACGATAAAATTGCTTACCTGAGAGCCAAAGCCATCCAGCATCTGACTCAGAAAACAATCGAAACTTTTATTGACTATCAGGAAGATATTCTTAATTGCAGGCACAATAAATCCCTGCTTGATATCGTACAGGAATCCAATCCCACCATAAAATTTATTGAAGAATACTCTATCGAAAACATTTATAATCACCGCTCCGTTTTGGAAATTGAAAATGTGGGCTATCATGTCATGTACGAGCTGCTTTCACATTTTGTACTGCCGATACTTTCACACAAATCAGAGCGCGACCATATCGAAGAAAGAGCAATCAGGCTGATTCCTTCTCAATTTTTGTATGAAGATGAAAATGTATATTTCAGAGTATTGGGAATACTGGACTTTATCTCCGGCATGACAGACAATTTTGCGACAGAACTCTACAAAAAAATTAAAGGTATCAAGATTGGAATGACAATCTAACCAGGAATACACTTTTGCGCAATTAACCTTGTCCAATATTTTAAACTCTAACTGGTTTTCAGTTTTTCTTTACTTTCCTTTACAATCTTGTGGTAAAAATTTTCATACACCGGTAAAATATTTGCCAAGTCAAATTTCTTTGCATGTTCTAACGCCTGAGACTTAAACTTTTTAAGAAGTTCTTCATTAGTGAGCAGTTTCAAAGCATTTTGCACTAATCCCTCAATATCGCCTACCCGCACTGTAAAGCCGGTTACACCGTCGATATTTACTTCAGGAATACCTCCCGCATCAGAAGACACAACCGGTACTTCACATGCCATTGCTTCAAGAGCTGCAAGGCCAAAACTTTCACTTTCCGAAGGCATTATAAAAAGGTCGGACACAGACAGCACCTCTTCCACCGCTTCCTGTTTGCCCAGGAATCTGACATCTTCACTATGTGGACAGGTTCGAGCAAGATTTTCTGCCATCACCCTTTCCGGTCCGTCCCCTATCATCAGCAGTTTGGAAGGGACTCGTTCTGCCACTCTGCAAAACATCAAAATCACATCCTGTACCCTTTTTACCTCTCTAAAATTGGACACATGGACCAGTATTTTTTCTCCGTTGGGAGCGATTGCTTTTTTGAAATGATCTTTATTGACTTTATTAAATCGGGTAAAATCCACAAAATTGGGAATCACCTCAATGTCTTTTTCTACATTAAAATGGTCAAAAGTATCTTTCTTTAAACTTTCTGAAACTGCTGTCAAACCATCACTCTGATTCATGGAAAAAGTGACCACAGGCTCATAAACCGGGTCTTTCCCTACCAAAGTAATATCCGTGCCATGCAGGGTAGTAACTACCGGAAGATGTATGCCGTGTGTATATAAAATCTGTTTGGCCATATAAGCAGAAGCCGCATGAGGTATGGCATAGTGTACGTGCAGCAAGTCCAAACGGTCATGCATAGCGACATCTACAATACGACTGGCGAGTGCAGTACTGTACGGCGCATATTCAAAGAGCGGATACTCTGCCGGACGGACTTCGTGATAAAAAATATTCTGATGATACGACTCAAGTCTTGCGGGTTGGCGATAAGTAATAAAATGTACCTGATGACCTTTATGTGCAAGACCTTTGCCCAATTCTGTCGCAATGACGCCGCTTCCTCCAAAGGTAGGATAGCAGACAATACCAATATTCATGTTGCAAAACTAAGGACTTCTGTTAAAAAAGAAGGTGTTGACTACGTTAATTGGTGTTACGATTAAAAATGACAGGGATGAACTTACCTTTCAGTTTCATACTCAATATTTTCAGGGCAATAAAACAGACTGAAATTTGAAGATGAGATGATTAGGTGATATAGAAAATTAAAGCAGCATATGAACATTTCAAAAAGAGACAGCATAATCGATAAAACTTTTGCATAAAATCAAGTAAAACAAACACTGTTTACTCTTTATAGCTAAGTCATAAAAATTGTCGTATTTTGAGTAAAATTCAATCTGTAATAAGTTAGACAATGAAAGCAAAGGATACGTTAGCCCAATCATTTACACTAAAAAATGGGACTGTGGTCAAAAACAGACTTTTTAAATCTGCTATGAGTGAAGCATTGGGAAATAGAAAAGGTGTACCTACTTCAAGCCTGAATAAGCTGTACAGTACGTGGGCAAACGGTGGAATAGGAATTTGCGTGACCGGGAATGTCATGATTGACAAAAGATATATCAGTGAACCGGGAAATGTAGTGATCGAAGACGAAAGTAATCTTGATGCGCTGAAAGCCTGGGCAAAAGCTGCAACTCAGCACAATACTCAATGTTGGGTACAAATCAATCATCCGGGCAAACAGTCTCCAAGAGGCTTAAACAAAGAAAATATCGCTCCATCTGCCATTCCGTTTAGAAAAGAGATGCAGCCTTTCTTTGCTACTCCGAGAGAGATGACAGAATATGAAATAGAAGAAATGATAGCTCGATTTGGCCAAACTGCCGGTATCATCAGGAAAGCAGGATTCACGGGGGTACAAATTCACGGTTGCCACGGATATTTAGTCAGTCAGTTTTTATCTCCTCACCACAATGCCCGATCGGATAAATGGGGCGGCAATGAAGAGAATCGAAGAAGATTTGTGTTAGAAGTATATCGGTCTATTCGCGAGGCAGTCGGCGACGATTTTAATGTCAGTATCAAACTAAACTCTGCCGATTTTCAAAGAGGAGGCTTTACAGAAGAAGAATCACTAAATACTGTCAAAGCTTTGGCGGATGCAGGAATAGATTTAATAGAAATTTCCGGCGGAACTTACGAAGCACCGGCAATGACGGGAATAAAATGGAAACAAAGCACTATCGAACGGGAAGCCTATTTTCTGCAATTTGCTGAGAAAGCACGAAAAATAGTCGATATTCCTTTGGTCGTAACAGGCGGGTTCAGAACTGCCGAAGGCATGGCCAATGCAATTAAATCCGAAGCAGTTGATTTTGTAGGACTGGCGAGGATACTTGCCATTGAGCCCGATTTGCCCAACAGGCTTTTGGATGGAAAACAATCCCGGCATACTGTAAGGCCAATCAAAACAGGAATACCAATGATCGATAAGATGGGTATTATGGAAGTCTCCTGGTACACGGGGCAGTTAAAAAGAATGGGGCAGGGATTAGAAGCTAACCCGAATGAAAATCCATTGAAATCGTTTTTCAAAATCGTAGGGAAACAGGTACTCGCCGGGAGAATTCCAAGAAGACTGAGAGCGAGCTAAGCGCCCTGCACAATTTTGAAAGGAAGGAGTTCACAGATTCCACTCAATAAATACGATACAAATCACACCTTATTGATATGTTTTCTAATTTACTCTGCTTTAAATCACAAAAATCATGTTAATTATCGGTTAATATACCCTCTTTCCTTAAAAAAGGAAGATATTATTCTTGTCACATTTAAAATTCGATATATCTTTGTCCCGAACCAATTAAAATATATATTATGAAAAAGACATTTTATTCTTTCGTCGCAGTTGCATTATTTTTAGGTGCTGTTGCCTGTGGCGGACAAAGTGAAAGCTCTGATGCAGTAGTAGATGAAGCTACTGAAGTTGTAGAAGATACAATTGAAGAAGCTGAAGAAGTATTTGACGATGCTGATGATGCTGTCGAAGAAACTGCTGACGAAGTAGAAGAAGCTATCGAAGAAGCTGCTGAATAATTGCGCAGCAATTCTTAAAAAGAATAAACCTCAATCTTTGATTGGGGTTTTTTATTTACTGCCTATAAAATATCGAAACTGTTCACAACAGCAGTCTATGATTAACGGTCGTCAGTCCAATTGTGAATTGCTATCATCCCGATAATTATCGCGGACTTTTTAAATTTGAGATTATTCGCAACCCTATCGCAGGTAAGGTAACTGTCAATCTAGTTGTGAATTGCTATCATCCCGATAATTATCGCGGACTTTTTAAATTTGAGATTAT
>CAZZEH010000001.1:126114-181565 GCA_964653095.1 uncultured Chitinophagales bacterium
TCGCAACCTCAATCTTAAAAAGTCACAAAAGCCGCTGAAAATCAGCGGCTTTTATTCTTTTGTCAGGATTTGAAAAGTATCTCTGCTCTGTCAGTTAAAATAAACCCAATATCATTTTTTAATTTCTAAAACATTTCCAATTGCTGAAAAGTTTCAGGCGGAGCGGTTGGCTTTTGGGAATGATAGATTTCTATATCGCCAAACTGCTTGTCTGTAATACACATTATCGCTATATGCCCTTTTTTAGGAAGCAACTTTTTTACCCTGTTGATATGTACCTGCGCATTTTCACGACTCGGACAATGACGGATATACATAGAGAACTGAAACATAGAAAAGTCATTTTTCAGCAGCCTGTCTCTAAACAGAGACGCCGCTTTTCTTTCCACCTTTGTATCAGTTGGCAAATCATATAGCACTATGACCCACATAATTCTGTATGCATTCAGCCTGTCACTTTTCATATCATTTCAGGATAGGCTATCAATCTTTTATCTCCTGTATAACATTTATACAACGAAACTACTGTCATTTTCACGGCTACCATCAGAGGACGGACTACATTATCCATCTGCACATCTACAGTAGCAATACTCAGCAATCGCGCTTTTATTTCCTTTGTCAGTTTTTCTTCCTGCGGAAACATCATCATGATTTCCATCACCTGTCTGTCCACAAAAGGCCGATAGGGCTCCATAATATCATCAGCCAAACAATATGGATTGTACTTATTTTTGTGAAAAATCCCCAATACGGGTAATAGTCCGGTGTCCACCAATGCCCGGGCAACTATACTTCTGAGTACAGCATAACCAAAATTCAAAAATGGGTTAGGTGTCTCACCGTATCTGTTGCGAATAAAATCCGGGGCTATCAGATATTTCCAATAATGCTGTGCCGCAATTCCCTCCATATTGGTTGTATCCCCCGACTTGACATCACTGAGATAAGTGTACATAGGTTCAACATAAGCCTCCGCTATTTCCAAATGAGCAATCTGGTTTTTGATTTTTGCCTCTACTGTTTGTTTCCACAATTGCTTTTTGAGTGGTTCGCTTGCTTCTATCTGTACTTTTACTCTTTCAGAATGTTCACTATGTCCATAAAGTGGATACATCATGCCTTTGGGCTGATGTTTCGCATCGCAGGAAATAACCACCACATTGTGAGCCATCAGTTTTTGTATCAACTGATGTGAAATGGTAATCTGATAATGATCCAGCATCAGTAAACCCATATCTTCTATCGCTATCCTGCCCTTCACTTCTTGTGAATCAGGACTGCATACTTCCATTTGCTCAAAATGCAATCTGAGATATGCAGGATTTCCGATATAGATACTGCGAGTTATCATTCTACTGGTTATTTATTAGCTGGGCGATTAACTTTACCATTAAATCCTTTTCCTTTGGATCACTTTGAGCGACCAACAAAGCCAACGCAACCAATGCATTGTCATTTATTTTCACTTCTCCGTCTTGTTTAAAACGATGTCTATTTCTTTCCAGAAACCATACAAACAAAAATGCACCTATACGTTTATTTCCATCGGTAAACGGATGGCTTTTAATTACGAAATATAATAAATGGGCAGCTTGTTCTTCAATACTTCCATACAAATATTGCCCATCAAAAGTTTGGACAACACTTTGCAGAATTCCCTCAAAACTCCCATCCTTTTCATTTCCGAACAAATCTGTAGCCTCTTTTCTGTCTATCAATCGATTTTTAAGCTCAACAATGGCTATCTTGGCCTCGGGCTAATTTTATAAGTAATATTCTCGTTAAGATTGTCTGATTCTAAAGAATTGCTGTCAAATTGGTTGAGCAACACAAAACTTTGTGTGTATTGGGTAATAATGTCCAATAAACCTTTGGCTTCAGTTAAGCTCGTACCTTCCCCTATGGATTTCTTAATGAGATGAACAGTTTGTTGCAATTCATTCAAGCGTTTTTGGTTAATGGTATAACCTTGTATAATATGTTCTTTTAAACGTTGTGTAGCCCATTGGCGGAATTGAGTTCCACGTTTGGAATTGACACGGTAGCCAACCGAGATAATCACATCAAGATTGTATAATTTAACTTTTCTGTTTACTAAACGAGTTCCTTCTTTTTGAACTAACGAGGAAAACTCGGTAGTTGCAACTTCATTCAACTCTTTGTCAGCATAAATATTTTTTATATGCAGACTAATTGTATCCGTATCTCTATCAAAAAGCTCTGCCATTTGTTTTTGGCTTAACCAAACAGTATCTTTTTCTAATCGTATTTGGATTTGAGTACCCTTCTCAGTATTATATATTTGTATTTCATTCATACGGCACGACATTGACTATAAAAGATTGGTTTTTGAATAAGAAAAATCGTTTGGTGGAGTTCGTCCAAACGTTTTTGATTGATAGAATATCCTTGCACTAAAAAATCTTTTAAGCGTTGGGTAGCCCACTGGCGAAACACTGTTCTTAGTTTAGAATTGACTCTGTAACCTACTGACAAGATTGCATCTAAATTATAATACTCAATTGTTCTTACAACTTTCCTCCCCCCTTCATTCCGAACTGTTGCATTTTTTGCAACAGTTGAATTCTCATTGAGTTCTTTTTCTTTATAAATGTTTTTTAAATGCCTTGATATCACAGATTTATCTCTTCCAAATAACTCTGCCATTTGATTAAGCGACAGCCAAAAAGTTTCATTCTCAAACTGGGCTTCAATTTGAATTTCATTATTATCATCCTTATATATTACTATTTCACTCATCTACCTCTTCTTTGATTCTGTCAATTTCTTTCCTAACATTTTCTGCCCATTGATAATTCTCTTCGGAAAGAGCCTCTTTTAACTCGTCTTCAAGCCATTCTAATCTAATTTTGGGAAACGGAATAAATTTAGTCTCGTCATTCCTATCATATCCTTCAATTTTGCAAGTTCGTCAACGATACTTCAGATTATCATTAATTTATATTTTCAATATTATCTCGCCATCCAGTTGTATTTCAAAATCTTTTCCTTCAATGAAGAAAACTGAGTTTGTTGGTTTAAATAATATTCGAGGAGCAATAAAATCTTTTTGATAATTTGAAAATCCGTCTTTTCCTGCCGACTTATACTTTTCTTTGGGGAAAGCCTCTTTAAGTTCATCATCGCTTCTATCTTCTAGATGATGTTGAAACTGGATATTACCAACTGATGCCTGATGTAACCTTTTGACAAAGTATAATCTTTTTGAGACTTCAGTTTTATCATCTACTATATCCAATAATTCTTCTTTACTATCGCAGAAAATCACTCGTTGCCCAATCTCAAAAACATGAATTAGAGTTGCAAACTCATTCTTTATGTAAATAGGTTCTTTAAGTTTAAACAAATCAAATTTATTATCAGGAATACCAATCTCAGTTAGATATTGTGCAGCTTCAAACTTATTAATCGATATAACGTCTCGACCTTTTTCGTTCTTATACCAACCAAACAAATAATTTTCTCCTGAATCTGCCCATATATAGTTTTTGTATTCTTTCGGAGACTCGTAAACTTGTTTTTTTCACTTTCGTCAAATTATCAGGATTCATATACCCTCTACCTGCTTTCACCTTGCATCTAACTCTTCTTATAGGCTTCCCCTGAAAGTCTATAAGTTCATGAGGCTTCTTACTTTTCAATTGATTCTTGACATAAATTCTTAAGCTATCATCAACAATATTATCAGCATTAAACTTGCTATCAGTAACAGCTACTCTGACAACTGCCATCATTTCATCTTTACCATTCACTTGATTATACAGAATCTCTCCCGATTCACTTCTTTTCAAAGAGCCATTCTCATCTTTAGCAGCAACTTTAATTTTACCATAATAGGTCTGTAAGTGCAGCTCTCCCCGGATAGAATCACCCTTAGACTTTTTAGGTATTTCATTCGCTCTATCTATCCAGATAGTATTCCCACGTCTTCTTACATTTTTGGAAACTGGAGTAAGTGTCCTATCTATTTCGGGCAGATTATTGATTAATATACTTTCTTTGATCTCTTCTATCTGTGAGTAATCAAATGAATCGAATGGCTTTTCATGATATTGTTTACCATTATGCTTTTCAGCATATTCATAACTCTTCTTTAAAATCTCTTCTCTTTTTTTTGCTGATGGTATTAAAGTAAGCACAGCAGCATCAATAGCATGATGACAGTGCTTACCTCTATCCTTATCTCATCAAAATGAAAGTTTCCCGGCAATCCCTCACTTTCTAACCTGTCATTCTCTTTATCTATAAGAGCATTAACGACGTTAATCATCTGATTCAAAATTTTCTCTACAACAGGCTGTCTGAGACTATTCTTCCTGAGCAATTCAAGTCTAGGTTTCAACTCTCTACTTTCCAGTTCTTCTTTGGTCAGTGACATCTTTGAATGTCTGTACCCAGCTAATTCACACGCTTCACTGTATCTGTTTTCAAATATATAAGGATAGATTTTACGAATAGCTTTTGTGGACAGACTGCCATAATCATCGAGCAGAGTAACATTTCCTAATATTCTTGCATATTCTCTCTCAAATCCGAACTTTGATTTTAGCAACTCATAGAGTTTTTCGTTTCCGCTGTTTGAATCATCTCCTTCGTAAGAATATAACAGATGCCATAATTGATATGACTTTTGCTTTTCAAAGTTCTTGCCTTCTAATTCAGCATCAAAATCTAAAATATCAGTATCAATCTCTAGCATTTCAAAGATACTTTTAACCATGTCTCTAATTTCAGCGGCAGGCTTATTTATATCATCCAATTCTATTTCATCTTTGCTGGATTTTACATGCAGGTATTCCTTTACACTATGTCCGGACAACTCCAATATTTTGAGATAAGCTTCATACAAAGCCTTGTTTGTATGATTGCCTTCTAACGTTGTATAATTACTTACCTCCCATTCATTGGGGTCACGATTTAAAAGCTTTAAAATATCATTCGTTTTAAGGTTGCCTTTGATATTTAATTCCTGAAAAAGAAACTGCTTATCTTCCAGACTTAATCCATATTCATTATCACTATTAAATAATAGTACCTGAGAAGCATCCTTTTTAGACTTACGTCTTCGCGTTCCTTTTTTCTTTATTTCTACGTTATTCAGAACTTGCCAAATTTTAAATTCCTGAAATAAAGGAGATGATCTTGGAACAACCCGCGCTCCAATAGTTTTTACTATAGCTTTTCCATCGACCTGTAATTCAACTTCTTTACTTTCTAATTCACAAAAGCTGATTAAACCTTTCTGAGACTTCAGCTTTCTCTGATAGAAAATAATAGTATCTCTAATATTCGTTTTCAATTCATCTGTTAAAGCTGAGTGATATTTAGACTGCTCCTCCCAAATGGTTTCAAATTCATCTAAATAGTCTTGTCGATAGAATACCTGATTTTTCAATCTGACATGAGGGTTGTTTTTTAATTGACTGTATAAGTATTGACCTATAGTCTGTTTATTGAAATACAGTTCTTTACTTCTGTCAGAGATAGCACCTAAATACCCACTTGAACTATTTAAATCTTTATTGATTTCTACAATTACAAAAGCCACTTCCTCTTTATCCAATTGTTCTTGCAGAGCGTCACTCCGCCACTTATACGCTTGTAATTTTTTCTTATCTCTTAGATTTAACCTTATAGTATTCTCATTAATTAAATCCTCTTGCAAATCTTTAATTTCAGCTGTATTAAAGCCATATTTATTCCAAAATGTCGCTGAATTTATACGCAAGCCTTTTGTTTCCTGATAAAATTCTTCATTAAAAATATCTGGGTAAAACTGTTTTTGAAAACTCCAGACTTTATCAAATTCAGTTTGTAAATCAGACCTGTAAAAATCCGGTATAGCTTTCTTCCCATTGTATAACAATTGAAAAACTAATTGTCCCGGCGTCAGCTTTTCTTCATACAGCTTCTTGGCTACAGCCATACCGTCGATAGCCTGTCCTTCATCTTCATTTTTCGCTTTACGGCTGCTCTTATATCCTCTCTTTTTATTGATGGCAAATAAAACTCTGACAAATTCATCTAATTCTATTCTCTCTGTTGCTGCTTTTGCCCTTACTTCCCAAGTAGAAAATGTTGAGTTTTTCCATTCTCAGCTAATTTTGTTTCACTGTCTATTATCCCAGCCTGAATCAGTATCTCTTTTAACAACCTTCTCCTATCCTGATATCTGTCAAGGTTTCTCCTCATTCCTCTTTTAAGAGTTCTGTCAGCATTAACAGAAAATGGGCGGCCTTTCTCAAAGTTGGTCTGTTCATCTACCGTTAAGGGATTGACTCTGACACCAATCTGCCTAATTTCAGACACTTCACTTTCAGACTCTTTTTCTCCAATATATGCCCAACCTATAGAAGTAGTTCCCAAGTCTAAACCCAGTATTCTTTTCATTTTATTTATTTTGATACTTTAAAATACAATAAACTGTTTATATTTACATCATAACTGATAGCAATTCACAATAAGGATTATTCCGTTGTGAAAACATCTGGATTGCTCCTCGTCCACAATTGGGGAGCATTTTTATTTACAGAACAAAAAGATAGCCTGTCGGCAGTTCTGAATTTCAATTTCTGTTTAGCACGATATAAGAGTCGTAAAATAAAAACCTACCCCTGCTAATTATCAATAACTTTAAGGCATCTCTAAAATCTCATATACTTCTACAGAGCAAATCGTCAAATAAAGTTTTGATAGTTTATTTTGAAGTTTATCGGTAAAAATCCGTCCCGTCGCCAAGTCGCCCAAACGCTATTTTAAACCCAATAAAGAAAAATATATAATCCTTACCTTTAAGCAATACAAATCAATCTTTATGAAAATTCAGCAAACAATAAACGATTGGCATGAAATACTGCAATCACAAAACACACAGCGTTTAGCCGATATTTTGGCTGAAGATGTTACTTTCCATTCGCCTATACTGCACAGAGCACAGGAAGGGAAGCAGATCACGACCATGTACCTAACTGCGGCCTTTTTTGTTTTTTACAATCCAACTTTTACATATGTACGGGAAGTACTGCAGGGCAACAATGCCGTTTTGGAGTTTACTACAGAGATTGACGGAATAATTGTCAATGGTGTGGATATGATCAGGTGCAACGAAGAAGGTAAAATTGTAGATTTTAAAGTAATGGTTCGACCATTGAAAGCAATACAGTTAATCCACCAAAAAATGATGTTGATGCTCGAGAATTTAAAATGATTTGAATTTATTTTTTCGATAAAGTTTTATCATTCTCATCTTTATATAAAAACGGGAAGGTAATTTCATCCAGCCGCACTTTATGATGTCACATTATTAAACAACGGTCAAAGATATTTTCAGATAAATATCCATAATGAGATATAAAAGCTGAAAGGAGACTGCAATAAAATTTTAAACCGCTATACATCCAAAGTCACAAATTCTAAGCCCTTTGCTTTCCAATCGGCAATAAATTCACTCAGAAAAGGAAGGTATTTCGTAAGACATTCCGGACGGTCATGCAGAACAATAATATCACCGCCTTTAGCTTTTTTCATTCTTTTTTCTAATCGCTCCGAATCAATTTTATCGTCAAAATCTCCAGGCATAAAATTAAACTGGCAACACTTCATTTCAGGAAATTCAGACTGAACAGCCCTCCACTGCGACTGCTTTATTTTCCCATACGGAGGTCGGAACAAATTCGTCCTTATGGCTTCAAATCCTTTTTTCACATCCTGCAAATAAATTTCATCAGATGTATTCCACCCGTTGAGATGGTGATAAGAATGATGTCCTATTGCATGACGCATTTTGATTTCCTTGACTAACTCTGGGTACTGTATGGCATTTTTCCCCAGTAAAAAATGTGTGGTGGGACAATTGGCTTCCTTTAAAACCTCCAACAATGCGGGCGTGCTTTCCGGATGTGGGCCGTCATCAAAAGTCAGGGCAATTTGATTTCGTGCCACGCCCCACTGATATTGCGGAAACAGACGAAAAAGTATTTTCGGGATACGCACAAAATACATGCGTGCAAATTACAGAACTTTTGCAAGAGGTTTTATCTTTTGATTATTTCTGTCCGTTCTGACCAGCTAAACACTTCAAACCTTACAAAATAAATACAGAAGTCCTAACTTTGTGGTTTACAGAAAACTTTGAAAATGACTAAAGTGGTTAGAGTTCGATTTGCACCAAGTCCGACAGGGCCTCTTCATCTTGGCGGAGTGAGAACAGCCTTGTACAATTATCTTTTTGCACGGAAAAATGGAGGGAAATTTATTTTGAGAATAGAAGACACGGATCAGACCAGATTTGTACCCGAAGCAGAAGAATACATTAAGGAGTCTCTAAAATGGGCGGGGATGGAGATTGACGAGGGCGGAGAACTTGGCGGAGAATTTGGCCCGTACAAGCAAAGTGAGCGCAAGCATTTATATAAAAAATATGTGGATCAGCTGATTGATTCCGGGCATGCATATTACGCTTTCGACACACCGGAAGAATTAGAAGATATGAGGGAAAGGCTCAAAAAACAGGGAGTCCCAAATCCTGCCTACAACCATATCACCCGCCAGTACATGAAAAACTCTCTGTCCCTTTCTGCCGACGAAGTTGAAAAAAGATTAAAGCACGGTGACCCGTACGTGGTACGAATCAATGTGCCGAGAAACGAGGAAATTCGCTTTCACGATATCATAAGAGGCTGGGTAATTTTCAATTCCAATCAGATTGACGATAAAGTTATTTTCAAGGCTGACGGAATGCCGACCTACCACATGGCCAATATAGTGGATGATTACCTCATGCAAATCTCACACGTCATTCGGGGCGAAGAGTGGCTCCCGTCCACACCTGTACATGTGCTGTTGTACAAATTTATGGGCTGGGAAGAGCAGATGCCGGAGTTTGCACACCTTCCGCTGATTCTGAAGCCGGACGGCAACGGCAAACTTAGCAAGAGGGACGGCGATCGATTAGGCTTCCCGGTTTTTCCGCTCAATTGGACAAATTCTGAAACAGGAGAAGTATCCACCGGATTTAAGGAGAGAGGATTTCTCCCCGAAGCATTTATAAATATGCTGGCATTTTTAGGTTGGAATCCGGGCGGTACGCAGGAATTGTTTGACAAGGAAGCACTGATAAATGCATTCTCATTAGAGCGCGTCAGCAAATCGGGTGCAAAATTTGACTTTGAAAAAGCGAAATGGTTCAATCAGCAGTATCTCAGAGAAAAAACGCCGGAAGACATTCTAGAAATCACCCGAAAGGATTTTGAAAATGCAGGAATCCGAAAAGATGAGGAGTTTTTGAAAAAATACATTGCCCTCTTTATTGAAAGAGTCACCTTTATAAAAGAATTCATTTCTGCCGGACAATACGTATTTACAGCACCCACTGAGTTTGCACAAAAGCAATTTGACAAAAGGTGGACAAAAGAAGGAGTGCCGGAAGCTTTCACAAAAATCCTTCAGGCTCTTAAAAACACGGAGGAATGGAAGGCAGAAAGTATAGAAACTGCAGTCAAAGATATCATGGAAGAGGAAGGCAGAAAACCAGGTGAGATTATGGCTACATTTCGCATTATGATTAGCGGTGAAGCCGGAGGACCTCCACTCTTCGAACTCGCAGAATTAATCGGTCAGGAAGAAGTCGTAAAAAGAGTGGGTGATGTGATTCAAAAAAACAGCTAAAACGATTTAAAAGGTATTAAACTTACACTTTTTGGCTGCCTGTTTTAGATGTTCTTAAGTATTTCGTCTGCGGCACGATATCCCGACTCAACTGCTCCATCCAGATAACCATTCCACTTCACGGCAGTTTCGGTACCTGCCCAATGAATATTCCCGGCAGATTCTCTCAGCACGGAACCAAACTGAGTCCAGACTCCGGGAGGGAAAATTCCCGTATAACATCCTCCGCTAAAGGCTTCTTCTATCCAACAATGGTCGGTATAATCCAATGGCTTTGCAGCACGGTCTCCAAAATAATACACTAATTCCTGAATCACTTTTTTTCTCCTTTCTTCAAAAGGCAATTCAATAAAATCTCTCGCATAACGTCCTTCCACAAAGAACAGAAGTTTCCCTTTCCCATTTGGCTCCGAGCAGTCAAAACTAACATGCAAAGGAGATCGGTCACTTACAATCTGTCCCGAATATCCCTGTTCTCTCCAAAAAGGCTTATCGTAAATGGTGTAGCATTTCATTGCCGCACCCATAGGAATTCGCTGTAAAAGCTGAGACTTTCGGGTTGGGAGAGAAAGATTGTAATTAATTTTGTGAGCTAATACCGGCGGTATCGCTACTATAACTTTTTGGGCATAAACTTCCAGATTATCTGTAGAAACTACTACTTCGGGTTCTTTCTGATTGATAGAAGTTACAACCTGTTCCAGAAAAATCTGCTTGCGAAATGGTTGTGCAACTTGCTCCAGTAAATTTTGAGCGCCGTTCTTAAACAAAGTGTGTTGCGCACCATTTGTGACGGCTAAAAGTGTATCTAAATTATCTCCCGAATGACAATAGAATAAGAAATGGAGAAGTGAAATTTCAGAAGCCATACAGGCAAAAACTGTTTCCAATCCGACATGCATTGCCTTTTGAGCTTCACGAGTCCACAAATGTTTTCCAATCCAGGTATCCATAGTTATGCCGTCCCATTTTTCCGCATTAGGTGACTCCCACGGCTTTTCCGGATCAATCGTTTTCGCCATTTTATTTAGTCGGGTCATCCCTATGCCTAAATCTATGAGAGCAAAAGGATTCATCTTGGGAATTGTCCCGTTGTATGAAGTGGTCTTATTTTTATAGTGATAAATATTTTTCCCTTTATCGTGACAATCAAAAGTCTCCACCTGATATTTCTTTACCCATTCCCATATTTTGTACTGAGTAGGCCCAATCCATTGTGCGCCCAATTCTACCATACAGCCGGAAGGCGATAAGTTTACTGTATTCACCCGGCCGCCAATCCGATCCCGGGCTTCTAATACGACAAACTTTTTCCCGGATTCATATAATTTGGATGCAGCGGCAATTCCTGCATAACCTGCCCCAATTATAGCCACATCGGTGTGAATAGATTTTTTAACTGACATTAGATTTATCGTTTAAAGAATGAAAAGTTTGAATCAAATCATCGGCAAAATCACTTACTTTTTGTTTATCTGAGTCTGTTATTTCAAGTTCTATTTTCAAAGACTCCGCACCTTTAACCGCATGAACAGATTTAAATTTTAAATCAAAATCATCTACCGACTTACAAAAATTACCGTAAAATTCTTCTCCCGAGCCAAATACGCCATAGACTTTGCCGGACAAATCCAATTCGGACATGTCTTCGTACAAATCTACAATTTCATCCGGCAGTTCCCCATCTCGGCCCCAGGTGTATGTGCCAATCAGGCAAATATCACAATCCAGAAATGCTCTTGCATCTGTCTGAGTACACTCAAATAACACAACTTCACAATTTTTCTCTTTGAAAATTTCAAATAGTTCTTCGGCTATTCCTTCCGTATTCCCGGTCATACTGGCATATACAATCAAAACTTTGGGTTTCACTGTTGAAGGTTAAAAACTTTTAGTCTGATGATGTCTTTTCCATAAAGCTCTGTACAGATAAGACGTATGCTTTTGATAAGTTTCTGACAACAAACTGTTCAAAATTTTATCGGACTCACTCCATGCTCTCCTGCTCAGAGAATCTCTATCCGTTTTGTTTCCGTTTTTTATCAAAACTTTATCCTGATTCACCCATTCATCCTCTTTGCAATTTCTCAAGCTTTGAATACGGCTTAAGGCTTTTTTGTAATCGTGTATAGCTGTTCTGTGCCACTGCTCCCATTTAATCCAGTGCGTACGACTGTCAATCAGCAATTCGGTCTCTATGTAAAATGGAGTAAACACGCTCAGACAAGGCGAGGATGACCCGGTCAGCCAAGCAGTTGGAGGAGCACTTTTTCTGATTTCGACAACCATGCTCGCCGTAGTTTGCTGCGGAGAAAACAACCCGCTGGCATGCATGCACACACTTCCCGTAGTGGCCTGATTGGGCATAAAATCTTCTTCATCTCTATCATGAGAGCGCAATGCTTCAAACGCATCTAAAACCGTAAAAGAATCTTTTTGTCCTTTCTCAATCAAAGACTTTCTCAAACGACAGCCCGAAAGTTTGGGCATCCAATAAGAAGAAAATGCTTTGGAAAAATTAAATTCTTCTCTCTTCTTAGTCCAAGATTTTCTTCGGGCAAAATCTATCGTTTCAGGATGAATCTCATCATATTCACTTCCTATAGTCAATCCGTTTGAAATTGCTCTGTACGCTCTCACCTGCTCCACTGCCCAAAATTTCCCAACGGTTTCCAACACAAAAGCCTCCTGAGCATCCGCAATTATAAAGCTGTTGAAATAATAAAACTTAGAGTGATATCCACCGTTCCCGTCCTGTCCATACTTCTGGTTGAGGTCAATAATCTTCTCTACTGCTTCCTGAGCGGTTGCACAGCTTTCCAAAGCGAGGCGCAGCATATCCATACCGGTCAGACCCTGATTTTTCTTAGGTGATGCAAGTCTGGTAAAAACAGCCTCATTGCCGATTGCAACTCCCTTTTCATTGATACTCATTTCTGCACCCCACATCCAATAAGGCCGGGATAAAATGACCCCATAAGTGTCTCTTGTATGTTCTACAGAGATGTAGGTACATCTTTGACTGATATCTTCTTTATGTGCCGGAGGATGATATTCTGCTAACTGAATCTCATTAGGTTCCCGGTCAGAATTTTTACCAAAAATCCAGTTTCCGGTCGCAGACAAATGAGGCGGACAGACAAAAGTATCACACATACGTACAATTTAACTGTTGTACACGATATTTTATATTTTTTCAGCTGTTTTTAATTTCTGCTTAAAATAAGTTTGATTTAAAAAATTATAAAACAATCCATAAATCAAACAAAATGACAGTTCTCCGCTTGCTTTTTAGAGAAAAAACATACACTTTGTCATGCAGATGGCTATGGCACAGCAATTGGGGATAGGAGTGAGATAATATTAATGTGTTTAATACAATATGAGCAATTTCAAAAATATAAAACTTCAGGATTTGGTAGAAGAGGTCGAAATGATTCCGATGATGTCCATAGATGAAGACGAGGAAATGAAAAGAGAAGATATCCCTGCTACACTTCCTATTCTGCCTTTACGAAACAATGTACTTTTCTCCGGAGTTATCATACCCATATCTGTAGGTCGGGAGCGTTCGACCAAGGCGATAAAAAGAGCGTACAAGGAGCAAAAACTGATTGGTGTGGTAGCTCAAAAAGATATGAATATCGAAGAGCCGGAAGCTGAAGATTTATACAAGATTGGTACTGTAGCCCGTATTTTGAAAGTTCTGAAAATGCCTGATGGAGGCAGTACCATTATCATACAGGGCGTCAAAAGATTTTTTCTTGATGACATTACTCAAACGGAGCCCTATATGATAGGTTCTATCACTCCAATGGACGACGCAAGTGAAATCGATAAGCAGGAGGCCAAAGCTTTTATGGTTACTCTAAAGGAATTGGCATCCAAAATAATTGATCTGACTCCCCATATACCCAATGAATCCAAAATTGTACTGAACAACATCAACGGCATCAAATTTCTGACTCATTTTATTGCCACCAATTTAAATATTGAAGCAAAAAGCAAGCAGGAGATTTTGGAACTTAACGGTATTCGGGAAAGAGTTCAGAAAGTCTTGCAGCATATGAACTCCGAGCTACAACTACTGGAACTCAAAGTCAGCATTCAGGATAAAGTGCGTCAGGATATTGACAAACAGCAAAGAGATTATTTCCTGCATCAGCAGATGAAGTCCATCCAGGAAGAGTTGGGCGGAGATTCCATGACTCAGGAAATTAATCGGCTAAAAGAAAAAGCAAAGTCCAAAAAATGGTCAAAAGTCGTACAGGAATCTTTTGACAAAGAGGTGCAGAAGTTACAACGAATCAACCCGGCCGCAGCAGAATATTCAGTTATTCTGAATTGGCTTGACCTGGTAGTCGAACTGCCGTGGGATGAAATCACCAGCGATAACTTTGATCTGAAACAAGCCGGTAAAATTTTGGATCGAGACCATTACGGTTTGGATAAAGTAAAAGATCGAATTTTAGAGTATCTCGCCGTACTAAAATTAAAAGGAAATTTAAAATCTCCCATTCTGTGTTTCGTAGGCCCTCCGGGAGTGGGTAAAACTTCTTTGGGGCGGTCTATTGCCAAAGCATTGGACAGAAAATATATTCGAATGGCGCTTGGCGGGCTTCATGATGAATCTGAAATACGGGGGCACCGTAAGACCTATATCGGGGCTATGCCGGGACGTATCATTCAGAGTTTGAAAAAAGTTCAAACCTCCAATCCCGTTTTTGTGTTGGATGAAATTGACAAAGTAGGCAATGACCACAGAGGAGATCCTTCCAGCGCACTTTTAGAAGTATTGGATCCGGAACAAAACAGCAGTTTCTACGATAACTTCCTTGAATTAGAATATGATTTGTCCAAAGTGATGTTTATCGCGACCGCCAATTCCCTCAGCACAATCCCAATTGCCCTGAGAGACCGTATGGAAATTATCTACATCAGCGGTTACAGCACAGAGGAAAAGATAGAAATTGCGACAAAACACCTGATTAAAAAGCAAAGAAAGGCTCATGGACTGAAAAGCAGTCAAATCAGAATTTCACGTAAAACTCTGCAAAAACTGATTCAGGATTATACCCGCGAATCGGGAGTCAGGGAATTAGACCGTGTGCTGGCATCTATCATGCGCTATGCGGCGAAAAACATTGCTTTGGAGGAAGAATATAACACAGACATTAAAGTCGATGAGCTTGAAAAAATCCTTGGTAAGAAAAAGTTCAACTTAGACGAATATACAGTGGATTTGCCGGTAGGCGTTTCCATAGGCCTGGCGTGGACGGCTGTAGGCGGTGAAATACTGTTCATCGAATCAAATCTTTCAAGAGGCGACGGTAAACTGACCACTACCGGAAATTTAGGCAATGTCATGAAAGAATCCATTACGACCTCCAACACCTGGATTAAAGCGAATATGGATATGCTCAAAATTCCGTATGAAGCATTCAAAAACTGGAACCTACACCTCCATTTACCCGAAGGTGCTACACCCAAAGACGGACCTTCAGCCGGAATTGCCATTATTACTGCAATGACTTCATTATACACCCAGAGGAAAATCAGACCATACCTTGCTATGTCCGGTGAGATTACTCTAAGAGGTACTGTTTTACCGGTAGGCGGAATCAAAGAAAAAGTTCTTGCGGCAAAAAGAGCAGGAATCAAAGAAATTATACTGAGCAAAGAAAATCAGAGAGATGTGGATGAAATCAATCAGGACTTTTTGAAAGAGCTTAAATTCCACTACGTTAAAAACATCCGCGAAGTTATAGATTTAGCCTTGGAAAAGACGCCGATTAAAAATGCACTTCAACTGAAAGACACCAAGCATAAAAATCAGGCAGCCGAAAAAATCATAAATTAAACCCGTAAAACATACAATTATGAATCCATTACATTCCATCAAAGAAAACATTGATCAGATAGTTTCTGATACAAAAGTGCAAATCAAAAGCATTCAGAATGATTTAAAGATTTTGCCGGAGACTGCACAGCAGCTTACACAAAACGCTCAGGTAGCCCTGGATGAAGTGACAGTTAGAATTGAAGCTCTGTCTAAACAACTGCTGAACGAAAAGGTATTGAATGACCGATACAAATTACAAGTTCAAAAAACAGTAAAGGAAATCCATAAATTGGTCAACGAAGCTTTGGACTCCCTTAAAAAAGCCATACAAAAGGCGAAATAAATCAGAGGATAGCTCTTTGAAACTCAGAGTGTAAAGATTTGCACATTTTCTTAATTCTCAATACACCTTTATATATTCTTTTAATAATGGTAAGTTAAAGAATTACAGGAGGTTGTATCGTAGCTTTGTATCGAAAATTTTGAAACTAAATAACACTAAAAATGGCAAAGAACAATATGTTTAAAGAAGCTTTTGATAAGCTGTCAAGAGACTTCAACGAAAAATTTGATGAGTTGAAAAACAACATTGAAATCATCACCGGAGATTTAAAGAATCAGTTAGATGGTCAAAAAGACAATCTGAAAGAATATCAGGACAAAATCAAAGAGAGATTTCAGGGGATAATTGATATTGACGGATTCAGAGCAAATGCACTGACAGAAGCTGAAAACTTTGTCGATGATATGAAAATCAGAGCAGATAAAGCTTTTACATTTATTCAGGAACAATTCGGTATTGCAGAAACTACCGTTAAGGAAACGGTAACTAATGTGGAGGCAAAAGCTAAGGATATAGTTAAAAACGTAGAGAAAGTAGCTGCAGAAGCCGAAAAGAAAGTAAAAGAAACCGTTAAAAAGGTTGAAACAGCAGCTAAAAAGACTGAGAAAAAAGCTGAAACAGCAGCTAAGAAGGCAACCAAAGAAGTTGCAAAAACAGCTGAAAAGGTAGAAACCAAAGCTAAAAAAGCTGTAAAAGAAGCTGCTAAAGAAGTGAAAACGGTTACCAAAAAAGCTGAAACAGCAGCTAAGAAAGCAACCAAAGAAGTTGCAAAAACGGCTGAAAAGGTAGAAACTAAAGCTAAAAAGGCTACAAAAGAAGCCGCTAAAAAAGCGGAGAAAACTGTTAAAGAAGCAACAAAGCAAGTCGCAAAAACGGCGGAAAAGGCAGAATCTAAAGCTAAAAAGGCTGTAAAAGAAGCGACTAAAGAAGTTAAGACTACTGCTAAAAAAGCTGAAACGGCAGCCAAAAAAACCACTAAAAAAGTTAAGGAAACCTCCGATGAAGTGGCTAAAGAAGTAAAAGCTACCAAGAAAACAGCAGAGGAAAAAGTAAAAGAAACTGTAAAAGAGGTTAAAGACACAGTAAAAAAATAATTCTGAGTACACCACTCAGATAACGATGCGTGTTTCAAACATTCGTAGTGTTTGGTCCCGGCTCCACTTGAGTCGGGACTTTTTTTTTATTATGAAGTAAAGTATCTTTAACCTCATGTTTAAATGGATTCTTTTAGCACTTGTCTGGTCGCTCTTTCAAACCGCAAGTGCCGAAACAACAACGGATAGAATCTGGAGTGCAATTCAGTCTGATACTTTTCCCCATCAGTTGAAATATGAGTTTGAAGATACTATCGCTCAGGTTACCCTGAATGAACTGCCAGGCATACCAGCAAAAAATAAAGAAGAATTTACTGAAGCAGTAAGAACGGTTATTATTTATCATTCTCTTACAGGAAACTTTCATGTCGTGGATAGCCTGATTCAGGTCAGCAGAGAAAAATATCCGACTACAGTCAATGAACTAATTGCGACAAAGCTGTATATAGATTGGCTGCCCTGTGCTCAACAATCCGAAACAGAAGGCTGTCAGGAAAAAGCCCTGGCTCTGCAAAAATTTCTGAGAAACAACTTTATTACCGACAATCCCGATGAAGCCATGAGATGGCACTGGACTGCCAAAATGCTGAACGACTCAGTATTGATTGAACATAAAAGCAAAGACTTTACGTTTGCACCACAACTTAGTGATACTGACAACCAGCCGGGATATCCGGGGGCTGTACTGGCTGTAAACAGATTCCCGAACACTCAAAACATTTTAGTCTCTAACGGTTACAGAGAGCCTGTCAAACTTTTTGAGCAAAATAATAAAAGCGAATGGAAAGATATTACAGAACCTTCCGGTCTAAGCCAAATACCCGGGGGCGAAAAAATGTATGCAGTCGATATCAACAATGACGGGTTTCAGGATATTCTGATTCTTAGAAACTTTTCTAATCCGCGCCTGGATTACCTCTACCCTTCGCTCCTCATGAATCAGAAAGACGGAACATACAAAGATATAGCGGCCGAAGCCGGATTTGATATACCCCAACGTTCAGTCTGCGCCTGTTTCCTGGATGCAAACGAAGATGGGTTGTTAGACATATTTTTAGGCGGTGAAAAATATTCATCCTTACTATTTATTCAAAAGGAAGACGGAACATTTAAAGAATCCGCAAACGCATACGGAATAGTGACCAAGCCACAGCAAATCATGGACTGTGCAGTGGCAGACATCAACAATGACGGCAAAAACGACTTGCTCTTAAGCACTTTCTATCATTCCAATTTCTCATTCGAATACAAAAGATTGAGTGAAGAATATCCATTTTTTATCAATACATACAGAGAGCATCAATATCATAAACCTTTTAAAGGAGGAATATATCTTTTGGGAGATTATGACGGAAATCAAAGTATAAATATTATCAGCAACACTGACCACTCATTTATAGACAAATATTTAGTATTCAATATTTTATCGGGTACTTCCGGCCCCGATGAGTTTCCGACAATGTGGGAATTGGATAGTTTTGAAGTACAAAATACAATTGAGCAATATTCACTACTTACCTACGCACGTGCCGCGATTAATATTGACAAAGGTCACTCAAGACCGTATATTTTATTCGGTGGCGGAAGGCATTTGGACGAATTGTACCCATTGACATTTTATCAGTTTCTTCAGGATTATTACTTCTACCAGCTTCTCGCATTGGAGCAAATGCCTACACACATCAACAGCATGACTGTAACCCCAAATCCCAAGACATATCAACCCGTAATCTGGATGAAAGGCGGATTTCCAAACTCAAAGCTTAAGAATCAGGTTGTCACTTATATTCAATCAAATGATGAAGGGACATTTTTCACACTCCGACTTCAGGGGAAACAGATCAAGGACGCATTGGGAGCTTTGGTTACAGTTACTATCACAAATAATCAAAAAAAAGAAACTCAACGTACCCGACTTATACAGGCGGTCAGCAGTGACGGAAAAGGAGCGGGTCAGGACATTTGGTTTTTACCGGCCGAATCCCAACTCAAAGAAATTACCGTCCAATGGCCAAACGGGAACGTGCAGTCTGTAAAAGATTTTAATCTGAAAAGAAGCAAATACATGATTGAAATTGAGGAAGAATAAAGATGCTCATTAGATTTTTTAATCGGATATACGGATTTATTCAATCCAATAAAGCTTTAAAATGGAGCTTCTATACTTTGTTAGTGTTGTATCCGATTCTTTTTTATTTTCTGCATAAAAGATTTGGGTTAAGAGCGATTGGCTTTCACACCAATATTATAATTCCTTTGATACTGATAGCTTTAGCTGAATTTCTACATCGATTTAAAGTGCTTTCTGAAACTGTTTTTTCAAAAATTAAATATTTTATTTCTATTTATATAATTATAGAATTTATTCTGGTACTCATTCGGCCGCCGGCAATATACGTCCCTTTTATCCGGGGTCAATACTACGCACCATACGATACCCGCCGAGAAACTTATTACCACAACAGACAACCACACGAGGAATACTATCTTAAAACTCCGGAGTTTAAATTTCACCGAACTGCCAACAGCTTAGGACTGCCCGACTATGAATGGGATATAAAAAAGGACAGTAATACAATTAGAATTTTATGTCTTGGAGACTCATTTACCGAAGGAGACGGAAGCGATATGGATTCTTCCTACGTAGCTTTTCTAAGAAGAAGCCTGCAAAATAAATATTCAAATATTGAGGTCATGAACGCAGGAAGATGTGGCTCAGACCCTTTCTTTGACTTCGAGCTGCTGAAAGACAAACTCATCCAATACCAACCGGACATCGTATTACAATCATTTACCACAAACGACTTGTACTACGACATGCTGATTAAAGGCGGAGGAGAGAGATTTCAGGAAGACAGCACATTAACTTACAGAAAAAATTACTGGTGGGAGCCAATTTATGCGGCAAGTTTTGTGTCCAGAATTTTAATTCAGGCAGTTGGGCAAATGGACAAGTATTTAATCCGACAGGATGAGTACTCCATTATCAAAAAAGATGTAGAGGAGAAATCTATAGACTTATTTAAAAAATATTATGAGTACACCACAGAAAGAGATATTAATCTTTTAGTTTACTCCTTGGTTTTTAAAGGGGAAAAGTCCAATAGTCAGGATAATTTATCCTTTGAAAAGAAATTTAGAAAAGAATTCAAAAAGTTTGGGTTGGAATTTTACAGTCTGCACAATTGCTATGAAAAAGAATTCATAAATAATCATTTCAGCTATAAAGGATTTTTTTGGAAAAAAGACGGTCATCATAATGCAAAAGGTTATAAAATGATGGCTAATTGCATTGAAGAAACTTTGGAAGAAAACTCTTTTCTTCAGGGATTGACTCCTATCGAAAACTGACTTTTACGGCTTACAACAAACAAACTCCAAGTAAATTGTCAGGAAAAACTTACCTTAATGTCTGATTTATGAGCAGATTCTGGGGGATTATATCTGAACAGTCGGAGCGCATTCAAGAACGGGCAAAACTTAGCTCATACTCGGAAAGTGCATCATCAAAAACCTTTGTATCTGATACAATTCAGTCCGAAAATTATTTTTTCGACACTCTCCGTTTTGAAAAAAGAAAATCTATTCTTAACGGGGAGTATCAGAGTGAGGAATACTTGGCGATAGTGGATGGTCTTTTCTTTAACTATGATGAATTGAAAAAGGTAATTTCAGCTGACACACCTAATGCTATTCAATCTCAAGCAGAATTGATTGTCGGTTTATATACACAATACGGCATTGACTTCATCCAAAAAATAGACGGGGTTTTCGCACTAATACTTTATGACAAGAAGGCCGGAAATGTGATTTTAGCAAGAGACCCGATTGGAGAAAGATTTTTGTATTATTCTTATGTAGATGGAGAGGTGATTTGCTCAAATGAAATTCATCCCATTTTAAAATCTAATAATCAGAAAAACCGTTTAAACCCGGAAGCTGTTAATCATTTTTTAGCTCTGGGATATGTATTACAGCCGTGGACATTGTACGAAAACATATTTCAGGTGGAAGCCGGACAGATTATTGAAATTCATCTGAAAGAAAATCATATCCGTAAAAAAGAATATTTCCGGCTGTCAGAGTATTTCTCGGATACACAAACCACAGACGAGAAAGAAGCTCAGGAGCAAATTCGGTTTTTATTAGAAGAAGCAATACGAAAACGTGTCCCGGAACACGCGGTAGGATTATTCGTGAGCGGAGGACTGGACTCCTCCATTCTGGCATATTATCTGAAAAATATACTCCGAACGGACGGACGGTATTACACTTTTTCATTTGAACCACCACAATATGATGAATTTGAAAAAGCACAGACTTTAGCTGATTTCTTAGAAATAGAAGTTAAATCTATCACCGCCCCACATCAGGTATCTGCTCAGGTGTTGGATTTTATTTCAAACAGCGACTATATTCCTGCTGACAACGCAATATTTCCGCTTCACTTTCTTTCAGAAGCTGCCACTCAAGAGGTGAACTACGTGCTTACAGGCGACGGAGCAGACGAGCTGTTTGGCGGATATCCCACACAGTTTGCGGACAAGCTAAATCCGTACCTGAATTTTCTGCATTTTTTAAAACATACCCATACGGTCAGAAAATGGAAAGACCTCAACAACAAATTAAACTGGAAAGTCAAGATTGGAAGATTCATCCATGGGACACATCGAGATTACAGAAAGGCACACTTTCAATGGAGGCAAATTTTATCTCCGGAAGAAAGAATCCAGCTCTTGGGAATCCGGTACAAAGAACTGATATACGATACAGACCCTTTTCTAAAATTTGCGCAGTACTACAATCAGGTGAAGCACCTTGAAATTCCGCAACAACATCTGTTTGTAGATTTTAAAACCTGGCTGCCGGATAACATACTGCTCAAAACAAATCAGGCCGTCAGAAAAAGCGGATTAGAGTCTCTAAGTCCGTTCTTAGACCTAAATCTTGTCCGGTTTACCTGCAGCCTCTCATGGAAATACAAAAAAAATAAACTAATATTGAGAAACGCCATGAAAGGACTCTTACCCGACCAAATCATTTTTCAAAAAAAGGCCGGGTTAAACACTCCTATCGGCGCTTGGATGAACACTAAAGAAAACGAATATAACTGGCTAACCAAACATCTGTACAGACACTATGAAAGCAATATCCATCGTCATTCCGGTATATAATGAAGCGGAGAGTATTGCCCAAACAGTTGATGAACTGGAAGCTTTGCTGTCCGAACAGGAAAGATACAAAGCCGAAATTATTCTTGTGAATGACGGTTCTACCGACCGAACAGTTCAAGTCGTAGAAGAAAAATGCCCGAACGTCTCAACCATAGACAATATTTTAAACATGGGCTATGGATATTCTTTAAAAAAAGGTATAGAAAATGCCTCAAACGATACGGTTGTAATTTTGGACGGAGACGGCTCCTACCCTGTCGATCACTTATTGTCTATGTTGGATCGCTATTTTGCAGGACTGGATTTGGTGGTTGGCAGCCGAAATAATTTCTTTGTGGAAGATTCTCTGTTTAAGAGCCTGTTCAGAGGGCTGTTAAAATTTATTGTAGAATTTACCGCCGGCACCAAAATCCCGGATGTGAATTCAGGAATGCGAATTTTTTCAAAAGAGACTATCATACCATACTTTCCGCACTTGTCCAATAAATTCAGTTTTACCACTTCTATGACCCTGCATTATGCATTGGACAGTATGAAAATGGAATTTTATCCAAACGGATACCGAAAAAGAAAAGGCCGGTCTAAGGTCAATATTATACGAGACTCTATCAGAACGTTACAGTTTATCATAGAGATTATTGCTTTGAAAAACCCATTGAAGCTGCATTTATTGATCATGATACCGACAGGAATATTCATACTGATAAGCTTGATACGCGCATTTGCAGGCAATAGTTTTATACCTGCACTCCTTTTTTTATGTGTATTGTTTGTTCAGTTTTCATTAATGGCCATAGGGTTACAGCGTCTGAAATAGTTTATCATGAAAAACTATAAGCCTTTATTAAAGGAATTCAGATACGAAATCATTATAATTTTCATCGGTCTCTTTTATTACATGACCACACCAATATTGTTTAACTATGTGGACGGGGTTGTCATGGGAACTTCGGCAATAAACTCGTTATTCCCGCATTATCCTTTTTTATATCCGCTGATTGTACAGGCTTTTACTTTTATACTTGGAAGCGTGTGCAGTGCTTTCAAGCTTTTAAATTTCATACAACTTGCACTCTGTATCGGGATACTTATTCATGCGGTGAGGAGTGTACCTAAGGACAGGAAAAAACTAACTTTTTACTTACTCATGGGATATAGTCCAATAATCCTTTTCCAGTTTAATATCATGAGTGAAAGTATCTTCATTTCAGCGGAGATACTGCTTCTTTCCACCATAGTCCGCTATTTGTACAAAGAGGATACTTCTTTCACAAATATGCTGTTGCACGGGCTGGCTGTATTTGTCCTGATTGGCAGCAGACATATAGGTATTTTGTTGTGTGTTATTCTGCCTTTTGTACTGCTTGTTAAATATACTCGCACGTGGAGACTTGTTGATTTTTCAAATCTTTTAAAGGTTTCCGCAGGATATATTGTGTTGTTTTTGTATTCAGGAACAATTGGATTTTTTATGTCTGAAGTGCTTAATTCTACTAAAGTCCCTCTTTACGGAAGGCCTGCTATGCACGTCATTACAGAAACATTCAGGCAGATTGAAAATTCAAAAGACAAGGAAACTTTCACAGAAAACTGGGCTGCTAAGGCTGCGAATGAAGACGAAGTCATTTTACAGGATTTTATTCTTCACTCTAACAATATTTGGCTGGGACCAAGAGAACAATTCCGGGATTATGTAGATAAAAGCTACCCAAACTGGAGTAAAAGAGAGCGCTTTGACTATGTAGAAAAAAGTATAAACAGCTCATACTGGCACTATTTACAGTCAGGGAATTCCCATGTGAAAAAGTTTTTTATACTCAATTTTTGGAACCTGCTTCCTATCCCGGGAAATACCTCTGTGAACATATTAGTACAAAGCCATGAAGGGTTTTATCGTGACGGACTGCATCTTCAAAATTATAATTGCTCTTTCAGCCAGACATTCCCCAATAAAAATCTTTTTTTTACAAAAGTGTTTTTCTATAATTTCGAGAAGTTCTCACAGCTCTTTATTTGGTATTTCCTTTTTTGGTTTATGATTTTTTATAGAAAATACAGAGAGATAAAAGCTTGGGGATGGGCGTTGATTCTTTTCATCTTTCTCTACACTCTCGGCAATACAGTATTTACCGTACCGCTTCCAAGATATTCTATTCCGAGCTACATCGCCCTGATTTATCTGGTTATTTCTATATTTCCTGACAGATATCATTTTAGTCGTGGATTATTTAAGAAAAAGGTTTCAAATGCTCCGTAAGTCTGACTTGTCCTGCGTAATCATAAAACACAATAAATTGGCTTTTACACCACGGATATATGTATTTGGCAATATTTTAAAAAATAACTTAGATAATCCTCACAGGTATTTATAATTTATAAGCGGAATCGGTCATTCAGGATAAAGTCAAAGAAAGGCACTTGTCATAGCAATTTTGGAAAAAATCGGCTGGTATAAGCTTTTTACGGCCTCAGTGATGAATTTGACATTTTCGGATTATCTGTACTTTATTTTACTCTTATTCATTTTTTGTTCTCCTTTACCTTTTAAAACAGTACCTCAAACGTCTCCATGCTCTAAACCTTATTTTTTGTAATTACCGCTGTAGAACTCATGCTGAGTTTAGTGTCTTATCTTTTATACCGTTTGGACAAACAATATAGACCAAAATAAGGTTTCGTTTTATCAGTCTATTTTTAATTTCAAATTGGTATTATCTCATAATATTGGGGAAATGTATCATTCTCCATACATTTCGGAAGATTTAAATCATTATATGTCCAAGCAGCCACATCAGAAATATCGGTTGGAGAAAAAAGAGTTTTCTTTTAACAGAGAGACGAATAATTTGGGATATACAGATGTGAGATGGTATGTTCAAAAAAAGGCAGCAATAAAACACTGACATTACTTAAATTCACAGAATGTACCTTGGCAAAATCAATAAGATTTTCTCTTTTCTTTCTTCGCACTGGTGCATAAGAGCATCCTTTTTTACGTTTCTCCAACTCTATATTATACTGTTCATTATAGGATATTGGTTGGGAGGGCTTAAAATTATAGGCCTGCACACCAATATTTTGCTGCCCCTCTATCTGCTTGCGGTTCTGCATTGGCTAACGCAAAAACATTGGCTTAAAATATCTTGGTATGAGAGTATAAAATTTATAGTCGTTATATATCTGATTATCGAATTAACAATCATATTTATTAGACCAAATGCCATTTATGAAAGTAAAAACTTTGGGCAATATCCTGCTTTTTATGAAACCAAAGGAGAATCACAATACGGTATCATAGCCAAACCAAATCAAAATTATCACTTAGAATCATCAGAATTCAGTTTTGAAAGAACAGCAAACAGCTTTGGGATAGCTGACACAGAGTGGTCAAACAAAAAACCGGAAGGCACAGTACGAATTTTATGTCTCGGAGACTCTTTTACAGAAGGTAACGGAGCAGTTGCCGATTCGACTTATCCGGCATTTTTAAAAAGGAAGAATAGCTTACTAAATATTGAGTGGATAAATGCCGGGAGAGTGGCATCAGACCCTGTGTATGATTTTAAGTTACTCAGAGACAAGCTTATCCGGCTTCAGCCAGATATCATCCTGCAATCATTTACTGTAAATGATCTTTATTTTGATATGATTCAGAGAGGCGGACCGGAAAGATTTCTAACTAACGGAAAAATGAAATTCAGTAAAAATTACTGGTGGGAACCAATATATGCGGCAAGTCTGACTGCGAGAATTTTAATTCAGGCCATTGGAGGGTATGATAAATATCTAATCAGACAAGAGGAATACCCAAAGTTGAAATTAGAAGCAGAAGAAAAGGCTGTCAGGCTATTCAGAGAATATAAAGACTTTGCAGAAGCACATCAGATTAAACTGGTGGTTTTTACCTTCCCTTTTATTAGAGACTTTTTAGGGCATAGCGATACTGATTTTTTTCATAAGAAATTACAGCGAAAATTTGCATCTTTCAATTTAAATTTCTCTAACCTGCAACCCTGTTACGAAGAATATATCAGAGTACATGGCGGCACTTATAAAGATTATTACTGGCAAATAGACGGGCACCACAATGCCAAAGGATATGAAATGATGGCAGGTTGTATTGAAGAGATACTTTTACCTGTCTTAAATTCTCAATAATCTGATATGAAAAAATAAATTTTATAAAAAAGATATTGACAGAATAAAGGCATTGAGAAATCCCGTTTTTTGAATGGGCTATATCCAATAAAATATAAGTTATAATGTGGAGTATAAATCATAGAAGAGTAAAAAGGTGGATGCCATTCACTTATGCTGTACTGGTGCATTACTTATTTTTTATGTTTATTATTGGAGCAAGGGAGTTCCCATTCAGCATCTCGATACCGCTTTATCTGATTTTTATTTTAAACCTGTTTAAACACAAAAAAGACAGGCAAAGCATTTTTTTCAGAATCTGCCTGTTCTTTTTAGTGAATTATGTGATTATAGAATCGTTATTATTTTTGATAAAACCTGAAATTATATGGAACGGATATACTCCTCCCGATAAAAGTACTTCATACTACCATATCAGAGAACCGAATACAAATTTTAAACTTAAAACATCAGAATATTCACACAACAGAATAACCAATACACTTGGCTATACTGACGGAGAATGGTCTTTAGAAAAAGACACAAATACCATTCGCATCATTTGTCTCGGTGATTCTTATACAGAAGGGATGGGGGCAGTGATGGATTCCGTGTACAGTTCCTTTATCTTTCGCTCTTTATCAAAAAGGTATAAAGTTGAAATCCTAAATGCCGGCAGATCCGGCTCTGATCCGTTTTTTGACTATGTTCTTTTACGCGATAAAATCATAGAATATGAGCCGGACATCATTTTACAGTCTTTCACCTCAAATGATTTGTATTACGATATAATTACTCGGGGTGGAATGGAGCGGTTTCAGTCGGACAAAACTCTAAAGTTCAAAAACAACTATTGGTGGAGTCCTATTTATCAGATTAGTTTTTCAGCCCGAATACTCATTCAGGTTTTTGGAAACTACGACAAATACTTAGTTAAAACTAATAAGACACAAGACCTGAAAAAAGAAGCTGAGGTAAACACAGTTCAATTATTTGAAGAATATATGAAACTCGCCCGGGCTCACAATTTTAAATTAATCGTTTTTACTTTTCCATTCATTAGCGACTTAACTGTTTCAAATGAAAATCTGCTTTTTTACGACAAGATGAACCATGAATTTTCTAAGTTCAGTCTAAACTTTTACAACCTGCAACCCTGTTACGAAGAATATATTACAGAACATAGTGGCACCTATAAAGATTACTACTGGGGAAAAGACGGGCACCACAATGCCAAAGGATATGAAATGATGGCCAATTGTATTGAAGAGATACTTTTACCTGTACTAAATTCTCAATAAATACAACATGAGAAAAATAAATTTTATAAAAAAGATATTAACGGATAGAAGAAGCATAGTTATACATGTCATTTTTGCTTTATTAGGCACCATATCTCTGTACACTGTAGAAATCAATCAGATTTATTTTAGGCACCACTTGGTTTTCATTTTAGTCGTATGTGCATACATTGCTGTTTTAGCTCTTTATTTTCATCTCAGTCGAATTTTAAAAATAGCTCTATTTTGTATCTATACTATTTTTTTGACCGAATGCTTCTTATACATAACTGTCAGTAATATGTTAGGCGATTTATCAGGCAGATACACTTCATTATATCAAACCAACAATCAAAATTTTTATTTCAGACATGCACCGAATGAAAGCTATTATTTGGAAAAATCTGAATTTTCTTTTCCGAGAACATCCAATTCTTATGGTTTTTCTGATAAAGAGTGGAGCTTGGAAAAAGATTCAGGACAAATTCGTATTCTGGTACTCGGAGATTCTTTTACCGAAGGCGATGGAACAGATACAGACTCGACTTACCCCAGATTCTTAGAGCGTTCCTTAAAACATAAATACACCAATATAGAGTTTATGAATGCAGGAATTTGCGGTTCCGATCCTTTCTTTAATTTCAAAGTTTTGGAAGATGTATTAATCTCGCTGAAACCCAATATTATTTTACAGAGCTTTATCACTAATGATTTGTATCAGGATATTGCTGTAAGAGGTGGAATGGAGAGGTTTCAGCCTGACAGCACCTTCCAATTCAGATTTAATCATAAGTGGGAAAGGCTTTATGCCCTCAGTTATATATTCAGGATAGGGATGAAAGTTGTTGGTGGGTACAACAGTTTTTTGATTAGAAATAAAGAGTATTCAGAAGTTTTGGAAGACTGTAACCAAAAAACGATTCAACTCTTTAAAGAATACAAGAATTTTGCAGATAAAAACAAAATTGAGCTAATTGTTTTTACTTTTCCATTTATTAATGATTTGACTGTTTCAAATAAAAATCTACTTTTTCACGACAGGATGAACCATGAGTTTTCTAAGTTCAGTCTAAACTTTTACAACCTGCAACCCTGTTATGAAGAATACATCAGCGAACATCGTAGCTCCTATAAAGATTATTACTGGAGAAAAGACGGACACCACAATACCAAAGGCTATGAAATGATGGCGGAGTGTTTGAAAACAATTATTGAATCTAATCTTTAGAAAATGAAACTCTTTTAAATTGCGTTATGTATTTAGGAAAAATAACCAAAATTCTAAGAAAAGTTAGATCTAATAAAATATTTAAGCTTGTAGAAGTTTTTGCAATTCACATATTGGTTGTATTTAATTTAGCTTTTAACATAACAGGAGCTATTTCTTTAATTATTTTATCTGCTTACTTAATTTTCATAATTAAGCTATTAAGTAACAAAGGATTTGTAAGTTTTAGTATGTATAAAACGATATCTTTTATCGTTATTATATTATTACTATCAGACCTCATATTATTAATAGTAGCATATAATATAACTAAACCCAAAATTAAGATTTTAGAAGATAATCCCAAAAATTACTATTTCATAAAAGGAGCAAACATAAAATACACTTCTAAGTCACAAAACATTCCTAAATCACAAAATGCTGAATTCAAACACACAAAAGCTACAAATAAAGAAGGTTTTACCGATAAAGAATGGAGGAAAGACAAAAAAGATGGTCATTATAGAATATTATGTATAGGAGATTCATTTACAGAGGGTATAGGTGCTGAGTTTGATTCTTCATATCCTATTTTGTTAAATAGCAAGTTAAATAAAAAATTCAAAAATATAGAAGTTTTAAATGCCGGGCGAGGAGGTTCAGATCCGTTTTTTGATTTCACCCTATTGAAGGATAAAATTATTGAATTTAAGCCGGATATTGTTTTACAAAGTTTTACAACTAATGATTTCTATCAGGATATCGTAATAAGAGGTGGGTTCAACAGATTTCAAAAAGACGGGGGAGTCAAGCGAAGAAATGATTATTGGTGGGAGTCAATTTATTTTCGAAGCAGTATTTTTAGAATCCTCCTAACTACCTTAGGAGGGTACGATGATTTTCTTATTAAATCTAAAAATTACCCTCAACTTTACGATAAAATGAAAGAAGAATGTGTAGAGCTTTTTAAAGCTTATAAAAACTTAGCCACTACCAATGATTTCAAACTTATTCTTTTCACTTTCCCATTCCAGAATGACTTTACTGTTAACAATAAAAATGACAACTTTTATTCTGAGCTAAGTAAAGAACTAAAAGAACTTGAATTCAGTTTTCAAAACCTGCAACCTTGTTACGAAGAATACATTGCAGAACATGGCGGAACCTATAAAGATTACTACTGGGAAAAAGACGGGCACCACAATGCCAAAGGATATAAAATGATGGCCAATTGTATCGAAGAGATACTTTTACCGGTCTTAAATTCTCAATAAACATCTCAAAAATCACTTAAAAATAGTGTCACATAAAAGAAAAACTCAGAGAATCGTTTAACCTTCAAAAGGGCTGCATTAAGGATACACTATAATATTTTAGCATAATAAAGTAGTTTAGGTAATACTCATGTAAGTTATCAATGACTGTCAGCAATGCAAAGTAAACTACACCCCCGAAAGCTAATCCAGGATACAGCGACAAGAGTACCCGGCTAACTTATAGTAGCCATTTCTGTGCAAGCTGTTTAAGTAGTAGAGCAGCTGCCTGTACCAAGCATTGGATGCGCTATTATCTGTGGAAGTCCACCAAAACCCGGATTCCCCGATACCGGCAAATCCTCCGAAAGCAGTACGTTGTCCGCCCGGCAGACCTGTAAAGCCACTTTCATTCGTACCGCCATTCCCCGGATCTTTTTTCCACAAACCCGTATAATCCGTAATATTACCTGTAGATTTCATTTTTATTCCTACATTACTGACCAAATAGGCCTCCAGTTGATTCCAGTCTTCATCTGTAGGAATATGCCAGCCTTTGGGACACAATTTACCGGAATTTACAGCATGCCAGTTATATAACTTACCGTAATTATCATTATAGTCGGAATTGTTATTATAATAAGCCCATGCTCCGGAGGAAGTTAGGTTAGACCATCCATCATTATCTGTAATGTTAGAAATACTTGTTCCGTCATTATATCTGGTGGTTTTTAAATTTTCTGCCATCCAAATTTGCGAGCCTATCTTTACGGTTTTATAATCATTACCATCAACGTCTGTAATGTGGCTTGGATTATCCTCACCGGATTTGGATGACTTATCCTTTTTGCAGCCCGTCTGAAAAAATAAAAATATGCCCGCTAAAAACAGTGCAGATATTATACGGAAAAGAGCTAAAGTTTTCATAAGCATGCAATTTTGTATTTAAAACAAAAATATTACAAAAAAAAGTAAGCCGCTACGATTATAAAAGAATTATTCACAATGCTAAAAAGCATATTATACCAATAAAACGAAACCTTATTTTGGTATTATGCCGTGGTTACAAGCAAATAGAACAATGAGATAAAATCGAAATTGGTCTATATTGTTTGGACAAACAAATAGGACTGAGAGCAGTTTTATTCGATACTGTAAACTATTTTCACATTTATTGGGTCACATCACAATCCAACAGCTTTCAAAAGACATACATCCTAAGCCGCCGTTTCGATTCTCGGAATCAGAAGGAAAAATACGGAGAGGAACATAACTGATATACCGCAAACCACGAAAATAGTATAGACCGATACCACTCCCGAAATAAACCCTACCAAACTGTAACTCAACGGCATGACTGCATATACAATAGTGTAAAGCACCGCAAAAAATCGTCCTTTCATCCCATCCGAAACTTCATCGTGAAATAATGAAAATGCAATGGTATTCACATAAGACAGCATCAGGCCGATAACAAACAGGGCTACGATCGCCCACGCCAATGTATTCGTACTGCCAATTGCTATAAAACTCAGCCCCAGAATCAGAGAAACCGCAAATATTTTTGGATAGACTTTGCGCGTACTGATTTTAAAACTCAATATAATACTCACAATCAGTGAACCCACAGCAAGCGAAGTCTCCAGCACGGCAAGTGTTCCCGGCCCTCTCTGCAGACCGTCTTTCACTAAGATGGGCAGCATCACTAACAGAGGCGACAGAAACAGATTAGATATTCCGAACAGAATCAACAGACTCTTAACCGGTTTGTGGTTGGACAAATAAGCCACACCTTCTTTAAACTGTCTGAAAAACGGCATTTTGGTAATGATGGCCGACAGATCTGTTTGTATGGCAGAAACAAAAAATAATGAAATCAGATAAGACACCGTATTAAAAACAAATGCACCTTTAATCCCGATTACTGTAATCAATACGCTTCCAAGCAAACCGCCGAGTACTGCCGATATCTGGGTGACGGAAGAGTTTGTGGATACTGCTTTGGGCGTATCTTCTTTGCTGGTCATAAAACTGATTGAGGATTGGGTGGCAGTATCAAACAGAGGGACACACAAAGCCTGTAAGAAGGTAACAGAATAAAGGGTTGCGAGATTTAACCTGTTCGTAATCAGTAAGAAAGATAAAATCGCCAATAATACAAACCGGATTGCGTTAGCGAGCTGTAAACATTTCTTTTTGTTCCAGCGATCTGTGAGTGTGCCGATGAACGGGCCAAACAAAACAATCGGCAGGAGATTGACTGCCATCAGAAGACCAAGATGAAATTTCCCGTTTTCTACATCGGCAGTGAGTATGTACCAGGCGAGTGCGATGGTATAGAACTTATCGCCTACATTGGATATGAGTCTTCCGAGAAATAGTTTTCTAAACTCAGAATAACGGTATAAGACATGGTTTTTCAATACGAAAACTATCTTTTTAGCATTTCTGACGCAGCAATTGCACAGCTTTTATTTTTGGAAGTACCTGCTCTGCCGTTTATTTCTATCCAAGGCGTAGGTTTTCCACAGGGACAACTGCCCGGCTCATGGAGAGTAATCAAATCTCCCATCAGAATGGAGTGGGACGGCATGGAGGTAATAATAGGAGAAATCAGATGTGCAAAACCCTGCTCCCCGTATCCGACCGGTTCTAATGTTTTAACATCCCTGACTAATACTCTTTCGTAAGTCGGTGTATGCAAATGATGATGCTCACATTCTACATAAGTAATCGGATGCTCAACCGAGCCGTATTTGTCGCGTATATTTTCGGGAGAAATTTTGAAAAAGTCCTGAATCTTTTTATAAAAAACAGCCTTAGGCAATTCTTTATCTTTGTGATTTTTCCATCCTCCGCCAAACAGGCATCTGGAATCGGGATGTAACGGCAGTTCCTCATATCCCCTGTCTTTCAGCTGGTCTATAGCAAAATTTAAGAAAGCTGCAAAGCCCAACATTCTGACAGGCAATCCTTCTTTCTGATATTCAATCAGTCGGTCAGCTACACCAAAGCTGTCAAAATTGTGCCCTGCCTGACCGTCATATCTTAAAGCATAATTTACTTGAGCTGCCGGTGCATAGGCCATCATTTTTTGGTTGGTGGTCGCAGTTCCTGTTTTAAAACCTGTGAAAGGTTCGTAGTTAAATACCAAGTAATTGCATTTTTTGTCTGTCACAAAACCATTCGCTTCCTGACTGACATCAGAAATATATACAATAGCTTCATTCGTCCATTCGTCTATAAAATGCTGCGATTTTTGTCCCGAGGTACCCGAAGAGGTCGCGTGAAGTACTGCTTTTGAAGTATCTGCGGTCGAGATCACATGAGTCTTAAAATAATTGGCATGAATAAACGGAATTTTGGACAAATCGTCAATAGACTTCAAGTCATCAATTTCAAAATTATAATATTTGAGATAATCTTTATAAAACGGGTTTTTGTCGCGATGATACCGAATCAACTCTTTCAACGCCCGGATATATAAATCGTTTGATTCTTCTAAAGGAGCATAGGGATGCAACTGAAGCAAATTCCAGACAGCTTCCATATTTTTCTCATCAGGTAGTAATGTTTTTCTTATTATAGGTTCCATAACAGCTTTTTTTATTAGTTATTTACTCTGGTATCAATGATCGGTCTGACTTTACCGCTCGTCACTGCAATTTCAAAACCACTGATATCAGTAGTTTCAATTTCAAGCGTGGCATGTTTATTTTCCACACTGTATTTCAAGTCTCTGATATAGTCCAAAAGACCTTTTTTGATTTTTTCTTCTTTCCCGGCAGCAGAATCCAATAATCTTATTTTGATATGATCTGCTTCAGTATCGGTCGTGCTGATGACCATCTGTATATCGTCTGTATAATTAAATTCTTTTATGATATATTGGCAGATTTCACGGTAATTGATAAATTTTGCGCCACAGCGCACCAAATCTCCGTGTCGTCCCATCAGCTTAAACTTGGGCGTTTTATGACCACAGGAACAAGGTTCGGATATCCATTTGGCCAGGTCACCGATTTCATAACGACGGAGTACCGGATCTTTGATACTTTTTTTAGTAATAATGACCCGTCCGACTTCACCCTCGTCCACCGGCTCATCGCTTTCCATTTTCACAATTTCAAGATTAATGGCCTTAGTTGGTATATGGAATTCTCCGTTTGTACAATGTTCACAGGCATAACCGTTCATCATCGCATCGTTACTGGCATAGACCGGAGAATGAATAATTTTAAAACCAAATTCGTCTTTAAACCATTTTTGCTGTTCAGATGTCATGAGTTCTCCGCCGTAAAACAATTTTTCAAATCCTTTATACTTTTTGAGTGTATCGTACTCCTCCCGGAATAATTTTCTCAGAAAAGAAGGCATTCCTACAATGACATTGGTGTTCGTCAGTATAATAGATTCCGCAATGGCCTGAGTATCCATATTGGAACTGAGTGTGATAGATATGGCATTGATGTGTTCGAGAGCTTTTTGGGTGGAAATAAAACCTCCGTACATATTTCCGGCTGAGTAGAGTATCGCACATCTGTCATTAGGAGAAAGACCGCCTATAAAATAACACTCCGCCATGACCTTAGTTTGTTCGTCCCAATCCTGCCAGGAATAACCGTTAATTTTAGCAACACCGGTACTGCCTCCACTTTTCAGGTAAATCTTGGCTTCCTTGTTTTCTTCCTCTAATCGGGTCTCTTTTGTCATAATCGGAGATTTCTTCTTACCCGGTCGAGTATCTAACGGTTCTTCCAAATAAATGAAATTGGGCAAATTTTTTACGATACTCTCGTCAAATCTGATTCCCACCCTTTTGGTATATCGCTGAAGTGCATAGACCCCGTCATGAGGCTCGCCGACATAGGAATTATGTTGTTCACCGGCTTTGGTCACTCTTTCAATACCTGCCTTTACCAGACTTTCAGCAATAGCATGAGCTTCCTGAAGATTCCCGACTGCCAGCCCACAAGTTTGCAGATAAATATTGAAAGGCCTCAGAGTTTCTATAATCTCATTTCGCTCAATTGGTTTTAACCACACAGTCCTGAATAAGGGTGAAGGCTGCAGACCGGGGCGATAATCCACCAACACAGAATATTTATAATCGGGTGATTCGATGATGCTTCCGTGTTTTTGTGATATCTCCGCCCGATGCAGATGTTTGACGGTGGTAATTTCTGCCTGCTCTTGTGTATGAGGCTCTAAATATGGGAATTGAGATGAAACTTTTCCTAACGCATTTGCTAATTTTAGCCCTAATCGGTCTAATTCTTCATGAGCAGTTGTTTCTACTAATACACATTGCGGACTCGTACAAGCCTGTTGGTTTCGCCTGCAAATATCTTCCGCCACACGCTCCCAGGTCTCATCATCCTCAAGCATAGATTCGGACACGTAGGCAAAACTGATTTTATGCCCCCAAACTACTATCCGCACGCCTGACGGCACCATCTCTTTAATTGACTTAACCGCTTCTTCACCTCCCCAAACACAAACCACATCAGCCTGTGAAATAACTTTTTGGATGAGTTCAGTTTCAGAAGAAGACAATTCAAAGATGTAGATAAAATGCTTAAGAATGCCCGTAGCATCAAATTCAATCAGGCGCTGCATAAATTCAACTGCAAACCGACCGTTTCGGGAAGTATTTTTAACGATATTGATATTTCCTGCCATCAGACCTTCCAGTACGCTCAGTACTGAAACAGAGACTGCATTTCCCGGAACAATGTGTACCTGTACTCCCAATGGTTTCCATGCCTCGAAAATCGGATAGTCGTAAGAATTCCGGTTGAAATCAAAGGGGTGATAACTCCCGAAATCAGCCTTTATTCTCTGCAGAAGATTGTCTTTATGAATAAAGTTGCAAATTGACTTTATAATTCCTTCGGACTGTTCCTGAGTATGTCCTATTTCTTCCAACGCCGCAAAAAGTTCAGGCTCCTGACCCGATTCAATGCTTTCGGTTAACTTTTGACATGCCGCTAAAAATACGGCGATCTTCAAATCGTGCTTTAATGCGTTGGTAATGTGTTGCGGAAGCTGTTCAATTTTTTCAATCAACTCCGCATCCGTTATTTTTTTTGATTGATACAGATGAGTTCTCATAGTTTATATATTTAAAAGTTGTTGTCGAAGAAAGGATTCCAAAAAAGAAGCTTCTTCTACTAATTGGATGTGTTCAATATTAGGGTTTATCCCATTAAAATACTGCATGATAGCCAAATCACCTTCATTCGCGCCCGGCAGTATGCCCGAAAAGATAAACCCGAGTGATTCCAAATCCTTCATAATTTGAATAGCTTCCCGGTTATCAAGCAGCAATAGGACTTCAAGCATTTGTACTTTTTCTTTTCTAATCTGCTGCAGGTGCTTTTTCATTTGCGGAATAAAATCTTTTCCGTACGCATGTACAATCAATTTACCCATTCCCATTTTGGGAGCTATACTCAAAGCCGTACGGGCGGATTCCTCAGGAGTGTATTGAGCGGAAGTAATGAAATTATGGCTTTCACCGATTAAATTATAAATGTGTTTGACCGATTTAAGATATTTTTCCGGGAGATAAAGATTGCTTTTAGGGCGATTGCCGTAAAGCTTGGTTACAACCAATAAGGCAAATCTTTCCTGAACTTCTCCGGCTATATTCTTGAAATTCATATTCCCGGGAGCATAGGACAACAACAAAGCAGTAGGAATCATTCCCTGCTTGATTGGTGCGCGCTGAGAGTATGTATGCGTGGTCACGCACTGACCATAATATGCCTGTATATTTTTTCCCTTAACTGTGTGTTCCGCAAAATCCATCAGATTGGAAAAAACATTTTCTCCCCGAAATTTTTGCTTTGTCATCGCAATTCCCAATTCGTACAACCCGGTAAATCCCTCAAATCTCATAAATGCCAAATGAGCTGCTATCTCACCCGTATCGGCTTCTGCCACCATTGAAATAAGGTCACCCGACTGATTGAGCGTCTCAACGCGTTCGGGAAAATAAATGTGTTCGTAAGGATAAGAATAACCGTAAGATTCATATGCACATCTCGCGACTTCAAGAGTATCTTCCGGCGTTAGATATCTGTTGCGGTACATGTGGGCAGGCGTTTCTCCCTTCTTTCTTTCAGTTTTCGATTTTGGTTCATCTATTGCAATTTCAGCCTCTTTTTCAAGCTCGGTATGGCGGGTAGAAAAATATTTGAAAAGCGACAGCTCTTTCCCCTGATGTCCCAAATTGTGGTATTCTACTTTATCCATCAGTTTACCAATCACAAAATTCCCAAATCCGGTCATTTGCTCCGCATCAAAAGTATTTTTTCCCGGATCGTAAGGCAGCCCTTTATCCCTGATACTAACTTTAATACCTGTTGAAATCGGGTGAATGATGATTGAAAAAGAAGCATCTTCACCTTCAAAAGCATGATGGATTACGTTTGAAATAGCTTCTTCTGCCGCCATTAAGATTTGCTGGGTTTTGCTTTTGTCAAAACCGTGCTGCTCACAGATTGTATTCAGTGTCTCGCAGACAAGGGGCAAATAGTCCGGTTTATTGTAAATAACGATTTCTATTGGATATGTAGGAAAACTGCGTTTCTTCATGATTTGAATTGATTTATTTTAAAAATAAATAAGGTACTGTCATCATATTGTTCAGTTCCGTCTGTGAAATTATTGAGTTCCGAAATGATTTTTTGTTTTACTGCTTCAACTGAATTCGGAGATGCTGAAAGTATCTCTTTCAGCCTTTCTGCGCCAAAAAATTCTCCCTGACGATTAGCCGCATCGGCAATCCCGTCCGTATATAAAAAGAAAATTTCTGAAGGAGTGAGTTGAGCAATCTGAGTTTGATAGTCATAACCTGCTACGACTCCCAATGCCGGCGAATAGCCATTTTGTTTCAATTCTTCCGCTTTATTTTCCCAAATCAAATAAGGAAGAAGATGACCTGCATTTAAGAACTCCAACGTTCCGTCAGAAACATCTAAAATCCCGCAGAAAAAAGTAGTAAACATACACAGGTCGTTCGTTTCACAGAGCTCGTTATTGAGTTTGGTGATGGCCTCACTCAGCTTTTCATCCGTATTCTTCAGAATCGCCCGAATAAATGACCGAATACCGTTCATATAGATAGCAGCCGGAACACCTTTTCCCGAAACATCTCCCATGAAAAAGAACAGTTTATTTTCAGAAATCTCAAAGCAGTCGTACAGGTCGCCGCCCACCTCTTTAGCAGGTTCTATATAAGTTTCAAAAGACAGATTCGGAAACTCCCGTTTAATCTTATTCATATCCGGGAAAGATTTCTGCTGAATATTTCTGGCGATGGCCAATTCACTCTCTACCCGTTGTTTATAGGCTTCTTCTTCCTGAATATTTTTGATATATAATTTCAGTTCGGATTGCATTTCAGAAAAGCTCCTTGCCAGATTCCCCACCTCTCCTCTTTTTTTGACAAACGGAATTTCCGCATTAAGCCCACGGCTTCCCGTATTCTTCATGATATCCGAAAGTCGGTGTATAGGCTTGATAAACACATAAGAGATAGTGGTAATACTAATTAAAATCAATATGGCTCCGATACTGAAAACAACTGTGTTGAATTTGGAAACTTCCGAAATTTCATCTTTGACTATCCGATAATCAAAAACTACATTTACGTCCCAATTGTATTTCGGAATATGGGTGTTCAGTACGAAATAATCTGTTCCGTCAATATTTGTGAGATAGGCCGTGCTTGTTTTACTTTCCGGTATCTCAGGCTTATTTCGCAAAAACTCTCTTACACCAAAAGGTTTATCCCAGTCAGCAGGCAATGTGAGAATTTTCCCTTCGTTATCCGAAAGGAAAATCCATCTTGAGTAGGAGTCTTTTTTAAACAGATTCAGCTGATTGCTGACACCTCCCAATGAAATATCTCCGGTGATAATCCACCTTACTTTATCATCATACAGAATCGGGAAAGAATAGGTGGACATTAAAATATCTCCGCCGTCTTTATCAAAATAAGGTTCCGACCAACTGTCTGTTTTGGATTCAAATGCATTTTTGAACCATTCCCATTCCTTGTATTCGTATATAGAGCCGGCCAGGCTCTTGGATAGTACCTCCCCATTTCGGTGATAGAAATAAATTGCTTTGTTCTCTACAGCAGGATTAGAAGCCAGACTGATGCCGTATATATCATCTGCATTTTTCATTACCTGATTGTACAGAAACTGATTGATTTTTTCGGTACCACTCATCATTTGGACTGCCATTGCGGAGGATTGGATGATTTCTTCAACTGCTTTCTGTTTTGCTTCCACTGTAGATGTAAATAACTCACTTGTCAGTCTCATGTCACCTTTCAGTGCATTTTCAAGTTTGTTTTGCAAAGAATTATAGGTGTAAAAATTCAGTATCGCATAAATTATGCCGATACATAAAAAGAGTAAAGCCGATATTTTAACACCTAATTTCAAATCTTTATTTTGACGTTTAAATGATTTTTCCCATTCACAGATTTATACGAAACACTGTCTGATATTCTCTTCACTATGGAAATACCCAAACCTCCTACCTGTCGCTCAAAACCCTCATGCGGTGTCTCGGGAACTTTGTAATTTGTCGGATCAAATATTTTCCCGTTATCGATAAAAGTAAGACTGATTTCATTCACGGCATATTCTAACCGAACCTCAACTGTAACCGAAGTCTCGTTATTGTTAAAAATATTTGAGATAATTTCATCACAAACGATTGACAGAAACGGGCTTTTATTTACTGACTCGGGATATTCGCAAACAAACCGAGTGATGAGCTTTTCAATTAGAACGAGGTCGTTCAATTTATTTAGAACAACTGAATTCACTTGTTTTCAAAATTGAATAAAAGCGTAAATCCTGTAATATCGATGATTTCCTTTACAGTTTCATTGATGTTTTGTAATATAATTTTCATCTTTTCTGCATTCGCCTTTTTGGCATTAATGAGCAGTACCCGCAGACCTGCACTTGAGATATAATCCAAGCGGCTGCAGTCCAGTATGATTTGTTTCTGAAACGACGGGATGTTCTCAGATAAGTATTGCTCAAACTCAGTTGCGGTCAGCGAGTCTATTTTTCCGGTTACTTCAAAAATTAATTGGTGATCGTTTTCAGTTTTCTTAATATTCATTTTATTGTTCGTATTTAGTGATTAAGCTACCCATAAAAGTTGATTTAAAATCTGTTTGAGTACGTTTATCTTTTTATACATATCCTTCTCATTCAAATTTATCGATAACAAAATCGCAGCGCATTATGTAAAAGTTGCTTACATCAACTAAGTTAAATAATATAATATATAAATGAGCTTATATGTAATTTTAAATCAAGTTAAAATTTTTATTCTGAAAATTATGTGAAATTCTGAAAGATAATAATCAATATTTTAAGTCATAAAATCAAAACTATCTGATATTAATGAAATTAATTTAATTACTTCTATAGAACTCAAAACAATAGATTGATAGCTTTAACTTTTTAAAGTACAGAAAGTACCTTTGGTGAAGAAAAATTTGAATACACAGTGCGTATAATGAAAGGAACTCAGAAATTCAATAAGTTTATCGCAAAAGAAATGATGAAGGGAGTTGAAAAATATCCTGTAACTCAATATAAAACTTACTAAATATTTAGCATCTTAACACCATGCTTATTCTTGGAATCTCCTGTTTTTATCATGACTCCGCTGCCGCTTTGATTGAAGACGGAAAAATTTTGGCGGCTGCACAGGAAGAACGTTTTACCAGAATCAAACACGATGAGCAGTTTCCCGAACATGCGGTTCGATATTGTCTGCAGGAAGCAGGCATTCAGATGAATCAGTTAGACGCAGTTGTATTTTACGAGAAACCTTTTTTGAAGTTTGAAAGAATTTTAGAAACTTTTACGCAGGTAGCTCCCAAAGGGCTAAAATCTTTTTTGTATGCCCTGCCCAAATGGATTAATGAAAAACTGTTTTTCAAATCTCTGCTCAAAAAACAACTGAAGAAAATTGGAGATTTTGATACTAAAAAAACATCTATATTTTTTACCGAACATCATCTCAGCCACGCGGCTTCCGCCCATTACGTCTCGGGATTTGAAGAGAGCGCGATAGTCGTAGTGGACGGCGTAGGCGAATGGGCAACTATCAGTATTTCAAAAGGTGAAGGTAAAAATATCCGTTTGCGGAAAGAAATACACTTTCCTCACTCCATAGGAATGCTCTATTCTGCTTTTACTTATTTTTTGGGTTTCAGAGTCAATTCGGGTGAATACAAACTTATGGGGCTTTCGCCGTATGGAAATAATAATTCGGACTCTGTCAAAAAATATAAGCAGCTTATTTACGACAATCTCATTCTGTCAAAAGGAGAAGAAGGCTTCCGGCTCAACATGAAATATTTTACCTACGAGCATGATTTAAAAATGATTGACTCTGCAGTCTGGCAAAATTTATTCGGTATTAAAAAGCGGAAAGAAGAGGAGGAAATTATTCAATCACATTGCGACCTTGCCCTCGCAATCCAACAGGTTACGGAAGAGTTGATGCTGGATATTGTACGAATAGCCAAAGACTTAACCCAATCTAAAAATCTTTGTTTATCCGGTGGTGTGGCAATAAACTGTGTGTCAAACGGTAAAATATTACACAGTGGGCTATTCAACAAACTTTTTGTGCCTTCCTCTCCGGGAGATAGTGGGGCTGCAGTGGGAGCTGCCCTGATAATTTGCCACCAGCATTTTAATCAGGAAATAGAACCGAATAAAGTATCTGACAATCAAAGTGCATTTTTAGGACCAAAATATGGGGAGAATGAGATTAAAATTTTACTCCGACAATATCATGCGGTAGCTCAAAAATGGTCCGAACAAGAACTTTATCCTTTTATCGCACAAAAATTACAGGAAGGACAAGTCATCGGATGGATGCAGGGCAGAATGGAATTTGGACCGAGAGCGCTTGGCAATCGGAGTATTCTGGCACTGCCAAGTATAGATGGCATGCAATCCAAACTCAATCTCAAAATAAAATTCAGGGAAGATTTCAGACCTTTTGCTCCCGTCTTAAAAGCAGAAACGGCACAGAAATATTTCAAACTTCCTCAAAATTCCAATTATATGGAGTGGGTTGTCGAGTTGCAGGATAATCTCAGAATTCCTCTGCCTGAAGACTTCAATCAGCTAACACCAAAGGAAAAGCTTGATATTCCGAGAAGCAAATTTCAGGCAGTTATTCATACGGATTATACCGCCCGGCCTCAAACTGTCACTTCTGAAAGCAATCCAAAGCTATACAGATTATTAGACGAAGTGGAAAAAGTAAGCGGGCATCCTATATTGGTCAATACGAGCTTCAATGTTCGTGGCGAACCGATTGTCTGTACACCTTTTGATGCGTATTCGTGCTTCATGCAGACTAATATGGATATTTTAGTGATTGGGGATAATATTTTTTTAAAGGAAGAACAGCCTGAAACTTTTACAGAAAATTTTAAAAACCGTATCTTTTCAAAAGATTAGGACAATATGGAAGATTTAAAACAACTTTGGCATTTTCTCATGGCTCGTAAGAAGTGGTGGCTCACTCCCATTATTATAGTAATAATTTTACTGGCTTTGTTGGTCTTTGCAGGAAGTACGAGTACTGTACAGCCATTTATTTATACTCTTTTCTGACCAACAACTCTTTACCTTATAAAGTATATCAGGTTAGAATATCAAATAAATAAAAATGAACGACACCTATAAAAGTCTCTTGTCCATGGTCATAGGACTCAGTGTATTGTCCTACCTAATTCATGTACATTGGATTGCTTATACCATTCTGACAATAGCTTTTTTAGGAATAATCTCTGAAAAGTTTGCACTCGGATTTATTAAAACCATACACAAAATCGCTTCATTTATTTTTAGCCTTATCCAAAAAATCCTTTTAATTATTGTGTATTATCTAATCATCACACCTATCTCACTCATAAAAAGGAGAGGCGAGACCGCAAATACTGTTTGGATTACTCCCGATTCAAAAGATGCAGACCAGCTAAAAAACATGTGGTAAGTTTTATGATACCTTTTGTGAATTTAAGTGCTATACATCATCCTTTGAAAAATCAATTTCAGGAGGTGTTGGATAACTGTCTGAATCAATCAGATTTCGTGGTTGGCGATACGGTTAAAAAGTTTGAAAAGGAATTTGCGGATTTTTGCAACACCACTCATGCGGTCGGAGTCAGCAGCGGTACAGCCGCATTATTTCTTACCTTGTTGGCATTAGATGTAAAAACAGGCGACGAAGTGATAGTGCCTTCTCACACTTTTGTCGCCACGGCTATGGCAGTCAGTCAGTGCGGAGCCAAACCCGTATTCGCAGATGTGCATCCGACAAGATGGAATATCACACTTGAAAATATCTCTGAGAAAATCACTTCACGAACAAAAGGAATTATCGCGGTACATCTGTACGGCAATCCGGCGGAGATGGAGGATATTGTTGAATTTTCAAAAAGTAAGTCTTTGTTTGTATTGGAAGATGCTGCACAGGCACATGGGGCGCGGTACCGGGATAAGCCAGTCGGTTCACTCGCAGATGCGGCTTGTTTCAGCTTTTACCCGAGCAAAAATTTGGGTGCTCTTGGTGAAGGCGGAATGGTGACCACAAATAACTCCGAATTAGCCGATAAAATCTTAAGGCTTCGTGATTATGGCCGTTCCGATAAATACAGGCATGATTTTATAGGATACAATTTAAGATTACAGGCGGTACAGGCCGGTTTTCTCTCAGTCAAACTACCTTTCTTAAATCAGTGGAACGAAGAACGAAGAAGGCTGATGAAGTTGTACAGAGAAAATCTAAAAGATACCGCTTACCGTTTTCAGGAGATTACTCCAAACAGTCTTCCGGTGTATCATCTTGGTGTGATTACGGTACCGGACAGAGAAAAAGTGACTCGTGCATTGGAGAAAGAAAATATTGGTTACGGAATTCATTATCCGATAGCCTGTCACCAGCAACCGGCTTATCGCGATAGTTCAAAACTACCTGCATCTGAATACCTCGCCGATACCGTACTTTCACTTCCATTATACATCGGACTAAAAGACCCGGAGGTGCAGACTGTCTGTGAAGTACTTAAAAGTCTGTTGTAAAACGGCACAACCTATACCTCTCTACTCTGAGTTTAATTCATAAAAAAACCTATTTTTGCAGATATGCTGCCCGAACTGACACTCATAAAAATAGGAGGAAATATTGTGGACAACCCCTCGGCTCTGTCTAAATTTATTTTGGATTTTAATACCATTCAGGGAGCTAAAGTATTGGTACACGGAGGAGGAAAAATCGCCTCCAAACTTTCCGAAGAAATGGGCATCACGCCCAAACTGATTGATGGAAGAAGAGTGACCGACACAGATACGTTGAAAGTGGTTACAATGGTCTATGGCGGATTAATCAATAAAAATATTGTGGCACAATTGCAAAAGGGCGGCACAAACGCCATAGGATTAACGGGCGCTGACGGAAATATTATTCTTGCACATAAACGCCGGCATCCGACCATTGATTATGGATATGTAGGAGATATAGATAAGGTAGATGGGGAAAAATTACAACAACTTATTCAATTCAACCTCACTCCTGTACTTGCTCCTTTAACTCACGATAAAGAAGGGGATATTTTAAACACGAACGCCGATACGATAGCTTCAGAAACTGCCATTGCGTTATGCCAATATTTTAAGGTGCGTTTCTTCTATTGTTTTGAGAAAAAAGGACTTTTAAAAGATGTAGAGGATGATAACTCTGTCATTCCTCATATAAAAATGGGAGACGTGGAAAGCCTTAAATCTGATGGAACGATATCGGCAGGTATGATACCCAAAGTAGATAATATCGTGCATGCGCTGCAAAAAGGAGTACAGGAAGTTCGCCTGTGCCATGCAGACGATATTTCGGGTATTATCAGTCAAAACAAAATTTCCGGTACCTTATTTACGGCTTCATGAAAACAGACGATTTATACTCTAAGATTCTTCAACTGCTTAAAGATTTGATTTCTACACAATCTTATAGTAGAGAGGAAGAGGATGCGGCAGAAGTGATTCGAAATTTCTTTCAGCAGGAAAATATTCCGTTTCAAACCCGAAAGCATAATACCTGGGCGTATAACCAACACGTTGATTCCAATAAGCCCACTATTCTGCTCAACTCACATATCGACACAGTAAAAGCGACTGCACACTGGAGCAAAGAGCCTTTTACCCCTAACATTGAGAATGGAAAACTCTACGGACTCGGAAGCAATGATGCCGGAGGTGCTTTAGTGTCACTGATTGGTACTTTTCTCCATTTCTACGACCGAAAAGATCTGCCCTTTAATCTCTGTATGGCGGCAACTGCCGAAGAAGAAATTTCCGGACAAAACGGAATCGCTTCCATTTCGGACATTACCGGGAAATGTGCGGCTGCGATTGTGGGTGAGCCGACCGAAATGCAAATGGCAGTGGCCGAACGGGGATTGATGGTCATTGATGCCACAGTGCATGGCGTGGCAGGTCATGCCGCAAGAGATACCGGAGAAAATGCAATTTATAAAGCCATGGAAGATATACAGTGGTTTAAAACTTTTACACCTAAAAAGAAGTGTCTGGTCCTCGGTTCCACCAAAATGACTGTCACAATTATTGAAGCAGGGAAGCAACATAACGTCATACCCGACACTTGTAAATATGTGATAGACGTGCGTACCACAGCTGCTTATGACTATGAAGAACTGCTTGACCTGATACGGGCGAACGTCCATGCAGAAATCCGACCCCGTTCCACCAGATTGAAACCAAGCATTATGAATGGAAATCATCCCTTAGTGCAAACGGCGACAAAGCTCGGCATTCCAACTTTTGGTTCGGCTACATTATCCGATCAGGCTCTGCTCAACATTCCCTCTGTGAAAATGGGACCCGGTAAATCCGAACGCTCGCATACCGCAGATGAATTTATCTTTTTAGAGGAAATCAAAAACGGACTTCAAACTTATATCCGACTATTAGAAAACCTTTATGTCTAATCAAAAAAAAAGTTCCTCAATCGTTCTAATTATACTAATCATTTTAGCTTTTGGCTTTATGATTCGAAAATATATTATCGGTTCAGAAATTAAAATATATGAGTTGGAAGCCACTACTTTACAAGGAGAAAAGCTAAAAGCAAATGAGCTTAAGGGGAAGGTCGTAGTGTTAAATTTTTGGGCAACCTGGTGCGGACCATGCGTGCAGGAAATGCCTCTGTTTGACCAATTGTACCAAACTTTAGACAGTAATCAGGTGATATTTGTCCTTGCGACCGATGAATCACAAAGTAAAGTGAATGCATTTTCAAACAAACATCAGCTTGCTATTCCACTTTACAGATTGGATAGAGAGTTTAGTGAGTTTAATGTGCGTACTATTCCGGTCACCTGGATTTTTGACAGAAACGGAAATTTGGTCAAAAGAAAACTTGGTGCATACGCCTCGGCAGACGAACTGCACCAAAGCCTTCTTGAATATTTATAAGAGCTTATTTCGGCAGCGGCATTTTTTCGAGGGTAACCTCTGAATTATAGCTCTCTTACTTCTCATTACAGAATATACTGCATAACCCGGGTTAAACTAATAAATGTTTTCGGGCAAATTCATATATTAGTGTAATCAGATGTCATACAGCAGATTGACAATAGATATCCCATTTCAGACGAGGAAGGAAAACTCTGTCAATTTGCAAAAAGCAGTATCTAATCTTATAATTTTTGATGAATGAACAGCTATGAAATAGAGCAGAATGTCAAAGGTTTATTTGAAAACTTTTCAAAAGAAGAATTTATTTTTGATTTGCTCTTGGCCTATGGTATTTCCAAGACTTCTGTTACACGTTTAAAAACCGGAGATTTTAATCTTTCTAAAATTGAAGGAGAAGTCCTTTATAAGAAAAAGATGTTTTTTAAGCCGGAAGCAACAGACAAACTATTGAGTTCCTTAGAGTCTCTTGTTAAAGAAGAACGTATTACAAAGCATTCACCACGCTTTGCAATTGTGACAGATTTTAAAACTCTGGTAGCAAGAGATTTAAGACTGGGTAGGAATTTGGATATAGCTATCCATGATTTACCCAATCATTTCACTTTCTTTTTGCCATTGGCAGGTAGTGAAGTATATCATGCCGGCAATGACAACGAAGCTGATCGTAATGCCGCCTACAAAATGGCGCAGCTGTATGACGAGCTGATTGCGAATAATAAGAAGATATACCATTCCAAAGAGAGTGTGCACGAACTCAATGTCTTTCTGTCCCGATTACTGTTTTGCTATTTTGCAGAAGATACCGGAATCTTTGAAGAAGAAAGCGTGTTTACCAATACATTAGCACAGCATACCAATGAGAATGGAACAGACACTCACTTATTTCTCAATCGAATTTTTGAAAAATTAAATCTTAAAGATGCTCAATCTGCAAACTTAGCTGATTATCTGACCAGATTTCCTTATGTCAATGGAGGCTTATTTGGTACGCAAATCGACTCGCCTATTTTTACGGCGAAGGCTCGAAAAACGCTCATTGAATTGGGCGATTTGGACTGGCAGGAAATCAATCCCGATATTTTCGGTTCTATGATACAGGCGGTGGTACTGCCGGAGTATCGCAGTGATTTGGGAATGCACTATACCAGTGTGCCCAATATTCAAAAACTTATCAAGCCTTTGTTTTTGGATGAGTTGTATGAGGCTTTTGATGCGGCGTCGAACTCAGTGTCCAAATTGCGAAAACTCATTATTCGTATATCGAAGATGAGGTTTTTTGACCCGGCTTGCGGAAGCGGCAACTTTCTGATTATTGTCTATAAAGAGCTTCGCAGGCTGGAAGTGGAAATCCTGAAACGCATCATAGAGTTAGAAGGGGAGTTTTTGTTTGTACAAAGCGAAATCAGACTCACTCAGTTTTATGGGATTGAGATAGACGATTTTGCTCATGAGGTAGCCATACTTTCTCTGTATCTCGCAGAGCATCAGATGAATCAGTATTTTGAAGAGCAACTGGAGGGCTATACCGAGCATCAGTCTATCATTCCTCTCAAACCCTCCGGCACCATAGTGCAGGGCAATGCTGCAAGAATCAATTGGGAAAGTGTTTGTCCACGCCCCCTGAATGCAGACGAAGGGGAAGTGTATATCATTGGTAATCCGCCATATTTGGGAAGTAGAAACCAAGTAAAAGAACAGAAGGAAGATATGGACTTTTCAATTAGCATGATTAAGTCATATAGAAAACTTGATTACATATCAATTTGGATCTACAAAAGTGCGGATTATATAAAAGGATATAATGCCAAATCGGCTTTTGTTTCTACTAACTCAGTTTGTCAAGGTGAACAAGTCGGAATCCTTTGGCCATCAATTTTTAATTTGAAGATAGAAATCGATTTTGCATACACGAACTTTAAGTGGACAAATAATGCAAAAAAAAATGCTGGTGTTACTGTTGTAATTATTGGTTTAAGGAATAGAAATAATAAGCCAAAGTTTTTGATTACAGATGGAATTATCACTAAAGCACAGAATATTTCTCCTAACTTAGAAACTGGAGAAACCAAAAATGTAGAAAAACGAACAAAACCATTAAGTGATTTCCCCGATATGCGAAGGGGAAATATGCCAAATGATAAAGAATTTTTACGCATTTCAAGAGAAGAAAGAAATCAACTTATTGCTAAATACCCTTCAATTGATAAAATTATAAAAAAGCAAATAGGAGCGAATGAATTCATTAATAGTTTGGACAGATATTGTTACTGGATTAGTGATGAAAATCTTTCGTATGCTTTAACAATTCCAGAAGTTAAATTAGCCATAGATAATTGCTATAATTATAGAATTAGTAGCAAGGACAAAACTTTGCACGCCCAAGCTTTAAGAGCTCATCAATTCAGAGAGTTTTTTGAATGTAATGACAATTCATTACTAATACCTATTGTTTCGTCAGAAAATAGAGAGTATATACCAATAGGATTTGTAGATAGAGATACAATTATCCCAAATTCTGCACAAGTTATTTATGATGCGAATAGTCTGATTTTTGGCATTTTGACTTCAAAGATGCATAATTTATGGGTGAAATTCACAGCAGGAAGATTAGAAAATCGTTTTAGATACTCTATTTTTCTCTGCTACAACACTTTCCCATTCCCCGACCTCACCACGAAGCAAAAAGAGACTTTAAACCTATATGTTTATTCGATTTTAGACGAACGTGGCAAGCATCCTGAAAAAACGATGGCACAGCTCTACGACCCTGATACGATGCCTGTCGGATTACTAAAAGCGCATCAGGAGTTGGATAGAGCTGTAGAAGATATTTATCGCTTAGGAAATCCGTTTAAATCGGATACTGAAAGATTAGAATTTTTATTTAAACTCTATGAAGAGATGGTGCAGAAAGATACGTTGTTTGCAAAGCAGAAGAAAGAGAGGAAAAAGAAAGCGTAAAATCAGGACATGGAATCAATATCCAAACACAATTCTATTATAACAGTTGATTACTTAAGAAGTCAACCGGAAAACCAATACTTTGAAAGAAAGGGAATAGGACAAGACTTAATGAAACCTGCAAAGATTGCAGAAGAGATAATCGGTATGCTGAATGCTGATGGAGGTATTCTTGTTTTTGGAATTTCGGATAAAGGTGAATTTCAGGATTTAAACATACTCGGAGCTAAACTCAACGAGTATCGAAAAATAGTTTTTGACTATATCGATCCGCCCTGTAATGTTGAGTTAGAAGAGATTATCATTGAAGGTAAATTGATTTTTATTTTTCATGTAGAGCAGGATATCGAACGTGTTTTTCAAAGAAAAGATACTGAATCAGTTTTCTTGAGAGTGCACGATGAAAACAGAAAGCTGAATAGAGATCAAATCAAACAATTAGAATACGACAAAACTATTCGAAAGTTTGAGGAAGAGCCGGTTGCAGATTTTGATGAAGCTGACCTAGACTATGAATTACTCAGGCAATATAAACAGAGACTTAATTATAAAGGTGAGGCACTTGACTTATTGGTAAAACGACATCTTGCAAAGAAGTTGGGAGATGTTTATAGTTTCAAAAAATCGGCAGTATTGCTGTTTTCCAGAGACCCGGAAAAATATATCCCTTCTGCTTCGGTTCGATATATAAGATATGAGGGGCAAGAGGCTTTGACAGGCACAAGCCATAATGTTGTCAAAGATCAAAGATTTGAAAACAATATTCCTAAACTTATAGACGAGCTAAAAGTCTTTCTCAAAACGTCATTCAAAGACTATCATTTTCTGAATATGGAAGACGGCCGCTTTAAGAAAGTAATGGAATACCCGGAGGAGGCTTGGCTGGAAGGTGTTGTGAATGCACTCTGTCACCGCTCTTATAATGTACAGGGTAACTCTATCTATATCAAGCATTTTGATGATAGGATAGAGATTTGTAACAGCGGACCTCTTCCTGCACAGGTAACCATAGAAAATATTAAAACGGAAAGGTTTGCCAGAAACCCCAGAATTGCAAGAGTTTTAGAAGATATGGGATACGTTCGTCAGCTGAATGAAGGAGTTTCCCGTATCTACGAATCAATGGAGAAATCTATGCTGTCTATTCCTGAGTATAAAGAAGTGAATGGTAATGTATATCTGACTTTACGGAATAAAATCAGCGGACATATCAAAACTATATCGCAGGAAGTCATGGATCTCATTCAACGGAAATGGAACACTTATAATAGTACGCAAAAGAGTGTTTTAGAGTATTTGTTTTTTAGACATCAGGCGACTATTACTGATTTGAGTGAGGAGCTTGGCGTAAATGAAAAAACGACAAGAAGGTATCTGAATGATTTTATGAACGATAACATAATAGAAAAATTAAGCGATAAACAGAGAGATATTAATGCATTGTATGTGCTTAAAAAAGATTAAGTCGCTCAAATTTACAATTAAGGGACACTGTTTATTGCTTATAACTAATTGATTATCAACGGTTGTTCTTGGCTAAGGGACTTTGGGTATATTTTAAGGGACACGAGTTAAACGAAATTTAGAAGTGATAAAACAGTGCATTCCCCGGATATGAAAAAGAGTTAAGTCGCTCAAATTTATAATTAAGGGACATTGTTTTGCGGCTGTAACTTGTTGATTGTCAAGCGGTATTTTGCTTAAGGAACTTTGAATGTACATTAAGGGACACGAGTTTAAAGAAACTTTACTCTCATACTTGAACCAAAAAATATCTAAAGTTTGATCACTGCAAGGCTTAAAATAGATTAGAAAGATTAGTCTTAGATGTGGTTTAGTTAAACTTTAGCTATATTTTAGCTATACATTGTTTAGTTAAATGTTGAATGAATGATAGGTTTATTGCGATAAATCTGCATTGCCAATTATTAATCATTAATACATGCCCGATTTTATAAAAGTAGAATATAATCAAACAGGTAAAAGCAAAAAGACTAATGAGCTGGGAATGCGTGAGATGCAGGAAAGGGCTTTTAATGCACGTACAGCTCAGTATCTGCTTATCAAAGCTCCGCCTGCTTCCGGTAAGTCAAGAGCTTTGATGTTTATTGCGTTGGATAAACTCAAAAATCAGGGCGTCAAAAAAACTATAGTGGCTGTACCGGAACGTTCTATTGGGGCATCGTTTAGATCTACTAAACTGAAGGAGCACGGGTTTTTTGCAGATTGGGTCGTCCATCCTAAGTATAATCTTTGTACATCGGGTTCAGACTCAAGTAAGGTCAAAGCATTTTTGGAGTTTTTGGAAAGTCAGGAGCAAATTCTAATTTGTACTCACGCTACTTTGCGTTTTGCATTTGAAGGACTGGATGAAAAGAAACTCAATGATACTTTGGTTGCTATAGATGAATTTCATCACGTTTCTGCAGATGGAGACAATCGTTTGGGCGAGGTCATGAAGAGTATCATGTCTAAGTCAAGTGCACATATAGTAGCAATGACCGGGTCATACTTTCGTGGCGATAATATACCTGTTCTTTTACCCGAAGATGAAGCGAAATTTACCAAAGTAACTTACAATTATTATGAGCAGCTGAATGGCTACGAATATTTAAAATCTCTGGGTATTGGCTATCACTTTTACACCGGTCGTTATTTTAAAAAGCAACCCGACCGGGAAATGTCCGCTTTAGAAGAGATTTTAGACGAAACGAAAAAAACAATCATTCATATTCCGAATGTCAACTCTGCCGAATCATCTAAAGAAAAATATGAAGAGGTCGGGCATATTATAGATGTTTTGGGTGATTTGGAATCACAGGATGAAGAGACAGGCGTGTTGTATGTGAAAAGTAAGCGGAGTGGAAGAGTTTTAAAAGTAGCTGATTTAGTCAATGATAATCCAAGAGAGCGAGATAAAATATCGGCTTATTTACGCGAGATAAAATCTGCTGATGATATAGACATTATTATTGCTTTGGGAATGGCCAAAGAAGGCTTTGACTGGCCTTATTGTGAGCACGCTTTGACAATAGGCTATAGAGGCTCTTTGACCGAAATTATTCAGATTATCGGTCGTGCTACCAGAGACAGTGAAAATAAATCTCACGCACAATTTATTAATCTGATAGCGCAGCCCGAAGCTGATAATGACGAAGTGAAAGTGGCTGTAAACAATATGTTGAAAGCCATCACGGCATCACTTTTAATGGAGCAGGTATTGGCTCCAAATTTTAAGTTTAAGTTGAAAGAAGATGATGATGACGAAGAAGAAGAAGATGACGGAGATGTCAACACTATAAAAATCAGAGGATTTAAATTACCGACATCTCAGCGGGCTAAAGATATTATTGAAAGTGATTTGAATGATTTGAAAGCCCGAATATTGCAGGATGATAAAATGCTGAAAGCTATGCCGGGTAATGTGGACCCGGAAGTCATTAATACGGTCTTGATTCCCAAAATCATTAGGGAAGTATATCCTGATTTAAGCGAAGATGATGTAGAAGCAGTTCGTCAGCACGTGGTCGTGGATTCTGTCATTAAAAACAGTGTGACAGAGGAGCAGGGCGGTAAGAAGTTTGTTCGTATGGCAAACAGTTTTGTAAATATCGACGATATTCATATTGATTTGATAGACCAAGTCAATCCGTTTCAAAAAGCATTCGAAATCTTGTCAAAATCAGTCACTGCGCAAGTGTTGAAACTAATCGATGACCATATCCAATCTATAAAAATCGAAATGACAGAAGAAGAAGCAATTATTTTATGGCCTCAGATTAAAGAGTGGATTGCAAAGACAGGTGAGGTGCCCAATATACAATCCTATGATTCTAAGGAGAAAAGAATGGCAGAAGCAGTTGTTTTTTTGCGCGAATTAAAAAGACAAAGAGTAATGGAAAGCGAATAATATTGAGTGATTTATTATTTATTTTCGATGATTAATTAAATGGGAGAGAAAGAGGAAATATCATTAGACGATATCTTCAATGATGAAGTCTTTAGTTTGTTAGAAGAGAAAAACAAAACGTCCGGTGTGAAAACTGCCGATCAAAGACTGATAGATTCTTTTGAAGAGCTTAATGCTTTTTTTGATAAAAATGGCAGAGAGCCCAATATGTCAAGTATGTCGGAATACAGCCTGATGGCACGTCTGAAAAATATCAGAGAAAATGAAGAACATAAAATTTCTTTGAAACCTTATGACAAACACAACCTTTTGGGTGATGTGCAATTACCGAAAACATCCATTGAGGATATTTTAAATGATGATACTTTGGGGGTGTTGGATGTCGATAGCGATTTGTCCATTTTCGAATACCGACATATTCCTAAAGAAGATGAAAGAGCTGAGGCTGATTTTGTGGCAAAGAGAAAACCATTGAAAGAGGCAGAATTTCAGCCTTATGAAAAGATATTTCAAAAAGTTCACCGGGAACTTAAAGATGGGAAGCGGAAATTGCTGCCATTTAAAAATGTAGAGCAACATTTACGAGAAAAGCAGTTTTATTTGTTGGGAGGTGTTTTGTTGTATTTGGAAAAAGTGGACTATGGCAGAGATAATGCAGAATTGAAAGATTCAACAAAAAGTAGGAAAGATGGTCGTACACGAATAATATTTGAGAATGGTACCGTAAGCAATATGCTTTATCGCTCATTAAGCAAGTCCCTTTATAATGACGGCAAGATGGTGTCAGGCACTTATGATGACTACAATAGTGAACTTTATATCAACTCAGGAATGGTCAACGAAAATGATATTCAAACCGGATGGATTTATATCTTAAAATCAAAATCCACTCATCCCGAAATAATTGGCATCAATGATTTATACAAAATTGGCTTTTCAAGTATGCCGATAGATGATAGAATTAAGAATGCTAAAAATGAAGCAACTTACCTCTTTTCAGATGTTCAAAAGGTTACAGCCTTTAAAATTTACAATCGTAATGCAGACAAACTGGAGCAACTGTTGCACAGGTTTTTTGCATCAGCTTGTTTAGATATTGATTTATACAACGACAAAGGACAAAGAGCTACACCACGCGAATGGTTTGTTGTTCCGCTTGAAGTTATTCATGAGGCTATAGAATTAATTATGGACGAGAAGATAGTGGGATATCAGTATGATTCAAAAAGCAAGATTATTAAAGAAAAATAATGAATAGTTCAAAAAATAATGCTTTTAGCTAAAAAACAAAATCAATTTAAATCCAGCTTTTGATCGATTTTAAGAAGTGTTGATTTTGGATGGAGCATTTGAAGTCAAAAGAAAACTTGGTGCATACGCCTCGGCAGACGAACTGCACCAAAGCCTTCTTGAATATTTATAAGAGCTTATTCCGGCAGTCCGTAAAACTCTCTGACCGCCTGATAATTATCAAAGTCAGGGAAATTTACTTTACCGTTGATTTCTACCAAGTTGCTGGCTTCAATAACCACCACTCGGACTTTTTCAAAAACATTGCCTTTAAATACCCAGCCCATAGCAGAAGCTGAAGGGTTCGATAGAACAATATCTGTGCTGTCTGTTCCTCCGACTATCTTCATAGAGCCAAACTGATCGCCCGGTACAGGATTCCAAATTGTATCTTTGACATATACAAAAATTGCCGATTGATCCACCATATCGTTATTTATCGGAATATTCACCGTGGCAGAATAATTTACATCGTCCGGTATGATGCTGGTCAGTACTGTAAATTGAGTTACATTGGCATTACCGTCTTCTCCTTTCACGCCCTGTACTCCCTGAGGACCCTGAGGCCCTTCCTTATCTTTGCTGCATCCCGCCAAAACAAGTCCGGTCATGCAAAAGATCAAAAAGAATTTTCCTGTGATTGATGATAATTTAATCCCAAACCCTAAAACTTTTAGGTAATAGAGATTTTCATTTTCTCTAAAA
>CAZZEH010000002.1:0-158448 GCA_964653095.1 uncultured Chitinophagales bacterium
CACAACGGCTTTCGGGGCCGTACTGGGGCCTCCAACCCCTCAGTTCAGGTTCGATTCCTGACGGGCGTGCAGCTTTTTGGGCTATATGACGAAGGTTGAGCAGATACTAAAGATATTTCAGGTTTCGTACCAACAGGGCGAACTGACTCAGGTTTTTACACATCACAGTTTCAGAGAAGATAAAAACAACTCCCGATATGTGCTGTTGGGCAAATATTTTTTCAAGGGTCTGTTGAGCCAGTATATATTCAAACACATTTCCGGCACCGGAATGCAATTAGAGCGTTATTTAAGCAATATCTTTTCGGAAAAAGCACTGACCACGCTATTTAACCAATGGGATTTAAAACGTGAAATCAGAATCGCTCCCGAACAAAAAGATAAAATTCCGAAAAGCATTTTTGTCTATGCCTTTTTGGGTTATTTGTCACAAAAAATGAATGAGACCGAAACAGAACGTTTTGTAAAACAGTATTTCATTTTTCCGAATGATAGATTCTTACCGGGCAATTCTGTAGAGAGAAATCATAAAGAGCAGCTTTTTTATTTGTGCAGTCTTCACTACGATCAAAAGCCCGTTATCCGGTATTATGCAGAGGATAATCTGCAAATAACGGAAGTAATACTGAATGAGGAAGTGATTGGCAGTCATGCATCTCCAAGTCAAAAGTATGCAACCAAAAAAGCAACCAGGCTGGCACTGAAAAATATTGTTTCGAGATTAGAGACTAATCTGTTGAGCGACCCTGTTTTTCAGGAGAATGAAAAAAGGAGAGTTTTACAGGAAGAAAAACAGGAACTGTTAGAGAAAGAACAGAGACAAAAGCAGCATCGGAAAAGAATTCAGGCACACTCCGAAAGAATGACCGAAAAGAGGGAACGGGAAAACAGAGAAGCCTTGGAAAGAGACAGAAAGAGAAGGGATGCTAAGCAAAAAGCCAAACAAAAACAAAAAACAAGAAAAAGCTCTGTTTATCGGGAATATACTATAGAAGAAATTAGAGCTATGAGTCCATCGAAAAGAAGAAATCTGCAAGACAGAGGCATTATTCCGCAAGGAGTATATTAATTACTACCGTATTCTCGGTCTCATATACCCTTAGATGTGGTGAAGTTGTCCGGACAGAACATATTGAAATTCAGACCACGGCAATATTTTCCCCTTCTTCGACTCAAACATTTTCCTCCTTTGGAAGAGGCAGGTTTAAGCCCTGAAAGGGCGGAATAACTATTGACCGAGCATGGTGTGTAAACGCCATGCGAGAAAACAAACCAAATATTTCTCAATCCAAACAAAAAAAGCGTCAAATAGCTGAAAAGCAATGATCGTTAATGCACCAAAATCTCAGAATGCAGCCTGATTCTCAGGTTGTCAAGTGCTTCGCTGATTGGAATCTGACAGGCAAGTCGGCAGTCTTCCTCTGTATCGGGCAGACTGTCTAAAATATCCAATTCTGAATAATTGGGGTCTTCAAGAGAGAGTTCATCTGAATTGAGGATGATTATTCTGCAAGTGGCGCAGAGTGCCATTCCGCCGCAAACCGCATCTATCGGGTATCCTTCTCCTTTCAAAACTTCCATCAGACTCATAGATATTCCTAAAGGAATTTCCAATTTAGTCTCAGAACCGTCATTGTGTTCTATATAAATTTTAATGCTTTCCATAAGCTAAAACTCTTTGATACCGCTAACAGTTGTATATTTTAGAGTGGCTTTTTTATCAGGGTTAATGATTTCATATGCACTAAAACACATAAGGGCTGCTTCGTGAAAGCCACACAGGATTAATTTAAGTTTTCCCGGATAAGTGTTGATATCGCCTATGGCATATATACCGGGAATATTTGTGGAATAATCTCGGGTATCTACTTTTATTGCATTTTTTTCGATTTCTAAACCCCAATCTGCGATAGGTCCCAGCTTCGGACTCAGACCAAATAGCGGAAGAAAATAATCGACCTCTTTTTGAATTTCCTCCTCGCTGATTTTATTGGTAACAGTCACCGATGACAATCCGTTTTCTCCCTGTAAATCAGTTACATTGGAATTCAGGTACAGATTAAGTTTACCTTCTTCTGCAAGTTGTTTGATTTTATCTGCGGAGTCCGGCGCACCTCTGAATCGCTCTCCCCGATGTACCATACTGATTTCAGAACAAAGGTCTGCGAGGTATATAGCCCAGTCTAAGGCAGAGTCTCCGCCTCCCGCAATAATTATTCTCTTATTTCTGTATTTTTCCGGGTCTTTCACGATATAATCCACACCTTTATTCTCATAATCAGTCAGATTGTCAATAACCGGTTTTCTGGGTTCAAACACACCTAATCCTCCGGCAATACACACGACTTTAGCATGGATTTTTGTACCCTCGCTGCCGCTTACAATGAAACTTCCGTCTTCCTGTCTTTCTATGGCTTCTGTACGTTCTCCCAATGTAAAAGTCGGGTGAAACGGAGCTGCCTGCTCCATGAGGTTATTAATTAAATCCTGAGCTAAAACAGAGGGAAACCCAGGAATATCATAAATAGGTTTTTTGGGATAAATTTCTGCCAATTGACCTCCCGGTTGTGGAAGATAATCAATTAAATGACAACGCATTTTTAACAATCCGGCTTCGAATATTGCAAACAGACCTACCGGTCCGGCTCCTATTATACAGATATCTGTTGTTATCATGATGGTTGGTTTTTTAATACAAAAAATAAAATTAGAGAATAAAGCTTCTCAATTTGACTTTAAACGAGTTAATATAGCGTTACTAATGAAAGTTTGATGAAAAAATCAATAGTTTAATTTTTTAATGCCAACTAAATTTTGCTAAAACTTTCCATTACGGATTTTACGATGGATTTAGGGACAAATTTACTCACATCTCCTCCGCCAATAATGATCTCACGCACGATAGTAGAAGATACAGAGGATAATTCTGCTTTTGATAATATCAAGATTGTTTCTATTGAAGGCTCCATTGTTTTGTTGAGATGCGCAATCGTTTTTTCATATTCAAAATCTGAGGCGGTGCGAATACCTCTAAGTATATAATCTGCTTTTCTTTCTTTGCAATAATTGATGGTCAGGCCATTATAACTCTCTACTTTAACTTTTGGTTCGTGCTTAAAAACTTCCTTTATCCATTGTATTCTGTCTTCTAATGAACTTAAATACTTTTTTTGAGTGTTGATTCCGATAGCTATGATTAGCTCATCAAATAATGGAAGCGACCTTTCTACTATGTCCACATGACCGTTCGTAATGGGGTCAAATGAACCGGGGAAAATTGCTATTTTACTCATAATACAATCTTATCTTTTTCATTTAATTTGATGTGAAAAAATCCAAAAATGTGTCTGACCGTAATTTCTAACCTGCAAAAGATTGGGATGTTCACGGAAATTGTGTTTTTGTGAAGTTTCTAATATAAACCAACCGTTATTTTTGTTTAGAATGTGCGGATTCCGGATTATCCGGTCAGGTATTAAATCAATTTCTTTAAGTGCGTACGGGGGACCTGCGAATATTAAGTCATAAGTATCTTTGGAGGAATGAATAAACTGCAGAGCGTCCCCTTTATTAATTCGAACATGTTCGGTATTTATCTGTAATTCGGAGGCGGCTTTTTTCTGAAATCCGACGCTTATTGACGATAAATCAACCATTGTAATATCTCTGCATCCCCTCGAATACATTTCAAATGAAATGGCACCCGTGCCGGAAAATAAATCTAAAAATCTAAGTGCTTCAAAATTAAACTGATTGCTTAAAATATTAAACAAGGCTGTTTTTGCAATATCAGTAGTCGGCCTTGCAGGAATATTCCTGGGAGGATTTAACCTTCTGCTGCCCAATGTACCTGATATAATTCTCACTTGACTGTGTATAATAGGTTAGCGAGATAATGAGGCTGGATGTTGTTAAGCGCAGAGGTTTCTATTGGAAGGTTATCCAGTACGAGTTTCGGATATCGGATGTACTGATACAGCAATCGGTATATTTCAGAGTCTTTTTCAATCATTCCGGTAATGGATAAGGGAAAAGAATCGGGCGACAAATTAAAAGTCTGATACACTAATAAAGTAAAATACAGTAAATCATCTTTGTTCCTGTATAAAAAACTGTTGAAATATTCCGGCCGATTGTTCTTAATATAAAAAAACTGACCTTCGTTGGGGGTGATATGCAGATTTAATACATCTTCTTCATTCTTTTCTTCCAGAATGTGCCTGCAAATTCCGTAAGAGGAAGGAATAAGAGTCGCTTCAAGAAAGTAACTGTCCAAAATATTTTTCAGAGAATGAGGAATAAACTGTGTAAGGATGTAATTGTCATTTAATCTTTTATGGATAAAACTCCCGGAATCATCATTTAGATGATGCAAATGTATTAAAGCAAGTTCACCTCCTTTTGGGTCGGGAGTCAGTGTAGCCGGGTATCCGTGTACGGCAATAAATATTTTGTGAAACGGAGTGTTCCAGATATGCTGAAGACTTTTAAGCCAAGTGCCTAATTGGTCTGTATCAATGCCGTGGTTTGATGTGTTTTGCAAATGCGTGATTTGCGCTTGTGAATACAACTGTGCACTTGATGCTTTAAATGTATAGGCAAAGTACGCCGGATGCAGTTCAATATGTATCAGGTTTTCGGTCACCAATCTTATCTTTTGTAAAAATAAAAACAGCTCATTTCAACAATTATACGCTTATTTTCGTTTAAAAAAGGTAAAATGAAACCAGTTGATTTAAATTTTATAAATTTACGGAATTCAGGACAGGCTGAATACATGAGTTATCAGTTAAAAATAAAAGAGTAAAGAATTTACAGTATTTTATGAACATACATGAATATCAGGCAAAGTCCATATTGAAGCAGTATGGCATGCGTACACAGGAAGGAATTGTAGCCGAATCACCCGAAAAAGCTGTAGAAGCAGCAAAAACGCTTTCATTGGAAACGGGTACAAAGCTGTGGGTTATTAAAGCCCAAATACATGCGGGCGGCAGAGGAAAGGGAAAAATTAAAGGGAAAGATCAGCATGGAGTGGCGCTTGCCAAAACTCCTGAGGATGTGGAAAGAATATCAAAAAACATTCTTGGCGGCACTTTGGTTACTGTTCAGACAGGGCCGGAGGGAAGAAAGGTGAAAAAGATTTTGGTGGCGGAAGACGTCTATTATCCGGGGAAAAGTGAGACCAAAGAGTTTTATTTTTCGATTCTATTGGATAGAGCAAAAGAGTGTAATGTAATCATGTACTCAACCGAAGGAGGCATGGATATAGAAGAAGTAGCCGAAAAGACTCCCGAGAAAATTTTTAAGGAATGGATAGACCCGACGATCGGCATACAGGCGTTTCAGGCAAGAAGAATTGCTTTTAATTTGGGATTGTCCGGTCAGGCATTTAAAGAGATGGCAGCTGCGGTCCCCAAATTATACAAAGCCTATGAACAGTCTGATGCTTCTATGTTGGAAATCAATCCTTTATTAAAGACTTCTGATGATAAAATTTTGGCAGTGGACTGCAAGTTCAATGTGGACGACAACGGACTTTACCGCCAGCATGATATAAAACTGATGAGAGACCTGGATGAAGAAGACCCTGTCGAAATTGAAGCCGGAAGATATGATTTGAATTACGTACAGCTTGAAGGCAATGTAGGGTGTATGGTAAATGGTGCCGGACTTGCGATGGCGACAATGGATATTATTAAACTTTCAGGAGGTGAGCCGGCAAATTTTTTGGATGTAGGGGGAACGGCTAATGCCGAAAGGGTAGAGGCTGCATTCAGAATTATCATGAAAGATCCAAATGTCGAAGCTATTTTAATTAATATTTTTGGCGGTATAGTAAGGTGTGACCGAGTAGCGGAAGGAGTGATAGAGGCTTATAAAAATATAGGCAGTATTGATATTCCGATTATCGTCAGATTACAGGGAACCAATGCCGAAATAGCCAAAGAAATGATAGAAAAATCAGGGCTGGAAGTACAATCTGCAATTTTATTATCAGAGGCAGCTGATTTGGTAAAAAAGGCAGTAAGTTAGTTTTCGACCAAACTCATAAAGACAGAATAAAAACCGTCTCCTTTGAGGCGGTTTTTGTTTTTCTGTAAAGAGCATGACAATTATAATAGACGTATATACTATCTTAAATAAGATTAATTATAAACTAAGACAGTAAACAATTTGGTAACTTAAGTACTGCACAGACTCGTTTTTATCACTATATATTTATAGTTACACTAAAACCATTTAGTATGAAAAAATATGATGTGATAATTATCGGAAGCGGCTTTGGCGGGCAGTGTGCTGCTATAAATCTGCAAAAGAACGGCATTACAAACTATGCTATTCTGGAGAGACGCGATTTCATGGGCGGGACTTGGTGCCAAAACACTTATCCCGGCGCAGCCGTAGATGTACAGTCTCCACTTTATTCATTCTCTTTTGAACCTTATAAATGGTCTCAAATGTTTGCGGAACAGAATGAGCTGAAAGAGTACACCAACCATATTATAGATAAGTACAAGTTACGTGACAAGACAGTGCTCAATGCTACTGTAACTGCTCTAAAGTGGAGTGACAGCAAAAAGCTTTGGGAAGTAACTGTAAACGGCGAAGAAGAATATCAGACACAATTTGTAATTAATGCCGGAGGCCCGTTAAGTAATCCGCTTATACCCAATTTTAAAGGCTTAGACACTTTTAAAGGAAAGTCCTTTCACACCAATAACTGGGATCACTCTTATGATTATAAGAATAAAAGAGTAGCAGTTATCGGCAGTGGGGCAAGTGCAGCTCAGGTCATTCCGACAATTGCCCCAGATGTTAAGAAATTGAGTGTTTTTCAGCGTAATCCACATTGGGTGATGCCGAGACCGGATCGAAAATTTTCTTTTGTAGAAAGAAATATGCTGGGTAATGAAAAGGTATATAAAGCGGTACGAAGTGCGATATACTGGGGACTTGAGACACGTGTAATTGGATTTAAGTACTCGGAGTTTATGCTGAAAACAGTGGCTCAGAGAGAGGCTGTAAATTATATCAACAAAGTCATAAAAGACAAAGACCTTAGAAAGAAGGTAACTCCGAATTATACCATAGGATGTAAGAGAGTGGTGCTGTCAAGTGATTTGTATCCGGCCTATACCCGGGATAATGTGGATCTTTATACCAAAGAACAGGCAATAAAAGAGATTACGCCCACAGGCATTATTACGGCAGACGGGAAAGAGATAGATTTAGATTTAATTATTTATGCAACGGGATATGATGCCGTAGAAGGAAACGTGGGATATACCATACACGGTAAAAACGGGTATGATATTTTAGATTTCTGGAATGAATACCCAAGAGCTTACCTAGGTACCACAATACCTAAATTTCCAAATCTGTTTTTGATTATCGGTCCAAATACAGGAATCGGACATACCTCAGCAATCTTTATCATTGAATCACAAATGAATTATATCATCCACAGTATTAAAGCTCTGAAAAAGAGAAATAAAAAGGTGATAGAAGTAAAAGAAGAAGTCGAAGAAAAATATACCGAAATGATTCATAAGGAGATGGAGAAAACAGTGTGGAAATCCGGTGGCTGCTCCAGTTGGTATCAGAATAAGAGCGGAAAAGTGATTGCCATGTATCCAGGCTTTAGCTTTACCTTTTACAATTTGACTAATAATTTTAAGCCTAACAATCATCTATTTTCATAAGCTGAATTAGGATTTTAGCTGTAATCAAAAGGTCGGATATGGGCGTCGGAGCTTTCTCTGATATTCTATCCGGCTTTTTTATGTGATGTCTGAGCTGAAAGGTAAGGTCTAATCGACAAAGCAGAGGAAGATTTTACACACAAATAACAATCTTATTTAGAATTATTCCAGTTAAGATTCTATTTTAGATTTTATGAATATCTCTTTACAGAAAATATTTACCGGTCATGTGGGTGCAAATTACAGTTTGGAAGACAGCGATAAACCCGAAATTTTTTATAGCGGTAGTGCAGACAGGTTTGTAGGTTCATGGAATTTGGAGAAAGGTGAACTGGCAGGGCCATTAGCGCGGGGAACGGCTACAGTATATTCTTTATGGTTAGACCGGATTAACAGTACATTGTATGTAGGACAAAGAAAAGGCTCGGTCTTAATTATTGATTTGACGAAAGAAAAACCGCCCCGTTTGATGCAGGCTCATCATGGAGATGTATTTTCTGTTGTACTCAATGGTTTAGGACATGTGTTGACGGCAGGAGGGGATGGTCATGTCAAAATATGGAGCCAAGAGGATTTTAAGCTTTTATACGATTTACACATTAGTACGGAAAATATCAGATGTATTCATATTGCACCGAATAAAAATGAATTTTATACAGGAGCGTCTGACCACACCGCAAGGGTATATAACATGTCAGACATGACACTTAAGCAGGTATTGTACGGGCATCAGAATTCAGTTTTTACAATTCAGTCAATAGGTGATGACAGGCTGATAACCTCCGGTCGGGATGCAATGTTTACAGAATGGAAGCGGGAAGAAAGCGAATGGAAAGAAGTTCGCAGAATACCGGCACATAATTACACGGTGAATCACGTTGCGCTGTCGCCCGGCGGCAAAATACTGGCCAGTGGCAGCAGGGATAAGACTATCAAACTTTGGGATGCCCAAACACTGGAACTCCTGAAAGTAATAGATAAAACAAAATACCCCGAAGGACATACACACTCTGTAAACCGCCTGCTCTGGAAATCAGACAGCCTTTTAATCAGTACCGGAGACGACCGGAAAATTATAAGTTGGACAATCAGCTGAGAATGTGTAATTCGATATTTAGTTTCGTTGAACTAAAAAAGTATTTATTCGCGCGATTAAATATTTCTTTAAAGTAGATGTTTTTTGAAAAAGAATGTATCTTTGCGCTCGTTAACAAACCCTGAAAGCTATTTATTGGTCAGACAGGCATTAAAAAACAAAACATTTTTAGAAAATGGCAGTAAGAATCAGATTACAAAGACACGGTAGAAAAGGAAGACCTTTTTACAAAATTGTCGCTGCAGACAGCAGAGCAAAAAGAGACGGTAAATTTATTGAAGCATTAGGATCTTATAATCCTACCACAGTTCCTGCAACAATCGAACTAAATGTGGATCGGTCAGTTTATTGGCTTCAAACCGGAGCCCAACCAACCGATACCGTTCGGGCAATTCTTCAGTTTAAAGGTGCTTTATACAAAAAACACCTTTTGAGAGGTGTGGACAAAGGTGCGTTGACCGTTGAGGAAGCAGAAGCAAAGTTTGAGGAATGGATTGCAAACAAGAATAAAGTTGCAGAGGCTGCTCAGGATAAAGAAAAAGCAAGAAGACTGGCGCACTACCAGGCTTCAGTACAGGCAGGGAAAGAAAGAGCAGAAGCCAGAATTAAAGTCAAAGAAGAAGCACTAAAAGTTGAAACTGGCGAGGAAGCTACAGAAGAAATTGCACCGGAAGCTCCAGAGGTGGCAGAGGAAATTCCAGCGGAAGAAGCTGGAACTACTAAAGCAGCAACTGAACAGGAAGTACCTGCTGATGAACCTGAAGCAGAGCAATCTTCAGAAGAAGAGGCCGCAGAGTAATAATATCTTTTTTATTCCGCCAACCGGTTTCTTTCAATTCCGATGGGTGAACTTATTCAAATAGGAGTAATACTCAAAGCACACGGTGTACGTGGAGTGATGAAAGCAGCAGTGGAACCCTTTTATATTGGGGTTGTCCCTGAGCTGGAAGCCATTTTTATTAAAACTGCTCAAAATGAAATACTCCCTTTTTTTATTGAAACAGCCGAAGTAATTTCCGGGGAAACAGTTTTATTGAAGCTTGAAGATATTTCGGGTAGGGAGCAGGTGGCACCGCTAATTCAAAGCGGCATCATGGTCAGAGAGGAGGATTTAGACGGAGTTGCTGTAGAAGAAGATTCCTGGATTGGATTTTTGATAATTGATACTACTTTGGGTGAAATTGGTAAAATACAGGATATTTTAGAGATGCCTCAGCAGGATTTGGCCAAAGTACTGCACGATACAAAAGAACTGCTCATACCGTTGCATGAGGATTTAATTGACAAAGTGGACGAAAAAAATCAAAAAATATTCATGAATTTACCGGAAGGTTTGACAGAAGTATTTTAATCATTGATTATGCGTATAGATATACTTTCGGCAGTTCCTCAGCTTTTAGAAAGCCCGTTCAGCCACTCTATTCTGAAAAGGGCTGCAGAGAAAGGTATTGTCGAAATAGTGATACACAATATCAGAGATTATGCGATAAACAAACACGGGCAGGTTGACGATTATCAATTTGGTGGAGGTGCCGGTATGGTGCTGATGATAGAACCTATCCTAAAGTGTATCAACCAGTTGAAAGGCGAGAGAGAGTATGATGAAATTATTTTCCTCACTCCGGATGGAGAACTTTTAAATCAGAGCATAGCAAACAGTCTGTCTCTCAGAAAGAATCTCATACTTATCTGCGGACACTATAAAGGAATTGACGAAAGACTGAGAGAACATATCATTACAAAAGAAATTTCTATTGGAGATTATGTATTGTCCGGCGGGGAATTGCCGGCGGCTGTTTTGACGGATGCGATTGTTCGGCTTATTCCCGGAGTGCTTAGCGACGAAACATCCGCTTTGTCCGATTCTTTTCAGGATGATTTGTTATCTCCTCCTGTTTATACCCGACCTGCCGATTATGACGGGTGGAAAGTCCCGGACGTGCTGTTGAGCGGACATGCCGCCAGGATTGATGCCTGGAGACATGAAAAAGCATTGGAAAGGACACAAAAAATGCGGCCGGATTTATTAAAAAACAAATAAAATTAAAGCACAAAATTATTTGAAATATTTTATAATAGTGCTAACTTTGCAAACCGATTTAAAGAAAGATCAATGGATATCATTAAAAGTCTAGAAAAGGAGCTTATTCCTGAAAACAATTTACCTGAATTTAAGGCAGGAGATAACGTAAGCGTTCATTATAAAATTATTGAGGGAGCGAAAGAGCGTATTCAGATATTTCGCGGGGATGTCATTCAGAGAAGAGGTTCCGGACTGACAGAAACTTTTACAGTAAGAAAAATTTCCAACGGGATAGGGGTAGAAAGAATTTTCCCTCTTTATTCTCCAAACATTGCTCAAATAGAAGTTCATAAAATTGGTAGAGTGCGTAGAGCAAGAATTTTTTATCTGCGTAAACTCAGAGGTAAAGCTGCCAGAATTAAGGAACAAAGAAGATAATTATAATATAGATAAAAAGAGACTGTTCGACTTTTCGGACAGTCTCTTTTTATTTTGCCCAAATCACTTATTGCTGATTTTTGTTTATAGTGATTTTCAACACGGCAAAATTCTTTTTTTGAATCAGTTTAAAAGGCTGACCATTAACAGTTTCCCCTATATAGTCTTTTGGCACTTTCAAGTATATAGTGGGATTTAATTGAAGCTCTTCTCTAAGTTCGAGTTGAATGTTTTTCCCTTTTAAGGATATTTTTGTAATCTCAGAACCCGGAAAGAAATGACCGTCCGAGCCTAATACTCCAAATGGTCCCGAACTGCAAATGTGAAGCAAAATACTTTGATGCTTTGGGATACTTAAGTTTTGTTCGTGTGTGAGTATTTCCTGCGAAAATCCGTCAAAATAAATCCCCGCCGACAGTTTGTGGATTTTGTCCCGATCAGAAAGATTGAGGTATGCAAGATATCGTCTGTCATCGATCTGAAAAAGAATTTTGTACAGCCCTTCACTGTGCTCGACATGTATTTCTTTCTTTTTGACTAACGGAAAAATCGAACGAAACTGCCTCTGAGTACTCTTGTCATAAAGTGAAATGTCATCTGAAGTGAAAATTAAATCCCCGAAAATCAGATTGCACAGTAACAGGGTGTATTGCTCTTTTTTAGTCAGTTGCTGTTTGTTCTTTCTGAGAATAACGACGTCCGGATCGTTCAGGAAACCGTTTCTGCTGTATTGTCGTCTGCCAATCGTATTGTTGCAGGCTGAAACGGTAGAGAGCCTTTCTCTGACCCTGAGCCATTTTAAAATTTTATTTTCCCATTTCAAATGTACATCCGGCCCGATTCGACAGTAATCAGTTGTGCCGGATGCAGTGCCGATAGGTATTCCGCAACCTAATAAAATGGTATTTTCGCCTACTGCTTTACGTATAAACAGCATGGCATCATTCATGACTGCTGCACGACTCTTTCCGTTTTGCGCCTGAAGGCATACCGCAAATAAAAAATCAATTTTGATAAAATTAAATCCCCAGTCTTTGGTCAACGTGGAGAAAACCTTTTTGAGATACGACTGAACTTCGGGATGATAAAAATTTAGTGCATAATACTCCCAACTCCAAAAGTAATTGATTCCGACACGAAGCGGCTTACCTTCATTATCGCGGAGAAACCATTCAGGGTGATTTGTAAAAAGGGCGGATTTTTTTTCAGCAACAAAAGGAGCAACCCAAATACCCGCCTGAAAGCCTGCCGATTTAATTTTTTGCGCAAGTGATTTCATTCCGTTTGGAAATCTGTCATTGACCGACAGCCAGTCGCCGACTCTGCTTTGATATCCGTCGTCAATTTGAAAAACATCAATTGGCAAATTAGATTGTGTGAAGTTTTTGAGGTTTTTCAGAATGATTTCTTCGGAGATTTTATTGTAATAATTGTACCAGGAAGTCCACCCAACGGCTGGTTTTACTTTAGATTCTGCCTGCTCAAAAAGCATAAAGTAGTGCTGGAAAGCAGAGGTTTCTGTATTTTCAGTCTGAAAAAAGTCATATATCGTAACTTCTCCGGTGATTTCCCAACTATTTACATCCCGCACGATGTGCATTTCATCATGATTTGACAGATGTATGAAATTGCTGAAAGCATTTTTTTCGTCCAATGAACCTATGAAGTGTATTTTTTTATCAGGAAGATTCAGATAGGTGTGTCCCCAACTGTGAATTTCTCCTTCTGCTCCTGAGTAATTGTGGTAAGTACTGTCACCATAGTTAGCCGCATAACGATGAGCAATTTTCCTCAAAGGTTTGATTTGATCTGAAGTTTGGTACAGCTTGGATTCGGACCAGGACTGGAAACCGTTTGCAAAAATTGATCGGACATCCTGATAATCTCTTTTCAGATAAATTTTTAATTCTGACAGAGTAATTTGTTTTTCTGTATTGATTTTGCCTGTAAGTCTTTCTCCCGAGAGGCATTCCTCTGTCCTAAATTCAAATACAATATAGTCGGTTTTTAATACAGGATTATCTGCTGAGAGGGTGTATTCTTTTGTCTGCCCTTCAGTAAAGTATTTTAAATGGATTTTTTCTAAGGTGTACATATATCTTCACGAATCTGATTGAACAGTAATGAGACTTTTGCTTTGTCTTTCCCTTTCGTAGGGAATTTCCACACGCCCTGATAATCTATCTTTCGGGGTACAAGCAGATTTTTATATTTCTGCATATGTATATCAATAGACAGATCACAGGAAGCCATCCAACCCGGATAATACAATTCATAAGACCTTTGGAGGATTGCTAAGTCTTCAACCCTGAATGTAGTTTTCATCTTTTTTATAAGAACAGACTTCCGCCAATTTGGATATTTGATACTGTCCACTTCAATGTCGAAGTAATAAACGGGAGTGGAGTCATTCATCATGTCGAAGTCCACTTTGAATTTATACATATCGGCAGTCGGCGGTTCAAAAATATTGGTTTTCATTTTATTGCCGAAAAAAGGCACTTGAATTCGAAGAGTATGGGGAGCAAAAATAAATCTTTTAATTAACTCTTTCTGCTGACGGATATCCTTTGGTTTGTCTAATACCACAAGACCCTTAGGCGATGAAGGAGGTTGGATATTGCATTCTCTTTTTTCAGTTGTAAAAAACTGAAGCAGCATTTGGTAGGTTTCTGAAATAGGTTTTCCTTTTTTATCAAAGAAATACCCCAAACTGTCCAAGGTAACATATTTTTGTTTTCGGCATCCGCTACAAACCTCCTGCTGGTAAGCCCTTTTTATGGAACCTTCCCGCTTTTTCTGATCACTGACCTCTGCGCTCATTTTCATCTCATGAGAAAGTGTTTTTAGCAGAGCAAAGCCATAAAACAGACTCGTGTCTTCCATAGTATATCTGATAAAATCTGTAGGGTTTAGTCCTCCTTCACCCACCGCATATACCGTCACTGAATCCAAAATAAAACTGGCAGCAATATCGTCATATTCATTTGTCTGAGCACGGAGACCATGCAGTGAATAAGTTATTAGTAAAATGGAGAGTATTGTCCGCATGAAATATTAAATTGCAGGCACAAAATACGAGTTAATATATGAAAAGTATTACTGTTGCCGGTGCGGGAACAATGGGAAACGGAATTGCACATGTGTTTGCCCAAAATGGATTTAAGGTTAATTTGGTGGATTTAAAGCAGGAACTGTTGGACAAAGCTCTTACAACTATCAATAGAAATTTAGACAGACAGCAGAGTAGGGGCTTGATTACAGAAGAAAAGAAGACAGAAACTCTTGCCAATATTTCTTTAAGTACAGATTTGGAAGCTTCCGCGAAAAGTGCAGACCTTGTGGTGGAAGCTGTTTCTGAAAACATTAAAGTCAAAGAAACTATTTTCAGATTATTGGATGAATCTGCTCCGGCGCATACTATTTTGGCTTCCAATACATCTTCAATTTCTGTTACAAAACTGGCTTCATTTACCAACCGCCCTGACAAAGTGATAGGTATGCACTTTATGAACCCGGTTCCGGTTATGCAACTTGTGGAGGTAATCCGGGGATATGCCACTTCGGATGAGACAGCAGCTTTAGTTATGGATGTTTCCAAAAGGCTGAACAAAGTTCCCGTAGAAGTCAATGATTATCCGGGATTTGTGGCAAACAGAATTTTAATGCCCATGATTAATGAAGCCATATATACTCTGTATGAAGGGGTGGGAGGAGTGACCGAAATTGATACAGTGATGAAATTGGGCATGGCTCATCCAATGGGACCTTTGCAGCTTGCAGACTTTATAGGCTTGGATATTTGTCTTGCGATTATGAATGTCTTGTATGAAGGCTTTAAAAATCCTAAGTATGCTCCCTGCCCATTATTAATCAATATGGTCACCGCCGGAAAATTGGGAGTGAAATCGGGAGAAGGCTTTTACGTACACACAAAAGGCAGTAAAGAACTTACCGTTTCACCTGCGTTTCTTAAATAAAATAGTATGGCTAAAAGGCAAATAGCACTTATGTTTGGAGGAAAGTCTCCTGAGCATGAAGTATCGGTAGTTTCTGCCCAAAGTGTGTATAAAGCTATAGACCGAACACTTTTTGAGGTCTGTTTGATTGGAATATGTTCGGACGGCAGATGGTATTTTGAACAGGAGGTTGATTTTTTACAAAAAGAATTCATAATTGGCGTCAAAGGGAAGGAGCTCTTTCTTTTGCCCGGTCATTCATCAGGTCAGATTAGATTTTTATCTGACGGGAATAGTATCGGAGAAATTGAAGCGGTGTTTTTGGTGACACACGGACCCAACGGTGAGGACGGCAATTTGCAGGGATTGCTCAATCAGCTTAACTTGCCCTTTGTGGGCCCGGATGTGTTGGGGTCTTCGGTGGCTATGGACAAAGATGTGAGTAAAAGATTATTTCAGCAGGCAGGAATTGGTTGTGCGGATGGAATAGTTTTACACAGACATTCGTTTGAAGAAATTGATTACGGCGAAGTTACAGATCGGCTTGGAAAAGTGTTATTTGTAAAACCTGCCAATATGGGTTCTTCAGTGGGAGTACACAAAGTCACAAATAAGCAGGAGTTTATTGAATCACTCAAAGATGCTTTTCAGTACGATACTAAAATACTAATTGAAAAAGCAGTTACAGGCAGAGAGCTTGAATGTGCCGTAATGGGCAATGAATACCCGCAGGCAAGTACGGTAGGGGAAATTGTGATGACTCAGGGATTTTATGATTTTGAATCAAAATATGTCAGTGAAGACAATGCAAAACTATTTGTACCTGCGGAAAATCTGGATAATAAAACAATTAAAAAAATTCAGAGTACTGCCATTCGTGCGTATCAGTGCCTGAATTTGGAGGGCATGACCAGAGTAGATGTGTTTTTGACAGAGACAGGTGAAGTGTTGGTTAATGAAGTAAATACTTTACCCGGTTTTACATCCATCAGTATGTATCCAAAATTGTGGGAAGAGTCCGGAGTGAGCTATTCTGATTTAATTACCCGGCTTATAGATTTTGCAATTGAAAGGAGTAAGAGGCGAAAGTCACTAAAGAGTGCAAGAAAGTAAGATGTTTTATAAAAAGTAAGTAGATTTTAAAGTACACTATTAAAAAAATAATTTGAAAAATATATACTATGAAGGCCAGGTAATGTGGTCAATGATTGATGCTAATGGACACCTTAGACATTCTGCTTATGCAGATTTAGCGGCTCAGGCAAGAACCAATTTATTGGATAAATCGGGATTGACTTTTGACGAATTTTCTAAGAAGCTAATAGGTCCTATATTGTTCAAAGAAACCTTAGTGTATCATCGGGAAGTTCGGATGCATGAGGATGTCAGAGTGACTGCTGAGTTGAGTAGGTATAATACCAAAAATTCCAGATTTTCTTTCAGACAGGTCATTTATAAAGGGGACAATATCAAATGTGCCACCATTGATGTGGATGGGGCATTTATGGATTTGACTAAGAGGAAACTGACAAAGATTCCTGAAGACTGGACTCTTATTTTTGAACGGATTCCGAAATCAGATGATTATCTCGAAACAATAGAATAGGAAGTAGATTAATCGGTAATTATTTAGAAACTCTCTAAAATAATATACTTTCTTTCAAAAAAAGAGGAAAAACAAGCTCTGTCGAAACTTGTTGGACACCTTTTATGTTACGTATTTGTATCTTTAAGATTGAGATTTTGATAAGAGGTCTAAGAATCTGTACATGCGTTCCCGTTGTGTGACCTACAAAATTTCAGCTTTATTTTTTTATTATAAAACCAAATTGAATATGAATTTGAAAAATTTAAAAACAGTTTCGCTAAAAGCTTTACAGGATCAGGGTAAGTCTATTGACAAACTGCCGTTTTCCATTAGAATATTATTGGAGAATGCGCTGAGGAATAAAAATGATTATGACATTACTCAAGAGCATGTGGATACTTTACTGAATTGGGATCCAAAGGGAACAGAAAAAGAAATTCCATACAAGCCGGCAAGAGTTCTGATGCAGGACTTTACGGGGGTACCCGCCGTTGTGGACGTAGCATCACTGCGTGCGGAATTTATCAGAAAGGGGAAAGACGGTAAGAAAATTAATCCGGCCATACCGGTGGATTTAGTGATAGACCACTCCGTGCAGGTGGATTTTTTCGGTTCAGAAGAAGCTTATCAGAGAAACGTTGAATTAGAATATAAAAGGAACAGCGAAAGATACAAGCTTCTGAAATGGGGGCAAAACCAATTGGAAAATTTAAGAGTTGTTCCTCCGGGAATGGGTATTTGCCACCAGGTGAATTTGGAATATTTGGCTCAGGGGATTACTGTCAGAGATGGTTGGGCATTTCCTGATACTTTAGTTGGTACAGACTCACACACACCAATGGTCAACGGTATAGGCGTTGTGGGTTGGGGAGTAGGAGGGATTGAAGCGGAAGCTGCTATTTTAGGGCAGCCTATCTTTTTTACCTGTCCGGAAGTTATTGGACTCAGACTAACAGGAAGAATTCCTCAGGGCTGCACCGCCACAGATATGGTACTGACCATTACGCGACTGCTCCGGGACGTGGGTGTAGTAGGTAAATTTGTAGAGGTTTTTGGAGAAGGTCTTCAGCATTTGAGTGTAACGGACCGAGCCACAATTTCTAATATGTCTCCTGAATTTGGTTGTACCGTGACTTATTTCCCAATTGACGATCAGACATTGGATTATATGCGTAAGACGAATCGCTCGGAAGAGCATGTTAAATTAGTAGAGGAGTATTGCAAAAGTAATATGCTATGGAGAGAAAACGAGGATAAAATTGTTTATACAAAAATAGTGGAATTAGACTTAGGTACACTGTTGCCAACAGTTTCAGGTCCTAAGCGTCCTCAGGATAAAATTTTGGTAAAAGACCTTGGCAACAAATTCAAAGAGCTGCTAAAGTCTGAATTTGAAAGAACTTATTTGGCTCCGGATGACAGAAGAATTAACGGATTTGTGTCAGAAGGTGGCTCAGGAACAGAATTTACATTTAGTGAAAGTAAAAGTGATCAGCCTACTGAAATCGAAAAACATTTGCGTTCTGTAGAGATTAAACATGAAAACGAGTGTTTTATAGTCAATGATGGGAGTATCGCTATTGCCGCTATAACGAGCTGTACGAATACTTCTAACCCGTATGTGATGATGGGAGCGGGATTAGTGGCGAGAAGAGCAGTAGAAAAAGGCCTTCAGACCAAACCTTGGGTGAAAACTTCTTTGGCCCCTGGTTCTAAAGTAGTTACGCAGTATTTGGAACGTTCCGGCTTACAAAAAGATTTATCATCACTCGGCTTTCATACGGTCGGATATGGTTGTACCTCCTGTATTGGAAACTCCGGTCCGCTTCCTCCGGCAATAGCCGAGGCAGTAACTTCCGGGGATTTGGTGGTATCTTCGGTTTTGTCCGGTAACCGAAACTTTGAAGCGAGAGTACACCCTCAGGTCAAAATGAACTTCCTGATGTCTCCAATGTTGGTGGTGGCTTATGCATTGGCAGGAAGGGTAGATATTAATCTTTTAGAGGATCCGGTAGGATACAATAAAGATGGTGAAGCCGTATATCTGAGAGATATTTGGCCAACCTTGGAAGAAATAGATAAAATAGTTTCTGAAAGCCTGTCTGTAAAAGATTTTGAAGAAACATACAAGGTGATTTTTGACGGTGATGCACAGTGGCAGGCTCTTGACGCTCCTAATGATTCAGATTTCAAATGGGAACAGGGTTCTACTTATGTTCAGGAAGTACCTTTCTTCCAGGATATTTCACTCGAACCGTCTGACGTAAGTGATATTACAGACGCGAGAGTATTGTTATCCTTAGGAGATTCGATTACGACCGACCATATTTCTCCGGCAGGTTCTTTTAACAGCAAATCTGCTGCGGGGCAGTATCTGATAGATAATGGTGTGAAGCCTTATGAATTTAACTCTTATGGCTCGAGGAGGGGAAATCATGAAGTAATGATGAGAGGTACTTTTGCCAACGTTAGAATTAAAAATAAAATTGCGGATAAAGAAGGTGGTTACAGTAGATACATACCTACGGGCGAAGTGGACTTCGTCTATAATGTGGCAATGAGATATGCCGAGGATAAGACACCTCTGGTAATTTTGGCAGGTAAGGAATATGGTAGTGGCTCTTCACGTGACTGGGCAGCAAAAGGTACCGTTTTGTTGGGGGTGAAAGCTGTCATAGCAGAGAGTTATGAACGTATTCACAGAAGTAACTTAGTACAAATGGGTGTGGCTCCGTTAGTTTTCATTGATGGTCAAAATGCCGATTCACTCGGATTAGACGGTACGGAAACATACACAATCACCGGACTGGCTGATAATTTGGTACCACACAAAATATTGGATGTGAAAGCAGTACATTCTTCCGGAAAAGAAACGAATTTCAAGGCGATGGCCAGATTGGATGCACCAATTGAAATTGATTACTACAAAAACGGAGGAATTCTTCAGTATGTATTAAGAGATTTTCTTAAAAACGCATAGTTGTTTATAAGATTGAGTGTGTGAAGTATTGGGCTGCCGTGATAGGCAGCCCTTTTGTTTTGTATTTGAATTGAAAGCAGGATGAAAAATGCAATACACTTTTTTATCAAAAATATTTTAATCATTCTTCTTTATTTTAAAACAAACTCTATATTTGTGCTGAAATGAAAAATTTTACAACAAACCTAAGCTGGTGGTGGAATCCGAAACGGTAAGCGGGCTGGGGAAGTTGTGTAAATAATTGAATAGAAGGCTCGCATTAAGTGAGCCTTTTTTATTTTTTGAAATTTAGAATATGAAAAAATACAAATTGCAATTCCATGCAAAGGAAATTTTGGCAGACACGCTGACTCCGGTAAGCATTTATCTGTCGTTGCGGGACAGATTCCCTAATACGATAATGCTTGAGAGTTCGGATTATCACGGCACGGAACACACCTATTCTTATATCGGCATTCAGCCGGTAATGGATTTTAAGATTCAAAACGGGGAGTTTATTGTCAATCTGAACGGAGAATCCTATATGCATCAGGTCAATCACCAAAATGCCGTACAGTCTGTAGATGATTTTCTCAAAAGATTTGAAATTCTCGACGAACTAGAGCTGCCGTTTATTCACAAAGGCCTGTTTGGATATATGACTTATGATGCTGTTGGGCTTTTTGAAGATATCGGGCAGTCATACGTACAAAATGAGATTCCGGTGATGATGTACAGCCTGTACAAACACGTGATAGCAGTCAATCATATTAATCATCGCCTGACCATTGTGACTGCGACAATTGACGAAGAAGAGTATTCGGAAGATGAAATTGTAAGCATTATCCAGACTATAAAAAAAGTCACGCAACCGGTTTATGATTTTAAGCGGGCAGGAGAAAAATCTTCCAATATGAAAGACGAAGATTTTGTTCGTATTGTTGAGAGAGGTGTTCAGCATTGTCAGGATGGAGAAATATCTCAAATAGTATTGTCCAGACAATTCAGGCAAAAATACAAAGGTGATGATTTTCAGGTATATAGAGCTCTTAGAGCAATTAATCCATCACCATATTTATTTTATTATGACATGGGCTCTTTTCGAATTTTTGGTTCTTCCCCGGAAGCACAACTACTGATAAAAAACGACCGGGTTTCAATTTTTCCGATTGCCGGGACTTTTAGGAGAACAGGCAATGATATTCAGGATGCTGAAATAGCCCGGAAACTAAGTGAAGACCCGAAAGAAAATGCAGAACATGTCATGTTAGTGGATTTGGCTAAAAGTGATTTAGGACGGTGCGGAAAAGAGGTGAAGATAGATGTATTTAAAGAAATTCAGTACTACTCGCACGTTATTCACTTAGTGTCTAAAATCAGTGCAAAGATGCTGCCTGGTGTATCTCGTTTTAGGATGGTTGGAGATACCTTCCCAGCCGGAACCTTGAGTGGAGCACCGAAATATAAGGCTATACAGTTAATTGATACTCTGGAAAAAACTGCAAGAGGATATTATGGAGGAGCGATAGGTCACATGGATTTTAACGGGAACTTTAATCATGCCATTATTATACGAAGTTTTTTAAGCAAAGAAAACACGCTCACTTTTCAGGCGGGTGCAGGAGTAGTGGCAGAATCTAATCCGGTAAGCGAATTGCAGGAGGTGGAAAATAAATTAATGGCACTGAATTCTGCGATTACTATGGCAGAAAAAATATAGAATATGAACGTTTTGATGCTCGATAACTACGACTCTTTTACTTACAATATTGTCCATTATTTAGAAGCTTTGGGTGTGGAAGCAGATATATTTAAAAATGATAAAATTTCTTTGGAAGATATTGATAAGTATGATAAAATCGTCTTGTCACCGGGACCGGGATTGCCGGACAAAGCTGGTGTTATGATTGAGTTAATAAAAGAATATGCTTCTCAAAAATCTATTTTGGGAATTAATCTGGGACATCTGGCGATAGCACAGGCCTTTGGTGCGCAACTTTACAAATTAGATAAAGTGAAACACGGGAAATCCGGTAAGGTAAAAATTCTGGTGGAGGACAGGCTTTTTAAAGATATTCCCGGTGAATTTGTAATTGGTAAATATCAGTCCCATGCAGTCCGTAATCTGCCTGACTGTCTCGAGGTTTTAGCAATGGATGAAGAAGGCGGGATACAGGCTGTTCGTCACAAAAAGTATGAGATACACGGATTGCAGTTTCATCCCGAATCTGTCATGACAGAATACGGTATGAAAATTTTAAATAATTGGTTAAAAACAGGAAAATAAAATGAGAGATATTTTACAGCTGTTGTATGCAGGTGAGATTTTGACAGAAGATACAATTTATGAGCTGATGAAAAAGATAGGAGAGGGGGCATATACCGACATTCAGATAGGTGCTTTTTTATCGGCACTTAACATGAGGTCAATCAGTGTAGGAGAGCTTCGGGGGCTTCGTAGAGCAATGTTTGATTTGTGCCTCCGGATAGATTTAGGAGGACTGGAAACCATAGACTTATGCGGTACGGGAGGGGATGGAAAAGACACGTTTAATATTTCGACTATATCTTCATTTATAGTAGCCGGAGCCGGAATCCCTGTAACAAAGCATGGAAACTACGGAGTCTCGTCCAATTGCGGTTCTTCCAATGTACTGGAAGCTCTCGGAGTGAAGTTTACTAACGATCAGGATAAGATACGACAGCAGTTAGAAATTGCTAATATCAGTATTCTGCATGCTCCGCTGTTTCATCCGGCAATGAAATATGTAGCACCTTCACGGAAAAGTATGCAGGTCAAAACTGTGTTCAACATACTCGGTCCTCTTACAAACCCTACCCGCCCGACAGTACAGGTGTCCGGAGTATTTAACTTGGAGGTGGGGAGACTGTATTATTATCTTCTTCAGGAGTCTGCGGAAAGATTTGCAGTGGTGCATTCCTTGGATGGATATGATGAAATCTCACTTACTTCTCCAATGAAAGTCTTTTCTCATCGCGGTGAATATACTCTGACTCCGGAACAAATAGGCTTTGAGTCTGTACGGGCAGAGGCTTTAGCTAACGGTGCAACTGTTACAGAAGCCGGAGAGGTGTTTTTGAAAGTAATTTCCGGTAATGGTACCCCGGCGCAGAGAAATGCTGTTCTGGCGAACTCCGGTCTGTGTATAGCCACCTTTAGAGATATCAGTATGGAAGAAGGTGTGGCATTAGCGGCAGAAAGTTTGGATAGCGGGAGAGCATACGAATCTCTGAAAAAACTGATAGAAATAAATTAATAGAATTTTAAATCAAAATCTCTGAATGAATATTCTTGAAATAATAGTTCAACAAAAAAAGATTGAGGTAGAAACAGCACGTAAAAAAACTCGCTTTGAAGAATTAAAAGACAGGCCACTTTTTAACCGAAGTGCAAATTCTCTTGTAAAACGAATTAAATCTGAGGGCAGTTCGGGAATTATTGCAGAGTTTAAGCGTCATTCTCCTTCTAAAAATTGGATTAACCGGTATGCCGACCCGGTAGAAGTGGTACAGGGCTATGCGGCGGCCGGGGCAGCCGGAAGTTCTGTACTGACGGACAATCAGTTTTTTAAAGGCTCATTGGAGGATTTTGAAGCGGTCAGAAATGCAGTGGATATACCGTTGCTTCGAAAGGAATTTATTATTGATTCATATCAGCTATTTGAAGCCAAAGCGTATGGTGCAGATGTCATCCTGCTGATAGCAGCTATACTTACTCCAAAAGAAGCCGCGGTTTTGGCAGAGACAGCTCATGAGCTGGGACTCGAAGTATTGTTGGAACTTCATCACGAGAATGAATTGGGGCATGTATGCGAAAACGTGGATATGGTAGGAATTAATAACAGGAATTTGAAATCATTTGAAGTCGATATCGAACAATCTGCACGAATGGCAGAAAAATTAAATGTTAATATTGCTAAAATAGCAGAGAGTGGTATTGACTCACCAAAAACAATTAATTATTTTAGGGGGGTAGGATTTGACGGCTTTTTAATAGGTGAAAGGTTTATGAAGTCAGATAATCCTAGTTTGGCTTGTAAATCATTCATCGAATCAATATGAGAATTGCAGTATTTATTTTTTTATTTTTCTGTTTTTTTTCTGCTCATGCAGATAGTCTAGATATACAGGACGGGTGCCTGATTCACTATGAACTGAAGAAGACTTTCTCGAAAGAGGATTTAAAAAAGTTTTGGAAGTCTAACAAAATCCCCAAATTTATTTCGCCCATTCATTATGATATAGATGTATATGAAGTTCTGTATCAGGCCCCATGGGTAGATGGGAGTATGATACAGGCCAGTGGTTTATATTTTGTACCCCAAATGCAGCCCGGAGAAAAACTTCCGGTAGCGGTCTATCATCACGGCACACAACTTAGCAGAGAGCGTTCGCCGATATTGAAAGATGCTCAAAAAGGCGTATCAATTGGCTTGGCAACAGATGGATTTATCACATTAATGCCCGATTATTACGGTATAGGTAAAGGCGAGAAGAGACATTTATATCAACATGCCTGGTCAGAAGCAATGAGTACGATTTATATGCTGTACGCAGTTGATGAACTAAATCGAGTGCTTAATATTCAGCGTTCATCGGATATATATTTGACCGGATATTCCCAAGGGGGACATGCAACTATGGCGGCACATAAGTATTTGCAGGAGATGAATCTCCCGAATTATAAAGTTGTGGCATCCGCGCCGTTATCAGGAGCTTATGATATGAGCGGCGCACAATCGGTATATATGTTTCAGCCTTATACTCAGCCTTTTTACTTACCTTATCTTTTGGTGACCTATCAGGATGCCTACCAATACTTTGATGGAGATATTTATGAGGTGTTTAAGACTCCTTATGATACAATAATTCCCAAGTTTATGGATGGGACAAAGGGTTTTAAAGCCTTTAATAAAGTTTTGCCGGAAGTGCCGGCAGATATGCTAAAGGAGAAATATGTGAAGTTGTTTAAAGAGGACCCCGATTATCCTGTTCGGGCGAAAATTGCGGAAAATGATATTTATTTATGGGTACCCGAAGCACCTGTTTATTTATGTTACTGTTCCAATGATGAGCAGGTCGCCGGGGGCAATGCACTGGTTGCACATAAATGGATGATTCAAAACGGTGCAGACGATGTCAGAATAAAAAACCTGAGTGATGTTTTTGACCATAATCAGTGTGCACTTTTTGCTGTGGTAGAAACAAAGTTTTTCTTTGATAATATAAGAAAGGGTAAATTAGATAAAAAGAAAGGACCTCCTTTAAAAAGATGGCTGGTGAAAATTTATAAACGTCGGAAAGAGAAAGAAATAATAAAGAAAAGGAATGAAACAGAATATCAAACTGAAGGTCTGCGGACTCAAACACAAAAATAATCTCTATGATGTGATTGAAGCCGGAGCGGATTTAGTAGGAATGATTTTCTATGAGGGGTCTCCAAGGTTTGTTGTGGATTCTCTTTATCCTGAAGATGTTTGGTTTTTACCGGATGAAGTGGAAAAAGTGGGTGTATTTGTCGATGCAGAATTGACAGATATAATAAAATACTCAAAACTGTATCAGCTTGATTTGGTACAGCTGCACGGCCGCGAATCTCCTGAGTTTTGCGAATCTGTAAGAATTTCCGGCTATTCGGTTATTAAAGCCTTTGGAGTGAGCGAAGATTTTGATTTTAAGGCTTTGGAGTCTTATGAAAAGCATGCAGACTTTTTCCTTTTTGATACTAAAACTCCGGCTTACGGAGGTTCCGGAAAAGCTTTTGATTGGCAGCTGTTAGAAAAATATACATACTCTCTCCCGGTCTTGATAGGAGGTGGAGTAAGTGTCGGTAACCTAAAAAAACTACTGAGTTATGACTTTCCGTTTCTCTATGCAGCAGATATGAACAGCAAACTGGAATCTGAGCCGGGGCTGAAAGATATAAATAAGGTCAGAGATGCGGTAAAAATTTTAAGAGATTCAAAGTAGTCGAAAAAACGATGAGTTCGTGAAAGGAGTAAACATCTAAATTTATGAAGTAATAACTGTTATCAGACAGCCTCTCAATAAGTGTGTGAGCACAAAAAGCTATTATAAAAGATTCAGATTCTTGATAGTCCAATAAATTTTAAGATAAAAACTCTACTTTAGTGAGATGATGTACCGCAATTTGTTCTTACTTCTTGTACTATATATATTCAGTATTTCCACGAACGAAGCACTGCCGTTAAGAGGTTTCAATACCAATGCTTTTCTTTATAATTTCTCCGGTCAAAAATTCACCGATGCGTATTTGGATACACTAAACAATTTAGCTCCTGATGTTCTTAGATTTCCCGGAGGAACAATTGCCAATAAATATCATTTTTCTAAACCGGGTTACGGACAAAATTCTGCTTTTGACCGAAAAACTGCCCAAAACTATATTGTGGAGTTTACCAGATTGGTGAAGTCTATGGAAAAAGCTCCAAAAGTGTTGTTTGTGATTAATATGTTTGAACATTTTTACAAGCCGACAGTGTCTGATTGGGGACTTGTAGTTGAAAATTTGTCGGCAATTCTGTATTTAAAACAGCAGGGCGTGGAGGTGATAGGAGTTGAATTGGGGAATGAATTTTACATCTACCCTGTTATTCGGGGATGGAGTATTAAGCTCCCTCAAAAAATGAAACAAAAATTAAAAAAGTCAAACAGTGATAGCTGGTGGCCCAATACATATAAAAAATATAACAGGCTTGCAAAATTATATCATATTGCCATAAAAAAGATTGACCCGGATATACAGACAGGCGTTCCTATGGGTTCTTCGGCTAATAAAAATCATGTCAGATGGAATGCTTTTGCCTATAGAATGAACTTTTCTGATGCTTATATTCAGCATTGGTACGGACAATTGAGCAATGCTAAAAATGAAGAAGAAGCAAAGGCCAGGTTTAATCGATTTTCTCAAAGAGTTCGGGAAAATATTACGGCATTGAAAGAAACCCAAAAGAAAATCTGGATTACTGAATGGAATGGGATAGATTTTGGTTTTAAAAATGATAGAAATATGGATTGGAAACAGTCAGACCTGCACTCCGGATTTAATATAAAACTACAGACAGTGTTCGATTCTTTAGGTGTGGATATTACTATTTATCATAGAGTGTCTTCGGGAAAAGAAGGAGACAGTTATAATCTGTTTAACGTGGACAGAGGTAAGATAATTGCCAACAATACATATTGGGACTTTTTAAAACCTCCTTTCAAAAACTAAAAACCTTTATCAGTGTTCTTTATAAAACAATTCAAAATATGAAAGATTTAAAGTATTGGTGGAATGAAGCTTTTAGTTGGGAAGCCTATAAAGAGCTGATTCAAAACTTATTGGATGAAGGAAAGACAACCGGAGAAAATCAGTCTGAAGAAATGTTGGAATATGCCAGGTTAAATTGGCACAGACTTAAAAGAGTCGAAAAGACTTTTAAAACAGATGAAAGTATTGACAGTCTGCTTCAGTCTGAAAATGTAAAGCCGATGAAAGTAATTATGATTACCGAAGGTTGGTGTGGGGATGCATCTCAATCGACTCCAATAATTGCGGAACTTGCCCGGCTTTACCCGAATAAAATTGAAATTAGGGTCTTTTTAAGAGATTCCGATACAGATTTAATTGATCAGTTTTTGACCAATGGGGGACGTTCTATTCCAAAGTTTGTTTTTCTAAATGAAGATTTTAAACTTCTTGGAGATTGGGGACCGAGACCTCAGGAAGCTCAGGAATACTATATGGAAATGAAAAAGCAGGAACTGCCCTTTCCGGAAATAGCCGAAAAAATTCAGATGTGGTATGCAAAAGACAAAACCCAATCATTGCAGAAAGAGCTGAAAGAACTGATAGAGAGTTTTTAATATATGGATAAAGAGAACAAAAAAAGCAGCTTTAACGGCTGCTTTTCCTGTTTTTACGGAATAAAAATTTTACTCTTCGTATTGTTCCTGAATGACTCCACAGGCAAACATTGAAGAACCGAAATACGGATTTTCAATGTTTTTTACTTCACTAAACCAAGCAGCACCTTCGTCATCTCTTGCCATCGGACAGTAATCCTTATAAATAGTCTGACCGCCTGTGCCAAATTTCTTAATAAAGCCTTCTATGCTGTTGCTTAATTCAAAAAAAGCAATTCTTTGATTCTCAATATCGTTGTTGTCATTACTGATTTGAGCCGAAATATTTCTCGCATTTTGAGCAAAGTCGTTATATGCGACAGCCTCATCTTCAGTCAAAGTTGTTGCATCAAAGTTATCTAAAGCTTCTGTAAATTCATGGGAAGCAGTTGCAGCGTCTTCCGAATTGTCATTTGCCAAAGCACCTTTGATGTCTAAATATCCCTGAATGACAGCATGCACGAATGCGCCTGCATCTTCGTTTTCCGGTTTGCTGACTTTTGTGACTTCTATTGCTTCCTCATCTGGAGACACATGATTGGAATCATGATGGCTTTCCTGGTTGTTACAAGAGAGCAGTAAAAGCACTGTGATGCTTAAAAAAGTTAAACTAAGTTTTTTCATATAGATGGATTTATGTTAATGTCACATGTAAGTTCAAAATTAAAAATAATCTCTGCAATAATTAAGACTAGGGTGTTTCTTTGATGAAATATTAACTATTAAGAGATTTGGGAGTACAATGAGATGATTTTCGGTATTAAATACGTTGATTAAATTTGATGTGATTGCAGTATATTATAATAAAATGAGACGATTTAAAGCAGCCTGTTGTCCCAATCAAAATCCTCGACATCTTCGATTTTGACTTTTCTACGATAGTCATGGTGCATGGTATTCAATACATAGTTGTATTCCTGGGGAATAATCACTGACGGAACGCGCAGAACAAGTTGACTGGCATTCTTGTACCACTTCGAACCAATACTCTGAAGCTGAGAATAAGCGTGAATGGACTTCCAGGTCAATGGTAAATCTCTTCTGTCGATAATGAAGATATCTTTATCTGACACATTCAGCTCTATAGTCAAAATCTTGTAAGAGGTGTCGGGTAGGATAGAAGCTCGATGCACGACCAATTCCAGTATGGACAGCGCTCGACTGGAACCGGTATAGATGACGTACTCATTTTGCCTGTTCCACCTGTTAGGTATTCCGGAAGCAGTTAGATTGTATGCGTATTTTTCTTTTCTGATATTATAAACCAGCATGCTTAGATATTTTCGCCGTATTCCAGAGCTGTCAGGCGGTGATCTATCATCTGTATGCCGCTGATGGTATTGAGAAACTGCTGCGGAGCGATATTATCTAAAAATACATTAGGACTGCTAAGCCATTTCTCGAAATTGGGAATGGAAGAAAAAACCTCAGTCCCATGTCTGTATAATGACAGCAACATGATAATATGCTCTCTCATATTAGGCTTGAGTTCTGTGTCCTTGGTTTTGTAATTTCGGTAAGTGCGGGGAGTAATATTGAGCCAATCGGCTATAATATCATCATTGAGCCGGACGGTCTGCTCCAATCTGCTGATGACTATATTGTCATTTTGGGCCTTAGAAGCTGTAAGATATACAATGGCCGACTCACTTACTGCCGGAAGTTCTTTATCTTCTGAAACTTTATAAGTCTTCATATCTCTAAGTTCCCACTAAGTTACATTTTTTCCTTTTATAAAAGTAACTTTTTCCTATTTTTAACATTGTCATAGAGATTTCTGTTAATGATGGCAAGTCAGGAGGATGGGAAGTTGAAGTTTCCAGACAACTCTGTTATTAATATTTATTTCTGTATTGCGGCTACGCCCGGTAGTACTTTACCTTCAAAGAATTCCAGCATAGCGCCCCCACCGGTCGAAACAAAGCTGACTTGATCTCCGAGTTTGAATAGGTTGACTGCGGCGACAGAATCACCGCCTCCTACCAATGAGAAAGCTCCGGATTTTGTCGCATCAGCTATGGCATAGGCGATTTTTTCTGTACCTGTTCTGAATGAGTCCATTTCAAAGACTCCCATAGGACCGTTCCAGAGTATAGTTTTGGAAGATTTAATAACAGAAGAATATAACTCTATGGTTTCAGGTCCGATATCTAACCCCATCCATCCGTCTGGCGTATGCGCTACTGTTGTGATTTGCGTTTTTGCAGTATTACCAAATTTATCTGCAATGACGTGATCTACCGGAATTAGCAGGCGGACATTTTTATCTTTTGCTTTCTGTAATACGTTCAAAGCGACATCCAATTTGTCTTCCTCACAAAGGCTGTTACCAATAGGTTTGCCCAATGCTTTCAGAAAAGTATAGGACATCCCGCCACCAATAATGATGTTATTGGCAATTTTCAAAAGATTTTCGATAATCAAAATCTTATCGGAGACTTTGGCTCCGCCCAAGATAGCGGTGAAAGGCACTTGAGGAGCTTTGATTACTTTTTCTGCATTAGCCACTTCTGCATTCATGAGATAGCCAAAAGCTTTGTGTTCGGGGTCAAAGTATTGAGCCACTATTGTAGTACTGGCATGGGCTCTGTGAGCTGTACCAAACGCGTCATTAATATAAATCTCTCCCAATTTGGCCAGCTCTTGTGCGAAAACTGCATCACCTTTTTCTTCTCCTTTGTGGAAGCGTGTGTTTTCTGTTAAGAGAATTTCGCCCGGCTGCAATGCCTGAGCTTGTGCAACCACTTTTTCACCTATACAATCATCTGCAAAGGCTACTTCACGGCCTATAAGTTTAGAAAATCGATTTATAATGTGCTTTAAGGTAAATCTTTCACGATCTATGCTGCCGTCGTCTTTCAACTTTTTCTGCGGCCTGCCCAAATGAGACATCAATACTACGGAACCGTTGTCTTTTAAAATTTTTTTGAGGGTAGGTAAAGCAGCCCTGATTCGGGTATCGTCTGTGACTTCAAAAGTTTCTTTGTCTAACGGGACGTTAAAGTCCACTCGAATTAAAACTCTTTTTCCGTCAAATTCAATTTTATCTATTTCAGCCATAAAAATATTTTCAGGTCACAATTTAGCAACTTTTATTACTAACTCGGCCAATCGGTTGGAATAGCCAAATTCATTGTCATACCAGCCCACAATTTTACAAAATCTATCTGTCACAAAATCTGTGAGTAAAGAGTCAAAAATACAGGAATATGGATTGCCCACTATGTCAGAAGATACAATAGGGTCTTCTGTATATTCCAAAATTCCTTTTAGCCTGCCCTTTTCCGCTGCGTCTTTAAAAACGCGGTTCATTTCTTTTTTATTGGCAGGATGGGATAGATTGCAGTACAGTTCTGTCAATGAGCCATCCAAAACAGGCACTCTCATAGCGCCACCTGTCATTTTACCTTTTACTTCCGGGATGACAATTTCTACGGCCCGAGTAGCGTGGGTAGTGGTAGGTACAATATTTTCGGCGGCTGCTCTGGCTCTTCTGAAATCAGATTTGTGGTACGCATCCTGAAGTTTTTGATCCGCAGTGTAGGAGTGAACAGTGGACATAAAAGCGCTTTCTATTCCAAAGTTATCTTCCAAAACTTTAATCATGGGTGCCAGACAATTGGTTGTACAGGAAGCATTGGACAAGACAACATCGTTAGTAGAAATACTGTCATCATTGATTCCCATCACAATGGTTTTAGTCTTTTCATCGGCAGGTTGGGAAATAATTACCTTTTTTGCACCCGCTTTCAAATGCTCTGCTGCTTTTTCTCCACTTTTGGCAATTCCACTGCATTCTATGACCAAATCAATCTCTTTTTCTTTCCACGGTAATTGAGTCCAGTCTGCTATTTCTGTACAGAAAATGGGTTTTCCGTTAACTATTATGTGATGCTCATCGTGAGATATCTGATGATTCCAACGCCCGTGAGCAGTGTCATATTTTATTAAGTGTGCCAATATATCATTGTGTGCTAAGTCGTTAATAGCTACAATTTCAATCTCTGGGTGGTCGTACAGCAATCTGAATACCAACCGACCAATTCTTCCCAATCCGTTTATTGCGATACGTTTCATTTCTTACTTTTCTTATTTCATGTGCAAATGTACTATTTAGAGAATAAAAAAATCTTTTCTTTGTTCAATACTTTGTGAATATAGATAAGCTCCGTATATTCGCACTCGCTTAATAAAAAGCATTAAAAGTTCTTTGCAATTTGGCCCGTTCGTCTATCGGCTAGGACTCAAGATTTTCATTCTTGCAAGAGGGGTTCGATTCCCCTACGGGCTACCACTTTTTTATCTTTTCCATTTTGTATTTTCTCCTTAGATTGTGACCGAGATATGTCACAGAAGATACTTGAGTTTGAAAATCGCCTGAGAAAAAACTTTAGGCACATCGCAAAATGGGCAACCCGACAGGGTATCAGTTGTTACAGAATTTATGACGCAGACACGCCTTCATTTCCGTTTGCAGTGGATTTGTACGGCGATTATATCAGTGTGTCCGAATACAAAACCAAATATTCTCTGGAAGGAGAGGAGCATTACAGATGGATGGGGGAGTGTATTATAGCCATATCCGAAGTGACAGAGATTCCCGAAAAAAATATTTTTATCCGGGAGAGGGAAAAGCAGGCAGGGAAGGGGCAATATGAAAAACGTTCCAACGAAAGTTTTGGCACCTGGGTGGATGAATTAGGAGCAAAGTTTTGGGTCAATCTGACGGACTATTTGGACACCGGTTTGTTTTTGGATCACAGAAATACCCGCTTGTGGGTGCGGGAGAAATCTGAGGGTAAAAGAGTACTTAATCTGTTTGCATACACTGGCGCCTTTTCGGTACATGCAGCTTTAGGCGGTGCTGAAGTGGTGACGACTGTTGATATGTCCAAAACTTATTTGGAATGGGCAGAAAAGAATATGAAAAAGAACGGCTTTTCTTCTCCTGACAAATATCGCTATCTGAGAGAAGATATCCTTTACTGGCTTAAAAAACCTTTTGGTGAGCTCTATGACATCATCGTGATGGATCCGCCGACTTTTTCCAACAGTAAAAAAATGAAAGGCTTTCTGAATATTCAGCGCGATCATGTATATCTAATCAGTCAGGCTATGAAACTGCTTAAAAAAGACGGGCTGATGTACTTTAGTAACAACTTCCGAAACTTTAAAATAGACTACGAAGCTCTGTCGAAATACAAAATCAAAGAAGTCAGTTCACAGTCTGTACCCAATGATTTCCGAAATAAGAAAATTCATAAGTGCTTTGAAGTAAGATTTTAGCTTAATGAGATATCTTTTTGTCCGCTAAAGTGAGTTTTTACATTTTTTATAGAGATTCTTCGCCAGAATGTATTGTACCAATCAGTTACTGATTTTTATATCCCATATGGCGTTTAATCAGATACAGGGCATTAGAGAATATTCAATGTTTTTGTTACTTTTTGCAGAATGTTTTATGTGTTAAAATTATTGAATAACAATGACTTAGCATTCATCTAGGTAGCTAAGCTTTAAAAAGAATGAACGGATTCAGGTGAAGTCGTCAGCAAGCTGTCGAATGATTTCCGTTTTCGTATAACTTAACACTTTATACCACGTATTTCAGTCAAAAAAACCGTAATTTAGACCCAGTAAAAATAACGAATATGGCAGGAACAGAATTTAGTACTCAAGTGGTAGGCATGCAGGCCTCCTTAAAGCCTTTTGCGCTAAAATTAACACGAAACATGGATGATGCAGAAGATTTGATTCAGGAAACAATGTTTCGTGCATTTTCTAATGAAGACAAGTTTCAGGCAGGAACGAAGCTTAAGGCGTGGCTATATACTATTATGAAAAATATTTTTATAAATAATTACCGTAAAAATATTAAAAGGAATACCATAATTGATACAAGCGACAATCTGTTTATAATTGACTCTGCTTCTCATACTACGAGCAATGATGGAGAAATGTCTTTTGTAAACAAGGATATAGAACGGGCTATCCTGAACCTCTCCAATGAGTTTAGAGTGCCGTTTATGATGCATTACAGAGGTTATAAATATCATGAAATCGCTGAGAAACTCAATCTTCCGCTTGGAACTGTTAAGAGCAGAATTTTCTTTGCCAGAAAATCTCTTAAAGCAGAACTGGCACATTATAGAAGTATGGCGTAGTTACTCCTTCCTGAATCTCGGATGATACAACATGAGTGAGTTTCTCAAATACTCCTGATTGAGGTGTGTGTATATTTCCGTAGTGGTAATGGAGGCATGACCCAACATCATTTGTACTGCTCTCAGATCGGCACCACCTTCAATAAGATGGGTTGCAAATGAGTGTCTGAAAATGTGAGGCCCAATCTGTTTATGAATCCCGGCTGCCGCAGCCAGATTTTTCAGAAAAGTATAGACCATAACTCGTGAGATAGGCTTTCCTCTTCTGTTTAAAAATAAAACATCATCATAAGCAGAATATCGGTGCCATTGGGGACGTATGTATGTGTTGTACTGATTTATACTTTTTAAAGCAGATCTGCCAATTGGGATTAATCTTTCTTTATTCCCTTTTCCAATGACTCTGATGATTTCTTCCTTTGGATATATATGGGAGATTTTGAGATTAACCAGTTCTGACACTCGCACACCACAGCTGTACAGGGTTTCAATCATCGCTTTGTTTCGGATATGGTCGGGTTTACTCAGATCTAAAGTTTTGAGCAGCAAATCTATTTCCTGTATCGACAGTATATTTGGAAGTTTCCTCAGCTGTTTGGGAGACTCAATCAGTTCAAGAGGAGAGGAGTCTATTAGTTTTTCTATTACTAAATAATTATAAAATGATTTTAAACCGGAAAGTATTCTTGCCTGGCTGCTTGCACTCATGCCCATGTCGTACAGTTCGGCCAGGAATTGTTCAATATCTTTTGTTTTAAGTTGGGAAGGCGCTGAGTTTGGCAAATAATTTTGAAGTAGAATGACATCGTGCAGATATGCTTCTACTGTGTTTTCTGAGACACCACGCTCAGTCAGTAAATATGTTTTAAACATTCTTATTAAAGATTCCCAACTCATTTTAAACAAAAATAATACTTTTCAAAGGAGTATAAAGGGACAATTAAAATGAGCTAGCACTTTTTGTATTGGCTTGAATGTTTAACTGAGAAAAATGCGAGTTGTATTTTACCGCCTGTCTATATACTCGATATATCCTTTGCCATCAATGGGACGGTTTTTAAATTTACCCTTATACGCAAACCAACTCGCGTAACCTCCGCCTACTCCGTAAAATAGTTTGCCTTTGACTTCGCAGTCAATAGAAAGAAGATTTTCGCCGTAATCGTCCTGAATGTCCCATCTGTATCGCTTTGGTATCCTTGTTTGTCGGCCGTCCATTCCGGCATGAAGTTCACTAAAGTATTCCATGACTTCCATTTCAACATTTTTCTTATAGACAATTGTCCGCTGATCAAGGCTTCTGAGATAAACAGTTTTTTGTGCCAACAGCCCATTGGGACCTAAAGCTATTCCGAGTAAAATCTGTGTGCGGTCATCAATATTGATAATCTGATAGGTGAAAAACACCAAGGGGACTTTAACTTTAGTTGGCTTCTTTAAAAATGGCAGACTGTAAATACTGACTCCTTTGGCATATTCAAATGTGCAGAGACCTTCTATCGAAGTAACAGAACCTTTGTGCTGTATGATACCTTTATACTGTGCCAGCAGACTCCAATGGGTATAATTGAGAGCAGCAAGATTGACAAAATGAGTGATGACATCTGTGGAGTTAATTTTTAGTTTCACTGTTACATCCTTAGATTTTCGCAGGAGTTCCCAATTAGGATAAGTTCCTTTTATGGTTAAATCATCGGTAAACTGTATGTGAGAGCCGTCAGGTGTAAATGCACAGTCTCGATGAATGCTGTATGATCTAAATTCTTCCGGTGTCATAGAGTCCGTAGCGGATAGTAAATAGGCAGTATCTCTCGGTGTAGTATAAACTGCAAAATCGTTATCAAATACCGTGGCTCCGGGAGTACCTACAATGGACAATACGTTGAAAAAATTATAGGGTTCCGGTAGGTTAGGAATCATTACGCCATAATGCCCCCAGGCTCTTACCGCACTGTCCGGCGGTGCAATTGAGGTGCCGGGGTCAAACGGTCTCTCGTTGAGTGTACCCAAAGTGTTCAGTATTTTGCTGAGGACAGACTCATGCCGTTCTGCTTTAAATATTTCAGTTGGAGCCATTTATTTGAATTTAAACATCAGAAAACAAAAGTTATTTTCTGTAATCAATCAAATATGTAATTAAAATTCTGAACTGACTCACAGCAGAAATTTATTTATGGTGATTTAAAGCTATTTTTAAGTTATAGCAAATAATCTGTGGTTTTATTGGTTTGCAATCTTCTCAAATCCTGTTTTCTTATTCGACTTCTTTCAAAAGCTCTTTTACTGCCCTTTCTAATTGGGTATCTTTTCCGTTTAAGAAATCGTTGTATGGCAATGGGACTAAAATATCAGGTTGCAGTTCTAGGTTTTCGGTCGGCCGGTCTTCGTCTCCGATAGTAGCTACCATTGGAATCCCGAAAACGATTGTTGGGTCGATTTGCCTTTCCCACCAGACCGCAGTTCCTGTTCCGGGGACAGGCATACCTACAAGTTTCCCAATACCGTTTTGCTTATAGATATATGGGAAGATAAACGCATCGCTGTAATTTCCTTCACTCATTACGACAATGCTTGGTTTAGTCCAGCGGTCAAGAGGTTCTCCACCTTTTGTTCGGTTGCCCTGAGGTGCGAATTTCAAATATTCTTTCCCGCTGAGGAAGGTATTCAAATCATTGTGCAGCCAGCCTCCGCCGTTAAAGCGGGTATCTACGACCAAGGCTTTTTTATTGACATTTTTCCCCATGACAATCTCATACACCTCCCGAAAACTGTTGTCGTTCATACCTCTGACATGCACATAACCCAACTTCCCGCCACTCAATGAGTCTGTCATGCGTTCCATGTTTGTAATCCAGCGTTTGTACATCAATTCATTGTGCTGCCCTATTGAAACGGGCTGCATGGTATAGTCAAAAATTGCCCCATCTTGTTCAACGGTGAGCAAAGTATTCCCACTCAGGTTATTGAGATATTGGTTCCAATTATCCTCTGCTTTAATTTCAATACCGTTGATTTTGAGAATGACCGCATCTGCCCTTATTTTTCTGTCCGATTTATCCAAAGGACCGCCCGAAAGAACCTCAGATATTTTTATTCCCTCATCGATATAGGTCTCGTCAAACAATACTCCCAAAGAAGCAGTCTGAACAGCATTTTTTGGACTGGGGTAATATCTTCCTCCGGTGTGAGAAGCGTTGAGTTCTCCGAGGATTTCACTGAGAAGCACCTGAAAGTCATAATTGTTGTTGATATGCAGTAAAAATTCTGCATAGACATCCCGATACATTTCCCAGTCTATTCCGTGAATCTCAGGGTCATAAAATTTTTTAAGTACCTGCCTCCAGGCATGCTCATAAATATACTGGCGTTCGGCATTTGTATTGAGTTCCATTTCGGCTTTTATGGAAATGTTTTCCTTCTTCCCGTTGCTGACCTCAATTTTTACAAGAGCTCCGTTATTATTGAGAAAAATAAATTTTTCATCCTTGCTCAATGTGATTTTGCTTGAGGAGCCATTGAGTTTAGTGAGTATTTTGGTATCCCTCGTACGCGGTTCCGTGACCCATAAATCATATCCTTTTTCAAAAGCGGCTAAGTAATACAATTTGCTTCCGTCCTTTGTCAGGGCATAATCACTGATACTTGCACTGTTGATGGTAAGACGGACAATTCGCTCGTTCAATCCATTGAAATTCAGGTTTAAAGTTTCATCCTTTTCTTTTTCATCCTTTTTATCTCCTTTCTTTTTGCTTTTTTTGTCTTCTTTATCTTCATCTTTCTTCTCTTCTTTATCGTCTTCCTGTTTTGCTTTTAACAGTCCGTATTCTTCTTTGGAAAGTACATATTCATCGTATGCTTTTGGATCAAAAAAGACCGCATACACATCTGTTTCCCTGCTTCCCTGATAAGCAAGAGATTTTCTTCCGAGCTTACTGCTTTCATAGGTTATAATCTTGCCTTCCATGCCCCATTTGGCGTTGTCTTCTCCAAATCCGCTGTTTACGGGATATATAATGCTGTCTGAACCGGATAGAGAAATCAGGGCTGCATTGGTATTGGCAAAATAACCTTTTCCGTCATCTGCCAGCAGCCATTTACTGTCGGGACTCCATTCAAAGTCCCAGTCGCCGTCGCTGTATGAATAATTGTGACCTTCGGGCAGTACAGTGATTTTATCTCCCGATTCTATATCCAATACTTTCAGGATATTTCTTTCTTCTATAAAGGCAATTTTTTTACCATCCGGAGAAAATTTAGCCCGAAATTCTTCTGCTTTCGTTGCTGACACAGTTTCCGTCTCAAAAAGTGTTGCTGCATAGAAAAACTTTTCTTCCGGATTTTTTAAAGTGGTTTTATAAATGTTCCAGCTGCTGTCCTGTTCTCCAGCATAGAGAAGCGCTTTGCCGTCAGGTGACCAACTAATCATTCTTTCCTGCTGAGGCGTTCCGGTAATGCGTTTGGTGATATTATGCTCGATTCCGGTCACAAATATCTCTCCACGAATGACGTAAGCAATCTCTTTACCGTCCGGACTGACCGCAAATTCCGATACTTTTCCACCCGTGATATTTTTGACGTGGTTGTATCCGGCATTATTTAAAACTTTGATTTCAAGTTTTTGGGGTTTGCTGCCTTCTTCCATCACATAGATATCTCCCTTCCACTCAAAAGCCATTTTGTCCTCTTTGGAAACACTCAGGCTACGCACAGGAAAATTTTTGAAATGAGTTATTTGTTCAGAGGTTTGAGACAGCAGCGACTTTTTAAATACATTGAGGTCTCCGTTTTCTTCACTCGTATAGAAAAAATGTTTCCCGTCCTGGCTAAAGTGAGGATTTCGGTCTTCTCCTTTAAAGTCAGTGACTTGTGTAAATTGGTTTTGTTTGATGTCAAACACCCAGATGTCTCGGGCTATGGACGAAGTTTGATGTTTTCTGTATTCGTCTTCATAGCCTTTCTTATCCTGAAAAATTATTTTTGTACCCGCAGAATTGTATCTCGCGCTTTCTGCTCCGGCAGAAGTAAGCAGTACCGGTCTTGTTCCGTTTACGGGAGTTATGTATAAATTTTGGAAAAAGCGCGTACTTGGGAATCGGACACTTTGAGATATGGCATCCCGGTGGCTGCCTGTCAGTACGTTTTTATTATCCGGGGTGAAATCATAGGCATAATCATCCGCACTGTGATAAGTAAGCCGCTTGGCCTTTCCTCCTTCTGAGGGAATTATAAACACGTCAAAATTTCCGTATAAATCGCTGGAATATGCAATCAGTTTGCCGTCATGACTCCATACCGGCCTCTGGCTGTAGGCTTCACCAACCGTTAATGCAACTGCCGTTCCGCCCTCAGAACTGACTTTGTACAGGTTGCCCATATAACCGAATACTATATTTTTTCCATCAGGTGAGATGGCAGGGAATCTGAGCCATCGGGCTGTTCCGTCTGCTTCTTGAGCGGCAGATGATGCAATAAATAAAAATCCAAGAATAATTGACAAGAATCTAACCATTGAAAACTGATTTGAAACAAATTTATTTAAAAAAATGAAGAAGCCTGTCGTCAAATATAAAATAAGCCTTTCTATATGGTGAAACAGTTAAAATATGCAGGCTTGTTTTGCTTCGGATACAGAGCTTGAGTATTGCACCGGAAAGTATTAATTTCGAAAGTTTCATGTCCGGATTACGCTCAAAAATTTCTTTCTGCCAGGTCAATCGTCTGGCAGTATCGGCAATTTTGTCCGGGATTGCAGAGTCTCTGATTACTCTGACTGATATCGCTCTAATTGGAAATGTAGAAAAATATTCGGTAGAGTCGTTAGCTGCTGCCGGTCTGACCGGATCGTTCATTTCCGGTATTATCTGGATTTTTATTCAAACGGTAACTTCACTTTCTTCTATCGTTCCTGTCCATGTCGGAGCCGGGGAAGCGGATAAAGTAAAAAACTAATCCCTCAGGTTTTATTTTTCAGTCTGTTTTTTGGATTGTACGGCTGATGCAGCCGGTGAATGCAATTGCTTATGTGTATGACGGTTTTCTGAAAGGTATGGGGGAGACAAAATATTTGCGAAATAATTTGATTATGGCGACTTTTTCGGTTTTTATACCGGCACTTATTTTATTCGATTATTTCGGATTGAGACTGTACGGTATCTGGATGGCTTTTGGAGTATGGATGGGTATCCGCAGTTTCCCTCTGATATTTTATTTCCGGAAGAAAATGTGGGTATAATAGCATAATTTTTATGTGTGTAAAATTTAGTTGCGGCAAATTGAATATCGGGTTAAGTCCAAATTTCCATGTTTGAACAATAATCAAAAAAGGCTGCCCTTTCCGACAGCCCAAGATTTATATTCTTAATTGTTTTACAGCTAGTCTGCTTTGTGAGTCATTTCGGCGTTTGCAGATATTCTTACTTTACTGCCCACAACCATTCCTCCGGCTTCCATTGCAGGATTATATTTTAAGCCAAAGTCCAGACGATTAATGGTTCCCGTAATTTCAAATCCGGCTCTTTCCAGACCGTAGGGATCTTTGATTACACCAGTATGTTCTACTTTTAATGTAATAGGTTTAGTGATGCCTCTGATAGTAATATTTCCGGTCATTTCATATTCATCATCTCCTACTTTTTTGATTTCTGTACTTTCAAATACCAATTGCGGGAACTCAGCTGCATGAAAGAAATCCTCACTTTTCAGGTGATTGTCTCTCTGTTCGACTCGGGTAGTAATCGAGTTGATTTCTGCCGTGAATTTTGCTTTAGCCGTAGTGAAATCATGCCCGTCCGTAACAAGTGTAGCATTGAATTTTTGGAATTCCCCGGTAACATTCGCTACCATCATGTGTCTTACTTTAAATGTGACCTCTGAGTGAGCAGGGTCCATTTCCCATTTAATTTGTGCCATATCAGTTTGTTTTTTGGTTATAAAAATGTTTGATTTACAATATAACGTTTATACGACAATTGTATATACAACAATATATTAATTAAACTTAAATAATGTTTAAAGTATAGGTTTTATTAGTGAAAAAACTATTTCCATAATTTAACTTGATTTTTAGATTAGCGTTATCTTCAGAACTTTCTTTGTAATTATTTTTCTTGAGTGCATTCAATCGAAAACAAGCATATTATTGAAATTCCCAATCAGGTTTATCAATTTTATCTGTTGTTGAGACAATATGATATGTATAATCTTTAGAAAGATTTTCTTCACTAAAAGTTTCTACTTGCGTAACATATCTTGACATAGTACAACTGAAAAAAAATAGCTATTAGTACAACATTTTGAATAAAATAAATTGTGTTTTAATCATAATTATCTTTATTTTAATATTTCATTTATGGGAAAATTATCCTATAACGCTATAGCATGTTGGTGGAGTTCGTTAAAATTAAGAATTTTACAAGAATTACTTAATTGTTGCCCATTAAATTTACAGCTTCACTTCTTTTGATTTTGTGTGATGTTGTTCGTAAGAATTTTTCAATACAATAGATTTCTTTAGGCTGCTCATGTTTGAGCAACTGTTCAACGCATATCTTTTTCAATCTCTCTCTATACTTTTCGCTCTCCACCGACTCTACCAATAACACTATTTTCTCTCCCAACACATCATCTGGCAAGCCTGCAATAAAGAAATCATCCCTGATAAAAGGCGACAACTTCTTTTCTATCTCTTCCGGGAAAAATTTCAATCCTCCACTATTGATTACATGATCTAATCTACCTTTCCATACAAATTCGGTATTACTCATTAAATCCACCACATCAGTAGTTATAATTTTCTTCGTTAAAAATGGCACTGAAATAACTAACACTCCTTGTTCATTAGTCTCAAAGAAAATTCCTTTTAAAGCGTGGTAACTATTACTTTTATCCTTATGATTAACCTTTCTAATGGCAACATGACTCAAGGTTTCAGTCATTCCGTAACTATGAAAAACCTCTGTTGTAGTATCTTGCACTAACAACTCTATTTCTTTGGTAAGCGGTGCTCCTCCCAACAATATTTTTTTAATTGATTTTTTAGGACTACTTCCACTCATTTGCATGGGAGTAAGAGGAATAAAATCAATTTCAACATCATTAGGAATAGCTGCTAAAGGCTGACTACTAGGTGCTATCATTAATAAATTTAATTTACCATATAAAGCCCTTACCACCATCATCTTACCTGCTATAAAATCTATAGAAAGGCAGAGTGCAACTGTATTTCCTTCTTTTAACTTAAAATAATCTACTGTCATAGCAGCAGAAGCCAGCATTTGGTTTTTTTCAACTTCAATTAGTTTGGGTACACCTGTAGAACCACTTGTTTTTACAGTAATAGTAGGGCTGTCATCTAACCAATCGGTCATAAAATCTCCTAACTGTTGTAAGTGCTTTTCTGTTGAATTTTTACATACATCAATAATTTCCTTCCCTTTATAAAATTGATGCTGGATGGTTAATTCGTTGTAATCTTGATAATTCATGCTAGCAAGCTTAAATCCCACTCTTTATCTTTATGGTAATGTATTCCAAGATGATCAATCGTATAGGGAGATGGAAAATTATTGGTGTACAATTGTCCTGTGCCCAAACCTTGTGCATAGTCTGAATAGCCTAATGCTGTATATTGAACAATGGCATTTAAACCTATATTACTCTCTAAAGCGGAAGTAATAACCCACGAGCCTCCTTGTTGTTCAATTAGTTTTTTCCATTCATCACATCCCTTGAAACCTCCTAATAAGGCAGGCTTTAAAATAAGTAAATCTGGTTGTAAAGTTTGAATAAGGGCTTGACGCTTATCGCTATCTTGTATTCCTATTAACTCTTCATCTAAGGCTATTTTTATAGGAGAAAAACTAATTATTTCAGCCATTTCATCCCAACGACCTGCTTTTATGGGTTGTTCTAAATAGTTAATCTCATATTCTGCCAAACGCTCCAGTTTTTCTTTTGCTTCTTCTACACTAAAAGCTCCATTGGCATCCAAGCGAATTTCCACTTCTTTTGAACTGTATTGTTGACGTATAAAACGAATGAGTTCTAGCTCATAATCAAAATCAATCGCCCCAATTTTAAGCTTAATAGAGGTATAATTGTCCTTTAATTTGGCTTCAACTTGCTTTTTCATCATCTCCTTCTCTCCCATCCAGATTAAACCATTGGTAGGCACAAAAAAGCCATTTTCTCCTATTACTTCAGGAAAAATAATTCGCTGACTGCCATTTTCTCTATCTTTTAAAAGCATTTCTACTCCAAAATGGATAGAAGGCCATTCTTTTAAGTCTTTTAATACCTCTTCTTTCTCCTCAGGCAATCGCTGACATATCTCTGTTAGCTTTTCCTCATAGTTTTCTCTATCATCATAGGAAAGACCAGCAAAGCGATTACATTCGCCATAGGCTATTTTATCTGCATCTTTTAAACTAATGAAATAGGTTTCTTTACGGTGCAACACTCCTCTGGAAGTACCCCCCGGAGTTTTAAAGATTAATTGATATTTTTTAAAAGTACACTGCATAAAGTTAGAATTATAGCAATAAGCCTACTCCAAAAAGAATACTGAAAATTAGCGTGTTAATGGCTAATTTCTTCAATTCTGGATAAAGTTCCACTGCATTTTCATTACGCTGAACAGTAATAATACTTTTTACTACTCCAATAAATGACGGTAAATATATCCATTGCCAATAAGAAGCTGAATCATTGAAAATGCTAAACAAAATGGCACTCAACATCCCTGATAGCAACAAAAGAGCGTGATAGATTTTAGCTTTTCCTAAGCCTATTTTTACTACTATGGTTCTTTTTCCATGCTTGGCATCGTTATCTCTATCTCGTAAGTTATTCAAATTTAAAACTCCTGTGCTAAAGAAACCAATAGACATGGCAGGTAAAAACTCTAAATAAGATACTTGCTGAACATGTAAATAGTAAGTGCCTATTACTCCTAAGATACCAAAAAAGATAAAAACAGCGATGTCACCTACCCCTGAATAGCCATAAGGATTTTTACCCATCGTATATTTTAAGGCGGCTATAATAGCTACGATACCAAACCCTAAGAATAGAAATTGTGTAGAAAATTCAATGTTTTTAACTCCTGTAACTAATAACAAAATGCCTGAAACCAAAGAAAGTAACACAAAAACAATAATGGCTATTTTCATTTGTTGTAAAGAAACCATGCCTTTTTGTAAACTTCTCTTAGGTCCCAATCTATCCTCATTATCTACTCCTTTTACAGCGTCGCCATAATCATTGGCTAGGTTACTCAATATCTGAAGGAACAAAGTAGTTAAGACCGCCCATAGCAGCACTTTCCATTGAAAACTATCTTTATAAGCAGCTAAAAAACTTCCTAAAAAGATAGTCGATAACGCCAAAGGCAATGTCCTTAACCTAAAAGTTTCTATCCATGCAGCAATCGCAGTCATTGTTTATGGAAATTTTGGAAATGATTTAAAGTCAGGGTCTCTTTTTTCTAAAAAGGCATTTCTACCTTCCTCTGCTTCTTTAGTCATGTAAATCAATCGAGTGGCTTCTCCTGCATACACTTGTTGCCCCACCAATCCATCATCAATAAGGTTAAAAGCAAATTTAGCCATCTTGATGGCTGTTGGGCTCTTTTTAAGAATCTCTTGTGCCCATTCATAAGCAGTTGACTCAAGTTCTTCATGAGGAACAACAGCATTTACCATTCCCATTTCAAAAGCTTCTTGAGCTGAATAAGATTTGCATAAAAAGAAAATTTCCCTTGCCCTTTTTTGTCCTACTTGACGAGCCAAATAAGCGGAGCCAAAACCACCATCTATACTAGAAACATTAACATCTGTTTGCTTAAAAATTGCATGTTCTTTACTAGCAATAGTCAAATCACAAACCACATGCAAACTATGTCCTCCACCCACAGCCCAACCTGGAACAACTGCAATGACCACTTTATTCATAAAGCGTATTTGACGCTGAACATCTAAAATGTTAAAGCGATTAATACCGTCTTTTCCTTTATAACCTGTGGAAGAACGTACTCTTTGGTCTCCTCCTGAACAAAAAGCCCAACCTCCATCTTTAGGAGAAGGTCCTTCTCCACTAATTAACACTACTCCAATTTCTTGCGACTCATGAGCATATATCAATGCTTCTAATAACTCTGAAACAGTTTCTGGTCTAAAAGCATTACGAACTTCTGGACGATTAAAAGCTATTCTAGCTACTCCATCGCACTGTTTAAAAGTAATGTCTTGGTACTCTTTGATTGTTTTCCAATTAATTTCACTCATGATTTGTTATGTTTTAAAAATTCCCAATACTGCTCTAACACTATTGAATTTTGTTGATTATCTGTAAAAATTTCTAAAATACACCGAGAAGAAGAATTAAAAAAATCGTGCAGCGTAGGAAGTAATGCTTCTTCCTTGTTGATTTTCATATAATCCCATTGGTATTGAGCAGCTATATGCTCCACATTTTGCTGCATAGTAGTTTCAAAATATTTTTCTAGCTCAGGAACTTTGTCAGGTCCAGGGATAATTCTAAAAATTCCTCCTCCACTATTGTTAATTACAATGATTTTTAAGTTATTAACTTTTTCCTCATTCCATAAAGCATTAATGTCATACATAAAAGCGACATCACCGGTAATCAATAAGAAATCTTTTTCTTTGGCAGCAGCAGCATTCCCCACAGCAGTACTGGTGCATCCATCTATTCCGCTAGTTCCTCTATTGCACCAAATACTTTCTATTGTTGAATTATCAAACAACTGAGAATAACGTATGGGCGAGCTATTTGAAAAATGCACGTGGTAATGTTTAGGTAAACTGCTATAAATAGCATCAAACACCTTTAAATCACTATAAGCAGCTGTTGGTAAAAACTGTTGATGTCGTTGCTGATACTGTTGGTGATATTGCCGCATATTTGCTTTATAAGTAGAGTTTACAGGTTGAAGGTAAGGAAGTAAGTTAGAAAAGAAGTACGCTGCTTCAGTAGGAATAGCAAGACTTAATGATTGGTAAGTATCCATAGTACTATCCCAAGTATCGATGTTCCAATGGGATTTGGGAGAATATTTTCGTAACAAAGTTTTGATTCTCTTAGAAACTATTGCTCCACCAATGGTGATCAATAAATCGGGTTGAACTTCCTTTTTTTCTTCCTCCTCCATATTGGTAATGCTGCGGTCAATATTTTCAATAAAGTCAGCATGAGTAACATTAGAGGTAGATTCTGTGAATACAATAAGATTATTCCATGTTACCAACTGATTTAATACTTGTTGAAGTTCTTCATCTTTCTTACTTTGACCAATAAGAAGCATTATTTTAGGGCTGTTCACCCACTGAGTGGCTAAGGCTTGATAATCCGCTGAAGTCAAGGTGTTGCTTACGTGCTGACTTCTAAATATTTGAGGCGAAACACTAATTTGAGCGGTTTCATAAAGAGGTTCTGATAAAGGCACATTAAAATGAACAGGTCCTTTGTTGATAGTTGTAGCTATTGCCCATGCTTCACTAACAGAACGTTGAATATTCCATAACTCTTCGCTGGTAGTGGCATCTCCTTTTAACTCATAACTCTTTCGGATGTAATTTTGATAAAGATTGGTTTGGTTAATGGTTTGCCCATCTCCTTGGTCTGTCCATTCTTTTGTCCTGTCGGCAGTTATCACTATCAAAGGGATTCTTTGGTAATAGGCTTCTGCAATAGCAGGAGCAAAGTTTAAAGCTGCTGAACCACTGGTGCAAACTATAACTACAGGCTGATTGGTTTCTATCGCTTTCCCTAGGGCATAAAAAGCTGCACTTCTTTCATCTCTGATACTACTACAGTTAAAAGCCGGATGTCGATGAAAAGAAAGGGTAAAAGGTGCATTTCTTGAGCCCGGACAAATAACAACCTCCCTCACTCCTAACTCTGCTAATGCTAGCACAAGTTGTTGTACTCCTTTTTTTGCCGATAATTCCATTAGCTCAGTACTTTTATTGAATGAATAACATTGATTAAGGTTTTACTCTTTAGAATGGTCTCTTCCCACTCTTCTTCAAGAACAGACTCAGCAGTAAGCCCTCCGCCCACATATAAAGCTATTTTATCTTCTCCTATTTGCATGCATCTCAAATTTACATACAAAGAAGCAGTTGTATTAAAATCTGTTTCTCCCATTACTCCTGTATAATATTTCCTTTTATAGCTCTCGTGAGCAGCAATACATTTTAAACTATTTTGTAGAGGAAATCCTCCAACAGCAGGCGTAGGATGAAGAGTTTGTATAATTTCTTCTATACTCGTTTTATTAACATTCTCAAATTCATAATCAGTTCTCAAATGTGCCACCATAGCTGACTCAACAGTATAAGGACCTTTCTTGTTCTTCAATGGAATTTGAAAAGAAGAAAAGATATGTTGAATATATTCTCCCACCATCTCGTGTTCTTTCATTTCTTTGTCTCGCCATACATACTCTCCACCGCTATGTTTCACTTGAGTGCCTGCCAATGCCATTACTTTGATTTGCTCCCCTTGTTGGTTAAACAACAATTCTGGTGAAGCACCTGACCACATTCCTACTTCTGGATGAAAGAAAAGATAGGTAAAAGCTGTGGGGTATTTTTTTTCTAAGGCTATGAAGAAATCAATAGGCTCGAAATCGTCTGGTCGTTGGATATGAATAACCCTAGATAAAATAGCTTTATCTACAGCACCCGAATTGATTTCATTGAGATAGTTATTAAATCCCTTTATATATTCTTCTTGAGTTGTTTCTTTAGGAAAATGAGCTGCTGCATCAGGACTTGGTGTAAGTTGATTGATAACTTCCAAAAAATCATTGGAAATAGGCTCTTTATTTAAAACACTTAGCACTATCTTATCTGCTGGATTATCCTCAGGGAAAGGGTAAAAAAGGAAAGAAGTACTAGGTTCGTGAGGAAGCAATTCTTTTTCTACTGCTATAGATAAGAGGTCTGTATGGGGAAAACGATAGATGCAAAAAGCCCTGTTTTTCTTCCACAAAGCTGTTGCACAGGTATATAAATTTTCCGTTGCATCCATATTTAACTACGATACAAAAACTCAAAAAGTAAAGGCTTCCTACAACCTACAAACGAAAAAAATGAGTAAAATATGGATTTGAAAATCCCTGATGAATAATCCGGGTTAAATATTACAGAGAATTGCACGAGCAAATTTACACTTCCGGAATTATCATACTCACTATTCAACATTATTTGTTTTTGGGTTATTTTTTCAGATAATTCAAGACATCTTCTAATTTTTCAACTGAATCTTTGAGCCCGCCATCACGATTTCTGAAAATCCAGACGGTTTTGTGACCTTCGATAATAGGAACTAATTCCTGTATCAATGCATCTTTTTTTGCACGGATTATTTCATTCGTGCTCTTGTCCGTAGTACTCAATCGTGCCAGTCCGAGATGTATGCCGAACATAGCCAGTCTGGAAGCCTGTTCCAGCTCCTTTAGAATGATGTCCGCATCGTAGCTTTTCGGTTGTGCCTGACGCAGATAGTCCAAGCCCTTTTGTATCTCTTTTTCGGCGGCAAGAAGACCACTCTTGTTAAGTTCTTTGGTTTGGTACTGCCCCTGCATCGTCCATGCAAATCTGCGTATCATCAGGTGAAAAGCATTGGCATTACCTTCAGGGATATCTGCTTTCAGATACGCATTGCCCAGAGTCAAGACAGCTTTTGCAGTATAGCCCGTAGTATCGTTAAAGACATATCTGTTGAGTAAAAACTCCAGATTATCAATAGAGTTATCGGACTGATTCCAGGCATATCCTGCTCCCAAAACCAAAGATGGATAGCTGACAGATTTGGGCTGAAAGTGCCCGTAATCTCCCCAATCGGTAATCAGGTAACCTTTTGCACCGTATTTTTTGCCCTGTACAGCTGCATTCTTCAGATTCAAAAACGCATTGTGATTTCTGCCGATTTCAGAGCGCCAGGTAGAAGTCCCCGGACAGACATAAAAATCCAAACCGGCGCTCTTAAACTTGGGTAGATTTTTATTAAACGGATAGTCTGCCTCATAGCCCCACACCATGGCAGTCATATTTTTAGGGATATCTTTAATCAGTTCCGGATGATTGAGAACAATATCGCCCCAAAACTGAGTGAGTTTGCCGTTTTTATTGACTTCATCGTTCAGTTTTTTCAGAAAATCCAGATAGACCTGTCCTTTCCCGATTTTATCGCTCAGGGCTTTGGACTTTCCCAATCCGAGTTCTACGGTTTCGTCTCCTCCGATATTGACATACGGACTGGTGAAATTAGGCAGCAACTCAGTGTACAATTCCTGCATCAGTTTCAGAGAATTGGGATTGGTAGGAGCGAGGGCAGTTCTTTTTTGATCGCCCCAGATGGTCTTACAATCCGTCTCGCATTCGCTCAGTGTTAAGTATTCATCGTGTTTCAGCCAGTTTTCCATGTGTCCAAATGAGTTTTGATTAGGCACCAAGTCTATCCCTTTTTTGATGCAGTAGGCATTGAGACTTTGAATTTGCTCGGCTGTCATCGGACTTGCATTTTTCCAAACAACCTCATGGTTTTTGTAGGCAAAAGTATGTTCTGTATAAAGTTGCAATTCATTGAATCTCCAAACTGACAACTGATCAACTAAGGCATAGAGACTCTCCATAGTCGGGATTTTGTCCCGACTGATATCCAGCATATATCCCCGGCGTTCAAAGTCTGCCCAGTCTTCGATATGTATCTTGGGTAAAGGTTTATTTTCCGTTTTGGCATAGTTTAGAAGGTGGGAGAGAGTTTGTAATCCGTATTGAAATGCGCTTGTGCTTTTAGCCATCAGGCGGACTTCAGAAGAGTCGATATCCAAATAGTATTCATCGTGATGTTTGAGATTCTCATCAATTATAAAATCTATATCTAATGTTTCTTCTCCATTATTATACTGCCATTTCCCAATAGATAGTTCCGGACCGCTCACTTTTTGGAAAAGATCTAATCCGGCAGCCAGTTCCGGGCTGATAGCCGGAATACTGTCCTGTATTTCCATCTTCTGCGGCTGAAAAATCAGGTACTTAGAGATATTGCTATTGGCAAATAAAGAATTGCTGATGAGGGTGGAGAGGATAAGTAGGATGTATCTGGTCATATTTTGAGAAGTATGGTCTAAGGATAAATAAAGTGATTTAACCTGACAAGCATCTGTCAAAGATTACACCAAAATACTGAAATTATTCAGCCGTTTTAATGCCATCTTCATTTTTTAAGTATTTCTTTTCGCTCATTAGTCAATTTTACGATTTCGTTATCCGCCGAATCAGAAGCGATAAGTTTATCAAGAGCAATTAGTAAATCTTTGTTGTCAGTAGAGGAGATTTTATCAACCAGTCCATTTTTAATGTCATTTATTGTAAGCATTTGTGGTGCATTTTTATAAATATACGAATACTAATTTTGTTTTGATATTTACAATAGCAGATAAAGAACTGCTAATAATAGTAATCAAGAATTAATAAGTCTATTTAAAAAAAATAAAAAACTTGCTCAATTCAAAAACTGTTTTTACATTTGCCGACTAAAATACGTTTTTAGTCAGTAAGTATAAATATGGGAAAAGATGAAATTGTAATTCAGGACATCATAAACGGTGCTAAAAAGTTAATGCAACAGTATGGTTTGAAAAAAACCACAATGGAAGATATTGCAAAATCAGCAGGAAAAAGCAAAAGCACTTTATACTATTATTTCAAAGACAAAGATGAAATTTTTGATAGAGTTATTAATCTTGAAATAGATGAATTATTTCACACGGTTAAAACAGCTGTAAACAAACAAACGGATGTAGTTAGTATGCTGAAAGCGTACATCTTAACCAAGATAAAGACCATAAGAGAAAAAATTAACCTGTACAATTTTGCTATTGAAAACGATTTACAAGGCAGGCTTAATGATGAATTTACTATTCTTCGCAACAGATACGACAAGGAAGAAAAAAAGCTGATAAGCGACATTTTAAACAAAGGTGTTGAAACGAAAATTTTCAAAAACGAAATCAAGCAGGAGATTGATAGTCTAAGCGACCTTTTTGTGAGTTGCGTGAGAGGTGTTGAAATGGATATTATTGCTCAGAAAAAACACAAAGTTTTAGCAGATAAGGTAGACTTATTTGTAGAAATACTTGTTAAAGGTATGGGCGAATAAAAATCAAGTAAGTGTAAAAATTAAAATGCTTTTAGAAGCATTTTTTTTAAATAAAAAATCGACCGAAAAACGAAATTAGTCAAATAGTAAAATTAAAAAATAATGAACAGAATAAATCATTTAGTATTAGCGGGAATATTTGTATTTACAAGTTGCTCGCACAAAGAGAATACATCAACTGTAGAAAACAATAGTGTGTTTAATGTTCAGGCAGAACAGCCTGTAAATTACAACGGACAAATTCAGTCGGGATATTCGGGCGTGGTAGAAGCCAAAAAAACAACGGCTTTGAGTTTTGCGACAATGGGAACAGTTACGGAAATATTTGTTGATGAGGGGCAGGCTGTAAGTAAAGGACAGTTGTTAGCCAAAGTAAATGCTTCCAATGCTCAAAATGCCTATCAGGCTGCCATATCTAAACAACAGCAGGCCGAAGATGCTTACAAACGATTAAAACCAATGAAAGAAAACGGCACACTTCCTGAAATAAAGTGGGTGGAAGTGGAAACAGGCGTTGAACAGGCAAAAGCAGCTGTAGCCATTGCACAAAAAGGAATAAATGACTGCAATTTGTATGCCCCCGAAAGTGGCGTTATCGGCAAAAGGAATGTGCAGGTAGGAATGAACGTGATGCCAGCAATGACTGTATTGGAATTACTGAACATACAATTGGTTTATGTTAAAATTCCTGTTTCTGAAAATGAAATAAGCCAATTCAAGAAAGGCGAAACCGCACAAGTCACTATCAACGCCATTGATAAAACCGTTATAGGTACAGTAAATGAAATAGGCGTTACGGCAGATATTTTATCGCATACCTATCCTGTAAAAATTGAAGTGCAAAATACAACAGGCAAAATCAAGCCCGGAATGATTTGCTCCGTTCGGACCATCGCCCAGGACGAACGTACAGGTTGGTTGGTTTCCAATAAAGCCTTGCAGAAAGATGTAAATGGCAGCCAATTCATTTATGTGGAGCAAAACGGCAAGTCGGTAAAAGTTCCTGTACAAACCATTGCTCTGATTGACAACAAAATATTGATACAGGGCGATGTGCCTTTAAATGCCAGCATCATCACTTCAGGGCAACAAAAATTAAGTGACGGAACATCTGTAGAAATCATCAATTAAATTATGGCAGCAAAGAATTTCAATATCATAGAATTGGCTATGAAGCACAAGCAAATAGCCATTATCATTACGTCTGTTTTTGTGTTGATTGGTGTGATTTCACTAATCGTAATGCCAAGAAACGAGTTTCCTGAATTTACCATTCGTCAGGGCTTAATTATTGGAGTTTACCCGGGTGCTAATTCAGCACAGGTAGAAGAACAATTAACCACTAAAGTAGAAAGTTTTCTGTATGGCTTTGAAGAAGTAAACAGAGAAAAAACCTATTCCATTTCCAAAGAGGGAATGTTGATTGTGTTTGTAGAAGTCAATAACAATGTAAAAGACCCTGATGCCTTTTGGGATAAAATAAAGTTTGGATTAAATAACCTAAAAGCGGAATTACCCCCACAGGTTTTAGCTCTGATAGCCAATAATGACTTTGGGAATACATCAGCTATTTTGCTTACGGTACAGTCTGATAGTAAAACCTATAAAGAACTTGACCGTGAGCTGAAAGTTATTGAAACTGAATTGCGAAAAATAAAAGCAGTTTCCAAAGTAAAGCATTTTGGATTGCAACAAGAGCAAATTACTATTTACCCCGACAACGATAAATTGGCTTATTATGGTGTAAAACCAATGAGCATATTGATTGCAGCACAGTTAGAGGGTGCGGTATATTATGGAGGGGAGTTGGACAATGCGGAGCAAATTACACCAATACACATCCCTGCCTCTTACAATACCGAAGAAGATATAAGAAATCAGATTGTTTATACCGACCCCACAGGTAACGTTATTCGTGTAAAAGACGTAGCCCGGGTAATAAGAGAATACCCCAAGCCTGATGCTTATATCAAAAACAACGGTACAAACAGTTTGCTCATTTCTTTGGAAATGCAGCCAGGCAATAATATTGTAGATTTTGGCAAAACAGTGGATGAAACGCTGCAAACTTTAAAAGGCAAAATTTCGCCTGATGTACAAATAGCAAAAATCGCGGATATGCCGCAAGCCGTTAAATATTCTATCAATCATTTTCTGAAAGAGTTTTCTTTTGCGATTGTCTCCGTGATTATTATAATAATGCTTTTATTGCCATTTAGAGTTGCCTTAGTATCAGGCATCACACTTCCGATTACCATATTTATCACTTTGGCCGTTTTATACGCTTTTGGAGTTGAGTTACAAACGGTTTCTTTGGCGGGGTTGATAGTCGTTTTGGGCATGGTGGTAGATAATGCTATTGTAATCATTGATGGCCATGTAGAAAAATTGGATCATGGTGAAACTCCTTGGGATGCAGCATGGAAAAGTACAAAGGAATTGTTCCCTCCGGTATTTGTAGCTACGTTAGCTATCATAGCGACCTATGTACCAATGCCATTTTTCCTTTCAGGGATGGTGGGTGACTTTGTGCAATCTCTGCCTATAACGATTGCGGTGGCACTTCTTGTTTCTTTATTGATTGCCGGGCTATTAGTACCCTATATGAGTTTCTATTTTATAAAAAAAGGAGTGAAAAAAGAGCCAACAGATACCAAGAGGAAAAAAACATTATTGGAACTTTTACAAAATCTTTATGACAACACGTTAGAGTTTGCATTTCGTATTCCTAAAGCCACGATATTTATTGGAGGTGTTTCTGTTATTTTGGGTGGACTAATACTTGCATTTGTGCCACGTCAGCTATTCCCGAAAGTAGAGCGGAATCAATTTGCCGTAGAGATATATTTACCGGAGGGCAGTACGTTAGAGCAAACTGCTTTTGTTTCCGACAGCTTGGAACAAATGCTGATGAATGATAAACGGGTTGTAAATGTAGCAGCTTTTATAGGCACAAGTTCGCCACGCTTTCACACTACTTACGCTCCAAATTTTCCTTCAAAAAATTATGCTCAATTAGTGGTGAATACTCAAACGATAGATGATGCATTTCATATTTTGAATGAGTACGAAACAAAATATAGGAATCATTTCCCGAATGCTTATGTGCGGATGAAGCAATTAGACCTGTTGAGTACTACTGCACCTATTGAAATACGTATCAGTGGCGATAATTTAGATACCATTAAAACATTGGCACAACAGGTAAAAACTGTAATGGGAAAAAATGAAAACATTATTTGGGCAAGAACTGATTACTTAAACCCACGACAAGGCATAAGCGTTCAGATAAACGATGAAACCGCAAACCGATTGGGATTGACCAAAGGTGTGGTAGCCACATCATTGGCTGCGGGTATGTCTGGATTACCAATAGGTACAATATGGGAGGGCGACTATCCTGTAAGCATTAAGCTGATGAATGAAGCCCAACAGAAAAACAGCTTTGATGACATTGGCAATCAAAATGTAACATCACCACTCACAGGGGCTACTGTTCCTATAAGGCAGTTGGCAACAAGTATTACCAACGATTGGAGCGAAGGACAAATTATTCGCAGAAACGGCACAAGAACAATTACCGTTCGTGCTGATGTAAAACAGGGCGTATTGCCCTACAAAGTGTTGTCCGGCTTAAAAACAGAAATCAAAAAACTGCCCAAAGACGAACAAGTTACCTTATTGTATGGTGGAGAAGAAGAAAGTGAGGTGGAAAACTATATTCCGTTGGCAAAGGCTTTGTTTGCAGGTGTCTTACTTATCTTCTTTATTCTGTTGTTCCATTATAAAAAGTCAAGATTAGCTTTTTTAGTGATGACAACTATGCCGTTAAGTTTCTTGGGAGCTGCATTAGGATTAGTCATTACAGGTTATCCGTTTGGCTTAACATCTTTCTTAGGTATTATGTGTCTTATGGGTATTGTTGTCCGTAACGGTGTTATTCTTGTCGATTATGCAGAGGAACTAAGAAGTAAAGACGGAATGTCGCTTTCCGAAGCAGCCATAGCCGCAGGGAAACGCAGAATGCGACCAATTTTCTTAACCTCATTTGCGGCTGCCGTTGGCGTTGTGCCGATGATAATAAGCGGCTCTACTCTTTGGGGCCCGCTTGGAGCAGTCGTGTGTTTCGGATTATTAGTGTCAATGATACTCACACTGTATGTGTTGCCTGTTATGTATCAACAATTATTAAAAAAGAAATACGCTTAAAAATAAAGAGATGAAAATAATAACAATAATCGTTGTTGCTCTGATTACATCGGTAACGGCATACGGCCAAACTACACTGACATTGGAGCAAAGCAAAACCCTTGCTTTAGAGAATAATAAAGCTATAAAAAATAGTGCTTTGGAAATAGAAGCAGCCAAGCAGGTAAAGAAAAATGCTTTCACAAATTATTTTCCAAAAGTGAGTGCCAATGTTTTGGGATTTCAGGCTATCAATCCATTGATTGAATACAAAATGGAAGGCGGGAATTTGCCGGTATATGACGGCAATCCTGCCAATCTACCCACAGCAACGCAGTTTGCCTATTTCCCCGGAATGGAGCTAAGTATGTTTCAACGTTCAGCAATTGGTGTTCTGAATATAGCACAACCTATATATGCAGGTAGTAGAATAAAAACAGGAAACAAACTTGCACAACTCAATGTAGAGGTGAAAGAGGGGCAGCAAAAATTATCAGAAAATGAAATTTTGCTTAAAACCGAACAACAATATTGGCAACTGATTTCCTTACAGGAAAAACAAAAAACGTTAGAGAAATACGAACTGTTGCTACAGAATATTCGCAAGCAAGTTGATGATGCATACAAATCGGGCTTGATAATCAAAAATGATGTGCTTAAAGTACAAATCAAACAAAGCGAGTTAGAAGCCAATAAAAACAAACTCTTGAACGGTAAAAAATTAGCAACAATGCAATTTTGCCAAACTATCGGAATTGCTTACGACAGTACACTAGTGTTACAAGAAACAATAGGCGTAACACAAGAACCTCTATCTTATTACACCGACCATTCACAGGTTTTGGCTAACAGAACAGAATACAAATTGTTGGGAAAATCGGTAGAAGCGGCACAATTACAAACTAAAATGAAACAAGGCGATTATATGCCTACCGTTGCCGTTGGATTGGCAGGTTATCATATCAATATGTTAGAAAGCGGAACAAAAAATTATACCAATGGCTTGGCTTATCTGTCGGTTTCTATTCCAATATCCGATTGGTGGGGCGGTAAGCACAGCATTAAAGAACACAAGATAAAACAGGAGATTGCACAAAATTCATATACGGAATCTGAAGATTTACTTTTGCTTCAAATTGAAAAAACATGGACTGATGTAAACGAAGCACGGAAGCAAATATCAATTATGAAGGAAATCGCTATACAAGCCGAAGAAAATTTAAAAGTAAGTCAGACAAGTTACAACAGCGGAATAGTAACCTTATCTGATTTATTGGAGGCGCAAGCTTTGGTCGCGGAGGTATCCGACAAATTGATAGATGCACAAGCACAGTATAAATTAGCAGTAACGACTTATTTACAGGTTACAGGACGATAGTATAAGAGTTAGTGAAAACGATTTGATACTATCCTATACACTGTCTCTATAAGTGTATAAACTCTACGTTTTTCATCGAGACCATTACTTCTTTTTCTTTTTTTCAGATGCTTACCCAGCATACCGCCTAAGATATTTCCACCCAAAAAAGTTTCTGCCGCAGTGGAGTTAGTAGGGCAGCCGATAATAGTCGAATTGATAAATTTTTCGCTGTTTTATTTTTGTTCGTGTAATTCCTCTTCCAATTCTACCTGATATTTATTCTCATAAAAATCTGCAGTAAGCTTGGTGATTTTTGATTTCCTCATATATAAAATCGGGAGCGAAAGATTGGATATTACTTTTTGATGTATGTATTTTTGCCGTAACTCCGTCTGGGGTATAGATACGGCTGACAAATATATTACTGTCAGCTTTGACTATCATGCTCTATATCTAATTTTTTAAACCATTTTTTGGTTCCTGTTATATTTATTTCTTTGGAAATGTTTCTGATTTCTTCATCAACATCATTAGATGACGGCTTATAAGACCCATCTTGTACAGTTACAATTGACAGAGTTTTCATATACTCATAAAATGCCCGCGTCTGCTTGTTTTGCTTATCTATTTTTACAATGACTTCCATATCTGCAAGTATTGTGCTTACAGTATCTAAGTTGTAAAAAAATGGTTATGGTCTATAAACTATGGAAAAATTGTTCATTGTTCTATGAGAGTTTTTCATAGCATAGAGAAGTGTCACTTAATCATAGAGCCTACATAAAACATCACCTTCAAGGGTTCATTAGTTTGATTGATGCAATTTTTTGAAATCATCTATGTCAAAGTCCACCGCTTACTATATAGGTAGAATCTGAAATTTGAAATTTTTTTTCAGAGCGACACACTTTGGCGTTTCACAAAGGTAGCTTTGTTGTAGAGATTAAAATGATATAGATATGGCAAACGTAACACTCAAACAAAAAGTACTAAACAACATCAGTTTGATTTATAACTTGACAGAAGATAGTAAATTAGACCATTCCTTATTTAATCTTGCCGACAAAGAACTTTCATTTCTTGCAGATTACTTTCATATTACAAAGTCACAAGCACTTTTTATCGCTGTCATTTTCACTTTGAACTACAAAGGGCGTAAAGTTGGTTTGAATGAATTGAACTCTCATTTTGATTGCAATCCTATAAGGCTTCTTGAATATAGTGATGACTTTATAGAGTTATATGAAAGGCGTTTGCTACGAAAAAACGACAAAGTCAATAATCGTTACGGATATAACTCACTTAAGCTTAAAGGTGCAGACGAAGAGTTTTGCATAAACGAAATTGTTTCTGATAAAATTTTAAAAAGTGAATCTATTCCTGAAATTATTATTGATGTTGTGAAATATGAAGACATATTTACTTTGCTTGAAAAACTTTATAATTTGAGCGAACAGCGAAACAATAATGAAATTACGACAAGTGAATTATTTGAGCAAACGCAAGGTATTTTAAATGAAAACAAACATTTTCCTCTAATAGAAAGAATCTGCTTTTGGGGAGCTTCGATTGAAGAGAAATATTTGTTTTTATACGTTGTATGGGAATTTCTTGAAGGAGATAGAGCTCCCTGGATTGGATTAGCTTTCAAAGAAATTTACGACAGTCCTAGAGATAGATTCACTCAAGTACAACGTTTTTTAGGAAAAGAAAACTATCTGATTCAGGAAGATTGGTTAGATATTGAAGATGCTGCATTTTTTGATGATACAAAAATGAAACTTACTGAAAAAGCATTGGATATGCTTAATGAATGTAATTTAAAATTATTCAATAAAGATTTGAAAAGGAAGAAAAAAGACAATGTGATTTTGCCCAATGATATTCCTTTTCGTGAACTCATTTTTAGCGGTAATGAAACTCAACAATTGGATTTATTGAAAACTCTTTTAATGGAAAATAATTTTAAGAACGCTCAGGATCGCTTAGCAAAAAAAGGATTGCCTAAAGGCGTAACTGTATTGTTACACGGAGTTCCCGGCACAGGAAAAACAGAAAGTGTCTTGCAAATTGCCAAAGCAACCAACCGTGAAATCATGAAAGTGGATATTAGTGCTTCACGTTCCATGTGGTTTGGAGAAAGTGAAAAACTCATCAAACAAGTTTTTAAGAATTATGAATCTTACTCAAAAGACTTAAAGATAACGCCCATTTTATTTTTCAACGAAGCCGATGCCATAATTGCTAAACGAAAAGTGACGAGTTCTTCAAATGTGAGCGAAACTGAAAATAGAATTCAAAATATTTTGTTGGAAGAAATTGAAAATTTTGAAGGAATACTTATTGCTACTACAAACTTATCAGACAATATGGATAATGCTTTTGAAAGGCGTTTCTTATTCAAAATTAAATTTCAAAAACCGAGTGTTTCTGCTAAATCTAAAATTTGGAAATCTAAAATGCCACATTTATCTAATGAGGATTGTAAACTTTTGGCAACACAATTCGACTTTTCGGGAGGACAAATTGATAATATTGTTCGCAAAAATGAAATCAATGAAATCATTCACGGTAACAACGTTGATGTGAAAACAATTGTCGATTTTTGCAAGGAAGAAATACTAAGTGATTCATTTTCAAAAACTCCTATTGGATTTAAAAGATAAAAAACAATTCAAAAGCCATGTACCATAAAAAATTTATAGACTTTGTAGAGAACTGTAACCTACACAACCAATTTGTGGGGTTCGGAAATCCGTGTTCCAAGATTTTAATTATTGGAAAAGAAGTTTCAAGTGAAGACGGGAATTATAATAATAACTCAACTGATTGGGAGCTAATGATAGATCAAAAAGAACCTTCATTTAATCCTCTTCAGGCGTGGAAAGGTGGTTTGGTAAAAGAGACATCTGATACTTGGAAAAAATATCAAAAATTACACGATGTAATCGTAAAAGGAAGTATTGATACAGATAGCTCAAAAGTTTTGTCCTTTCAAGATGACTTCTTCATTACTGAAATGAATCAAAATTCTGAGAAGAATACAGGTACAGCTCAGAAGAGAAATGATTTCAAAGAGAGTTTGGTGTCTCGTAAATCAACAATTATCAACCATAATTATATCCGTAGTTTTCCTGTTGTTGTATTGGCTTGTTCAAACTATATCACAGGAAAGGAAATTGAAAGTGTTTTTAATGTCCGTTTCAAGGAAGAAAAAGTATGCGGTTCTAAGAGAAACAGATTTTGGACTCATTATGATGTCAGTAATAAGCAGTTGGTGATTCATACCCGCCAGCTGAGCAATAACGTGACTAATGATTTATTAATAAAAATGGGGGAACTGATTCGCCGCCATCTCAATAAATAATTATGTCTAAGCGAGGCTACATATCCCGATATCTGCTAATTCTCAAAAAGCTAAAAGCAAAACCCTATTCCACTTACGAGGACTTGCAGTCGTACATAGAAAACCAACTTGACTATCTGCAAATGCAGGACGATACTTTGAATATCGGTTTTTCAAAGCGAACACTTCAAAGAGATTTAAAAGAAATCAGAAACGTTTTTGGAATAGACATCGAATATTCAAAATCTCAAAAAGGCTATTTTATTAGCCAAGATGAAGCAGAAAATATGAATTTTCAAAGAATGATAGAAGCCTTTGACATGTTCAACTCTCTGAACCTTGCACAAGACTTAAGACCTTTCGTTCACTTAGAAAATCGCAGACCACAAGGGACTGAAAATTTGTATGGTTTGTTGCATGCTATCAAAAATCGCCTGCAAATAAAATTTACTTATCAGAAGTTTTGGGATGAAACATCTACCCTGCGTTTGGTCGAGCCATACGCTTTAAAAGAGTTTAAAAATCGCTGGTATATCATTGCAAAAGACTACAAAGACAATCATATCAAAAGTTTTGCACTCGACCGCCTGACCAACCTTGAAATTACTAAGCAACATTATCAATATCCCGATAATTACGACATTGAACAAAGTTATCGCTATAGCTTTGGTGTTATCAGCCCAAATAGTTCAGTCCCGCAAGACATCATTTTATCGTTTAGTCCTTTTCAAGGAAAGTATATCAAGACTTTACCGTTACACAAAACTCAAGAGGTCTTAGTGGACAACGACGAAGAAACGAAAATTAAACTCAAACTTTATTTGACACACGACTTGTTCATGGAGTTACTGTCATTTGGAGATGACATGAAGGTGATTGAACCGAAATCATTAGCAAACGACATAAAAGAAGCGCACAAAAACGCCTATAAACAATATTAGTCGAAATGATTATCTCTTTTTCTTGTTTTTCAGATGATTGCCGAACATCCCCCCTAAAAGGCTGCCGCCAAGTAATGTGCCTATTATCGTGGAGTTGGTAAGATAACCGCCTACAGCTGAGGTTAAAAATTTATCATTTGTATCTATTACTAACTGTTTTTCCTTTTTCTGATTTTTCTTTACTGCGAAGGCGTTTTTCGTATTGACAGCGATTCTCTTTTTACTATTCGGATTGAGTTCTCTGTGCATTTTCATGACATCTGCAAGATTGATTTTTCCCTGATGATTGGCTAACCCATCAAACTTCACGCGGTCAATAGGTAGTTCATTCTGTTTTTCACACCAGGCTGTATATAATTCATACGCATCGACTTGTTTTTGCTTTTTAACAGGTTTTGATTCCTTTTCATACTCGAAAACCGGAGTCCCGATTGCTTTGTTTAATCGCCAGATTGTCCAAAACAGTACCACAAGAAAAATGATGAGTTGAAGCATGGTCTCTGCTTTTATTTTTTATAAATTAGTTTTCCTCCCGCTTCTCCCATTCCGTAACAGCTTAGAGAGTTATTATTCACAAAAATTTTTAAAACTCCATGAATTGTGTGTTTCTCCATCAGATTTGTAATTAAATCTAACATTAATTTCTCATTTACGGAATAAAACCAGACTTCTTTTGTCTCTGTTTGGGAGGAACCTCCGGTAACTTTGCCCAGACCCGACCAGATAAGTTCCTTTTTCAGTTCTCTTTTAAATGCTGTCCAATCGTAAAAATCATTATTGGAACGATACTTCAAAGTATATGAATTGTAAATCACTTTAGAGCTGTTGTTTTTCCTGAAATCTTCTGCCAGCGTGTCATAGATAAAAGGAGCATATTCATCCCGCGTGACTTCTGTTTTTTCACTTTCGCCGACGATTCCGGTATGTATGTACAGTAAATCTTCCGTCACCGCATAATGAAAGAAATGAACCTTACCGTCTGTCTGTTGATGAAAGAGACTTTCCTTTTCAAACTCTGTCTTTTTCAGCCTGTCTTTTTCAATCATTTGGGTAAATTAATCTAAGATGCTGTTAAACTCAAAATCCAAATGTTTAGAAATTACGAATGCAGCACATCGTCAAACTCTTTGCTCTTTGCAAACTGAGCTTTTACATAAGGACACAAAGGAATGATTTTAAGACTTTCTGTACGTGCAAACTCAATTGCGTATAAAAACAGCTTTTTTGCAAGTCCTTTCCCGCCAAATGCTTCATCAATGCCGGTGTGGTCTATGATGAACCGCTCTTCTCCTGCCCAGGTGAAAGTCATTTCCCCGGCATATAAATCATTTTCATAAATAACAAAACGTCCCTTTTTTCCGTTGTCTTCTTTTTCAATTCTGACCATAATCCTTTTTTTAGAAATAATAAATTTAATGTTGTTTAGTTAAAGATCTTGAGAAATGATAAGATGCTTCCAAATCGATAAACGTTCGACTGAGCTCACGTCGAAGGCTCACTGACCACAGCATGACAATTATCGTGCAAAATGAATGGATTCAAGTTATCTGCCAAGGCGAATCTAAAAGCCATCCATTTTGCAAACTAAGTGACATTGAATAATAAATAGTACTTTATTGCAAATTTTTCTGTACCCCCATTTTTCATTCTCTCCCGATAGCTATCGGGATTTCAACTTTCCATTTTCCATTACATAAACTGTTCTCTGTAATCTTTGGCGAAATCTACCACATTACGAGGTTCACGCCCTAATATTTTACGTACATCTTCCGATACGCGGGCAGTTGCTCCTCCGGCTTTCTGATACGCGGCCAGTGCGAGGTAAGAGTCTATCATCTTTGTGCTGATGCCTTGTTTTTCCATCCGTGCACGCATTTCCTCCATAGACAAAGATTTGTAAGTCACCGGTTTTCCGGTAGCTTGTGTCAGCGCATCTGCCAACTCCGCATAACCGACAGCCACTCCACTAGTCAGTACATATTTTTTACCTTGGTGCTTTTCAGGATGTAATAATGCTTCTGCCCCCACGGCAGCGATATCGCGTGCGTCTATGAAGGGCACTTTTCCGTCACCCACGGCGGCATATATCGTCCCTTCTTCCCGAACGGTTTCAGCGACTTCGCCCAGCCAGTTTTGCATGAAAGCGTGCGGACGCAAAATAGTCCAGGTCATAGAAGACTCTTCTAGTGCCTGTTCTGCTTCCCAATGCTCATAAGCGAGGGGGCTTTTAGTCCGCGGCGTGGCGCCCAAAGCAGACAGTTTGACTACGTGTTTTACGCCTAATTTTTCTGCTGCACGAATGATTTCTATCTGAGTTTTTCCAAATCCCGGACGATTACCTGTCAGTAAAAAGAGTCGGTCGGTACCTGCCAATGTTGCTTCCAATAAGTTGGAGTCGTTCACATCTGCCTGCAACCAAACCACACCCGGCAGTTTTCTTGCTCTTTCAAAATTTCTCAATACAGCTCTGACGGCTGTACCGGAAGCAGACAACAAGTTGATCAATTCGTTTCCGATGGTACCTGTGCTTCCAATAACGGTCATTGTGTTCTTTTTCATAATTATATATTTTATGACCCCAAATTACTTTTTCTTTTATGCATGTGCATTGACCTAAGTTAAGAAGTGGGAATCGGAAGTAATGAACCTACATCAATGCAGGAGAGCAATAAATCGACTATTTTACAACTAAAAACAGTGAATCATGAAAAAACACACACCAGTACACGACCCTCAACAAATTCCTTATCGTTTTATGGAGGCCTGGAATCGGTATGACCCGGACGGAATAGCTGATTTGTTTTATGAAATAGCTGATTTTGTTAATGTTACCGGAAAATGGTGGGACAACAAAACCGATATTTGGAAAGCACATGATTTCGGTTTGCGTGTTATTTTTCAGCACTCGAGGTTAGAGGTCTTAAAGGTAAAAGTCAAAATGCCGACTGAAAATATTGCTGTTGTCCACGCACAAATCAGAATAGTGGGGCAGACCGAAAATGAAGGTGCGGAAGCAGGTGAAAGGCGCACGATGTTTCTTTTTGTCGCCAAAAAAGAAGGAGAGGAATGGTTAGTCGTATCCGCACAAAATACCGACATCACTGGTGAGCAGACCAATATCAGAGACGAAGACGGTAAGTTGCGGTCAGTCAGTTACAGAGAAAGAATTACGGGGGCTGGCAAAGATTTGAAAGGTAAGAAGTGAGGGAACTTTCTGAAAGAGACAAATTTGCAATCGGAAAATTATCCGGCTTCTATAACATTATAGCCTTTATCTCTGAGTTCAAACATATAAATCCAGGCGTTTGGAGTGATCTCTATTCTTTCGTCCAAATCCTCCTTTTTGACTCCGAGAAAATCCATTGCTTTTTTGCAAAGAACTGTTTTGACTCCGAGTTCAGCTGCTTTTTTTACAGTTTCCAAAAGAGATTCGTCTTCTGCAAGCTCTTTGACCAATTTGCCGGTTACTACTATTTCAAACTGATACCCTTTTTTCTCCACCTGCAATTCCTGCGCGGTCAGTACCGCCATTCGGTAATGTCTTGCGTTGTTAATCATTACCGCAAATTGAGTGGAAGTTCCGGAGTATTCAATCGGCTCGGGATTAGTGTGCTGCGCAAATAGGTTGGCAGAAGCGGTCATCATGAACAACATCGCTATCCATGTAAAAAGTATTTTTGCTTTCATCTTATTATCTATTTTTTGGTTTATAATTACATTCTGCCTTTTATCATTTGATTCCAATACATAAAGGGCAACATATATTTCTTAAGCATCCACAATCTCCAATGCTCTTTGTGACTGCTGAAAACCAGCATAAACTTCATCATTGGATCCGGAGTAAATTCGTTTTTATAATTAAATTCTGCCAACGCCATTTTCCCGTACCCCGTAATCAAAGGGCAGGAAGAGTAGCCGTCGTAAGACTTGTTATCCGCTTCTTTCCCCTGTAACAGTTTCAGAATATTATCCACAATGACCGGAGCCTGCTTTCTGATTGCTGCACCTGTCTTGGCCGTAGGCAGAGCCGCGACATCCCCCACGCCAAATACGTTTTGATAAGTTTTATGCTGTAAGCTGTTGATATCGACATCTAACCAGCCTTCTGCGTTAATCAGTTTGGATTTTTTTATTACTGCGGGGACAGTCTGAGGCGGCGCCAAATGCATAAAATTAAAAGGTATTTCAACCACTGAATTTTCGTGATAAACAATGCCCATCGCAGAATCTTTTGCTTTGTCAAGTGCAATTTCATCATTCATTATTTTAAAAAATGCTGTTTTCTTTTCTGTGTCGATTTTGATAGGATTGTGAAACGGCTTGAAATGAATCTGATATCTGTCTATGACTTTCTCTAAGGTTTCCTTAATCTCTTTTACCGGGAAAATGACTCCTGACGGCGTAGGGAAAAGTATAGAGGTTTCCCCGCTTAAGTTTTGCTTGCGAATATAATCTGCCGCCATATACATGGCCTTCTGCGGTGCGCCACCACATTTAAACGGTGTGGAAGGCTGTGTGAAAATGGCATTGCCTTTCTTAAACTGTTGCAGGTTTTCCCAAGTGTATTCCGGATTGATGTAATTGCTGCAAACTACACCTTTGTCAACTGCCTCTTTAAGTCCTTCAATTTGTGATAAGTCATTGACGACTCCGGTAGCCACTATTAAATAATCATAAGTTACAAAACCCGACTTTTGCATTTCTACTTTATTTTCATCCGGTAAAATCTGCGTAGCTTGATCTTTTATCCAAGATGTGTTTTTGGGAATGACAGTAGATTGCGGTCTGAGAGCATTTTTCATTTTATACGTACCCGCGCCTATTAAAGATGATGCCGGCTGATAATAATGCGTGTCTGAAGGTTCAATGATTGCAATGGATATATCTTTGTTTTTATTGCGCAAACGGGAGGCTGTCATTATCCCGCCTGTTCCACCTCCGATAACGACTACCTGAAAATGTTTATTCATGATCCTTCAGTTTAATTCCCTTTAATTTATTTAAAATTTTTCAATTGTATCCTATCTGTATCGATAGGTAATGTATTCAGCCCTTTAAAGTTCATTTTGCTATGGTTTCCCTCAAATTTGAGCAAATTACGTTCACTTTTGTTTTGAATGGATTAGATAACAGACCACAAACCGCGAGTGGCACTAATAAGGTGATGGCTGATTACAGGAACGAGACTTTTTATTTCGTTAGGAGTGATTATCTTTTATTTGAAAATGAAAGGGGCTGCCCATTCGAACAGCCCCTTGAGATATGTATTTGAACCTTACAGTCGTTTAAACAGTCCGCCAAAGCTCATCATACTCATAATGTCGCTGACTTTAACTTTACCCGTCATAAAGGCTTCCTGCGGATTGATGGTGCCGTTTTCTACTGCTACGTAGGTCTCATCGTCGGTTTCCACCAAACAGTTGGCTTCTCCCTGTAATCCTTCGGTAATGCTAAGCTCACCATTATCAATCTTCACGGTGTATTGTTTGGATGTAAAGCTGAAGTGCATAATTAGATTTTTACCGGATGCTTTTTCCTTTTTAAATCGATCGGGAAGGGTAGCAAAAATCTCTTCTACTGTTTGTGGCTGGGACTTAGAGTCATTGTCAGATTCTGCCCGGTTATAATTTACATCGTCAATCACCATTTTTGCGATAATTTCCCGCATAATTTCGGAAGTTCCTCCGCCAATGGTACCGATACGACTGTCCCGGAAGCCTCTAGCGATTTTGTATTCCTCCATATATCCGTAACCTCCAAAGAATTGCAGACACTGATACATACACTTGTCTGCCAGTTCGGATGCCAAAAGTTTGGACATAGAACTTTCTTTTACTGCATAAAGTCCATCGGCGTGCATGCGGCAGGTTTGCAGTACAAAAGTTTTGGTCATTTCGATTTCGGACGCCAATTGAGCGACTCTGTGCCGTAAGACCTGAAATTTGTTGATAGATCGTCCAAAGGCTTTTCTTTCACTCATGTATTTGAGAGAATATTCTAACACGGACTCGCAGGCTGAGTAACCCATAATTGCTCCTGCAAGACGCTCTAATTGCAACCCGCCCATTAAATAATAAAAGCCTTTTCCTTCTTCACCCAAAAGATTTTCTACCGGTACTTTGACATCATCAAAATGAATTTCTGCCGTGTCGGACGAATGCCATCCTAATTTTTTTAGTTTTGTACGGGAAATTCCTTCACTTTCTAAATCTACTACAATCAGACTGACACCTGCCGGACCTGCATCTGGATTGGTCTTACATACTAAAACGATGTAATTCCCGTAATAGCCGTTGGTAATAAATGTTTTGGAACCGTTGATAATATAATGGTCTCCCTGCCTGATGGCTTTGGTCTGAATATTTTGTACGTCACTGCCTGCACCCGGCTCGGTAATTCCTATACAGGCGATATAGTCTCCTGCAATTGCGGGTTCGAGATATTTCTTTTTCAGGAATTCAGAACCGTGCTGAAATACATAGGTCGTGGACATGCAGACCTGTACTGCAGCAGTGATGGCAAACCCGCCGGAAAAAACTTTGCAGATTTCTTCCAGCATGACGACATTGTAAAAAAAGTCGAGATTGCTGCCGCCGTACTCTTCGGGATAATTCAGTCCGAAGTAGCCCATTTCTCCAAATTTCTTCCAGAATTCCCGATCAATTTTACCTGCTTCTTCCCATCGGTCGATATGTGGAAGGGCTTCTTTTTGAAGAAAATCACTTAATGAATCGCGAAACATTTCGTGTTCCTCTGTAAAATAATACTTTGTGATGTTGCTCATTTTAGATTAGTTTTATTGATTTATAATTATTTTAATTTTTTAAACAGTCCTCCCATTTTCATCATGACTTCCAGATTGGAGACCTGCACTTTTCCGCTCATAAATGCCTGTTGCGGATTGAGCTGTCCGGTTTCTAACTGTATGTAGGTGTCGTCGTCAGTGGTAATTATATTGTCTGCGACTCCGTGCAGCCCGTTTTTTATTTCAATATCCTCATTGTCAATCAAAACAGTGTATTGGTCTGAAGTAAATTGGAACTGAATATTGAGTGAAATACCGGCAGATTTATCTTTTCTGAATCTTTGCGGTAATGTGGTGATAATGTCCCTGACAGATAATTTTTGTACAGTGGAATTTCGGCTGTTTTCTCCGTAGGATACATCGTCTATAATCATTTTAGCGATAATCTCACACATAATTTCAGATGTGCCACCGCCGATAGTACCCAATCGGGCATCCCGAAACGCTCTCGCCATTTTGTACTCTTCCATATATCCGTAACCGCCAAAACATTGTAAACACTCATAGACTATCCTGTCGGTCAGTTCGGTTGAGCGGAGTTTGGCCATTGAAGCTTCTTTTACACAATACACTCCTTCGCTGTACATCCTGCAGATATTGTATGTAAAAGCGGTACAGGCTGCAAGTTCAGCACTCATTTGAGCGATTCGGTGTCGGAGTACCTGAAATTTGTTGATAGGTCTCCCGAAAGCTTTTCTTTCGCTCATATACTGCAGGGTATATTGAATCGCATATTCACAGGCAGCATTGGAAGCAATTGCCAGAGTCAGCCTTTCCAGTTCAAAACGCTGCATGATATAGTAAAAACCTTTGTTTTCTTCCCCGAGAAGGTTTTCAGCGGGTACTCTCACATTGTCAAAAGCAATTTCAGCCGTATCGGAAGCTTTCCAACCCAGTTTATCCAATTTATGTTTGGTAATGCCGGGCGTATCCATATCTACTACGATTAGGCTGATACCTCCCGAACGGGCTTCCAGATTGGTTTTGCAGGCCACAACCAAATAATCGGCATAGACACCGTTAGTGATAAAGCATTTCGAACCGTTTATAACATAATAATCGCCCTCTTTTACGGCAGTGGTCAGAATACCTGCCACGTCCGACCCGGTAAAAGGTTCTGTAACTGCAAGTCCTCCGTGGATTTCTCCGGCAATTCCCGGGCGCAGATATTTCTCTTTCAAAAAATTACTTCCTGATTTGTGAATATGTTGAAGTGACAGATAAGGGTGTGCGGTAATGGATGCCCCAAAACCTGCGGAATTACATTTGCTTACTTCTTCCATAAACACTACATCATGCCAAAAGTCAAGTCCAAGACCTCCATATTCTTCGGGGAGAGAAAGCCCGAAATATCCCATGTCGCCGAATTTCTTCCAGATATCATGGGGTAATTCTCCATTTTCTTCCCATTCGTCCACGTATGGAACAACTTCTTTATCGAGATAGTCTCTCAACGATTTTCGGAAGAGTTCGTGTTCTTCCGTAAAGAAATACTGACTGATGTTGCTCATTTTACTTAGTGTTAATTATAGTGGTTAATAAGTTTTTATTTTGACAGCTTTGAAGATATCATTTCTCAAGCGAAAATCAATGCATGCATTGCAAAGGATAAAATACTTTTTTGGTGAGTTTCTGAATGCAGGAATGATTGAATCCAAAATTGTATTTAGAAATATTAGTTTCAGTTACCCTTGCTATTCAACTAATCACTTTGCCATCTGATTCTCTTTTCTGATATATCCTGAATATGTGATTTTTTCTAATGATCTATTGACAACACCATTCTCAGTAAATGAGAACTGAAATTTTTACCCAAAGTATCCATTCTCATAGAGCGGGAAGCACCGCCATCCAAAGCCTCATGGCAGACGAAATTGAGGGATTCCAAAGCGTCCCATTCGTATCTGTCCACCTTGCCTTTGATAAGCGGGCCGAAATGTTCTTTAACTATTTCGGCAGTCAGGTGTTTTTTCAATATTTCATAATCGGCAGGTGTTTTAGCCATTACGCCGATGTTGCAAACGTTATTCTTGTCACCGCTTCTTGCGGAGGCTATGTCAATGATTTTTATTGTTTTCATGGTTTTTGTTTTATTGACCACGGACGACAGACTCCCGATAGCTATCGGGAAGACCACAGTTTTGCAAGTGATTAGTTTCTGAAGCCTTGTTGTGGCTGTTTATTTATCTAATTCATAATTTTTCAAATTCATATTAAAAGGTTGTCTGCGAATTAAGTACCGTCGTCTGTCGTCCGTTGTCCGCCGTCTATCCCTCAGTAATAAAAAACTTCACTTCAGGTTTGACAAATTCTCTAGGAACTAATGACGGCCACAAACTCAGCATGGCGCGGTTCATCTTACCCCAACCCGGTACAGATATGACTCCCGGAGGACCGTTGAGCCCGAGACAGACTATACTGCCCAATGCTATTTTTCCGGACATTTTATCTTTGTGCTTGATGACAAGTCTTACACCGATTTCATTGCGCTGATTGAGTTCTTCGGCACTAACTTCAGGTGCAGCTCCTTCATGCAGCCCGTTGACACCGATGATGTTAAATCTGGTTTCGTCTAATTGTGCAGGAACTTTCGTCCAAATCTCTTTTGCCGCCTGAATAAACTTTTGCACTTTATCATACGCATAAGGCCAGGAGAAGAACATAAATTGTTCTGTGATATATCCTTCCATTTGCCCGATGGCCAATTTGAGTTTTTCGGGCCTCGGTTTTCCTTTCACATTGCGTACAGAAACACGATTTTCTCCAACTTCTTTAACTTCTATCTGCGTCAAATCGACCACTACGTCCGGGGTGATATAATTGCTCGGATCGTGTATCTCATAGACTAATTGCTCTCTGATCGTGTTGCGACTGACTTTTCCGCCCTGTGAGGCCAACTTGGTAATAACTGCACTTCCATCCTCAGAAACTTCTGCTATAGGATATCCCAAATCACTGACAGAATAATTCATCGGCCATTCCGCATAACTGTTACCACCGCTGGCCTGACCACCACATTCCAAGATATGTCCGACAACGATACCCGAAGCCATTTTATCCAAATCTTCCTGCGTGGAAGCATCATCTATCTTCCAGTTAAATTCGTGTGCCAATATTCCTAACGCTAAGCACGGGTCGGCCACTCTTCCTGCAAGTATAATCTGCGCACCTCCGTCCAAAGCTTCTTTGACCTTTTGTGCACCGATATATACGTTGGCGTGGGTCACGGGATATTTAGCCGGGAAATAAGGCTTGCCATCATCCATATTTTCTAATTTGAGCCCGGCCTGCTCTAATTCATCGAGTCGGTTGACAAAGTCATCTCCGCTGATAGTGGCGATTTTGACTCCTTTTATTCCGTTTTTTTCAAGGATAGCTTTGACATTCTGTGCCGCACTTTCGGGATTAAGCCCTCCCGAGTTGGTGATTATCTTCATCCCTTTGGACAGTGCCAGCGGATAAAGCATCTTAGCGTGTAACAGGATGTCTTTCGCAAATCCCTGCGTCGGATCTTTCAATTTGTCTTTTTGCAGTATAGAGAGGGTGAGCTCTGCTAATGCGTCATGCATCAGATAATTGGCTCCGCCTTCCATGGCTACTGCTAATGCACCCATTGGGCTGTCTCCATAGAAGCCCTGAGTACCTGCGATTCGTATTGTTTTGTTGTTCATGAATGAGTTTTGTTTTAAAGATCACAGACAGCGGACTCCCGATAGCTATCGGGAAGACCACAGTTTTGCAAGTGGTGAGTTTCCGATGCCTTTATGTGGTTGTTTGTTATTGTTTCATTGTTATGATTTAATATTTTTTCTAAAAGCTTGTAGTGATATGACGAGTTCTTCTATGTTGTTATACAATCTGTTAAAATCGTTATCGTTAATTAATTCTCTTTTTCTTCCAATATGCAGACATGATATGACCTCAATGGCAGAACGAATAGCATATCCCAAAAACTTCCTTTGTTCAGCATTGCTTTGACCAGTAGAACCTTCAGCAACATTTAAAGCGATGGAATCTGCGGCCCGTTTAATTTGAGAAGTTAAGATAAATATCTCTTCTTTCGGAAAAGAACGGGTCAGATTGTGAATCTCATATGAAACATCTATAGCAGATTGCCATACTCTTAAATTTTCAAACTTAAATCCCATATTATTGACCTTTTTCTTTTCTTATCCATTGTCTATTCTTCCGCAAACAGAGTGCTGTCGTCTGTGGTCCGTCGTCCGTTGTCTATTCTCTGCGAACTAAGCACCGTTGTCTGTGGTCTGTCGTCCGTGGTCCAACTACTCTCCAGTCCACTCCGCCTTTCTTTTTTCTTTAAATGCTTTGAGCCCCTCTTGTGCATCTTTACTGGCAAGGACTTTCATCAGCATACCGTAGAGATATTCATGTTTTTTATTATCCTGGTAATTTTTCATTTCGTGGAAAGCACGGAGTCCCATACGGATTGCGGTAGGAGATTGCTCCATGATGTCGGCAACAAGATTTTGTACGGTAGATTCTAATTGATCTTCAGGTACAACTTCTGAAACTAAGCCGATGCGCTGAGCTTCTTTGGCATCAATGACTTTGGCACGCAGGCAAAGGTCTATTAAATCTCTTGCGCTCATCAGCGGTTCGAGAGTAGCCATCACCTGGAAAGGAAAGATACCTCTTTTCACTTCCGGCAGACCGAACTTTGCAGATTCCGCAGCGACAACGTGTGTACATCCGCCTATCATCAGAAAACCGCCGGCATAAACATCGGCATGCACCTGAGCAATGACCGGTTTATATACCCCGTTGAATTCATCGCCCAACTTAATCGGCTCGGGTGGGAGAGGGATGGTAATCTGCTTCTCGGTGGTATTATCTCCGGCAAAAGCTTTTAAATCTGCTCCTGCGCAAAATGTCGGGCCATTAGCTTTGAGTATAACTGCCCAAACGTCATTGTTGTAATGGGCATACGCCAGAGTATACGCCAACTCACAAGTCAGCGGCATGTGAAACGCGTTTCTCTTTTCAGGACGATTGAGGGTAATGGTCAGTACGTGGTTGTTTTCTTCTGCTATAATGTACTGAAAGCTTTGTTCTTTGAAATTTGAGATTTGTTCTTGTGTGTATATCATGTGTTTGTTTTTTTATTTGACCACGGACGACGGACTCCCGATAGCTATCGGGATGACCACAGTTTTGCAAGTGATTGGTTTCTGATATCTCATTATGATTGTTTGTTATTGTTTCATTTGACTGGTTTTTTTTTGACCACGGACGACGGACGACCGACCACAGCTTTGTAAGTGATAAGTTTCTGAAGTCTTGTTGTGGTTGTTTATTTATCTAATTTATAATTTTTCAAATTCATGTTAAAAGGTTTTCTGCGAACTAAGCACCGTCGTCTGCGGTCTGTTGTCCGTCGTCCAATTTTCTGCAAACTAAGCCCCGTCTTCTGTGGTCTGTCGTCCGTCGTCCAAAAACTTCAACATCAACGTCCCAGTTTCCACAAACTGCTTAGGCTCTACAAAGACTTCTTCTACGACTCCGTAATCATCCGCTTCGATAGTGGTTTCCATTTTCATAGAGATCATCTTGATGAGAGCGTCACCGGATTTTACAGTGTCTCCGGCTTTGACCAATACTTGCGTGATTTCTCCAGGCATAGGTGCGGCATAACCGCCTTTGACGACTTCATCCTGAGGAACTGAAAACCTTGGGACAGCACGATAAGTGACTTCGCCTAAAGTTAGACTGTGCACTAACCAGTTATCTCCGTTTTGAACTATGCGAAACTTTCTTCTTACGTCGTTGACTTCTATGATGTGGTCGCCGTTGTTTTCTGAGATATGTCGGGCTGTAAATTCCTTTTCGGCAAAAGATATCTTTAGTGCATCGTCTTCCTGAATGTATCGTACTTCAAATTCAAAACCCTGATAAGCGTATTTTTCTATCTGTGGCTGAAAGAAGTTATTGCGCCAGAGTGAAGGAACTTTTGGTGCGATGGTTCGCTGCTCACTTCGCTCTTTGGTTCTGACGACCTGTAAAGCAGCGATTGCAATATCCAAAGTCTCCTGAGTTGGTTTTTCACCTTCGTAGATGAAATCTTTGGCCAAGAAATGCGTGTTAAAGTCTCCCTGTCGGAACTTATCGTTTTTGAGTATAGCTTGTAAGAAAGGCTTGTTGGTCGTGATACCTGCAATGGTCAGGTCAGATAAAGCAGCATCTAATTTTCTGATCGCTTCGTCGCGAGTTTTACCGTGAGCGATGACTTTGGCTATCATCGGGTCGTAGTAGATATCTACAGCTCCGCTGCCTTCTATGGCGCTGTCATAACGGATGTCCGGTAGGGCGGAGTGTGACCAACGCATTATCTGACCGCTGACAGGCAGGAAATTATTGCCCGGATCTTCGGCATAAATTCTGACTTCTATAGCATGACCTGTTTGAGTGATGTCATTCTGTGTAAAATCAAATGCTTTTCCGGCTGCTGTTTCTATTTGCAGACGAACCAAATCCAGACCTGTGACCATTTCTGTCACCGGATGTTCTACCTGCAGACGGGTGTTGACTTCCAGAAAGTAAAAAGATAAATCGGGCGCAACGATAAACTCTACTGTTCCGGCATTGTCATAGCCAATAGCGAGAGCTGCATCTACGGCAGCTTTGCCCATTTTTTGAAGTAAATCTTCCGTCATAATCGGAGACGGACTTTCTTCTATGATTTTCTGATATCTTCTTTGGATAGAACATTCTCTCTCAAAAAGGTGCACAGCATTGCCGTGTTTATCGCCAAATATCTGGAACTCTACGTGTCTGGAACTGTCAAAATATTTTTCTATCAGCAGAGTGCCATCTCCAAAGGCATTCAGTGCTTCGCTCTTGGCAGTTTCTATAGCTTTATCCAATTCTTTTTCTTCCCGAACAATACGCATTCCTTTTCCGCCGCCGCCTGCAGAAGCTTTCAGAAGCACCGGGAAACCTATCTCTATGGCTTTGGCTCTGATGGTTTTCTCCGACTGGTCTTCACCCTGATAACCGGGAATGGTCGGGACACCTTTTTGCTGCATGATATTTTTGGCTTCTATCTTAGAACCCATTTTTTCTATGGCATTAGGGTGAGGACCAACCCAAATCAGCCCTGCGTCATTGACCGTCTGAGCAAAATGTGCCCGTTCTGACAGAAATCCGTAACCGGGATGTATGGCATCTGCTCCGGTTGCTTTTGCCGCTTCTATAATTTTATCTTCCAACAGGTAGGATTCATTGGGCTGTTTACCGCCGATTCGGACCGCTTCATCAGCTTCTTTTACAAATAATGCGTCTTCATCCGCATCCGAAAAAACTGCTACCGTCGAAATGCCCATTTCTTTACAGGTGCGCATGATGCGTATGGCGATTTCACCACGGTTGGCAATTAGTATTTTGTTGATTGGTTTCATGTGTTATTTTTTGACCACAGACGACGGACTCCCGATAGCTATCGGGAAGACCACGGTTTGCAAGTGATTGGTTCTCGAAGTCTTGTTGTGGTTGTTTGTTTATCTAATTTATAATTTTTCAAATTCATATTAAAAGGTTATCTGCGAATTAAGCACCGTCGTCCGTTGTCTATGGTCTGTCGTCTATTTCTCTGCGAACTGCGCACCGTCGTCCGTCGTCCAAAATCACATCCTAAACACCCCCCACGCATTGGTTCCTTTAACTTCCTGCAGATAGGTCATACTTAAGACAAGCCCCATGACATTCCGAGTGTCACGAGGGTCTATAATTCCGTCGTCCCAAATTTGTCCGGTGGCATAAAATGCATTGGATTGTTTTTCAATTTCTGACTTCATATATTCTTTCATTTGAGCGGCCTGATTTTCATCGTATTGAGTTCCTGACCTTTTTGCACTTTCTCTTGCGACCATTTCCATGACTCCGGCAAGTTGTTCGGCACCCATGACCGCAATCATGCTGTTAGGGTAGGTGAAAATAAATCTTGGGTTGTATGCCCGACCGCACATCGCATAGTTTCCTGCTCCGTAAGATGCGCCCATCATAATGGTAAACATGGGCACTTCACTGTTTGAAACCGCATTAATCATCTTAGATCCATCTTTTATAATGCCGGACTGTTCGTATTGCTTACCGACCATAAATCCGGTAATATTTTGCAGGAACAGAATAGGTGTGTGGTTCATATTGCAAAGCTGAATGAAGTGCGCTCCTTTATTGCTGGAATCGTTGAACAGTACTCCGTTATTGGCAATAATGGCAATCGGGAATCCGTGAATGTGTGCAAAACCGCAAACAAGAGTCGTTCCCCATTCTTTTTTGAATTCATGAAATTCAGAGCCGTCCACAATTCTTGCAATTACTTCCCGTGCATCAAAAGGCACTTTCACATCTGCTGAAACAATTCCCAAAAGTTCGTCAATCGGGTATAGAGGCTCTTCCACCGCTTTAGGTTGGATTGTCAGCTCGTCCGGTGTCTTTAAGTTTTTGATCAATTCTCTTGCAATCCGCAATCCGTCCATTTCATCCTGTGCCAAATAATCTGCTACGCCGGAAATTTTGGAGTGCATATCCGCGCCGCCCAAAGTTTCATCATCTATGACTTCGTTGGTGGCCATTTTGACAAGAGGAGGTCCGGCGAGAAATACCTTAGCATTGTTCTTTACGAAAATAGTATAGTCCGACATCCCCGGAATATAGGCTCCTCCGGCAGTTGCATTTCCAAAAACTACAGAGATAGATGGGAGCCCCTTCTTTGATCGTCTGGTAATATCTTTAAAATTGTTTCCCCCGAGATTGAAAATTTTTGCCTGATCGGGGAGGTTTGCTCCGGCAGATTCCACCAGACTTATTCCCGGCAAATTGTTTTCCGTAGCAATTTCATTGAGCCGCATTGCTTTTTGTAAGGTGGTGATATCTACTGCTCCGCCTTTATTTGTGCCGACATTGGAAGTTACCATACAGATTTTTCCGGAGACAAATCCAATTCCTGCGACTAATGAACCGGAAGGTCCGAAGTCGCCTTTCACATTGAGACCGGCCAACGGCATCAGTTCCAAAAATGGAGAATCCTGATCAATGAGCATTTCAATACGCTCTCTTGCAGTCATCTTACCTTTGGATTTTGCTCTTTCTATTCTTTTTTCTTTACCCTGAAAAAGAGATTTATTCAGATTCTTTTTGAGTTCTTCCAGTTTTTCCTGCATTTTTTGGTAGTTCTCTTTGTATGAACTGCTGTTCGGATTTACTTTAGAAGATAGGACTGCCATATACTTTAGTTTAAATAAAAGATTATTTGTGCATGATATAATTGCAAACTAAGTTAGCAAAAAAAGATTTCCTTGACCAAACGTTTGGCCAAATATTTTTTTACAAAAATAAAATTTAGATTTTTATAGGGCTGCTTTTTTAAAGATATAGGCTTTAAACCTCGGAGACAAACTGTATAAAACAAAAAAACTGACTGCTCCGGGAACAATCAGTTTTTATAATCTTAAAAATTAATTTGCTATTGCTGACCTCTCACGTAGTTTTTCTTGTAGTCTTCCCAATGACCGTTTGTGGCGTTTATATATAGGTTTTGACCCAAATAATTTACAATCGGTTCAAAATCTTCTGCCTGAACGAATCCGGCAATCGGAGTAATGATTTTGAAATCCGGACTAAGAAAGACAAAAGTCGGGTAGGACAGCTTACCCTGCATAATTTCAGCGGCAAGCTGGTGATAACCTCTTCGTCCGCTCGCTACAAATTCATAGGTATGTCCGTTAAAGTTAACAGGCTCTTTTCCTTCGGCATTAAACTTAACCGGGTAAAAATATTTATTCATCAGTTCGATGACATGCGCATCAGAAAAAGTTTTTCTGTCCATCACTTTACACCAACCGCACCAGTCGGTATAGAAATCTATAAAAATATTTTTGGGATTTTTATCTGTTTGAGCCTTTTGTACCGCCTCTTCAAAGGTCATCCACTGAATACCGTTCTCGTTGTTATCGTCGTTGTTTGAAGCTGCATTTGAACTGAAATTACAGGAAACAAATGAAACGAGCAACAGGGTCGATAGTATGGTTTTAATACTTTTCATTATCATATATTAATGTCCTCCGCTTAAATAATCCTGCCAGCTTTTTGATTTATAAATTCCTTCTCCATAATATTTGACAAGAGAATTCATGGCATCCGCATCTTTAAATCCCGGGAAAGCTTCAAGTTTATCCAGATTGTTATCCAAAACCACAATTGTAGGATATCCGATTCGGTTGTTTTTTGCTCCCCATTCCCATGCCAGCTTGTGTACTTTTCTGTTGTTTATGGTAATTAAAGGGTATTCCTGTTCTTTTAAAACCACGTTGACATCTGCTTCGGCATCAAAGCGTGTAGCATAAAAATTTTGATTGATATACTGAACGAGTCCGGGATCGGTGTAGGTACTTTCTTTCATTTTGGAACACCATACGCACCAGCTTGTATATAAGTCCACCAATACAGGCTTTGGCGCTTCTTTTTGAGCGGCTTCTATTTCCTGTATCGTCATCCAATTGATTGAAGGGGTCTGCTCAGTACTTTCTTCGGATTCCATAAAAGAAGAAGTTGCAAGCGCTGTTATTATCAGAGCTATTGTTACAGTAGCAGAAAAAAAATACTTGTTCATTTCCGATGTTTGTCTATCAAAGAACAAAATTAATACCAAATTTGTCAAGGAAAATTCTTACTATTTTGGATTATTTGAATAAATTAACCAATAAATAGCGAAATCTCAATATCTTCATACTAAGATTTTAACTCATAAAAACAGGATATGTCAGTCAGTACAATTGCATCCTCAAAAAGGCTTTTTTTACAGAAACTATTTGAATTGGAGCTCTGCAAAAGAGCTGTTTTGTACTGTTTGTTTTTTCTGTTTTCAGGTGTGATATATGCACAGGATATGCATTGGAGTCTGATTCACCTTAATCCGGGTTATCTCAATCCGGCTTATACCGGTTTTGCCAAAAAGAAAAATCGGATTACGGGTTTGTATCGGGATCAGTGGAGGTCAGTGCCTGTGCCGTACAGTACGACCAATATCGCTTACGACAGGAATATTTATGATAATTTCGAATCAGGATGGCGATTAGGTGTGGGTGCTCAGTTTTTATACGATAAAGCCGGCGACGGAGCGTTATCGACATTTCGTCCGGGTGTGTCTGCTGCTGTGGGCAAATATATCCGTCAACGCAGGCAGTTATTTCAAATAGGAATCAATACATCATACAGTCGGAAACAAATTGATTTTTCGAAATTAAAATTTGACTCCCAATTTGACGGAGGTGTTTTTAATCCCGACTTATCGAGTCAGGAGCTGATCTCAGGAGATAAGGCAGGATATTTAGACCTTGGAGTAGGATTTAACTTTAATACTCTTTTAAAAGAGGTTGGGAACTTAGATGCCGGTGTAGCGGTAGCCAATCTGACCAAACCCGATTATACCTTTTTGTCCGGAGCAGTCGAAAACGTACAACCGAGACTTATAGCCTATACCAAGGCCAACATAGATTTGGGACAATCCAACTGGACTTTTAACCCCGCAATATATTTCCAAAATCAAAGCAAGGCACAGGAAACCCTTTTACAGGCTATTTTTGGAGTGAAAATCGGAAGAGACAATGAAGGCTTTAAAAATACCGAATTGCAGTTTGGTCCCGGATACCGGATTGGCGATGCGGTTGTGGCTTATGCAGGTTTACAGTGGAAAGATTTAAAAGTCGGATTTGCTTTTGATGGGAATGTCTCCAATCTAAAGACTGCAACGAATGGGAGAGGAGCGTATGAGCTTGCTTTGAACTATGAATGGGAAAGGAAGAAAAAAGAGGAAGAACCCGAACTGTTTGATTTTCCTGAAGAGGAAGAACCTGTAGAAGAAGAGATTATCGAAGAACCTGAAATTCCGGTTCCGGACACAGAGTTCGTGCCTGAATTTGCAGAGGAAGATAAAACAGAAGACCTGGAAGAATCCGTCAGACTGAGAGCAGCTGTCCAGTTGTTCTTTGCAAATGACCGGCCAAATCCGCGTACCCGGGATACGACCACGACACTTTCATACGATGCCACATACGAGCAGTATATCCGGGAATTGGGAGATATTGTCAACGATACTTCTTCCGGTTTTGCCAATCACGTAGAAAAATCATTTAATGAGTTGCAGACCTTACTTGGAGATATTTTGACCTTGTTAGAAAAAGACAAAGCCCTTGAAATTGAAATCAGCGGATTTGCATCTCCGTTATCCAACGCATCTTATAATGAAAACCTGACTAAGAGACGCGTAGTATCCCTGATTAATTATCTGAACGGCTGGAACAACAGTATTTTTGCAAGTTATCTTGAATCCGGACAGTTGCGCATTTTACGCAGACCGTTTGGAGATTTACAGGCGGATGAAAATGTGAGCAGTAATCCAAAGGATAAAGCCAAATCCATATACAGTAAGGAAGCGGCTTACGAAAGAAGGGTAGAACTTCGCGTGACTGAAATCAGATAGGAAGGAGAATTTTAAGCGGTGTAAAACTATTTGTTTTCTCCCTGACGTATATTGGTTTCCCTGATGATGTATGCAGGTCTTCCCCGAACATTTTCTAAGACTCTGCCCAAATATTCTCCCAAGATTCCTATGCAGATCAATTGAACGCCTCCTAAAAATAATAGTGCAACCATCAGTGAAGACCATCCGGCGACATAATCGTCCGTAAATAACCGTACATACATAGTCCAAATGAATAAGGTCACGGCAATACCTGCGGTGGCAAATCCCAGCCAAGTAGCCACTTTTAACGGCAGATTAGAAAAGCCGCTGATTCCGTCCATGGCAAATTTGAACATCTTTGAATAAGAATATTTGGTTTTGCCGCGTTGACGTTCCTGCCTGTCATATTCTACGTGTGCCTGTCTAAATCCTGTCCAGGCTATCTGACCTCTTAAGAATTTATTCCTTTCCGGCATATTGATGACTACATTGCAGACTGCTTTTGACAGAATACGGAAATCACCGGTGTCCAAAGGTATTTCTACGTCGGAAAGCCGATTAATAAGCCTGTAGAAATACTTGGCAGTGATTAATTTGTGCCAGGATTCCCCCTTTCGGAATTTGCGTTTGGCGTACACCACATCAAATCCCTCTTTCATTTTATTGTACAGGTCGTGAATAAGTTCGGGCGGGTCCTGAAGGTCAGTATCAATGATTACCACAGCCTCTCCCGAGCAGTATTCCATTCCCGCAAAAACTGCATTTTGGTGACCAAAGTTTCTGCTCAGACGGATGTATTTTACTTTTTTATCTTCCTGAGCCAAAGCTTGCATGATTATAAAACTATTGTCCCGACTTCCGTCATCAATAAAAACAATCTCGTAACTGTCTTCTGCCAACTGTTTCAGAGTATCTGTCAGCTTATCATAAAGAGGGCGAATATTGTCTTCTTCATTAAAAACAGGCGCGAGTACACTAATTTTGAGCATAGTCCAAAATTATAGAAATACATTTAATTATTATAAGTTAGTTTTAAAAGTAATCATACGGTTATGTCATTCAATATTTTTATATTGTTTTGCATACCTTTTATTGGATTTTTATGAAAGATAAGCATACGGAACAAATCCCGGAAGTAGAGAATATAGAATGGTTAGTCGCCAAAACCATACAGGAAGATTGGGACGACCTCATCAATAATTTCCTGGCACTGACTGAGCAGGGGAAATACCATTTTGAAAAACGATTGTATAAAGAGCTGTTTCAGCTGGCTTTGAAGAGGTATAATTTATTTGGCAGTAAAGTCAAAGAAACGTATGCAAAAGTAGAGCATATTCTAGATGAACAGTTGTTTAGTGAGGAGATGTGGCAGAAAATAAAACATTTTTATACCCATCTGATTCAAAATCGGTACGATAAACCGAATACCGAAACTTTTTATAATTCTATCTCAAGAAGAATTTTTAATCAGATAAATATTGGTTTCAGCGAACAGTTTGAGTTTTTTAATAATGAAGACTATCATGTGGTCGAGTTTACCGAGCCAAAGGTTTACCGGGAAGTGATTGTACATAATCTGACGGCAGATGTGTTTAAAGACATACTGATTTCGTTGGATTTTAATGTAGAGTGGGAAGATATAGACCGGGATTGCAAGTCCATTATGGAATTTTTGACTCCAACGATTATTTTTCAAAAGAACAATCTTTTCTTAGACAGTATTGAGTTGGTCAACACGATATTTTATCGCAACAGAGGTGCGTTTGTAGTGGGTAAACTCAGATACAGAAGGTGGGTCATGCCTTTTGTAATCGCTATCATGAATGATGAGAACGGTCTGTATGTCGATGCTTTTCTCAACAGAGAATCCGATATCAGTATTTTGTTCAGTTTTACCCGGATGTCTTTTATGGCGAATACGACTAAGCCGGTCGAACTCATAGATTATCTCAAAACAATTTTGCCGTTCAAACCCTTAGCCGAATTATATGATGCCATAGGTTATTTCAGAAACGGTAAGACGACTATGTATCGGGATTTGATGCTTTATGTCAGAAATTACGACGATAAGTTCGTGATAGCCCCCGGTATAAAAGGAATGGTTATGTGTGTGTTTACTCTTGAAAATTACCCGTTTGTCTTTAAAATTATTAAAGATAAGTTTGACAATCCCAAAGATGTCACCCGCGAACACGTCATCCGGCAATATAAAAGTGTGGAGCTGAATGACAGAGTAGGGCGGATGGTTTACACGCACCAGTTTGAACATCTCAGATTTCCGAGGAGTTATTTTTCGGAGGAATTAATTGAAGAGTTTAAGCAGGTCGCCACGAAATCAGTCGTTATAGAGGAGGATTACGTGAAAATTATCCACTGTTATATGGAAAGAAAAATGGTGCCCCTCAATCTTTACTTAGAAAGTGCGGATGTAGTGGACACCTGCAAAGCCATATTGGATTACGGTAATTGTATCAAAGAGCTGGCAAAAGCGAACATTTTTCCGGGAGATTTGCTGCAAAAGAACTTTGGTGTTACCCGGCACGGGCGTGTAATTTTTTACGACTATGATGAAATATCGCCTTTGATTAAGTGTCGGTTCAGAAGACTGCCGGAAGCAGAAGAAGGTGAAGAAATGTACAATTACGCGATTTCAGTGAGTGAAAACGATATTTTTCCGCAGGAGTTTAAAAACTTTATGGTTCCTGACGGTCCGATAGGAGATTTGTTTATGCAGGAACATGCAGATATTTTTGATCCTAAATTTTGGAGGAAAATACAAAAGGACATCAAACGCGGAGAATATTTAAAATTTTATTCGTACTCTAAGCTGCTCCGATTTGCGACACACCGCGATGAAGATTAGAATTGTGGCAGAATACTGAAAGTCAGAAGGGTCTGAAACCGGAATCGATTTACAGTTTCAATTTCTTTTTAATCAGGTAAGAATTCCGCTCTGAAGAATTTCGGAGAATAAGTTCTGCCAAAAATCCCGTCAGAAATAATTGTACACCTGCCAAAAGTGTGATAATACCGAAGAAAAATAATGGTCTGCCGGCAATACCCGATTGAGTAAAAAAGATTTTGGATATAGACAGATACAGAAGAATAGCAAAACCTACTGCAAAAGAAAGTACGCCCAAAGTCCCGAATAAATGCATGGGTCTTTTTCCGAAACGGGTGACGAAAGTAATACTCAGTAAGTCCAAAAAACCATTTACAAAACGCTCCATCCCGAATTTGGTTACGCCGTATTTTCTTTCCTGGTGCGCCACTACTTTTTCGCCTATATTATTAAAGCCCGCCCATTTGGCCAAGACCGGAATATACCGATGCATTTCTCCATAGACTTCCACGCTTTTTACCACTTCATTTTTATAGGCTTTCAGACCGCAGTTAAAGTCATGAAGCTGAATGCCGCTAATTTTTCGGGTCACGGCGTTGAACAGTTTGGAAGGAATGTTTTTGGAAAGTTTCGGGTCTTTGCGTTTCTTTTTCCAGCCTGACACCAAATCAAAATTCTGCCCGGTAATCATTTTATACAATTCCGGAATTTCATCGGGGCTGTCCTGCAAATCGGCATCCATTGTAATCACTACTCTGCTCTGAGCCGCCGCAAACCCTTCATTCAGGGCGGCCGATTTGCCATAATTTCTTTGAAAACAAATTCCTTTTACGGATGGGTTCTTTTCTGCGAGTTCTTCAATAATTTGCCAGGAATTATCCGAACTGCCGTCATTGACCGCAATGATTTCATAAGAAAATGTATTCGCTTTGCACACTTTGTCTATCCATTCAAATAATTCAGGCAGAGATTCGGCCTCATTATATAAAGGAATAACTATCGATATGTCTGTATCAAAGCTCATTCTGTTTTAAATATAAGGGCTAAAAGGGCAGAAATCATCATACCGAGTGCATTATATTTTATTACAACGGTGGAAATAATATTTACAGTACGGGCTTCTTCATCTAACGGAATCCAATTTTTTGAAAACGAAATAAGATAAAAAGCGGAAATAAACAGGGACATGACAAGTGCAGTTACCCAACCGGTTACAAACAATCTTCCGAAACCCAGAACAGCATGTAATTTCCTTTGTACAAATACCGTAAAACCTATTGCGAACACGATAGTAATAATGCCTACAAAAAATTCGTAAAAATTATTTTCGGGATGAGTATCCAGAAACATAGGGGTCACATTCCCCACGATATATGCCACAGCGGCCAAAAAAGCGGCAAAAACTATCACTATTGGTGTAGAAATATTCTGTCCTGAATTCATTGTGTTATTCATTCTGCCAAATCTGTCCTTTATTGAAAACAGCTTTCACTACACCTTTTAATGCTTTACCGAAAAACGGAGAATTCGCAGATTTACTTTTTCTTTCAGACTCTTTTACAATACTCGTTTCCCCGGGATGCACCAAAATTACATTGGCAGGTACGTTCTCTGCAATTACCGATGTCGGTTTTCCAAAAATCTTACCTGGATTAATTGAAAACAGTTTTGAAATTTGTTCCAAATCTCCCAAGGCTTGTAAGGCTAACGGGAAAGCAAATTCCATATTTCCCATACCCGGACAGGCATATTCAAACTCTAATCTTTTTGACTCCAAATCCAAAGGAATATGCTGAGCGCTGACCATGTCAATTGTTCCGTCCTCAAGTCCTTTCCTCAATTCCTTTCGATCTTGTTCGGTGCGTAAAGGCGGTACTACCTTAAAATTCGTGTCATAATTCTGCACATCTTCATCTGTGAAAATCAGATTGTGCAGATATACGGAAGCTGTCACATGCAGCCCTTTCGCCTTAGCCTGTCGGATTTGTGCCACTCCTTCTGCCGTACTGATTCCGCTGATATGCAGTCTGCCTCCGGAATATTCCAGCAACTCCAAATCCCGGTATATCTGTATTTTTTCTGCAAGATGAGGTATCCCTTTCATCCCCATATTCACAGATACCAGTCCTTCATTGACATGCGCTCCGTTGGATAATCCTTCGTCATAAGAAACGGTATAAATGACTCCTTCAAAAGGAATGACATACTGCAATGCCCGCATCATGACTCCCGAGTTTTGAATCGGGTACGGAGCATCCGAAAAAGCTATAGCTCCGGCATGGTGCATGTCGTACATTTCGGTAGGCTCCTCGCCTTTCAGATTGGAAGATACTGCCCCCATCGGCCAGATATCAATCGGTCTGCTGAGACTGTTTTTTAAAATATAATCAATATGGGTTTTGTTTTCTGTGATGGGTTTATTGTCGGCAATGGCAATAATTGATGTCACTCCGCCTTTCAGTGCCGCTTGTGTGATACTGTCCATATCTTCCCGGTATTCATGACCCGGGTCTCCGATAGAGGCGTAGGTTTCATACAATCCCGGCATTAAAACCATATCTTTTGCATCGATAATCCTGTCGGCATTGTCCTTGTCGGAAGCTTCCAAAAGTTTGCCGTCTGCAATTAAAATATCTTTTATCTGATTGTGCCAGGGTGATCTCGGGTCGATAATTTTTACCTGACTGAGTTTATATTTCATCTGCTGAGGATTTGTTGAAAATGCGTATCAGTACAATCTCAATGGTTAAAAATAGCAATGCCAAAATTACACAAACTTTCCAAAGTCTCCTATTCCCATTGAATATACCACCGCTGTTTTTTCTGATAAGTTCATTGGAAGACAATACCTCCAAATACGGTTCGTCGTATCGGGTTGCCAATTCTTCTTTTGAGGCAAATTTCATTTCTGATTCCAAACGGCTGTAATTGCAGGCGATTTCTGATACTTTTTCGTCATTTCTTAAAATATCATACCAGCCGTCCCGGTTCATGAAAGCAGGGACCTCGATACCGGTAACCTGCCCCATTGGATACACAGAAGGAATAATCTCATACTGTCCTGAAGTCAGCTTAAATACATCTTTGCTGATACCGGAAGTTTTTAAACCCGACAGCACCTGCTTTTTTCCCATAGTATAATATAAAGGACTGTTTTCTGAGCGAATCAGTGCAAGATTATACACAATAGGTGCAAATACTGTTTTGGTCGAAAAATTGCCCGACGAAGCGTGCAGACCGGAAGCCTGCAAATATACAATCCCTCTGTCTAACTGATATTTTTGTAAAAAAGAACGGCCGTTTTCAAATTTTAAAATCGAGTACTCCGGGACCTGATAAGATGAGGTAATCGTCCAGTATGCATACACTTCCGGCAAATCCACATGCTCCGGAATGTGTTCAAACGCAATCGAGATGACCGGCTCCTGAGCATTCATCTCTGTAACTGTCAAATGCTGCGTTTTCTTTTCGGCATACTGACCAACCGACAGGTCTGACAGCAGTTTATTATATGCCGAAGGTGCATTTTTCTCATGCGGTATCACATAGAGATTCCCGCCGGACTGCACATATTCTGTCAGATTTTCCTGCAATTCAGAGGATAATGCCGAAAGTTCATTCAGTACAATCAGACTGTAATCTTCCGTGACGGCGGCATTTTGCGGATTCTGACGATGTACCGTAACACCCGGATCGCTTTTAAAGACCTGAAACACAGCACTTGAAGACTGTACTTCTTCCAGCAAAAGAACTTTATTGTTTTTGGGAGGTTCCAAACTAAAATACAGCGTGTTATCAAATTCCAACTGAGCGTCTTCGATTGTTAGTTTTCCTTTTATCCACTGATTATCTTTTATAAAAAATGCCACAGTGTCCGTAATACTGCTGTTTTCAGGAAGATGAATTTCGTGTACACCTGCAAGGTCTCCCTGAATATACAAATGGATTTTTGAATCCCTTTCCGGTCCCTGATTGGAAACCTGAAGCACAAATTGATTGGAAGCGCCTTTGTACACGATTGGGTCAAGAAGAAACACAGAGTCAATCACAACATTGTATCGCTCTTTCTTTAAGACAGGCACCAAAGTAGTATGAGGACATACACTATCCCACTTTTCAGGCAGGGCATAGTTCTGAAAATCGCTGATATATATTGCCCGGACATCCTGCACGTGTATATCCTGCAACAGTTGTTGAGTCTGTCTGTTCCAGTCTGACATGTTTCGTACGGAAGAGGTAAACTGAATATCCTCTATTAATTTTTTAGCTTCCTCCACCGGATAAAAAGATTTCTGTCCGCCTTCCGAATCATGTGTCAAAATCATAACTTTGCCCTCTTTATCCATGCCGTCCAAAATATTTTTGGCGATATTCTTAGCTTCGTCCAACAGTGTCCGATTGTTATCTATATAGCTCATACTAAATGTATTGTCTATATAAATCAATAAATTGTCCGAAGAAATATTGGCGGAATTCTTATCTCCGATAAACGGCAGAGCAAATGCAAGTGCTAAAAAAATAAGGGCTAGGATTCTTGAAATAAGGATGAGTAAATTTTTGAGCTTCCCCGTCTTTTTTTGTTCAACAGCAGCTTCCTTTAAAAACTGAATACTCGAAAAGTATATCTTTTTATACCTCCTGAAATAAAACAGATGTATAATAATGGGAATGGCTATCGCAGAGAGTGCCCATAATATCCACGGTGAACCAAATCCCATGACTCAAAAATACAAATTTCAGCGAGAGATTTACTTACAGTTTTAAATTCAAATTAGATTGTCAATGTCATATATCTATATCACGCTTCGGTCAGTTGATTGTACTCCGCCCAAGAGAATATAGATTTTTCGCTGCGCTGTACACTCTCGTCACGCTGGAAGCGTCTCATCGTCGAGAGCGTATGAATAAGAGCTTTCTCATTGTTGTTGTACACTCTCGTCACGCTGGACTATGTCCGCCTCAGGTGGAAGCGTCTCATCGTCGAGAGCGTATGAATAAGAGATTTCTCATTGTTGTTGTACACTCTTGTCACGCTGGAAGCGTCTCATCGACGAGAGCATGTGAATAAGAGCTTTCTCTTCGCCGCAAGGCGAATCGAAATGACGGTGTTGACATGATGTTAAGGAATCCATTACTCCTATTTGAGGTTGTATGTCTTCGGGTAGCTTTGAAGACTTTACCAGTGATTGTATTCTGCCCAAGAGAATGTGAAAGCGTCTCTTTACAACATATTTTTACAGACTCTACCGGAGTCACACCACCACGGTAAATCTGAATTCATACATTTTCTTTCAACAAGTAACCTATTCCGACTCTCACAAACAAAAACTTTTCATAAATTAACCCTACAATCCAATATCATGAGTATAATCAAAGCATTTGAAAGACAGAAAGAAATATACATCAACGGCATTTCGGGCTGGAGAGCCAAAGTTCCGTTTGACTCAAATCAATTGAGAAAAAAATCCAAAAACTATATGTCAGAAACGACCTGGGCATATATAGACGGCGGAGCGGCGGACGAAACCACCATAGCGAGAAACCGTTCGGCATTTGACGATATCACCATTGTGCCGAGGTTTATGCGGGACAATACAGATGCAGATTTCTCTACCGAGATTTTCGGCACCCGACTCTCTTCTCCTTTCCTGCTGGCACCCATAGGCGCATTGGATATGGTGTGTAAAGATGCGGATATACTCATTGCCAAAGCCTGTGTGGCGACTGATACACCTTATGTGTTTTCTAATCAGGGCGGTAATTCTATGGAGGAATGTGCTGCTGTAATGGGCGATACCGACCGTTGGTTTCAGTTGTACTGGAGCAAGTCCGACGATTTGGTACTCTCTTTAGTCAAACGTGCCGAAGACAGCGGTTGTAAAGCCATCGTACTCACCGTGGACACCACCATGCTGGGCTGGCGGGCGAGAGATTTATCATTGAGCTATCTCCCGTTCCTCAAAGGTTACGGCATAGGACAATATACCTCAGACCCTGTATTTAATAAGTACGTAAAAAACGGTTGGGACGGAGCAGATACAGCTGCGGTCAGACCCAAACTTTCTATTGACACCATCAAGCACGTCTTTGAGCTGAAATCCAATTTTAAAGGTTCGCTGAAAGATGCGATGGCTTCGGTGCAGCTTTTCACTCAGATATATACCAACCCGGCTTTGAGTTGGGAAAAAGTCTCCTGGCTGAAAACCAAAACTAAACTGCCGATTATCATCAAAGGGATTTTGCATCCTGAAGATGCCGCACTGGCACATCAGGCGGGAGCAGATGGCGTAGTCGTTTCCAATCACGGTGGCCGTCAGGTCAACGGTGCAGTATCTTCGATAGAAATGTTGGCAGCAGTGCGCAAAGCCGTACCACAACCTTTCAAAGTACTTTTGGACAGTGGTATTCGTACCGGCAGCGATGTGTTTAAAGCAATTGCTCTTGGCGCCGATGCGGTACTACTCGGAAGACCTTATACGTACGGCTTGGCGATAGATCGTCAAAACGGTGTGGAAGCAGTCATCAAAAACATCCAAAACGATTTCGAACTGACTTCAAGACTATCGGGGTGTAGGAGCTTGAATGAGATTACGGAGGAGTGTTTGATGAATGTGCCAATTCATTAATTTGTCAATATATTGAATTAGCGATATGCCAATAATGCGGTAGTTGAGCGCTGTCTTGAGTTTATCGAAAGAGGCGAAGTAACTTGAAACCACTTGCAAAACATTACAAAAACAAACCTACAACTCAGATAAACTTATCGAGCAATTCAAAATTAGAATCCCTAAAAGACAGAGTCTAAGAAGTAAATAGTTTGTGTTTTCAAGAATAATGTTTTGAGATATGAGGAGTTTGCAAGCGCGAAAATTAAATTTGAATACTTTCATTCCTGAGCTTAAGGACGATAAACTCTTAAGAACACTTTATTTCGTCCCAAATATCCAATAAATTTGGGACGAGATTAAAAGCAAAAGCCCCATGATATAAGCGGAAGTCGCAAAAATACTGCAAGCTATGGCAAAAGAGGTCGCTCTTTCCGTAGATGTCTTTTCAGATTTTGACAGTCTAGGCTGTACCTTGTATAGCGGAAAACTTAGACTGTTTGGGGTATCAAAATTTTCTCAAAGCCGTATTTGTATTTCTGTTTTAATAAAAATGATAATTTTACAGCATCGCATAAAAGTTAAAGCATGTTTGAACAGAAAAGAAGATTTTTGATACTCGTTTATTTTGCACTGGCATTTGTTTTCCTGTCGGTACATTATCTTTTCGGTCTTTCTTTTTTCGATCCCTGGCAAGGGTACAGACCTTTTGCGGAGAAACTCAGTTTGAGCGCTGCGCTCATATCTATTGTATTGCTGATTGGTAAGACAATTGAAAATGTTATTGAGAGGCGTGCCGAAACTCACGGCGACAGATACAACCTTTTGAGAGTAAATAAGCTGCTCACTCTGGTGTTTGTGATAATTGTAGTTATTTCATTTTTGTTCCAAAATCTTTATGCAGTCGCGGCCAGTTTGGGGCTGTTGTCATTGGTGATGGGTTTTGCCCTACAGGCTCCCATATCCTCTTTTATCGCCTGGCTGTATATTATTTTTAGAAAACCATATCAGGTAGGGGACAGGATTGAAATTGACGGTTTTAAAGGAGACGTGGTCGAAATAAATTATTTGGATACTATTATCGAAGAGTTTAGCGGAGTTTATCTGACCAATGACAGACTGAGTGGCAGAATCGTCCATTTTCCTAACAGTGTGGTACTGAGAGCGCATGTGGTAAATTATTCCGGTCCGTTTATACCTTTTATTTGGAATGAAACAGTTATTCAGGTTGCATACACGAGTGATTTATCTTTTGTAGAATCCTGCCTTAAAGAAGCTGCCGAAAGTGATTTCAGAAGCCGCTATCCCAAGATGGACGAGAGACAAAATCAGTCGGATGTCTTTTTTCGGTCTAACAGATACTCCTGGATGGAAGTTGTTGTTTCATATCCGGTAGAACCTACAGATACCACCGGCAGAAGAAATAGGATATTGAAAAAAGCACTGCCGTTATTAAATGGCCAACCCGACAAAGTGCAATTTCCTGAGGGAGTTAAAAGATAATATGTAGCGAAACATAAAAACCCCGACTTGCTGTAAGCCGGGGTAAAACCACTTTAACCACTCTCACTAAAGCCCGAAGGCATAATATCTTGTACCGTTTTCATCCGGATATTTACCCTGAATCATAACACCTTCGCCTTTGCTGGCATCTAAAATGCGCTCTAAATCTTTTAACGTTTTGACAGGCCTTTTGTTTACAGCTGTAATGATAAAGCCTTCTTTCATATTCGTATTGTCACGAATAATTCCTTTTTCGATTTTGTTAACTTTAAGGCCGCCCGCAAGCCCTATGCGCCTTGCCTGAGATGTGTTAAGTTCTTCAAGTTCCACACCGAGACTTTCAATCACATTTTTTGCAGTATTCTTTAAATCATCTTTATTGACAAGTGCAGTCGTATTGTCTCTGTTTTTGAGGGTGACAGTTACAGTCTTTAATTTATTGTCTCTGAGGTATTCTACATGGATTTTATCGCCGGGACGATATCTTGCGACAATCTCCTGTAGCTCAGGTGAGGTTTTAATGCCTTTATCTTCAATTTTGATGATAATATCACCGCCTTTCAGACCGGCATCGTCGGCACCGCTTCCCTTCTGAACCTCAGAAATATATGCACCTTCCACTTTATCCAAATTCAGTTCTTTAGCAAGTTTATCATCTACGGGGCTCATGGTAATGCCCATATAGCCTCTTTGTACGGCTCCAAACTCTATGATATCATCGACTACTTTTTTGACCAAATTGGAAGGTATGGCAAAAGAATACCCCGCATATACTCCCGAAGGAGAGGCTATAGCCGTGTTGATACCAATTAAATCACCGTTTAAATCGACTAATGCCCCGCCGCTGTTACCCGGATTGACGGCAGCATCCGTTTGTATGAAAGATTCAATGGCAGACATCCCTGCTTTTTGTTGGAGCAAGTTAATATTTCTTGCTTTTGCACTGATGATACCTGCGGTTACGGTAGAGGAAAGATTAAACGGATTTCCTACTGCCAGTACCCACTGTCCGATTTTCGTGGCATCAGAATTCCCAAACTTAATGGCAGAAAGATTTTCGGTGTCAATTTTAATGACTGCTAAATCTGTGCTTTGAGCAGTCCCTACAAGTGTAGCCTGATAGCTTCTGTTGTCGTGCAGCACAACTTCTATCTCATCCGCATTTTCAATGACGTGATTGTTCGTCACGATATAACCGTCTTCCGAAATAATTACTCCCGAACCGCTGCCTAATGGTACAATGCGCTCGGTTTCTTCTTCCTGTTTTTGAGGTTTTCTGTTGTACGGATCACCAAAAAAGTATTCAAATAAGTCCATAGGACCTCCGCCTCTCTGACTGTATCGGTCGGTTGCCTTGGTTTTGGTGGTAATATGTACTACTGTAGGCATGCTTACTTCAGAGGCGAGTATGAAAGCATCCGAGGGCAAAGCTCCGTTCAGACTGGTAAATGCAGCCGGTACAGAGTAATGGGATGTACTCTCGACACTTTTTTGGATAGTAGTTGAATCTTGGCCGTTAAGCTTGTTGTTGATTAAAAGAACAAGGCTGGCACTCGTGATTCCGATTAGGAGAAAGCTTAGAAATTTTTTCATAGTCATTAACTTGTTTTATGTATGCAACTCAGTTTGTACAAATAATGTTCCTTTTCCCGTAAAATTATTAGTTTAATGATTTTTTACGCGGTTAAAAAAAGTTAAGTGAAATTGGATAAGAAATAGAAGCTGACTTTTGCGGATATAAACTATTTCTGTAAATTACTTTCCTTTACATTTGCACTTTGTATAGAATTGAATATGAAAATCGACGATAAATTGGTGGACAAGCTCGCAGAGATTACGATGCTTGAGTTTTCTGGTAAAGAAAGAGAAAAAATAAAAGCAGATTTGGAAAGAATTACTTCGTTTATGGATATTCTAAATGAAGTGGATACCGAAGGAGTAGAGCCTTTAATCTATGTGAATGAAGATGAAACCAATGTGCCGAGAGAAGATGTACCTGTGCAGACTTTGACGAGAGAAGAAGCTTTTTCCAATGCTCCGTTGCATGATTCGGATTATTTTAAGGTGCCAAAATTTGTGACACGCAAGTCATAAAACATGCAAAAACTGATTGAACTGCAAAATATTACAAGAAGTTTCCAAATGGGAGCAGAGGAGCTTTTGGTGCTGAAGGGTATAGACTTGTCGGTGAGTTCAAATGAGTATGTAGCCTTGATGGGACCTTCCGGAAGCGGGAAATCCACTCTGATGAATATACTCGGATGCTTAGATACACCTACAGGCGGGAAATATTTGCTGGACGGACTGGATGTGAGTGCCATGAATGACAATGAACTTGCAAGTATCAGAAACAGCAAAATCGGTTTTATATTTCAGACTTTTAACCTCGTACCCCGGCTGACGACATTGGAAAATGTGGCTCTGCCTTTAATTTATGCCGGAATAGGAAAAAGAGAACGAATCAAAAAGGCCGAAGAGGTCTTGGCAAAAGTTGGGTTGTCAGACAGGCTGACTCATAAGCCTAATGAATTATCCGGCGGACAACGGCAGCGGGTAGCCATTGCGAGATCGTTGGTGAACAATCCTACTCTGTTGCTGGCGGATGAACCGACAGGAAATTTGGATACCAAAACGTCTTATGAAATTATGGCTATATTTGAAGAGTTGCATCAACAGGGAAATACAATTATAATAGTTACCCATGAAGAGGATATTGCAGAATACTCTAAGAGAATTGTCCGGCTGAGAGACGGAGAAATAGAAGATGACAGTCTGAAAAGTAAATAGAAATCGGCGTTTTTAATGTATATATTTGGTATAATCCGCAATAATTAAATCTTGAAGCCTGCAAAATGAAAATTTATACCAAGAGAGGCGATAAAGGAGAAACATCTTTGTATGGCGGTACAAGGGTACCCAAGGATCATATACGAATAGAAGCCTATGGTACCGTAGATGAACTAAATGCACATATAGGCGTATGTATGTCCTATATGGCAGATGATAAAGAGATTGTGTTTTGGCGGGGGGTACAGAGTCGTCTCTTTGATATAGGAGCCAATCTCGCGGAGGACGGAAAAAAACCTCAAATATATCTTCCGGAAGTAAATACGGAACATTTACAGGACTTGGAACAGGCTATAGATAGGATAGGAGCCAATCTTGTACCACTGAAGAAATTTATTTTGCCATCCGGCCATATTGCAGTGTCATACTGTCATGTCGCCAGAACAGTTTGTCGGAGAGCAGAAAGAACGCTGGTGCGACTATCTCATGAAGAATCCATTAATCCCATACTCATTCAGTACTTAAATCGGCTCTCAGATTTACTCTTTATTTATGCCAGAGAATTTGGCAGAAGATTTGATGTGGAGGAAATAAAATGGATTAGTTGATTATCCAAAAATATTTTGTGAGAAAAACTACTTTTTTAGTAATATAATTGATATTGTTGCACAAAAAATAAACAGGTATGTATTGGACACTCGAATTGGCATCATATCTTGAAGATGCACCGTGGCCTTCTACAAAAGATGAGCTGATAGACTATGCGATACGCAGCGGTGCTCCTATCGAGGTAATAGAAAACCTTCAGGAGTTGGAAGAGGAAGAGGAAATTTATGAGAGCATTGAAGATATCTGGCCGGACTATCCGACAAAAGAAGATTTTCTCTTTAATGAAGATGAGTATTGATAATTTTAATTTGTTTAAAGAACATCTTAGTAAAAGGCTTCTGATTGTAGAAGCCTTTTTCATTTGAGTTTGGTCAATCTTTCAAAATTTAACATTACAATGCATGCATTGTAAGTGAAAAAGGAGTATGTTTATGGAAACAAAACTAAAAATTATGGAAGCTGTAGTAGATCAAATTAAAGTTAGAAACGTCGATTTTAAGTTTGACGAAGTTTCTAAGCATTGGGTTTTGAACAATCCAATTTTAACACACTTTATTAACAGTATGAATATAGTCTTCCCGGAAGGAGAAAGATTTTTTATACGAAGTGTGCGTAAGTATTCTAAACTGGCTAAAGACCCGCAACTGAAGCGCGACATCAGAGGTTTTTGCGGTCAGGAAGGCATACACGCCAGAGAGCATGAGAAATTTTGGGAAGTCATGGAAGATCAGGGTTTGGAACCATACAAATTTGCTACTTTCTTAAATAAAACTGCATTTGGAGGTGAATATGCCTTGGAAAAACTAATTGTCAAAGGACTTAATGCTATATCTCCTGACTTGGGAGATAAAATGACCTTGTCACTGACTGCGGCATTAGAACATTATACGGCTATGATTGCCAATGCGGTATTCCATGAGCCAATCGCTACCAATGATAATATGGCACCTCAAATGCTTGAATTGCTACACTGGCATGCTGCAGAAGAAATAGAGCATAAAGCGGTAAGTTATGATTTGTTACAGGTGGTGGATGACAATTATTATTTAAGAATCTCTGGAATGGGGCTGGCCACAATTGCCCTGTGGGGATATTTGGGATTAGGACAGCTGTATTTTATATCGAAAGATGAAGATGTCAGCATTGTTAAGATTCCCGCTCAGGCATACGAGTTTTTCACTACCATAGTGTTGGGCGAAATAGGAAAAGGAATTGCCCGAAACTTCTTCAGCTACTTCAAAAGAGATTTCCATCCGAAAGATATTGATGACAGCTACCTGGCGGAAGAGTTTTTCTCTGACAAAGCCTATGCATAATTTGAAGGTTAAAATATTGATTTTAAATGGGTTGCCAGATTAGGCAGCCCTTTTTTCTTGTTTCGATGAGGTCGATATTGCGTGCAATACAATTTTTTGCAAAAAATGACGTTGTGTGAATAACTGCTTAATCAGGATTTAATTTAAAACTGATTTTCGGGATTAAAAAAAATGTTGATAGTAGTGGTTTAAAAAGCTTTTGTTTAGTTATTGTTAAGAAAACTTGTAACTTAAACCAAGAATTTATTTTTGATTAAAAAATAGTAAGCTGAAAGATTATGGTAAGCCGTTTTCACTTAATTACACAGGATTTAAAGAACTTCTCCCATATTGAACAAATAAAAACGGCCTGTGAAAATGGAGCAAAATGTATCCAGTTAAGAGCAAAAAATAAAAATTATAATGATTGGATAAAAATTGCCAGCGAATCAATCCGAATTTGCAGGCAACATGGTGTAAAACTGATTATTAATGACAGCGTGCAGGTGGCGCTTGAAATAGATGCCGACGGGGTGCTTTTGGGTAAAGACGATATGCCGATTCATTCTGCCCGATCTCTGTTGGGACACGATAAGCTTATAGGCGGAACGGGCAATTCATTTGATGATTTAGTAAGAATTGCGGAAGAAGGTGCCGATTTTGCGGTGATGGGACCTTATAAATTTACTCCTACAAAGATGAATTTTAAAAGCCTGCTGGGTATAAATTCATATAAGAAGCTGATGCAGTTTGTAAAAGACAGAAATATTAAACTCCCTATTATCGCAATTGGAGGAATCAAGCTAAAAGATGTAGAAGAGCTGTTTGACTTGGGAGTACATGGTATAGCTGTCTCATCTGCCGTGTTTTCTTCAGATTCTCCGGCTCTATCTATAAGTGAGTTTCAGGAGAAAATCGATAAAAAAGTAAACAGCCTTTCTTTCGCTTTGTAAAAACAGCAAATAATTTTATGAGGGAATCCCTGCTGATAAGATGCCCAAATTAATACATGAACAATCTTACCTGTTTAAGAAGTCTATACCGCTACCTCTTCTTTCACTTCTTGCGTATTTTTGACTTTTTTGGCCGGTCGGATTATTAGTCTCAGCACCCGATCGTAATTGATGTAATTATACATCCATCCGGTGAAAACTAAAAGCTTGTTTCTGAAACCTACTAACGACATCAGGTGTACAAACATCCAAATAACCCAGGCAGGGAAACCGCCGAGAGTAACTGTTTTTCCGGGAAAATCTACTACTGCCTTGTCTCTGCCCACAGTGGCCATAGAACCCTTGTCGAAATATTTGAATGCTTTGAGCGGTCTGCCATTTTCTTTATTGACTATATTTTTAGCCAGTAACTTACCCTGTTGGATTGCAACGGGGGCGACCATCGCATGGCCTCTCGGCAAGGCATCACTAATCATACAGGCAATATCACCAATAGCATAAATATCTTCTTCTCCCTCTATTTCGTTAAAGTCATTTACTTTAATTCTGCCGTTTGGCAAATAGGATGATTGATTGAGACCTTTTATTTCCGCACCTTTTACTCCGGCAGTCCAGATTACGGTGTCGGTGTGAATTTTATCTCCGTTGGCAAGCTCAAGAATATTATTTTCATAAGACTTAACCGCTGTGTTCAGGTGAACGTTTACATCGAACTTTTTCAGATATTTTTCTGCCCATTTTTTTGATTTTTCTGACATGGGACCTAAAAGATTACCCATAGCCTCAAATAAATTTACCTCCATCTTGCTGAAGTCTAGCTCCGGATAATCTCTCGGGAGCATTCTTTTTTTCATTTCCCCGATAGCTCCGGCAAGCTCTACTCCTGTAGGACCTCCGCCCACAATGGATATAGTCATCAGGGAGTGCTTCCTGCTGCTGTCGTATTCCAGCAGAACCTGCTCGAAATTTTCAATAATAAAACTTCTTAAGTCTAAAGCCTCCGGAATGGATTTTAATGACAGCATTCTTGAAGTGCTGGATTCCGGAAGATTAAAGAAATTGGTTGTACTGCCGGTTGCAATAACTAAAATATCGTACTTAATCTGACCGATATTGGTATTTAAAAACTTATTATCGGTATCTATACTTTCTACTTCTGCCAGTCTGAAAAAGACGTTACCTGCTTTTCGAAGCAGTTTTCTGAGCGGATAAGCTATAGAGGTAGAATCCAATCCTCCCGTAGCTACCTGATACAGTAGGGGCTGGAATGTATGATAGTTATGTTTGTCGAGAAGAACTACCTGAAAATTTGATTTTCTAAGGCTTAGAGCCATATTCATACCGGCAAATCCTCCGCCGATTATTACAACTCTTTTTTGGGCTGTTTGTGGTATTCTAAGGTTCATGGCTTCAATTTTATTATATAATTCAAAATAGCCGGAATTGTTAAAGGAATTCGAATTAAAATGATAATATTTACAAACGTTTAACTTACAGACATGATTATGGAAACATTGACGCTCGAAAAGAAAAAAGATTACGTTGTAATGACATTAGATCGCGGTAAATCGAATCCGATGAACTTTCAAATGCTGACAGAAATTATTCAGACACTAAAAGATTTAAAACACGATTCTGTTGTGAAAGGGCTTATTATTACCGGAAAGGAAAATTTCTATTCTGCCGGACTGGATTTGCCTGAAATAATTACTTACGACCGTGAAAAGACCAGAGATTTTTGGAGAGGTTTCATGGAGTTAATCTCTGAGTTAGTTTCTTTTCCCAAACCTCTGGTTGCATCCATAACCGGTCATGCACCTGCGGGAGGTTGTATCGTAGCTATTTCGTGTGATTACAGAGTCATGGCAGAAGGAAATTATAAAATAGGATTGAATGAAGTGCCGGTTGGTATCATTGTACCCCGACATGTGTACGACCTGTATGCATTTTGGCTCGGATCGCATAACGCTTACCAATTTTTGTTGGAGGGAAAATTGATGAATCCACAAAAAGCTTTGGAAGCAGGTCTGGTGGATGAAGTAGTACCGGCTGAAATGACATTGGAAGCTGCCGAGAAAAAGTTAGCTCAGTATTTAAGCTATAATCAGGAAACTTGGCGCGCTTCAAAATATAATATGAGAAGAAATTTAATAGAGAAAGTGTCTGCTTATGATGAAGCGATGATAGATAGAGTAATAGAACATTGGTTTAGCCCCAAAACTCAACAAATCTTAAACGGTTTTGTGGCCATGCTAAAAAAGAAATAGTTAGTTTTGTCCCGTTCATGAAGTATTTTTTTCTTATTTAAACATGTCCTGTAGAGCAAAGAGTGTTTTTATCTTGATTTTTGTGGTCGGAATACTTCCGACATTTTCGGCTTTTGCTCAACAGACATCTCTGTTTTCAAGTTATTACTGGAACGAGCAGTTTTATAATCCTGCATACGTCGGCAGCAAAGATATGTTGCATATTCAGGTTCTGAATCGGATTCAGTGGGTCGGAATAGACGGAGCTCCCAACACTTTAAGTGCTTCTTTGCATTCTCCCTTTGCTAAAGATAATGTTGCCTTGGGAGTAAATTTTTATCACGACAGAATAGGTGCATTATCATCAAATGGATTGACAGTCCAGTATGCTTACAGATTGAAATTTAAGGACGATAAGTACAAGCTTTCTTTTGGATTGCAAGGCGGTGCGGAATTTAGAAATCTTCAGTCTTCCAAATTGTCGGCCGGAGACGGAATACCGGACAATGTTGACCCTTCAAAATTTGAAAAAAGCTGGATCCCCGTTTTTGGCACCGGAATATATTTTTACAGTGATCGATTTTCTTTGGGTTGGGGGATTCCCCAGCTGCTTCCCAAAACTATGTTTAAGGATAATAAATGGGGTATTCAACCTGAGTTTCAGATGTTTTTTTCCGGGGCATATCAGTTTGATGTAACCAATCAGTTTAAATTATTGCCGATAACTGCCATTCGTGTCATTCAAAATCAAAAAACTCAGGCAGAATTTAATCTGAATGGTATTTTTTACGATAAAGTTCTTGCCGGATTTGGTATCCGCACAGATAAGTCTATAGCCTTTATGGGACAGTATATCCATAGTTTTAGCGGAAATAAAAAAATGAATATTGGTTACTCTTATGACATGTCCTGGCGGGGTATTCGTCCTTCAAATTCGGGATCGCATGAAATCTTAATTTCATTCGGATTACCTAAGAAAAACACTTCATATATCGAGTATAAAAGCCCAAGATATTTTTGATGAAAAAACTTCTCCTGATACTATTAGTATTCATTTGGAATTGCTCAGGTCTGCATGCTCAGCATGAAATCAGGCAACAGGCATTAAACAGCTTTAATACTGCCAATTATTATTCCTCAATAAAGAGTCTGCTCAAACTTGAAGAAAGCGGTCTTGGAGATTTTGAAACCCGAATTCTTCTTGCTAAGTCTTACTATGCACAGCGTGAGTTTAAATCAGCGCTTTTGTGGCTGCAAAAGGCGCGGGAAATAAACAGTTTTTCGCCAAAGTATAATGAATTATACGCAGACTTACTCAAAATATCCGGAGATTATCAGAGTGCAGACTCTATTTATGAAACACTTGGAGAGTCTGTTGAATTTAAACATTCCAATCAACTTCAACACATTTCTTCGTCCGAATTTGAAGTTTATGAAATACCGAAATTTAACACCAAAGGAGACGAATTTGCACCGACATACTATAGAGATGGCATCATTTATATTGGAAATTCTAACAAAAAGAAAAATAATTACCCGTGGAATAACAGAGCCTGGCTTCGCCCGTTTTATCTCCCTTATAAACCCTTGGGTGGCGAGAAAGGTACTCCGTCTGTTTTAAAAATACCTAAAACAAAGAAATATCATGTAGGAACAATTTCATTCACAAGAGGTGGAAGTACGGCTATTTTTTCTAAAAATCAGACAGAAGGGAAAAAACGTAAAAATAAGACTTCCGCTTTAGGACTGTACATAAGTAAAAGAAAAAGAGGTAAATGGGGGAAACCGGAATCTTTGTCGCTAAACAATTCCGGATATTCTGTTTCACATCCGGCATTAAGTGCCAGTAAAATGGAAATGTTCTTTGTATCGGATATGCCGGGAGGCTATGGAGGTACGGATATTTATTTTGCAAGATATACGAATGGCAAATGGTCTGAACCCATTAATTTGGGACCGGAAGTTAATACGGATAAAGATGAGATGTTTCCTTTTGTCCATCAGGATGGCACTTTATATTTTGCTTCCGACGGACATCCGGGATATGGCGGATTGGATATTTTTTCTACTAAATATATTGGCGGGACTTGGAGTACACCTATGAATTTAGGACAAAATGTAAACTCAAGCTATGATGATTTTGGATTAGTTTTGGATAGAAAAAAGAATAGCGGCTATTTTAGTTCCAATCGATTGGGAGGGCAAGGGAGCGATGACATCTACAGGTTGAAATCTTTGAATGAGAGCATAAAGTATAGAGGTGTAGTCATTGACAGTGTGACAGCGCACCCTTTATCAAACGTAATTATAACTACAAGTTATAATAATAGTGTTCAGAGTTATTTTTATACGGATGAAAGAGGAGAGTATGAGTTCTTCTTAAATAGTGAATTGGAAGAAGCTTCTGTACATTTTGGACTTAAGGGATATTTCCCGGTAGAGGAATCGCTTAGTTTAGACAGAGATGAAGTTGTGATAAACGTTAAACTACAACCGGTCAAACTAAATAGTGGTTTTATCATTCCCAATTTATATTACGATTTTGACAGCACTAAATTAAAAGAATTAGCAAAAAAGGAATTGACTAAGTTAGCCGCCTTATTAAAAGAGAATTCTGATTGGATTGTTGAAATTGGTTCACACACAGATAGCAGGGCAAGTGTGACTTATAATCAGAAGTTATCAGAAGAAAGAGCAAAAAGTGTAGTGACTTTTTTAGTTCAGAATGGGATAAAGGCTTCAAGATTAGTGGCAAAGGGATATGGCGAAAGTCAGTTATTGAACCATTGTACGGATGGAATCAAGTGTGATGAAACTGAACATGCAATCAACAGGCGTACAGAAATTAAACTGATAGGTTTTGATCGTTTTGATGAAACTGTTGCCGATAAACAGAGCATAACTGAGGAAGTGTCCATACCCGCAGTTCAGGACTTAGTTTACAGAATTCAGCTTGGAATATATAGAGATTCAACTTATGCTTTTGATGAAAAAATATATGAGCTGGGCTTGATAGAAGTTGAGCAGTTAAAAGGAGAAAGAGGATTTCGATTTTACCTCGGTTCATTTAATCGCGGGCGTTCTGCACGGGAACAATTAAATAAAGTACAGGAAATAGGGCCTAAGGATGCGTTTTTAGTGGCGTTTTATCAGGGTACCCGAATTTCCTTAAAGGAGGCAGAGTATATTGAGAACCAAAGAGAGAAAGAGTGAGTCTTTCTGAGAATAAATCAGCTGCTTTGTTCTACCAAATCTAAAATTCTTTCTAAATCGGCTGCGGAATAAAAAGGGATTAAAATCTCTCCTTTATCTTCTTTGCCTTTTTTGATTCGAACCTTTGTTTCCAAGGCATTCATGAACCTGTCCTGTATGTTTTTATAGGCAGTGGGCAGTTGCTTAGAAGCCGTTTTGACGGGTTGTTTGGATTCCTGTTTTTTAAGTGTCCGAACCAGCTCTTCTGTTTTTCGTACAGACAATCCTTTTGACTCTACTTCTTTGAATGCATAGAGTTGTTTATCGATTTCTTCAATTGAAATTAAAGCTCTCGCATGTCCCATGCTGATCGTTCTGTTTTTGAGAGCCTGTTGTATTTCAGGTGGAAGTTTCAGCAGTCTGAGATAATTTGTGACAGTGGAGCGATCTTTTCCGAGTCTGTCGCCCAGAGTTTCGTGAGTCAAATCACACTCATCAATTAGGCGTTTATAGTTAATGGAGATTTCCATTGCGTTCAGGTCTTCGCGCTGAATGTTTTCTATCAGAGCAATTTCCAATGATTCCTGATCATTAATTTCTCTTACATAGGCAGGAATAACGGTCAGTCCGGCCAGTTTGGAAGCTCTTAGTCTCCTTTCTCCGGCTACCAGCTGGAATTTTTTCGGCCCGATTTTTCTTACGGTAATGGGTTGAATAACGCCATGTACTTTGATCGATTTAGACAAATCATCGAGGGCTTCTTCATTAAAATCCGATCTTGGCTGGAATGGATTCACTTCAATTGCGTCCAGAGAAATATTGGAAACAGTATTAATAATGGAATCAATATCCTGCTCATTAATTTTTATAACCTCACTGTCTTCTCCCATATCTGAGAGAAGTGCCCGAATACCGCTTCCAACAAATTTCTTTTTTGCCATAGTTTAATTTAGTTCAGCCTGATTATTTCCTGCAACAGGTATCAGGTCATTGGATTGTAAAATTTCCTGAGCCAAATTTAAATAATTGACGGCACCTTTACAATCGGCATCATATAATATCACAGGTGTACGCATACTTTGAGCTTCACCTAATCTTGTGTTTCTGTGAATAATAGTTTTAAAAACACTGTCTCCAAACCTGCGTCTGACTTCCTGCACGACCTGATTAGAAAGATTGAGACGCATGTCGTACATAGTGAGCAGGATACCTTCTATTTCGAGTTTTGTGTTGAGTCTTGACTGAACGATTTTAATTGTATTTAAAAGTTTCCCAAGCCCTTCAAGAGCAAAAAATTCACATTGAACCGGAATCATGACAGAGTCAGAGGCCGTTAAGGCATTAACTGTTATCAGACCTAATGAAGGTGAGCAGTCTATGATAATAAAGTCAAAATCATCCTGTATAGGTTCAAGCATCATTTTCATGATATATTCTCTGTTGGGATGATTAATTAGCTCTATTTCAGCCCCAACTAAGTCGAGATGTGAGGGGATTAGAAACAAATTTGGCGTTTCCGTTTCCAAGACTATATCCTTGACCGGTTTCTCTTCTATCAGGCACTCGTACAAGCTGACTTTTATGGACTTAGGGTCGTGACCGCTGCCGCTGGTACTGTTGGCCTGAGGGTCTGCATCGACCAATAGAGTTTTGTATTCTAAAACTGCCAGGCTTGCCGCCAAATTTATGGCTGTAGTAGTTTTCCCCACCCCGCCTTTCTGATTGGCTATACTGATTATTTTCCCCATGTTTTAAATTTCTATACTTTCTCCTATTGTTGGTAATATTAATTCGATTCCCGACCGGATGAAAATTTCTTTTGTTTTTTGATGATCAATTTTTATAAATCCAAAAGTATCGAAATGTACTCCTATGACCTTTGAAGCACCTGAAAACTCAGCTGCTGCGGCTGCATCATCGGCATCCATAGTAAAATTATCGCCGACCGGTAAAACAGCAAAGTCAAGTTTTGTCCACCTTGGAATAAGCTTCATATCCAGAGTTAATGCGGTATCTCCGCTGTAATAAAAATTACCTTCATTGGTAGTAAAGACAAATCCCATCGGGTTTCCGCCGTATGAACCATCCGGCAGCCCGGAAGAATGTTGTGCTACAACACATTTTACTGTTCCAAAATCAAAGTTCCACTTCCCGCCGGTATTCATTGGATGAATATTTTTAACACCGTGTTTTTGCAGCCATTCAGTTACTTCAAAAGCTCCTACACAAGTCGCTCCGGTTCGTTTGGCAAGTGCTATGGCATCCGCTATATGATCGGAATGTCCGTGAGATATAAAAATATAATCACAATTAATATTGTCCAAAGAAATAATTCCGTGAGTCATTTCATTCGGAGTTATAAATGGGTCGAAAAGAATAGTTTTTCCGCTAATTACAGTCGAAAAGCAAGCATGTCCGTAAAAGGTTAATTTCATTTCAAAATGATTTTAAACTTCTTCAAATATAAGGCTTAAACTTTTTAGAGCTGTTAATTCAATCTTATAATTCCCCACAGAGTATGTGGATAAACATCTTGAAGCCAGTTAAAGTATAATTTCGTAATTTTGCCTGAGGTTATGATTACTCTAATTTCTGCAACAAACAGGCCTGACAGCTGGACAAGAAAAATCACAGAAATATATAAAAACTTATTGGCAGAAAAAGGACTATCGTTTATGCTCTTGGACATGACGGAGTTGCCGGCAGAAGTGTTTCATGATGATATGTACAGAGAAAGGTCTGAGCAATTTATAGAGTTTGAGAGAAAATACCTTATTCCTGCCGATACTTTTATTTTTGTTATTCCGGAGTATAATGGCACTTATCCCGGGGTGCTGAAATTAATGTTGGATGCAAGCGACATTAAGCAGGCATATCACCACAAAAAGGCTGCAATAATAGGTGTTTCCAGCGGTCGTGCCGGTAATCTTAGGGGAATGGATGATTTGACGAATGTACTTAATTTCCTTAAAATCAACGTACTGCATCTGAAAATACCTATATCTTCTGTTCATAAACTGTTTGATACGCAAGGGAAGTTTCTGTCAGAAGAAGCCGTACGGCTAATGAATGAGCAAATAGACTTACTTTTGAAAATGTAATTCTTACCTCATGCACAAATTTTTCTTTAAGATCATATTATTGAGTGCTGTTTTTACCTCCTGTAAGAATTCGGAGAATACAGATCAGAGAAAAATCTTTCGATTTAATGTATCCTCCGGTTTATCTTCTTTGGATCCGGCGTTCTCCAAAGATCAGGCGACTATGTGGATGTGCAGTCAGGTATATAACGGTTTGTTACAGTTAGATGATTCGCTCAATGTGATTCCTGCTATTGCCAAAAGTTACACTATATCTGAAAATGGCTTGACTTATACTTTTTTGTTGAGAGATGATGTATTTTTTCATGACCATCCTCTTTTTGAACAGGGAGAAGGCAGGAGAGTGGTTGCAGATGATTTTGTTTATAGCTTTAACAGAATTATTGATGAGAAAGTGGCCTCTTCCGGAGCTTGGTTGTTTCACGGCAAGGTAGCCGATAAAGAACCTTTTGCCGCGGTTAGTGATTCGGTATTTGTGCTGAAATTAAAAGTTCCGTTCAGGCCTATGGCCGGATTACTGACTTTACAGTATTGTTCTGTGGTTCCGAAAGAAATAGTAGAGTATTATGGCAAAGACTTTAGAACTGTCGCGATAGGCACAGGACCTTTTAAATTAAAAAAGTGGCAGGAAGGAGAAGCGTTGGTTCTGACTAAAAATGATAATTATTTCGAGAAAGATTCATTAGGAGTCCGACTGCCGTACATTGACGGAGTGAGAATCAGCTTTCTTGCGGATAGGGGAGTGGAATTCTTGCAGTTTGCTCAGGGTGGTTTTGATATGGTCAATGGTATAGATAAGTCATTTATTGACAAAGCATTAGATGTTCAGGGTAATTTAAAAGAAAGTGCCGGAAAAGATATTACTATGATTCGTATTCCATACATGAATACGGAGTATTTAGGATTTTCTATGCGGAAAGCTCGAAATGAAGCTTTGAAAAATGTAAAAGTTCGACAGGCTATAAATTATGCAATTGACAGAGAGAAGATGCTGATTTATCTGCGTAATGGTGTAGGTACTCCTGCTTATCACGGAATCATTCCTAAAGGTGTCAAAGGTTTTAATCCGGAGGTATTTGGTTACTCCTTTCAACCTGATAAATCTAAAGAGCTTTTGGCGGAGGCAGGGTATCCGGGAGGGAAGGGTATGGATAAAATAATTCTGAGTTCCAATCCCATGTATCAGGATTTAACCGAATTTATAGCCAAGTCATTGGAGAATATTGGATTAAAAGTGGAAGTTCAGCTGTCGCCCGGCTCCTTTTTACGGGAGGCTATGTCTAAAAATGAGGTGGACTTTTTCAGAGCTTCCTGGATAGGAGATTATCCTGATGCGGAAAATTTTCTGGCACTTTTTTATGGAAAAAACAGCGCACCTCCCAACTATACCCATTTTAGTAATCCTGAATATGACAGGTTATATCTTCAGGCAATGTCGGCGAAGGGTGATGCTGAAGCAGCTATACTTTATAGGCAAATGGAACAAATAATGTTGGAAGAATCGCCAATTGTACCCTTGTTCTATGATGAGCTTGTCCGGTTTACAGGAAAGCGGGTTAAATTTCTTTCGAGTAATGCGATGAACTCCCTTATTTTGAAAACGGCGGTGTTGGAGTAGTTGCCGCTTAATCTTTTCTGGTGATAATAAAATACGGAGCTGTATCTATAATTTCATGAGTCTCTTCGGCTGGTATAATTTTTCGTTCTGAAGTGATTCGCATTATATTGTAAGATGTTTCCTTTTTTATAGTTTTTGTGTCTTGTAACAGCAACAAAAACTTTCCCTGTAAATTTAAATCAACATTGGCAATTCTATTTTGAGTTAAATTATATATGCCTTCATGAGGTAGTTCTATAGTCCAGATTTCTCCACTTTTTGAGAGTTTCTGTTTTACGAATTTACCATCTTCATCGAAAACTGAAATAGCAGAAAGTGCATTATTAGCAGATTTGAATATTGGTGTGATAGACATTGTACGTGAAGCAGAATAAAACTTTCCCTTATACCTGTTTTTTGTATTTATGGATATTTTCTCAAAATAGTTTGGCCTCTCCTTGTTTAGAATATCAGCGAATTTATCTATGGTCAGATAATTTACCTTTATTGGCGGGTATTTTTTTACTGCTTGACTAAATTCACTGTCTATCTGGATGTCGGAATAAAATTTTACCCAATCTTTTTTTGCAGTATAATGGTATTTATTTTTGAGCTCTTCATGTTCTGAAAAAGGTTTGGAAAAGATTCGGGACAATGCCACTGTATTCACAATATTCCTGTTTGATATATTATTGATAAAGTCAAAATAGGTAGTCAAAGTTTCCAAATTCTTAATATCCTTTCGCCACTCTAAGTAGTATATTATGTAAAGTAAATATGCTTTAAAATCGCGAATACGTTGTAATTCATTTTTATCAGCTGTAAGTCGTTCTGCTTCAAGAATATCGTAAATACTATAATTGATTTCAATATCTGTGGCTTCTGTATAATCATACCAGCGCCTAAGTAATCTCTCAATTGGAACTCTGGATTCTTTAAATGCGTCGTTTAAAAATTTATTGAAGACATCTTCCCATTCTAAATCAGGATTCAGCATCATTTTACTTAACATACTAGCTGTCAAAATAGCAAAAAGACTTGTGCCGGACTCGTACTTGACCATATCCATTTTGTTCATGTGCATAAACCGGATATTTGAGTAGAAATAGCTCGATCTTAGTCTGGGTAATTCAGCCTGATATTGTGGTATAATATAGAACTCGCGAAGTCCTAAGTTTTCGTGGTGATCCCTCCAGGCACTTAAAATTCCAAGAGGACTGTAAATATGCTGAAATCCCTGAACTGCAACAACTACTTTAATGTTTTTCTCAAGTTTGAATTTAGGAACTTCAGCATGGTTGTAGTAGGCAATAACTCCAAGTTGCTTGTCTGGAAAATCTTTTTTTATAGCCTTTGCAATGACATTGGCTAAATAGAAGGGTTGTGCACTTATACCTATTTTGAGGCAATTATCACATGTGCAATAACCAGCTCCATCTGAAGGTTCCACACTAAATACTTTTCTGTCCGGAAATTTTCCAATTAAATTTTTTATATATTCTATATATAGCTTTTGTAAATTTTTATTTGAGACACAAAGCTTTGAAGTTTTACCATATCCTGGTCTTTTCCCATTATTCTCTGCTAAATATTCTGGATGTGCTTTTAATATATCTTTGTATGTGCCGATGAAAGTGCCCCATACTTGATTCACTTCATTGTCTTTGTTGTCAAAGTGGTTCATACTATTCCAAACATTCCAGCCATTGCTTTTACTATTGGTTATAGGATTTGTAAATTTTGTAAATCCGTATTGAGGTGTGAAGTTTTTGAATTTTAAGGAATCTGCACTTACCGGAAAGGGCTCAGATTCTATTCGCCACCAGGGGTTTGGATGATACCAAATCTCGTTTGGATTAGAATATTCAGTGTCTGGATTGTTTGGTTTGATTTTTGAGCCCGAAATATCAATTAAATCTTTGTCTTCCTTAGGATTGTATGTGGTTTCGTATTCGATTCTCTCAAGCCTTTTTCTCTCTTTGTTTTCTTTTATTAGGACACATGAACTGAATAAGAAACTTGTAAGAATAATAAAAACTGCTTTAGAGTTCATAATTAAACAGTTGTTTTAAGTTTTTTCGTTTTTAAAAGCCAATAAAGATAGAGAATGTCACAAGCTCTTTGTGAAAACTTTGCAAATAGAAATGTGTTTTTGTAATTTGTTGTTCAAAGAAATAGAAGTTTATGCTTTATCATACTGACAAAACGATGCTTTTTTTTAACGGCAGGTATAAAAATGTGAATGATTTTAAGATAAGCCCCTTTAATCAGACTTTACACTACGGATATGGAGTTTTTGACGGGATAAGAGCTTATCAGACCACACAGGGACCACACCTGTATAAAGTCAGAAGACATTTTGAGCGTTTGATTACCTCCGCAGAAAGATTGGGAATAGTAATGCCCTATACGAGTCAGGAGCTGATCAATTTTGCTTATGAACTAATCGAGCGCAACAGAATGAAGGAAGCTTACGTCCGACCTTTGGTATTTATGGATAAAAATATGTCACTGCGGGCTGATTCCGAACATCCCAACATTTTAATGACCTGTTGGAAATGGACTAAATACTATGAAAACAATGAGTTAAATGTGATGGTATCCTCCCTTAGAAGGCCACATCCGCGAACTACATTCATTGATTCAAAAATAGTAGGACATTTTGCCAATGATATTTTGGCTACCAAAGAGGCAAAGGATAGAGGTTATGATGAAGCACTCATGCTTGATGTGGAGGGATATGTGGCTCAGGGGCCCGGCTGTACTTTCTTTTATGAAAAAGGAGGACGGTTATATACGACCTCTTTAGAAAAAGTATTTCCCAGTATTACCCGCATGACTCTAATTGAAATAGCCAAGCAAATGGGCATTGAAGTAGTGGAACAGGAGTTTGGCGTAGAGGAAGTTATTCAGGCTGATGGAGCTTTTTTTGTGGGTACAGCCGCAGAAGTATCTGGGATAAAGCTTATAAACGGATATAAAATGAAGCTTCATTGGGAAGATACGATAGGCCATCTTTTGCATAACAGATACAAAAGGATTGTCTCGGGCAAAGACACTAATTTCTTGGAATATTTTTAATCTTTATATTCTGAGTGACAGCTCTGTAGGAAAGTAATTATTTACTCTGTCAGAAGATTGTTTGACCCATCCCAGTCTATGCCCCTCCCATTTGACCACAGCCCATCCGTTAGAAATGGCTGGATTTCGGGCTATATCTGCCTTTCTCAGATACCTTAAAGCTTCATCTGTATCGGCTAAGTTGAAAACAGTTACATTCGGGGATGAAATTTCCGAATGTATAAGTCCATGCGCCGGAACCAACAAATCTTTTTTCAATTGGCCAATGTTTATCCCAAAATGTGTGATAGGAATGAATTGAGAAAGGATATTTAAAGTGTCTTTGTGTTCTTTTGCAAAAGCACGCAGAAAGTTGCCGGATTGATAAAAAATAATATTCTCGTTAGTCTGCACAAACTTTTTAATGGATTCCTGCACTCTTTTTAACTCTTTCCAATTCCATATTCTCGTTTTTATTGCAGTCGTTTTTTTCGGTTGATGGCGTACCTTTTTGAGTAAGGCTATAAAAAAGCCGCTGCCCTTCACAAGATGAGGCCAGCACCTTAAAGTTCCGGGAATAAATCCGTCGGTCACTCCCGGAAGGTTTTCTTTAGATATAGGAATAAGCTCATACAGTCCGGTTTCTAATAGCTTTTGAACCTGTTCTTCATTTTCAGAAACATTAAAAGTGCAAGTGCTGTAACAGAGGTAGCCTCCGACTTTAATGCAGGAATGTATATCCGTTAAAATTTCTTCTTGTCTGACAGTGCATTTTTGCACATTTTCTACACTCCATTCGTGAATAGCCTCCGGTTGCTTTCTGAATAAACCTTCTCCTGAACATGGTGCATCGACTAATACAAAGTCAAAAACTTCTTCAAAAAAGTAAAAATTCTTAATAGGAGACTGGGTGATAATGTTTTCTGTATATCCCCACTTTTCTATATTCTCTTTAAGGATTCGGTTTCTTTTTGGAATAATTTCGTTGCTGACGACTAAGCTGCCTTCTGGCAGAATATCTGCTAAGTGTGTGGTTTTGCCTCCGGGGGCAGCGCAGGTATCCAAAGCTATGACCGGATTGTTTTTTACAACTTGTTTTATTACATGGCCGGACAGCATGGAAGAGCTTTCCTGTACATAATACGCACCAGCATGCCAGGCAGGATCTAATGCAAATACTGGTCTGTCTTTCAGGTAAAATGCATTGGGTTCCCATGGGACAGGTGTTGTGTCTTCAAATGAAACAACTTTTTTTCTTGGATTAAGCCGGATAGAGGTAGTCTCTTCCTGACCCAATGCTTCGAAAAATCGACTGGTTTCTTCACTATTGAGGATGTTTTGAATTTGCGACACAAAATCTTTTGGAAGTTCAGGGTAGGACTTTCTCATAGGACAAATTTACCTGATAGATTTTAATCCGATACAAATAAATTTTTAAGGTTTCGCAAAAGATTAATTTCAAATCAATCTAAAAGACAAATTCCGTATCTTTGTGCTTTCAAATTATATATGAAATGCCTAAACAATTAAATAAGTATAGTCGCCATATCACGCAGGATCCTACGCAGCCGGCAGCACAAGCCATGCTTCATGCAATAGGTTTGTCAAAAGAAGATTTAGAGAAGCCACAGGTAGGCATTGTCAGCTCAGGCTGGGACGGAAATCCCTGCAATATGCATTTAAATGTTTTTGCTGCACAGTTAAAAGCTCAGGTGCATAAACAGGGATTGATAGGGCTCAACTTTTATACGATAGGAGTGAGTGATGGTATCTCTATGGGAACGGAAGGTATGCGTTATTCATTGGTTTCCAGAGAGGTAATAGCTGACTCAATAGAAACAAACGCCGGCGCACAATGGTATGACAGCCTGATTGCATTAGTAGGCTGTGATAAAAATATGCCGGGTGCCGCGATTGGTCTGGCGAGGCTTGACAGACCTTCTATCATTATTTACGGCGGGACAATTGCTGCCGGATATTATAAAGGAGAAAGATTGGACGTAGTCTCTGCTTTTGAAGCTTTAGGGAAAAAAACTGCCGGTCTTATTACAGAAGAATATTATCAGCATGTTATAGAAAATGCATGCCCGGGCGAGGGAGCATGCGGTGGAATGTACACGGCCAATACAATGGCATCCGCATTGGAAGCATTGGGAATGAGTCTTCCATACACTTCGTCCAATCCGGCTAACAGTAACGAAAAAAAGGCAGAGATGGCTCAGGCAGCTGCAGCTATAAAAGTGCTTTTGGAAAAAGATATTAAGCCCACGGACATTATGACCAAAAAGGCCTTTGAAAATGCAATTAGGCTGGTGATTGTATTAGGCGGTTCTACCAATGCAGTCATGCATTTAGTGGCAATGGCCAAATCTGTAAATGTGGATATTACCATAAAAGATTTTATCCGATTGGGAGAAATTACTCCTATGCTGGCAGATTTTAGGCCAAGCGGAAAGTATGTCATGGAAGACCTGCAAGAACAGGGAGGTACTCCGGCGGTGTTGAAATATATGCTGGAGAATGGAATGCTGCATGGGGACTGTATAACTGTTACGGGTAAAACTATGGCAGAAAATCTTGCAGAACTACCCGGATTAAAAGAAGGACAGGAAATTATTCACACTTTGGACTATCCTATAAAAAAGGATAGCCACATCCGTATCCTGTACGGCAATCTTTCCAAAGAAGGAGCAGTAGCCAAAATTACCGGAATGGAAGGAGAGTTTTTTGAAGGACCGGCACGAGTTTTTGATAGTGAGCAGGAAGTAATAGATGCCATGCTGTTAAAAACAATAAAAAGCGGAGACGTAATCATTATACGGTATGTAGGTCCAAAGGGAGGACCGGGAATGCCTGAAATGCTGAAACCAACCTCCACTCTTATGGGATTGGGATTAGGCAAAGAAGTGGCACTGATTACGGATGGCCGTTTTTCCGGAGGTTCTCATGGCTTTGTAGTGGGACATGTGACCCCGGAAGCTCAGGTGGGAGGCAATATTGCTTTGGTCAAAGAAGGAGATACAATTCGTATAGATGCCATTAATAACACTATGGATATTTTGATTTCAGAAGAAGAACTCAATGCACGTCGAGCCAAATGGACAGCTCCGCCGCTCAAGGCCCGGAGAGGTATTCTGTATAAATACGCTAAAAATGTGTCCTCTGCTTCTGAGGGCTGTGTGACAGATGAATAGCGCAGCATCCCAACTTTTGAATCTATGTGCAAATGATCATCTCGATAGTTTGCTATATTGCCCAATATGTTAATGCATTGCCGAGGCCGGAACCATCTTATTGGTATAAAATACCGGATAATGACGGGCAAAATCTCTTTTATTGAAGTATTGGCTTTTATAAATCTTTAAATTTTGTATTTATCAATATACAACTGCATTTCTTTATATAACTTTGCGTATTCTTTATGAACCAAATAAAAATAACATTTCCGGATGGCAGCCATCGTGAATATGAGAAAGGAACCACACCGTTAGAAATAGCTAAAAGTATCAGTAACTCACTGGCCAAGAAGATTATTGCAGCCAAGGTGAACGATAAAGTATGGGAGGTAAATCAACCCATAGAAGATAATGGAGCTTTACAGCTTTTTAAATGGGAGGATGCGGAAGGCAAGGCGGCTTTCTGGCATTCTTCGGCGCACTTAATGGCTCAGGCCATTTTAGAACTTTATCCTAAAGCTAAACTGACAATTGGACCGGCAATAGAAAGCGGGTTTTATTATGATGTTGATTTCGGTGAGGAAACCTTTTCGGAGAACGATTTTGAACGTGTCGAAAAGAAGATGCTGATAAATGCAAAGAAAAGCGCCACTTTTAATAAATATTCAGTTTCAAAAAAGGAAGCGTTAGAAGCTTATGCTGATAATGAGTTTAAAACGGAAATGATTCAAAATCTGGAAGATGGGGATATTACATTCTGTACACACGATAATTTTACAGACCTGTGCCGAGGTGGTCATATACCACATACCGGATTAATAAAAGCCGTGAAACTGACAAAAGTTTCCGGTGCATACTGGCGAGGAGATGAACACAAACCGCAGTTAACCAGAGTGTACGGAATATCTTTTCCAAAGCAGGAATTGCTGGATGAGTATGTCAGACAAATTGAAGAAGCCAAAAAGAGAGATCACCGTAAATTGGGGCGGGAGCTCGAATTGTTTACATTTTCAGACAAGGTTGGAATGGGACTTCCTTTATGGCTTCCTAATGGAACCTTGATACGCGATATTTTGGTTGATTTCCTCAAAAAAGAACAGATAAAGAGAGGGTATAAACCGGTAGTAACGCCTCATATTGGTAAAAAGGACTTATATGTAACATCCGGGCATTATGAAAAATACGGAAAAGATGCATTTCAGCCTATCAATACACCGGATGAAAATGAGCAGTTCTTTTTAAAACCGATGAACTGCCCTCACCATTGTGAAATCTTCAAGACCGTACCCAAGTCATACAGAGAATTACCGTACAGATTAGCAGAATTTGGAACGGTGTACAGATATGAACAGAGCGGTGAACTACACGGACTGACAAGGGTGAGAGGATTTACTCAGGATGATGCACATATTTTCTGTACAACTGACCAGCTGAAAGATGAGTTTAAAGAAGTTATTTCTCTTATCAAATACGTATTTGAACGATTGGGCTTTGAGGATTTTGTAGCTCAAATTTCTCTCAGAGACAAGAAAGATACAAGTAAATATATCGGAACAGATGAGAATTGGGCGAAGGCTGAAAGTGCAATAATAGAAGCCACTCAGGAAATGGGATTAGATACCGTAACAGAATATGGAGAAGCGGCATTTTATGGACCTAAGCTTGATTTCATGGTGAAAGATGCGATAGGAAGGTCTTGGCAGTTAGGCACGGTTCAGGTAGATTATAATCTCCCCGAAAGGTTTAATTTGGAATACATCGGTGCCGATAATGAAAAGCACAGGCCGGTTATGATTCACAGGGCTCCATTTGGCTCTTTGGAAAGGTTTATGGCAATTTTGATAGAAAACTGTGCAGGGAATTTCCCGCTTTGGCTGGCTCCAAAGCAAGTAATCATTCTGCCGATTAGCGATAAATTCACACACTTTGCTGAAGATACTCTCAATAAATTGTTATATTCAGAACTAAGAGCATCTATTGACTCACGTACTGAAAAAATAGGCAAAAAGATTCGGGATGCGGAAATGAGCAAGATTCCTTATATGCTGATTTTGGGAGAAAAGGAACTGGCAAATGACGTTGTATCGGTGCGTCGCCACGGAACAGGTGATATAGGGCAAATGTCAATAGAAGAGTTTCTAAAAATTCTTACAGAAGAAAACTATCATTAATTTTATATTTTTACACTAAACAAAAAAACAATTTGGCACGAAAACAAAGAGGCTCATACAGAGCAAAAAAAACTAAAGAACACAACCTAAATCAGGAAATTAAGGCTTATGAAATCAGACTGGTCGGTGATGGCACAGAGCCGGTAATTATGCGTACGTCCGATGCCATTCGAATGGCCGAAGAGCAAGGACTTGATTTGGTGGAGATTTCTCCTAAAGCAAATCCACCTGTTTGTAAAATTCTGGACTATAAGAAATTCCTTTACGAAAAGAAGAAAAAGGAAAAGGAAATAAAGGCAAAAGCTCATAAAACAGAAGTAAAAGAGATACGATTTTCTCCCAATACAGATGAACATGATTTAGAGTTTAAAAAGAAGCATGCAATTAAATTTTTGCAGGAAGGCTCAAAAGTGAAGATTTATGTACACTTTAGAGGGCGTGCGATAATGTTTAAAGAAAGAGGAGAACTTCTCTTACTGCAATTTGCACAAAGCTTGGAAGAATACGGAGCTTTGGAACAAATGCCTAATCTGGAAGGTAAAAGAATGATTGCTTTTATAACACCGCATAAAAAGAAGTAAGCCGGATTTAAAAATAATTTAAAGCACGATAAAACAAAAGTGTTCATTTTTATTGGATGATAATTTAAAAATTGTATCTTTGCAATCTCAAAATAATAGGTAGAAATGCCCAAGCAAAAAACAAATTCGAGCGCAAAGAAAAGATTTAAACTTACAGCAACAGGTAAAGTAAAAAGAGCAAAAGCCTATAAAAGCCATATCCTGACTAAAAAAAGTAAAAAAAGAAAAAGGAGATTGCGTCAACCGGCTATAGTAGCTCAGGTAGAAATGAATAATGTGAGGAAATTGCTCGTATTAAGTTAATCAAAAGAAAAAAGTAATAAAGTTATGGCAAGAGCAGTAAATGCTGTCGCGGCTAAAGCAAGAAAGAAAAAAGTTCTGAAACAGGCCAAAGGCTTTTTCGGACGCCGTAAAAATGTATGGACAGTAGCTAAAAATGCGGTGGACAAAAGTATGCAGTATGCTTATGTAGGCCGCAAGCTTAAAAAGAGAAATTACAGAAGCATGTGGATAGTACGTATCAATGCAGCTGTAAGAGAATATGGAATGAGTTATTCTGTATTTATGGGAAAATTGCGTGAAGCAGGAATAGATTTAAATCGTAAAACTCTTGCAGATTTGGCACTAAATAATCCCGAAGCTTTTAAAGCTATCGTAGAAAAGGTTAAGTAAAGTACTTTTCATATCAAATGAGTCAGGTCATCGTAAAGGTGACCTGTTTTGTTTTGACAGGGTAGGGCGGCCATAAATGCGCAACTTAAAAGTCTTATCCTTTTTCCAAATAAATTTATTCAATCCAGGCAGCTTTATTTTATGTCGTGAAATAAACCAAACAAACGTTTGATTTATTTTCTTTTTTATCATTCTAAATTTTATATTTGGTTAATTAAAAATAAAAACGAATATGACAGCAAAAGAAATTGTTTTGGGATTGCCTCAAAGATTTAAAGGAGACGAGTCAAGTGAAAACGGTCTTTTTCATTTCCAGCTGGAAGGTGAAGGCGGTGGCGATTTTACTGTAAGCGTACAGGATGGAGTATGTACTGTGGAAGAAGGATTGGACGGAGAAGCGGATTGTATCATTACTTCTACTGCGGCTGATTTTGAAGATGCCGAACTTGGCAGGGTAAACAGGCAAATGGCTGTGATGATGGGTAAAATCAAAATCAGCAACTTAGGAGCTATGTTGAAGTTCCTTTCTTTGTTCGAAGATTTGAGCGAGTAATCTTCTGAGTTTAAATTTATTTGGGCAGCTCTGTATTGGAGCTGCTTTTTTCTTCCTGGGCTCTAAGTCTTTCAAAAGCTTTTTTCATACTCTTGTGCATATCGGTGAAGTGCGAAATGCATTCTTCAATTAACTCATCGTCCACCAACTTCGACAAGTCTTCCAAATTTGTAATGATGTCGCTTTGACGAATCTTATAGGTTTGTTCTACCTGACCCATTTCTAATTTAACGGAATAACGCATATTTAGTGCGAATACTGTAATTTTCACATACGGGTGCGGAATGGTACCAACTACTCTCATACTATTTTAAATCTAACTTCAAACTTTTAATTTTCTTGAAACGGGCATTCCTGCCTGAAAATCCCTCGGCTATTAATGTTCCGCTCAAGGCAAATAATCCGCCTAAAATACTAAATAATCCGGTGCCAATCCAAAGTAGAGTAGAACCGTCTAAACTAATATCTGCGGAACTCCCCAAAATATGACCGATTTTGTCCGAAAAAATGAAATTATCTGTACTGGCCAAGAAAAAACAATAAGAAAAGTAATAGATGCCTATACCTATAAATCCTGCCCAAAAAGAAGTGAAATTAAGCTTGGTGAAAACGGCTATTCCCGACAAAAAGCAGACTGCCGTAAATATCCACCATGGAAAGATTTTACTTAAAAAAAATGTTCCCAATAAAATGAGTAGAACTTGTATGATAAAAAAGGTTGTTTTCATACTATTGTTTTAATGATTCTAAAGCCTCATCTATGCTAATGAAGAATTTGTGCTTAAAATATTTTCCTTCTACCCACGCTTCCAAAAAGGTATTGTAAGCCGCAGAACCCGGATTGCCGGATTGTCCGCCGGGGTACATTCCGTAGCCCTGAACTTTTTTATCCTGAAAATCTATAATAAAACGCACAGACGCTCCCCATCGCGAAGAAGTGGCATTGACTATTCCGCCATAGCCGCCAATTTTTAAATTGCTTTCAGAAAATTCCTGCAGCATGGAAAGATGTGTTACGCTGGTATTTTTATAAGTTCTGAAATCAGTTTTCTCCGGATTTTTTTCAAACCAGACAATTGTTGAATCGAAAGAGATTAAAAGGATATCTTTTAAAGTTTCCTTTCTGGGAGTAGATTGAATATCAAACAGGGCAAAATTCGGATTGTCCCTCATAATGTCTATCGTCGTGTATTCTGCCGGATAGAGAAAAGTGGCTTCTTCTGTATTTTTCAGTTCATCCCAGGCGATTTTTTCAAACTCATCCCACCACTGATAAAAGAAGGAAGGCGCATGTGCGTCGTAATCTGTAATATAATCCCAGCTCGCCAAAGCTTTGTACATTTCAGTATGTCCATATTTCTTTTCAATATACGGGAGCATAATAGGCAGGGCATCACGGGCGTGTACACTCACATTATCATATTGTAACCTTTTCATTTTATTGACGGTGAAATCATTATGCTCTTCCAGATATTCATTTATCCTTCTGTTTCTGAAGTTTTCATAGTAAAATCCATACACGTAATACGGATAACTCTCGTCCACAGGAATTTGATTGGCAGAACTTAAGAAACCTCTGTTGGGATTGAGTGCATGAGGATTGTGTTCATTAGGAATAAACAGATTAAAAATTTGCTGAGTATCCGCATGAGTTAAATCCTGAATAAACTTTCCCTGCTCCGGGTAACGCACCCAAAACTTTCCCTGTTCCTTTATAGCAATATTGTTTTCAATGTCTGCATATACAAAATTTTGCCCCGGGCACCAATAGTGATTCAAAGCTTCAAGATAATCCTGATGATTTTGCGCCCGATTGAGCAGATAAAAAGCTTTTAAATCATTGCTCTTATACAAGGCAGTCCAGCTCATAGCCAAGTCTTTTTTGTCGCCGGCGATATCGTAATCTTTATCATAAACGACAGGACCTATCTTTGTCCATTTGATTTCTTCTTTTACTGACTTGCTGCCTTTTACTTTGTACTTTTCAATTCTTTTTTCAAATTCAAACCATTCATTTCCAATACGATATTTGTTATCGTCGTCTGATTTCCTTTGCACGGTGTACCAATCTCTGACATCCATTCCGGCATTCGTCACCCCCCACGCTATGCGGTCATTATACCCAATAATAATTCCCGGAGCTCCGGGCAGCGACACACCATAGACATTCATTCCCGGAGCGTGAAGCTGCATTTCATACCAAATGGAAGGCAGTGAAAGTGCTAAATGAGGATCGTTGCATAGGATAGGCAGGCCGGATTCTGTTTTGGAACCGTTCACAACCCAATTGTTACTTCCGAGACCTTTTGGCGGCAGGTAGTAAAATAGTGGATTTTTATAAAAAGATATATCGGACTTACTTCCTTTTTCTTCGTAAGGAGTTGTCGGAGCATCAATTGCGTTAAATTGGAAAGGAGTATTTACAGGGATGATTGGATCAGGCACGGAAGGTTTATCCGGATATAATACATCAAAGATTTGTCGGCCAAACTTTTTCAGTGCGTTAGAGTATTCAATGTCGTTATCTCTCCCCGTTAAATCCAAAGCCATATACTTAAGCAATAGGGCAGAATTTAGAGGTACCCATTTTTCGGGTTTATATCCCATCAGTTTGTATTCGATGGGCAGTTTGCCGCGTTTGGCTTCCGCAATAAATTTATTAACTCCTTTGGTGAAGGCTTCAACTGTTTGCTTGGTTATTGAGTCCTCCATCATGAATTCTAAGGCTTCTTCGGCAGACTTTCTTAGTCCCAATCTCCTGTGCCACTTGTCTAATGGTAACGCTTTTTCTCCAACAATTTCTGCCAGTCTTCCGGATGCGGCATAACTGATAAACTCCATTTGCCAAAGCCGATCTTTAGCCATAGTATATCCTTGTGCAAAATATAAATCCTGTTCATTGTCGGCAAAAATATGAGGGATATAATTGTCATCATATACTATTGTAGCTTTGCTGTGGATAGCTTTGAGTTTGGTGACCGTATTTTGATTGGGTGAAGTTTCAATATTTGCCCAAAAGCCATGACTGGGACTTAGCAATACTCCCAATGCCGGAGAACTGCTCCGATTCACGCTCAAAATGACAGTGATGGTGACGGATACTATGAGAAGTATTATTCCACTGATTTTTTTCAGCATAGGCAATATTGTCGGTGTATATAATTGAAATCAAAATATAAAAATTGTCGCAGAATCGCAATTTATTATAGAAATACTTTCAGTTTTTTTAATAAACTGTTGGAATGAATTGTGCAGAAAAATGGCCTCTGAACCTTGGTGTAATTTTATAAAACAGTCACAGTTTTTCAAAAAGGCACACAGTTTCTTTGGCCTCCCGGACGTCATGCACTCTTATTATTTGAGTACCTTTCGTTAGGGCATACATATTAAGGGCTGTCGTCCCCGTAAGTGCGGAGTTGCTTTGCGGAGTGGTATTCAGAGTTTTCCAAATCATGGATTTACGAGAAAAACCAACTAACAAGGGTCTGTTGAAAATGTGAAACGCTTCAAGTTTTTTCAGTAATTCGAAATTGTGCTTTGTCGTTTTCCCAAATCCAAATCCGGGATCAATAATGATATCCTGAATTCCTGCTTCTAATGCTTTTTGAATCTGAATAGCCAATTGGCTCATCACATCCTGCATCAGATTATTGTATGAAGGCTTTTTTTGCATGTTTTCGGGAGTACCCTGTATGTGCATGAGAATATACGGGACCCGATATTTTGCCGTAACAGAAAAAATATTAGAATCTATAGTACCGCCACTGATGTCATTAATTATATGAGCTCCGGCGTCAAGGCATGCCTCAGCTACCAAGCTTTGATAGGTGTCTATTGAAATCAGGGTGTCGGGGTGTTTTTTTTGAGCATACTCGATTATTGGCAACAGTTTGCTGATTTCATCTTTTGGATTGCTCAAAGGAGTTCCGGATTTGGTCGTGGCGGCGCCCAAATCTATCCAGTCTACACCTTCGGATATTATTTCGTCAATTCTTTTTTTCGCTTGTTTTTCGATGAAATACCTGCCGCCGTCATAAAAAGAGTCTTGGGTAAGATTGACTATTCCCATTATTTGAGGGCGGTTAAAAGTGTAAAGCTTCCCTTTGCTTTGGATGTTAAATGCGCGAAACAAATGCATAAATTGAAACTCTTTTAAGGATGCGGTTTAAATGTATTTGGAAAAATGATAAGTGCTGTGAAATAGTTTAAAACAATGGATAAGCTTTATTTCTGGGTCTCTATGATTTCACGGCCTATCATAGCTTTTTTTCTTGCGGCACCCCACATAAATCCGCCAAGCACCCCATCAGCACGAATCACACGATGGCAGGGTATCAGATAGGCGACAAGATTGCGTCCAACTGCTGCACCCACTGCTCTCGCAGATTTTGGAGATTCAACTGCATGAGCAATGTCCTGATAAGTTTTTAGCCGACCGCGAGGAATTTCTGTCAGAGCCTTCCACACTTTCAGCTGAAACTTTGTTCCTTTCAGATGAAGTTTTATGGGAGTCGAAATTTTTTCATCATTGAATACAGCCGGAATTACATCCGAGAAAATACTTTTTTGATGTAACAGACTACTATTTGAAAATTGAGCTTTAAGTTTTTTTACAGCTATTTTCTGATCTTCTTCAAAAGATATATAACAGATACCTTTTGGAGTTGAAGCCGCAATTATTTGACCATACGGGGTGGGGAGGAACTCATATTCTATTTTTACAGAGTCAATTTCTCCGGCATCCATTTCTTTTATTTCAAAATTCTGTGTGGGGAGGTCAGTTCTTAGTTCTGTCTGATTAAATAATGATATCTGTGTTTCAGGTTTTAAAATCTTCCGGATGTGTCGGATCTGAATATTTTCCAAAAACGAAACTATTCCGATACTTGACCAGGTTTTAAAAGCTTTGTTGGCATCTTCAAAGGTAATATCCAGCTCTTTGCACGATTCTCTGATAGATTCGGGATTGACATGTTGTACCAAATCTTTACTTAAAATAGAGGCGATAATTTCAAAATTGCTCATTTTCTATACATTGACCCCAAACAGATACCCTACTAATCCAGATAATACCATAGCGATAGTTCCCCAAACGGCAATTCTCCAAGAAGCTTTTAGCATACTGGCTCCTCCTGCTTTTGCAGAAACAGCCCCGAGTATAATCAGAGAAATTATTGTGAATCCGTAAAGAGAAAATTCCATACTTGAAAGTGGAGCGAAAAATGTAACTAACAGGGGAAGCGACCCACCAACGGTAAATGCGGCTCCGGACGCTGTAGCAGCCTGTATAGGATTGGCCTGTGTTATTTCGTTGATGCCCAGTTCATCTCTGACGTGCGCAGCTAATGCGTCATGTTCGGTCAGTTCTTTGGCCACAGTCATAGCAGTTTCTTTCTTCAGACCTCTTTCTTCGTATATTTTGGCTAAGAGTTTAAGTTCAAATTCTGGAAACTGCTCCAATTCTATAGCTTCCCGCTCGATATCCGCTTTTTCAATGTCAGTTTGAGAACTTACAGATACATATTCTCCGGCAGCCATAGACAGTGCGCCCGCCACTAATCCGGCTACTGTAGCCAAAAGGACAGGGTCTCTTGCTGAACTGGCAGCAGCTACGCCTATTGCCAAACTTGAAATAGAAATAATGCCATCGTTGGCGCCCAATACGGCAGCGCGAAGCCAGTTACTTCTGTTGATATAGTGATTATCTAAATAGTTATCTAATGTTACCTTTTTCAGGTTCATGTTTTTGATTGAAGTTAATGTTCTTTAAGATAATAACATCATAAAAGTAAAAAGTTCATTAAATGCACTTTTATTTTTAGTACTAAAAAGATATAAAAACACCTCTTATTTTTTTGCTTCCGGTATCTATTCCTGTCCGTTTATATTTCATTCTTGATTTATTTGCTTTTGTTGCCTGCGAATAGGATATTTGAAGGTAAAATAAAATTGATGCGATGAGGTTCAAAAATCTTTTGTGGTCAGTCGATTCCGGAATTCTGACGATTACAATAAACAGACCGGATAAATTAAATGCATTAAACAGTGAAACCATACTTGAAATCAAGCAGGCGTTTGAGACAGCGCGAACTCTTGAAGGATTGATAGGAGTAATTTTGACCGGTGCGGGCGATAAAGCATTTGTAGCCGGAGCAGATATTACAGAGTTTCAGGGACTCAGCCCCGAAGAAGCCAAGAGACTTGCGAAAAGGGGACATGATATTTTTAATCAGATAGAATCTATGTCTGTACCTGTGATTGCTGTAGTCAATGGGTACGCTTTGGGCGGAGGATGTGAATTATCTATGGCCTGTCATTTGAGAATTGCCACCTCCAATGCCAAATTTGGACAGCCGGAGGTCAATCTCGGAATAATAGCAGGTTATGGCGGGACTCAGAGAATGATACAGTACGCGGGAAAAGCACGTTCATTAGAATTACATATGACCGCTGATATTATTGATGCCAACACTGCTCTTAATTGGGGATTAGTCAATTATGTAGAAACGGAAAAAAATGTTGCTCTTGAAAAAGCTCAGTATTTGATAAATAAAATTGGATCAAAAGGACCTGTCGCGATTTCAAAGGTAATAGAGGTAACCAATGATTACTTTAAGCCCGGAGTGGATGGTTTTGCATCTGAAATAGAAGCTTTTGGCGAGATTTTTAATTCTCCAGATGTAAAAGAAGGAGTGGAAGCATTTTTGGAAAAGAGGAAACCAAATTTCAAACGATAGTAGTGATTTAACCAGCCTTAAAAATTTATTTTAGAACCAAAACTAACAGGATATGGAATTGTTAGTGAGGTAAAATATTATCTGATAAATATTAAAATCATAATAATGGAATACAGAATAGAAAATGATGCAATAGGGGATGTAAAGGTTCCTGTCAATGTCTATTGGGGAGCACAGACCGAACGGTCAAAAGAGAACTTTGTAATTGCTAAGGACATTAATAAAATGCCGAGAGAAATAATTCAGGCTTTTGCGTACTTGAAAAAAGCTGCTGCAATCACTAATTATGAAGCGGGGGCGCTACCTGAGGATAAGAAAGAGCTTATTGCTCAGGTGTGTGATGAAATATTGGAAGGAAAATTATATGATCAGTTTCCTTTGGTGGTCTGGCAAACCGGCTCGGGAACTCAATCTAACATGAATGTGAATGAGGTGATTTCTAACAGAGCTCATGTCATTTACGGGGGGTATCTGACTGATCCTAAAAAGTATATTCATCCTAATGACGATGTGAATAAATCCCAGTCGTCCAACGATACGTTTCCAACAGCTATGCACATTGCTGCCTATAAAATATTGGTGGAAGACACTATACCGGGACTTGAGAAGCTGAGAGCTACTTTGTATAAGAAATCCCAAGATTTCATGCACGTGGTAAAAATTGGCAGGACTCATTTTATGGATGCAACACCGCTTACGTTGGGACAGGAGTTTTCAGGTTATGTGTCTCAGCTGGATCACGGCATAAGAGCTATAAAAAACACCTTGCTTCATTTGTCCGAATTGGCTTTGGGAGGAACGGCTGTTGGTACCGGTCTGAACACTCCAAAAGGTTATGCCGTCAATGTCGCCAGAAATATTGCAAAGTTGACAGGACATCCTTTCGTTACTGCGGAAAATAAATTTGAAGCCTTGGCAGCTCACGATGCTATTGTAGAAGCACATGGAGCGTTGAAAACTGTTGCAGTTTCGCTGATGAAGATAGGTAATGATATTCGTATGCTTTCATCAGGTCCGCGCGCCGGAATCGGAGAAATTATTATTCCCGAAAACGAGCCGGGATCTTCCATTATGCCGGGCAAAGTAAATCCTACACAATGTGAAGCAATTACCATGGTGGCCGCCCAAGTTTTGGGAAATGATGTAGCCATCAATATCGGCGGTTCTAATGGACAGTTTGAGCTGAATGTGTTTAAACCGATGATGATTTACAACTTTCTTCACTCCGCGCGATTGATAGCAGATGCTACAGTTAGCTTTAATGATCACCTTGCAGTAGGAATAGAACCTATGACCAAAAATATTCAGCAGCATGTAAGGAACTCCTTGATGCTTGTGACAGCATTGAATACTAAAATCGGCTATGATAATGCCACGCTTATTGCGCAACATGCTCATAGAGAAGGTCTAACTCTAAAACAGGCAGCACTTGAAACCAAATTGAAAGGATTGGATTTTGAATACATGACAGAAGCTCAGTTTGATGAATGGGTAGATCCTTCCAAAATGGTGGGAGATATCAGTTAATTTTTTCTTTTACGTTTGAAATGTATCTGTTTTAAAGCGGATAATATTTCAGGAGAAAAATCCTGAGCATCACCAATGCAGAAACAGCGGACAGGCCGATGTTTCTTTCCCGGTCTTTAGTAAAATTGAACTGTCGGATATACTGATGATTTTTGTCCCCTATACCGACATATACTAATCCTACGGGCTTGTCGGCACTTCCTCCCGAAGGTCCTGCAATGCCGGATACAGCAATGGAAATGTCAGTATGAAGTTTTTTCAGGACTCCGGTCAGCATTTCACTGACCGTCTGCTCGCTGACTGCGCCGTAAGTATCCAGAGTTTTTGGTGATACATCCAAGGCAGATATTTTTACTCCATTGGAATACGAAATAATACTTCCGGTATAGTAATCGGAAGAGCCGGGAACTTTGGTCAACAGGTGACTGATATAGCCTCCGGTGCAACTTTCTGCGGTACTGATTGTCAGTGTACGGTCTCTTAGCATTTGTCCAATCACTGCTTCAAATGAAGGGTTTTCAGTACTGTACACATACTTTTCTATTTTGCTCAAAGCTTCCTGAGTAAGTTGTGTGGAAATTCTTTCTGTTTCCACTCTGTTATTGCCATAGCCGGTAATTCTTAACCTCACTTTTCCGAGACTTGGGAGGTAAGCGAGTGAAAAGCTTTGAGGAAGATTTTCTTCAAAGTCTGTCAGAGCATCCGCCAGTACTGTTTCACCGACTCCTGCGGTATATATATGTGAGAGTACAATATTGGGAAGAGTATATTTTTCTTTGATAGTCGGGATAACTGTGAGTTCCATCATGCTTTTCATTTCATAAGGCACTCCCGGCATGGATACGATCATTTTCCCGTTTTCAAAGTACATAGAACCCGGAGCTGTACCTTGTGAATTGTGGATTGCAACTGCATTTTCGGGTAAATAAGCCATTTTAATAGAAGGTTCATGTATTGGCCGGTTTCGGGAAAGGTACATTTCTTTGATATGTGCCCAGCATTCTTCAAACAATATTAGAGGTGTATGAAAATAATCTGCGATAGCTTCTACTGTCAGATCATCGTTTGTCGGTCCGAGTCCTCCGGTAATCAAAATGATATCCGAAATTTTTGCAGCCTCTTCGATATACTGTACGATTGTATCTTTTTTGTCGGGAATAGTCCAATGTGCAATAACCTGAATACCGAGTTCGGTCAAATCACTGCCTAAAGTGTAAGAATTGGTATTGAGTGTGTTTCCTATAAGGAGTTCATCACCTATTGAGAGTATTATGGCTTTCATACATTGATTTTAAGAAGTAGAAATTGAAAACCTTCACAAAGTTTTTGTTAGATTTACTCAAAAATAAGGTTATTCTATGAAAAATATTTTAAGTATCACTTTAGCTGCTCTTTTATTTTTTGGCAGTTGTACCACCACTCAAATTCAGGACACATTAGGAGTTTTAAGCGGTAGCGGAGCAATCTCCAGTACTGAAGCTGCCGGCGGGTTGAAAGAAGCACTGACAAAAGGATTTATAACGGCAGTCGGACTTCTGTCTAAAGAAGATGGCTTTTACGGCAATTCATTGGTGAAAATTCCCTGGCCGGAAGAAGCAAAGTTTGTGATGGATGCCATGGAAAAAATTGGCATGCAGAATCAGGTGGACAAAGTGACGCTATCATTAAACAGAGCGGCTGAGAAAGCAGCGGGAGAGGCGTTAGATGTTTTTGTACAGTCTGTCAAGCAAATGACTTTTCAGGATGCAATGGGTATTTTGCTTGGCGGTGACGGGGCAGCGACTGAATATCTGAAACGGACCACTACATCTGTTCTCGCGGATAAATTCAGACCGATAATAGATAATTCTCTCGGAGCGGTGAATGCAACAAAATACTGGGGAGATGCAATAGGGATTTATAATAAAATCCCATTTGTCAATAAAAAAGTAGAAACTGATTTAACTCTTTTTGTAACTCAAAAAGCTCTGCAGGGTGTTTTTCTGAGAGTAGAGGAGCAGGAAAATAAATTGAGAGGTAATATTGGGATGAGAGACACTCCGCTGCTAAAGAAAGTTTTCGGATATGCGGACAGTAAAAAAGCAGAACAAAAATAAACCGAGTAAATTGTAAATGATGAGAGCCTGCAGCGATAAGTTACAGGCTCTTTTTGTTTCACCTATTTAGTGTGATTACAACAACAGAATGTCATTCGGCTTTAATTTATCCCGAATGTCTTCTCCCCAAATACTGACCTGCACTTCTCCGATATGCTTCTTGCGCAGCATAAACATGCATACTCTCGACTGTCCAATGCCTCCGCCCACAGCTTCCGTCAATAATCCTTCAAGCAGCATTTTGTGATAGGTCAGTTCTATTTTGTTCATACAGCCTTTTATTTCAAGCTGTCTGAGCAGAGAAATCTTATCTACCCGAATACCCATAGAGGACAATTCAAAAGCACATTTCAATACTGGATTCCATACAATAATATCACCGTTTAAACCGACGTGTCCGGCTTCATTTGGCTGACTCCAGTCGTCGTAGTCGGCTGCTCTTCCATCATGAGGTTCTCCGTTGCTTAGAGCATGTCCGATTCCGTATATAAATACTGCCCCCAATTTTTGAGCAATGGCATGCTCTCTTTCCTTGGAAGTCTTATCCGGATACATCTGCAATAACTCTTCTGCGGAAATGAAAGAAATATTTTCCGGTAAAGACGGACTTATATTAGGATATTTTTTTGATACCGCCTGTTCGGTTTCAACCAAAGCTTCGTAAATTTTATTGACAGTTTCCTTTAAGTATGATAAATTTCGCTGTGTGGGTAAAATGTGTTTCTCCCAGTCCCACTGATCTACGTAAATGGAGTGCAGAGGAGAATAATCTTCATCGGGTCTCAAAGCTTTCATGTCGGTCAGAATTCCTTCTCCCGGTTCTATTTCAAGCTCTTTGAGCCGTACTCGTTTCCATTTGGCCAAAGAATGTACGACTACTGCCTTTCTGTCTTCCAAAGCCTTGATAGGAAAAGTTACAGGACGTTCTATACCTGTCAAATCATCGTTCAAACCGGAGTCTTCTAATACGACCAATGGAGATGAAATAGGAATAAGATTTAATTTTTGCACCAGCTTACTGGCAAAAGTATCTTTTACGAACTTTATTGCCTGCTCGGTCTTCAGGAGTTCCCTCCCTTTTACAATGGATGATTTAGTAATCAAGTTTAAGTGACTTTAATATTTGCAAAACCGGCTTAGTCGGATTTTACCACAAAGAAATAAAAATAATTTTAGCCCTTGAAAATTATGTAAACAATATTGTCTTTAATCATACAAACTTCTGCTATAATTAAGATTTGACCGCAATTTTTGAAGATTTGAAGTTAATTTTTGAAAAAACTGTAACCTTTTTGAAACTCAATGACTCTATATAAGTACAGTTAAAAACAAAAATTATGAAAGTACTTAAAAACAAGAACCAAATTAAGGCTATTGCAATGGCCTGTTTAGTTGCAGTTTCATTTACTGCATGTAATCAAAATCAGGATAACAGCAATAATGAAGATGAAATAATTGTGGCGGAGGAGGTACAGGAAGCACCTGCATTTTCTGATCCTCAAATTGCTGCTATTGTAGTTGTGGCGAACCAAATAGACGTGGATTATGGTAAAATCGCTCTGGAAAAATCTCAGAATGAGGAGGTGCTAAACTTTGCCAACACGATGATTAAAGACCACGAACAGATTATTCAGAGCGCATCCGACTTATGTGGTCAGTTGGGTGTGGTACCGGAAGAAAACGATTTTACAGAAACATTGCTCAATGGTCAAAAAGATGTATTGGCAAGTTTTGAAGGATTAGGAGGTGCCGATTTTGATAAAGCTTATATTGAGAATGAAGCGGCTTATCACGATGCAGTAATTAATGCTGTGAAGGATATTTTAATTCCACAGACTGAAAATGAACAACTTAAGCAGGCTTTAATAGACGTAACTCCATTACTAGAGCATCACTTGGAAATGGCAAAAATGGCTCAGGGAAAAATAAATAATAACTGATGATGAAAGTTTGGACTTGGATAGTCATGATGGGTTTTCTGCTAATGAGTTGCAATACACAACCGCCAGCAGAAGAATCAGAAAACACAGAAAATATATCGCAGGAAGTGCCGGTTGATGAGGAAGAAACATCTTTTGCGATTAATGAACACAAGTTTTTAGTGACCATCAAAAGTATGCAGTTTGCTCCTCAAAATTTGGAAGTAAGTGTCGGAGATACAGTGGTTTGGGTCAATCAGGATATTGTGACTCATAATGTAACCAATATAGATGATGCATGGACTTCCGGTGATATTAATGTGGGAGACAGTTGGGAAATGATTATTGAAAATGAAATAAAGTATTATTGTACACTTCATCCTACCATGAAAGCTTCTGTTTTGGTGATAGGAGAGTAATTTGTTTTTTCATTAATTGTTTTTGTTTCATCTGCCCTCAAATCTTTGGGGGCAGTTTTTTATACTCTTATTTTTTCTTTACTTTATTGGAGAAAAAAGACGGGTATGTTTGACCACCATCAATTTAGAGATTTTACTGATGAAGAAATTGTAGAAAAAATTCTTTCCGGGGATAAAGAGTATTATGAAATTCTGGTAAGGCGGCATAATTCCTACCTCTATAAAATTGGGAGATCATACGGATTCGGACACGATGATACAGAAGATTTGATGCAGGAGACTTATGTCAGCGCCTATGAACATCTCGCCGATTTTGAAGGGAGAGCAGCTCTTAAAACCTGGTTGGTGAAAATTATGATTCACAAATGCTACAGGAAAGCCAATCGCTTAGGATTTCAAAACGAAACACCCGCTTCGGATAAAATTGGAAACCAAATCAGATATCCTGATGACAGGCTCACAGATGGTCAAAAAGTGGTTCAAAATGAGGAGCTAAAAGAGATTTTGGAAAAAGCTACTTTACAGCTTCCGGAAGATTATAGAATGGTATTTACGCTCAGAGAGCTCAACGGATTATCCACCGCCGAGACGGCAGATGCTCTCAATATTTCTCTGTCCAATGTAAAGGTCAAGCTCAACAGAGCAAAAAAAATACTTCGAAAAGAGATACAAAAAGAGTTTTCACCGGAGGATATCTTTGAGTTTCATTTGAAATACTGTGACGGATTGACTCATAAAGTGATGCACCCAATCAAATCGACATTAAAGTAAAAAAACATCTCAGGAACCTTTGAGAATCCCTGAATAATTATATCTGTATATGATTATGATACTACAGAGTATGGACTTGCAGAAATTGTTCTTTCGTAAAGTTAATTGTTGTTTTTACTTGTTTGAGTACACATTAACAGCATTACTTTAGTACAAATAGCTTCTTAGCCTTTTACACAAAAGGTGTTTTGACTATTTTGGCTTTTAGCAGTTTATTCCTTCTCGGAATATAAATTTCTGTTTCTGGGGTAGAAAATTCCTTTTGTACATAACCGAGTCCAATACCGTAGTTAAGAGCAGGCGACTGAGTGCCGCTGGTGACCCTGCCGATTACATTCCCTTCTGCATCGGTTATTTCGTAGTCTTTACGGGGAATACCTCTGTCCACCATGGTAAATCCGACCAATTTTTTGTCCACCCCTTCTTCTTTGCTTTTTTGGATGATATCTTTAGCGACAAAATCTTTGCTGAATTTAGTGACCCAGCCTAATCCGGCTTCGATAGGAGAGGTCTCTTCGTCAATGTCATTTCCGTACAGGCAAAACCCTTTTTCCAATCTCAACGTATCTCTTGCTCCCAGGCCGATTGGTTTAATGCCTAGTTTTTTTCCGGCTTCCATAATTTGATTCCAAATATTCTTAGCGTGAGAATTGTCAAAATACAGTTCAAAGCCTCCGAGTCCGGTGTACCCTGTTGCAGAGATAATCACATCTTCCACACCGGAAAATTTTCCTTTCTTAAAGCCATAAACCGGTATATCCGACAGTGAAATATCAGTAAGAGGTTGTAACGTTTCAATCGCTTTGGGACCCTGGACTGCCAGAATAGCAAGAGAGTCAGAAAGATTTTGAAGTTCTACTCCATCAGTTTGATGCTGTACAAACCATGTCCAGTCTTTTTCTATATTACCGGCATTTACTACGCACATATATTCATTATCGGCAAGTCGGTAAATTAGCAAATCATCAATGATACCGCCTTCTTCATTGGGCAGATAACCGTATTGGGCTTTTCCTAAAGAAAGTTTTGAAAGATCATTCGAAAAAATATACTGTAAAAAGTCCAACGCATTTTCGCCCTTTACAATAAAATTTCCCATGTGCGAAACATCAAACATTCCCACACCATTTCTCACGGTATGGTGCTCATCAATAATACCACTATATTGGATAGGCATATAAAACCCGGCGAAGTCCACCATTTTAGCTCCGGCGGCTTCATGGATTTCTTTTAAAGCTGTTGTTTTCATGGATGCGAAAATAAGGTTTTTTATTCAATGTAAATGATTGTAAGCATATAAAATGACTCGTAACTTTAATCGTTATACAAACCTATACCTTTCTATTTTTTGGATAAATACCAAGTTATATTTTAATAAAAATCAATTTATATTTTAAAGGTTTATTGAACTCAATTGAGTAGGTTAAATCTTATTGCCGAGTGAATAGTTGTGCTTAGGAAATTGATTAAACATAATGTATTTTTATTATACATTGTGGGAGCATAAGGCAATTCAAAAATATTTTTCAGACAAAACTAAAGAAATAATTGAATTTAGTATTTTGTTAATGTGAGCAAATTTAATAAAAGAACATTGTCTGTATTAGTATAAAATACTGATTGTTAAAGCTTAAGCTTTTATAAAAACAAAAGATGAATATAAAATGCATGCATAATATTGTAGCTTTAAGTATCTTTGAGATAAATAAGGTGGAGTTTTAAAATAAATAGCTTACTAATGATAAATAAAGCACTTCATGTATCGGCTTTGATAGCTATGATTATTTTTCTGCTGGTTGAAGTTCGTGGTCAGGATGTGGGTACGACAGATGGAACAGAGTCTTATATTAATCATCCGTCTTTAAATTCGGCAGTATTTAAAGAGTACTGGATGAGCTATTCAGATATATACCGGAATGCAGATTTAAATCTTGAAGCAGTTATTCAGCAATATCTGAATAATCAGGTTCCTGATGCAGTAAGAGTAGATTTATATAAAAAAATATTTGAACAGTCTGACTTTAGAAACTGGATGCCTGAGCTCAGATCAATACTTCTGTATCAGCTTGTCGAAACAGATAAGAATAGCGAGACTCCGGCGTATATGCTTAGAGAAAGGAGTTTCGGGGAATTTGTAGAAAGAATAAATGAGATTATCCGGGTAGAGTTTGCAGAATTAGATAAAAAAATTAAATCTTATGAGGAGGAATATGCTCATCAGGGATTGAGCGTTCCGGTGGAGGTCAGTGAACAACAGAAGTTAGAAGCAATTCAGGAAGTGTATAAAAATACTTTTGAAGGTAAGCCTGATTTAAATCTATTTATAGTTAAATGATATTTTACTTGAATATGAATCAACCTTACTTAAAAAAAATATTAACTCTATCTTTTCTGATATGTTCACTTTTATCTGCTTCGACACTTTTTGGACAGGTTACAGTGAGATATAATGGGACAGCGACCGGACTTACCACTACTTGTACAGATGGTTGCGTATGGCCCTTTTGTCCCAATGATCCGGAAAGGAGTTTCGAGCTTGAAATCAAGCGGGTCACGGGCGGTAACCAGGCAGATGGGGGCGGAGCTACAACTGCTGCAGATAATTGTTCGAACACTCCTAATACCAGTTTCTCCACAAAGAATGCAGGTATAACGCTTTATTGTTCTGGAGCGGTCATTCACATTCGGGGCAAAGCAGGAGAATCAGATGCTATTATAGGATGTGGTGGTATGGAGTGTGAAACTCCTTGGTCAGGCTGGACAAATTTTACAGTTTTAAATACGACAAGCCAGAATTGGGGCCCTGTATATGTTTCCGGAAACGGAAGCACCGGTAATTTGTCCTCAACAATCTCCTTTACAGGGAATTTTCGGGCGAATGCCAGGGATGGGAATAAGAACTTTAGTTGTGCGACAGCTTGGGCTTTACCAGCTAATGGGAGCGGTACGCCTATTGACGGGCATACAACTAATTGCGGTGATGCCTGGTACAAATACACTCTCACAGATAATAATTTACAATATATCGAATTTGAGCCCACCGCACCACTTTCAAGCTTAAACACTTCTGAGATATCCGAAGTTCGTTATAATAATTGCACAGGCTGCCAGATGGGAGGTGAAGCTTCGTTTATAGGAAATAAATATCGCGTGGATAATCCCAAGCCTGGAGATTATTTTATAAGAGTACATGTATTTAAGACAGACTTAATTGGTGCGTTTGATTTAAGTTTTAAACTGGAAGTTCGAAAAGGTAGTACAGTGGCCGTACCATCCAATGATAACTTGTGTGATGCAATAGAACTCAGCGGCAATTACAACTACAATTCGGGAGACCTTTCGGCATCTTCCAATACAAAAAATGCATCTTCAGAAGATTATTGCGGAATGAATGAACCGGAGTCGGATAATGAAAAAACAGTTTGGTATAAATTTACAACAGGAGATTTGCCACCAACCGTACTTACTATTGACCCAAAAGCGGGAAGTTCTACTCAATACGGTCGGGCAGTTTTATACAAGCAAAACAGTGTGCCTAATTGTAATGCATATCCAACGCCGAACTTTTTTAATGCATTATCAAAAGTTGGTGAGAGTACAGCAGGAGTCTCATTTAAAGTAAGATGTCTTGATCCGAATAAGACTTATTATTTACAACTTTTCACAAGACAGTTATTGCCGTTACCTTCTACGAAAGATGCCGGACCTGTTTCTGTTACAATCGAGAACAGTGGCACCACTAAAGGGCCGGATTTCATTTGTCTTCCGGCGAGTTCTGCTATACCCGGGAAAGACGGATATCTTGGGAAATTAGACAGTTACGACAATACTAATTTAATAGCCGAAAAGCAGACCACGAGCTGTGCGACAGTCAGTACCGGCAACGGAGAGCCAGTCAATTCTTCCCGATCACTCAAGCAGACTGTCTGGTATCGGTTTGACACGCCTCATGCAGATTATTCGGACAGTACTCTGATGCATTTATACGACATTAGTGCCATAAGGTTAAGTAGTACTTCGCTCTTAACTAATCCGAGAATTTTCCTTTACGAGGAAACCCAAAATACTAACAGAGCATGTGGCGACAGCAATGGGGATTATGCCAATTTGAAGTTTATAGAAAGTAGTGAAGAGTTTTATCAGGAAATTGGAAGCTTTGTGCCACAAGATGCCACCCTGAAAGACTTGTGTCTGAAGCCTAATACGAAATATTTTGTCCGTGTGGATCAGGCAGGACTGATTAGTGTATTGGGTATTGACGTATTTGTAGATTTTGATTTGGTTATAAAAAAATCGGCATTCCGACCGGGGAACGATATCTGTGAGGCTACCGAAATGCCGGGAAATATATTTACGGGCAGGAATAAAATCACGACTCAAAACCATGCACGATTAACCGGAGCTCCTTTTTTTGGGTTGCCTCACTCTAATAAATGCGCCTCTTCAGACCCGGGCGAACCTAATGTAAAGCCCGGCGCACCAGGTGGAGTAGGCGATAAATACACGGCAAGTGTCTGGTATAAGTTTACAACGGATGGTGCTCCTTCCGAATGGATTGAGTGGGATTTCAGCTCAAAACTATTAAGAGGAGACAGAGGTGATGTGTGTTTATTGGGCGAGCATTTTGGAGCAAATATTTTCATCTATAAATCTAAAAATAATACTTGCTCATATCCGACATTGCAAATACAATCAGAATATGATAAAGCTTGGGAAGTGCCGCCTGCATCTTCCACTCCAAGTGTGAACAGACAAAGATGCCCAGAACCCAATACAACTTACTATGTACAGGTACAAGATGCGGATTTTTTCTCGACAGACTTCTCTACCTGTTATGAGGGGGTGTATGATTTGACTATCACTACAGCCGGCACAACTGTTAATCCACCGGAAAATGATGAGCCGTGCGGAGCTATTCCTTTGGGAACAGTACCTGTGAGCGGTTCATTGGATAAAGATATACGTAACAATAATAAGGTTTTTGATAATTTCTGCGCAACTCCGAGTAAAGGCTTTATACCTGATCCGGATCATGAACTCAAGCATGATGTGTGGTTTGCCTTTGTGCCGCCCCCGTCAGGCTCTGTAATGATTACTGCCCAGTCTGCTCCGTCCGGTATTCCAAGTAATGCCGATAAAAATATAGACCTGCAAATTGCTATATGGGAACCTATAATGGGAGAACATCTGCAGCAGCCTAACTGTGCAGACCCAAGGTATTTGTGGACTCCCATTGTGTCCAGAAACCATGGGCTTTTGGACTATGAAGATTCCGATTTATTGGGAATATTTGACACTTATTATAATATTGTTGATACCAAAAACAATATTCTTTTTACTAAGGGAAATAGTTTAATAGCCACCTGTCTTGACCCCGGCAAGCTGTACTATATTCAGGTAGATGGAACAGATTATTTCCTTTGCGACTTTCTCAATGGCGGAGATTGTACTATGGGTTATTTTTCCATGCAGGTAACAGATGCAGGATTGTATGATATGGCTTCCATGAGAGACCAGCCGGCCGGTAATGATGAACCGTGCGGAGCTAAAACTCTGAATGTACAACCATATAATAGAACTGAGGCGCAGCTCACCTGGCAAGTAGGAAGTAACTTGTGTGCGTCTGGTTTTAATGATCCACTTCCTTCTACCTGGAATTCTACAGATGCTACGGTATGGTATAAATTTACAGCACCGGCTTCCGGTAGAGTAAAAATACGCGCAAAAGAAAACGGAAGAATTAATCGTCGGGACAAGTCCAATCCAAATTCACCTAATGCTCAATTGGCAACATCCAATCATGACTATCACGATGGGATAAATTTGCAGCTGGCCCTTTATACCATGGGAAATTGTCTCAACAAGTCTTCTTTAGTAGAAATAACTTCGAGTTATGACGGAGCCTTAGTAGAAATGAATCCGGCTAATGAAGATGACTTTATCGGTCTGACTGAAATCACAGGGCGAGATGAATATATGGTTGCCCGATGTCTGATTCCGGGCAAGGAATACTATATTATGGTGGATGGGGAAAATGACCCTACAATTGGCTACACTTCTACAATCCAGGAAATTTTGCCCAATAGTATCAAATATGTGACTGGGGACTTTAAGATATCAGTCCAAGATGATTCTCCAATAGAAGTCAGTATGAATGATAATGTGTGTGATGCCTTTGAGATAACCGGAGTCAATACACTGGGTGTAAACTCTACAAAAACGACTGGTATTTTCAATAATGACTGTGCGACAATTGAACCGCACATAGAAGGCCATGGGAAAATAGCTGAGAAAATAAAAGGAAAATTTTGGGGAATTGTCAACACTAGTCCGGCCACGGCAAATCATACCCTATGGTTCAAATTCAGAGCACCTTCATCAGGGAAAGTCAATATAAAAGCGATTAATGATAACCGAGATAAGATGGATATTGCTATGGCTCTGTATGATTTTCCGGGAGAGAACTGCAATCTTGCGGCAGATGGTTTCATGATAGAAGGAAATTATGATCCGGGTGTTTTACGAGGTGATGCCGAGATGGACGTGGAGTGCTTAATCCCTGGCAGATATTACTATTTGCAGGTATTCGGAGAGAGCAATAATGTGCTTTGTACGCTCGGCGGATCAAACTGTGAAAGGGGGCTGTTTCATTTGGAAATTAAACACCTGCCGTTTCAGGCGCGCTCGGATATCCCGCCTCAGAAAAATGATAATGTTTGCGATGCTACACTGCTGGGGAATTTGAATCCGGGGGGCGTATTGAATAAGCCGAGCCAAAATAACCGTTGTTCTACGGAAGAAATTAATGAACCCGGCGGATATGGATTTAATTTCAGTTTCTTTGATGATCAGCTTAGAGGAGTGTGGTACGGATTTAAAACTGGTGCCGGCTCTAATCATCCCGGACAAATAACCATTGAGGTCACAAATCCAAGTCACGCCTGTTTAAATCTTCATGTGGAGCTATTTGAGTATAAAGGAGCATTTGACAAAACAACTTGTGAATCTCAAACCAATCTAAACACACAGTTCAACAAGCTGTTGAAGGTGGGAAAGGGCTCTGCCTTCTTAACGAGAAGTGAAAAGTTAGTACTGGATTGCCCAAAACCCAATACAGAATATTTTATTCGGGTAACCGGTACAGCTTCTGCCACTTGCTTCGGATTCGGCGATACGCAGGGCGATTTTGATCTGAAAGTAAGTATGAGTGGAGTATCCATTTCTTCACCAGAAAATGACGATATCTGCGACGCTACTCAGGGAGGAAACAAGGGGAATTTGGGAACACTTCCATCCGGTGGAACAAAATCAGTGTCTAATCACAATAATATTTGTGCTACTCAGGAATTGGGCGAACCCAATACGACTCAAAGTGCCGTACAAAGCGAACCGGAATATGATGAAACGACTTGGTATAAATTCAGAACATCTGCCAATCCGGGGAAAATTACCATTCGCCTGAAAACGATTGCACCTATTGATGGTTCTGCTACAGTTCCAAGCTTTACAGTATATAAAGGCAGTTCTGCCAATTACAGCCCATGCGGAAATGCAGGTTTTAGCGGGTTAATAGATTTAGGGGGAGATTGGAGTTCGAATACTAGTCTGGGTAGCTTTACTATCCGAGACGGAGTATTGGTCTTGCCATGTCCTTCTCCAAATTGGAATTACTTTATACAAGTAGATGGGTATGATTTTGCCCTTTTGGGTGTGACAATACCGGGATATACTTCTCAGTTTGTATATGATTTAATTGTAACGGATGACGGAAGTGAAAATATTTATCCTGAAAATGATAACATAGCGGATGCAATACCGGTAGATGACGTGCCGCCACTGAATGGTCAATTGGCCTCTGGCGGAACATTGACTATAGCCGGTCATAACCTTTGTGCAACTGTAGAATCGGGCGAACCAAATGTGGATAGTGACGTGTCGGATCATCAGAAAAGTGCCGAAGATGAGACTGTTTGGTATTATTTTATTACTCCTGCAAATCCCGGAGTCACTAAGATTACGGTAAAAAAAGATCCCGCATATCCGGAGCCTTTGAGTCCTAACTTTACTTTGTATTATAACAATGGTACTGCGCCCACTTATGCCCGAATTACAGAAGCACCCTCTTCAAAATTAGTACAAGAAGGGAACAGTGGAAATAATACTGGTTTGGGTGCTACGGCTACTGCAAATTACACATGCCTGTTGCCAAACACCAAATATTACATTCAGGTGGACGGATACGACAATGTACCGACTAGAACAGACCAAGGCCACTTTATAGTGACAGTTGAAGATGATGGAACCGGTACAGACGTTCCGGCTAACCAGTATTATGATTTAATATGCAGAGCGCAAAATATTACTAATGATATTGTGAATAACGGCGGTGTGACCCTACTCAGAACAAATAAATGTTCCTGGGAGGAAATAGATGAACCTAATACGTCACAGGGAATTGAGGTAACCAAAACCGGTATTGATGCTTATGATAATACTGTGTGGTTTAAATTTCAGCCAAAAATTGACGGAGAATTTACTTTTGATATTACTACTAAAGCCGGTGCGATTAATTACCATAGGTTTACGCTGTACAATGCTCCTTCCGGTTCATTCAATTGTGCCAATCCAAATTGGAATAATTTGACCCGGATGAGTATGTTTAATGTAAACAGCAATGTAAACAACAATACATTTGGCTGTCTGTTGAAAGACCAGTGGTACTATATTCAGGTGAAAGGAAGGGCAGGTGATTTTGATTTGAAAATAACCCATAGTGCCAAGTCCGCATTGGATCACGATATGGTCTGTCAAGCATGGGACTTTGGCACAGTCGAAAATACAACTGCCAGCGTAGGTAATCAGAATAACAGTTGTGCAACCCAAGAGTTAGGCGAACCGGGTATTAATGGGAATTACAATGATATTAACTCATCAAATTATGACAGGACACTTTGGTATAAATTCCGAACACCTGCTCAGATTGGTGATTGGGAAATCTCGGTCACTAATCAATCTCCTTTTAATGATCGAATTAGTGCCACCTTTACTCTTTATGAAGCGACCAAAGCTAATATTTGCTCTGGAGCCAATCCAGTTTGGACAAATCTGAATAAGAAAGACCAGCCGGGACTCCCGATAAATTTGACAGGAGATAACTCATTAGAAATTGAATGCTACAAGCTGAAACCCAATACTTGGTATTTTATTCAGGTTCATGGCAATGATGCCTGGCCGTTTGGAGATGTGGGTACTAATTTTCAGGTTTCTGTCAAGCACACTCCGAAATTAGCAGGCGGTAACGATAATGTTTGTAGCCCTGAGATACTAAGCTTCGGAGATGATCCTTATGCCGATAATAACTATTGTGCTACTTCGCAATACGGAGAAATAGATATAGACCCCTGGCCAGAGCAGGATCCGTTTAGAGACGGCAGAAACTATGACGAAACAATGTGGTACCGTTTTAGAGCACCCGCTCAGGGATATGTGAACATTATTGCCACAAGCAACAACCTCCATATGGAGATGGACTTGTACGAGATTTCAAATGGGAGTACGATATGTGCAGGAGGTCAGCCTCAATGGAATAAGTTATTGAAGATTGGTAGTGAAAAGTCCTCTTTATTAAACCGGAATATCAGTTTAAAAAGTGATTGCCTTCTTCCAGGAAAATGGTATCTTATCCGAATTGACGGGAGGGATGGGATAACTTTTGACGATAGGGGAGATTATACTATTCAGGTAATTAACGAATATGAAGCCCAGCCCGTAGTATGTAACCCTGTACCTAATGATGATCCATGTAATTTACCTTCTGCATACGATTTATCTGATTATGTCTTAGAAAATCCTTGCCCGACTAATAGTATGAATTATATTGGAAGTTATGTCATATCCACAAGTACAAACCCGAGAATTGATTGTGCAACACGATCTCCGTTTGGGTCTCCTTGCGGGGGAATGAATAATTGCAGCGACTATTGGTATAAATTTACGGTACCTATGGATTCAGAAGGTGGTGTTAGGATACAGGGTAATGATGAGTACGGAGCTTCCAACGGAAACAACTCCACTCAGGTCGTTGCTGCGTACAGAGGCGATCCGTGTACGGGGCAATTACAATATTTGGGATGTGACTACGGTGGCAGTAGCATACTGGATAAAGATGTAGAATTTGATATTGCAGCTATACCGGGAGAGACTATATATATACAAGTGTTTAATGATGATGCTCCATCTAACCCTAATTACTCTACGTTTGGACTTTGTCTGTCAACTCGCTGTGAACCTAAAACAGATTGTGGAGTAACAGAATTGACTTATGAAGTGCCACAATGTTGGAATTTAGATGATAAAAATACTCCCGGGAATAACGGTTTGTACGGGAAATGTCTGCCGGGAAGCGTGAAATCCGAAAACTATTTTACATTCAAGACAGAGTGCGGTGCCACTTCTGACGGAGAACCCGATACGGTAACTATTGTATTTAGTATTACAGATGTATCTTCTAATACAGCGTTGGCCATATATGAGGATGCTACTCCGTGCGACGGTTTGGAGGAATCAACTGTGATTAACTGCGTACCATTTGGTAACTGTGTGGGCTGTAGCCCGATTACAACTTTCTCTCAAACGTATCGATTGGAAGAATGCAAATCTTATGTCATCCAGGTTGTTGGTGAGAAGGACGGCGACGATGGTAGCAGTGGGCAGATATACGTGTTTAAGTCAAGTAATCAACCGCCTGTCCTGCCGGTGGAGTTAGTGTCGTTTACAGGATATTATGACGGAACAAATAATATTCTTAACTGGAATACGGCATCAGAGGAAAATACAGATCAGTTTATTATTGAAAAATCTCCGGATGGAGAACATTTTTCGGCTATCGGAATTGTGGGAGCTGCCGGAAATTCGGGAGAAATACAGAAATACAGTTTTGTAGATGAAGATGCCCGGATAGGCAACAACTATTACAGGTTGAGAATTGTAGATTTTGACGGGAAATATGAGTTTAGTAATGTGATAAATATAGAAGTTGACGGTACAGTTAAAAAGACAGAACAGAATACCTCAGTTCTTTCCATTTATCCCAACCCGACTGATAATAAGACTAAGGTAGAGATGTATGTAAGTGAAAAACATGCTGACTTTGAAGTTAAAGTGGTGAATATCCTTGGACAAATTCTGCATTCTGAAATGATATCATTTTCCAGAGGCAATGTTTCGTTTGAAATTGATGCCTCGAAGTATGCTCAGGGAGAATATATCATTTCAATCACCAATAAGAATTCATACGAGTCTTGGAATACGAAGTTTATAAAACAATAAGTTTGAAGAACACTATAGATTTAGGACTTAATCCTTTAGGGAGTAGGAGTGAGGTTGACCTCAAAATATAATGGGAGATTCTGAGATACCTGAGAACTAAAACGGAAGGTTTATTTTCCCTTTTCCGGACATTGCAGTCATTTTTTTCATCATTTTCTTCATCTCCTCAAACTGTTTGATGAATTGATTGACATCCTGAATGTCGCTGCCCGAACCGTTTGCAATTCGTCGTCGTCTTGTACCGTTGAGAATATCCGGATTGGCTCTTTCCTCAGGTGTCATGGAGTAAATCATGGCCTCAATTTTTCGGAAAGCGTTATCGTCAATATCAATATCTTTCATGGCTTTGCCCATGCCGGGTATCATACCGAGAAGGTCTTTGATATTACCCATTTTTCTGATTTGGTTGAGCTGCCCCAAGAAGTCGTTAAAATCAAATTTATTTTTTACAATCTTCTTTTGAAGTCTTGCGGCTTCTTTTTCATCAAAATTTTCCTGAGCTTTTTCTACAAATGAAACGATATCACCCATACCCAAAATACGCTGGGCCATCCTGTCCGGATAAAAAATATCAAGAGTATCAAGCTTTTCACCCCGGCTGACAAATTTTATGGGTTTGTTGACAGTGTATTTAATAGATAGAGCTGCACCACCACGGGTATCCCCGTCTAATTTGGTCAGCACCACTCCGTCAAAATTGATTCGGTCGTTAAATGCTTTGGCGGTATTGACGGCGTCCTGACCTGTCATAGAGTCCACTACAAACAAAGTTTCCTGAGGCTGAACGGCATCCTTGATTTGAGCGATTTCGTTCATCATTTCCTCATCTATGGCCAATCGCCCCGCGGTGTCTATGATGACCGCATTGAAGTGGTTAGATTTGGCATAAGCTATCGCATTTTGAGCGATAGATACGGGATTTTTATTTTCAGGTTCGCTGTAAACTTCTACATTGATTTGTTCTCCCAAAACTTTGAGCTGGTCAATTGCAGCCGGGCGATAGACGTCACAGGCTACCAATAGAGGGCTGCGCTTGAGTTTATCTTTAAGGTATTTGGCAAGCTTTCCGGAAAAAGTTGTTTTTCCCGAACCCTGAAGGCCTGAAATGAGTACGATTGCCGGGTTGCCTTTTATGTTGATATTCTCTACGTTGCCGCCCATGAGGGCAGTAAGTTCGTCGGAAACAATTTTAACCATCAACTGAGAAGGATTGACGTTTTGTATCACTTTTTCACCGATGGCTTTGTCTTTGATTTTATCGGTAAATTCCTTGGCTATTTTATAGTTTACGTCTGCATCTACTAAGGCTCTTCTGATTTCCTTAATGGTCGTGGCTATATTAATGTCTGTAATAGAGGCCTGACCTTTGAGGTTTTTGAAAGCCGAGTCTAACCGATCCTGAAGATTTTCAAACATATTTTACTCTTTGATTGTATTATAGCAAAAATAAAAGAAGCAACCCAAAAAAAGAGTTGCTTCACGAATAATTTTAAGAATAATGTTAGTAGTAGGTGAGTCTTTGCACTTTTGCCACATATTTGGCTAATCTCATCACCTGACATGTATATCCAAACTCGTTATCATACCATACATACAGTACTACACTCTTTTTGTTGGGAGAGACAAGTGTAGCATTGGAATCCACTATGGATGCATGGGTATTGCCGATACAGTCCGTTGAAACCAATTCTGTAGAGGTGGAGTAATCTATCTGTTCAATTAAATCTCCGTTTGAAGCGGCGTCTTTTAGAATTTCGTTGATTTCATCCATGCCGCTGGCCACTTCCTTGGAGAGATTAAGATTTAAGATTGCCAAAGAAACATTTGGTGTAGGTACGCGAACCGCATTTCCGGTGAATTTATTGGAGAGTTGCGGGAGTACTTTCGAAACTGCTCCTGCTGCACCGGTTTCGGTTATAACCATATTAAGCGGTGCCGAACGGCCTCTTCTGTATTTTTTGTGAAAGTTATCCAAAAGGTTTTGGTCATTTGTATAGGAATGCACAGACTCAATATGACCGTTTTCGATTCCATAAATTTTGTCTATCACATCCAGTACCGGAGAAATTCCATTGGTAGTACAGGATGCTGCCGAAAAAATATCTGTGGAGTCCGGGGTAAATTGTTTGTGGTTGACACCGTACACAATGTTCGGAATTTTATCTTTGCCCGGTGCCGTCAGCAATACTTTGGATATCCCCTTACTTTTCAGGTGCTGGCTCAGGCCTTCGGTATCTCTCCATACTCCTGAGTTGTCGATAAGCAGGGCGTTATTGATTCCATATTGCGTATAATCTACTTCTGCGGGATTGGAAGCGGCTATCATTTTGACCTCGCGACCATTGATTATAAGTGATTTGTTTTCCAGATCTTCACTAATTACTCCTCTGAACTTTCCGTGTACCGAGTCTTTTCTCAGTAGGGAAGACCTTTTAATAATATCTTTGTCAGAATTACTTCTTGTAACAATTGCTCTTAATCTTAATTGCTCACCTTTCCCGATTTGTCCGATTAATAACCTTGCAACTAAACGACCAATACGTCCAAAGCCGTATAATACCACATCTCTTGGCTGCAAAACTTTTTTGTCTTTCCCTATGAGGTTAACGAGCTTGTCCTGAAGGAATTCTCTTATATCGGCATAATTGTCTTTTTCTGCTAACCATTCCTTTCCCAACAACCCCACATCTATACGTGACGGCGCTACATCAAGCTCTGATATAGTGCGGCAAATATCCAGCGTTATAGTAGTAGTAAGCGGTTGTTGAATAAAATTACGTGCGTATTCATGATGATTCAAAATTTCACTTGCACGTGCATCTACAATATTTCTTCTGAAAATAATCAGTTCGACAGAATCGTCTAAAAGAAGTTTACCGGCAACATTGATAATTTCAAAAGCCTTTTTTTCTCTTTCCAGCCATTCTTCGGCAGAGGTGTTTTTGACCATTTTGATGTGATTAAATTTATGGATTTAGATAAAGTTATTGACCTAAATAGTTTTTTAGCAGTTTGCTTCGAGAAGTGACTCTAAGTTTATTAATCGCCTTGTCTTTGATTTGTCTGACTCGTTCTCTTGTCAGAGCAAATTTTTCACCAATATCTTCTAACGACATTGGGTGTGGAATTCCTATGCCGAAATAGTACATAATCACATCACGCTGACGATCCGTTAGAGTATTAAGCGATCGACGGACTTCCACGCTCAAAGATTCCATGTATTCCAACCTTTCGTCTGTTTTTGGAAGATTGGTGTTTTCAAGTACGTCCAAAAGAGAGTTTTCTTCTCCTACCTGAAAAGGAGCATCTACCGAAACGTGTCTTGCAGCCACACCAAGAGTCGTTTCTACTTCTTCTCTGTTGATTTCAAGCAATTCTGCCAATTCATCGGCGGACGGCTCACGCTCATACTCCTGTTCCAATTGTGAAAAAGCTTTGTTGATTTTGTTAAGCGAACCTACTTTATTGAGAGGTAGCCTGACTATACGGGATTGCTCTGCCAAAGCCTGTAGAATGGATTGTCTAATCCACCAGACTGCATAGGAAATAAATTTAAATCCTCTCGTTTCATCAAATCTTTGAGCAGCTTTTATCAATCCGAGATTGCCTTCATTAATCAGGTCGCTGAGAGTTAATCCCTGATTTTGGTATTGTTTGGCTACAGAAACCACAAAACGCAGGTTGGCTTTGGTCAATTGTTCCAATGCTAACTGGTCGCCCTGTTTGATACGTTGTGCCAAGCTGACTTCTTCATCCGGAGTTAATAGATCTACTTTACCTATCTCCTGAAGATATTTCTCTAAAGACTGGCTTTCACGGTTTGTAATGGATTTGGTAATCTTAAGTTGACGCATAGTAAAAAGAAAACTTTTAAAAAGTGTGCAAATATATGTCTATTCTGTATCAATAACAATAAATTCTATGAATAGTGTTCAGTTATAGTATTTAATAAATCTTTAAATTGAGGAATTGAGACTTTCGATAACATATTTAGAGTGTGTTTTAGTCTTTATTTGTTATGGCGAACATTTCTCAATATGTATATAACACCATATAAAAATAATTGTTGTCAATTAATTTGGTTAAATACAATTTTTGTTTATAATTGTCGCAAACGAATTTTTTTATTTACGTATAATGTCTCAAAAGAAAAAACTATTTACAATAGAGCGAACGTTTCGCTCGTCACCGGCAATTTTATATAAATTTTTGACCACACCGAGTGGGCTTATTCAGTGGTTTTCAGATTCTGCTGATTTAAACGAGGATGTATATACATTTGGATGGAGTGGGGAAGAACAACATGCGGAAGTGCTTAACTCGGAAGAAGGGGAGTTTATCAAACTCAGATGGGAAGATGAAGAAGATGACAAAGCTTATTTTGAGTATGATATCAGAAAAAATGAGATCACAGGAGATACCGTTTTGTATATTACCGACTTTGCATATAAAGATGAATTAGATAGTGCTATCTCCTTGTGGGAGAGTCAATTAGATGATTTAAAAAAATGCATAGGCGGATAACAAAAAATAGGCCTTCAGGATGTGTTTTTTATGCACTTAAGCAATGATTACATCAGATTTTAACTATGATAAACAGATAGCTGAATATACGAAGATAGATGTTTGATTAGGATTCATTGTACTGAAAATGTCTTAAAGGATTGAGAGGTGTTTGATTTATTACAAGATACTCCATACCTGTTAGTGTCCGTTGAGATTATTTATCTGATTGCGGTGGTCTTGCTTTCTGTAAAAATTATTATTGATACCAAGACCAACAGTAAAACATTGGCGTATCTGCTTCTGCTGATTTTTCTTCCGATTTTTGGAATTATATTTTATTTCGTATTTGGAGTTAATTACAGAAAAAGAAAGTTTTACAATTTCAAAATAGAGCGCGATGAAAAGCTCTTTAAAGAAATCAGGACTCTCGTCGGAAGATACCACCGACAAACTTTTCAAAAGTTGGATGAGAATCTCAAAAAGTATCAAAACACCATTAATTTTATTTTCAACAGTTCAAATTCTCCGATAGTAGAAGGAAATTATGTTGAGGTCCTGATTAACGGGGAAGAAAAATTTGCAAAAGTTTTTGAAAGAATAAAGGAGGCAAAGCACCACATTCATCTCGAGTATTATATCTACAGGAATGACAAAATAGGAAATGCGCTTGCCGATTTGCTGATAAAGAAATCAGAAGAGGGGGTGATAGTCAGGTTCCTGTACGATGATTTTGGCAGTAGGAAAATAAGCAGGACTCTGTTGAAAAGACTCCGGATAGGCGGAGTGCAGACTGCACCTGTCAACAAAATTAAGTTTAAGCTTTTTGCCAACAGGGTGAATTACAGAGACCACCGAAAAATTATAATTATTGATGGAGTCCATGTGTTTTCGGGAGGTATCAATGTATCTGATACGAACATTAATCCCAATACTACCGGATATTGGCGAGATACCCATCTGTATCTGAGGGGCAAAGGGGCATTTTATTTTCAGTATTTATTTTTGACTACCTGGATTTTTTCTACGAGGACAATGCTCACTCATGCCGAAAAATATTTTGTACCCGAAGACGATTTTGACAATGAAGAATCTGATAAAGTAATACAGGTGGCTGCAAGCGGTCCCGATATGAGACCGACTATTATGCTGACTGCAATTTCTACTATTTATGATGCCAGAAAGCGGGTTTATATTACTACTCCATATTTTGTTCCTACAGAATCAGTCTTGCAGGCACTAAAAACGCAGGCTCGGGCGGGCGTAGATGTCCGACTGCTCGTACCCGAAAAAGGTGATTCCAAATTAGTGGATGCCGCTGCATATTCATATTACGAAGAGCTGCTTAAGAGCGGTGTTCGGGTTTATTTTTATGATAAAGGGTTTATCCACTCCAAAACAATGATAATAGATGACTTTTTCTCCAGTATTGGGACGGCCAATATTGATGTGAGAAGTCATGAGCTAAACTTTGAAGTGAATACTTATATATACGACCGATCCGTAAATCAAAAGCTATATGAGGTGTTTCTGAAAGATTTGGAAGACAGCCATGAAATTTATTATGAGGAATGGCTTACCCGTTCAAGGATTAAAGAGTTTTTTGAACATTTGGCAAGGCTGTTTTCTCCTTTGTTGTAATTATATCAGTTTCCTCAGCTCATCTAATTTGAGCAATGCTTCGACCGGTGTCAGTGTATTGATATCTACTTTTTCCAGAATTTCTTTTAGCTGGATAAGCCTCGGGTCGTCCATGGAAAAGATGCTCAGTTGGTAATCCGGCTGTCTGACATTTTGCAGTTTGCTTTTGATATCACTTGATATACTTTTTGCTTCTAACTCTTTGAGAATTTGGTTGGCTCTTTTAATGACCTCATTGGGCATTCCCGCCATCTTGGCTACGTGAATCCCAAAACTATGATTACTTCCGCCTTCTGCAAGTGTACGCAGGAAGATTATTTTCTTGCCGCTTTCTTTCACAGAGACATTATAGTTTTTGACACGCGACCATTGATGTGTCAGTTCATTTAGCTCATGGTAGTGAGTGGCAAACATTGTTTTGGCTTTTGAATTTGGGTGATTGTGCAGGTATTCGACCAAAGCCCAGGCAATAGATATACCGTCGTACGTACTGGTTCCGCGCCCGATTTCATCCAAAAGTACCAGACTCTTTGATGATATATTATTTAAAATACTTGCGGCTTCAATCATTTCTACCATAAAAGTAGATTCGCCCATAGAGATATTATCGCTGGCACCTACTCTTGTAAAGACTTTGTCCACGATTCCTATCTCTGCCGATTCTGCGGGTACAAAACTGCCCATTTGAGCCATCAGAACAATTAACGCCGTTTGTCGAAGCAGAGCAGATTTTCCTGCCATATTTGGGCCCGTAATAATCATGATTTGCTGCGTTTCGTTGTCGAGATACACGTCATTAGGAATATATTGCTCTCCGAGAGGAAGTTGTTTTTCTATGACCGGGTGTCTTCCGCCTTTAATGTTTAATTGATCACTTGAGTTTAAAGAAGGTTTGCGGTAATTATTTTTCATTGCCAAAGTTGCCATAGATTGCAGACAATCTAGCTGTGCAATAATTTTTGCGTTTTGAAGTATGGGGTGGAGAAATTGAGTCGCATACTGAACCAGTTCTCTGAATATTTTAATCTCCAGTTCAAGAATTTTTTCTTCTGCTCCCAATATTTTTTCTTCGTATTCTTTTAGCTCGGGTGTAATATACCGCTCGGCATTGGTCATAGTCTGTTTTCTGATCCAGGATTCCGGAACTTTATCTTTGTGCGTATTTCTGACTTCAAGAAAATATCCGAATACATTGTTGAAGCCAATCTTTAATGAGCTTATTCCTGTTCTCTGACTTTCAGTGTTTTGCAGTTCAAGAATATATTCCTTCCCATGTTTGGATATTTTTTTAATACGGTCTAATTCTTCATGCACTCCATCGTTTATGGCATTGCCTTTTTGGATGATCACAGGAGCTTCGGGGTGAATTGTACGTTCAATTTTTTCTTTAAGTCCTTCGCATAAATCAATCTGTGCAGCCTGTTTTTTCAGCACATCAGAATTACTTCTTCCACAGGCCTGTTTTATGAAAGGCAAAGAGGACAGAGCTCTGCCCATTTGCAGCATTTCTCTCGGATTTATTTTGCCGAGAGGAGCTTTGGAAATTAGTCTTTCCAAATCGCCAATCTCTTTTATTCTTTGAGATATTTCTTTGTGAAAATCCTGATCCTTTATAAAATATTCTACCCCATCTAACCTTTCCTGAATGACTGGCTTCTGTTTGAGCGGTGTAGCAATCCATCTTTTAAGCATTCTGGCCCCCATCGGACTTACCGTAAAATCCATAATATCTAACAGGCTGACACCATCCGGATGATTTGAATAGATAAGCTCCAAATTTCTTGCGGTAAATCTGTCTAACCAGACAAATTCATCCTGTTCTATTCTTAAAATCTGGTGTACGTGCTGTAAGTTTTTTTGTTCCGCGTCGGATAAATATTGCAGCACCGCACCTGCCGCGTAAATTCCCGAAGTGCAGTCCTCTATCCCAAAACCTTTCAGAGTCTTTACTTCAAATTGATTTTGCAGCTTCTCCTCTAAATAATCTTTTTGGTATATCCAGTTCTCCAGAGCATACGTATAGTATTTCTTGCCAAAGAGTTCTTTAAATTTTTTTTGATCCTGTTTGGCGAAAATTATCTCTGAGGGATTGAAACTTTGCAGCAGTTTGTCAATATACTGTTCATCGCCTTGTGCAATCAGGAACTCTCCGGTAGAAAAATCAATAAATGAGATGCCGATTACATTATTCTTGTCAAAAAATAAAGAGGCTAAAAAATTATTGCTTTTGTGGTCAAGAATTTTGTCGTTGACCGCGACTCCGGGCGTAATTAATTCAGTTACACCTCTTTTTACAATTTTCTTTGTCTTCTTGGGGTCTTCCAATTGTTCGCATATAGCCACTCTGTATCCGGCCCGGACTAATTTGGGCAGATAGGTATCTAAAGCATGATAAGGGAATCCGGCAAGCTCCATTTCTGAGGCAGAACCGTTAGCTCTTTTCGTCAGAACGATGCCTAATGCTTCGGATGTTTTGACGGCGTCTGAGTGAAATGTTTCGTAAAAGTCACCGACTCTGAATAAAAGAATGGCATCAGGATTTTTTGCCTTTATCCTGTTGTATTGCCGCATAAGCGGTGTTTCTTTTGTTTGAGTACTCTTTGCCAAATCGATTTTCCTTTTAGTAAATTTGTAAGCTTGTTAAAATAAGGATTATGCGCAAATTGTCTATGGATGAGTTGGGAAGATTATCCACAGAGTCATTTAAAAATGCGGATAAATACCCGATAGCAGTGGTTTTGGATAATATTCGGAGCGGATTGAATGTGGGTTCAGTATTTCGATCGTCAGATGCGTTTTTAATAGATACGATTTTTATCTGTGGATATACTCCCAGACCGCCTCACAGAGATGTACTAAAATCTGCATTGGGTGCTACGGAATCAGTCGCCTGGGAATCATTTGATTCAGTAACAGACTGTATCCGGTCTCTGAGAGATTTGGGCTATAAGATTTTTGCCGTAGAGCAGGCAGATCAATCTGTCAGGCTGTCTGACTTTATACCTGACAAAGACGAGAAAATTGCATTGATTTTTGGCAATGAGGTCTATGGCGTTTCTGACGAAGCATTAAATCTGGCCGACGGCTGTATCGAGGTGCCGCAATGGGGGACAAAGCACTCGCTCAATATTAGTGTATGTGCGGGAATTGTTTTGTGGGATATCGTACAAAAGCTGTCTGCTAACCCGGATAAAAAGCATCTGTGATGTGGTCTGTAATCCATTCCTCTCTTTTTTTGAAAACTGCTACAATATCAAATCTGATTTCTCCTCTGTAATTGGTTTGTTCGATATATTCTTCGACTGCACGATACAGGTTTTGATGCTTTTTGGAATTGACAAATTGACTTGGGTGCCCAAATAAATCAGACTCTCTCGTTTTGACCTCTACGATGACCAGCGTATCTTCATGAAAAGCTATAATATCAATTTCATAATGACTGTATCTCCAGTTTTGTGCAATAATTTTATATCCTTTGCTTCTAAGTAATGCCGCCGCCTGATTTTCTCCCTTTTGCCCCAGATTATTTATCATTAAAATAAGATATTTGAATTTAGATTGATTAATTTTACCTTCTGTTGATTTTATGCAAATTAGCTTTATTATGTCGAAAATGGATGATTATATTTCAGGTTTTACACAACAAATTAAAAGAGCAGTTTCGATTGGCGAGTCTGCCGCACTGTCCGTTCCGCAGGTGAGTATAAGGAATATTTTGTTTTCAGGACTGGGGGGGTCCGGTATAGGAGGTTCTATTCTATCCGATCTGCTGAAAGATGAAATAGAGATACCGATAATAATTAATAAAAACTATCATATACCTGCTTTCGTAGATGAAAATACATTAGTCGTAATTGTTTCGTATTCAGGCAATACAGAAGAGACAATTTCTGCCATGATGCAGGCACATAAAAAGAAGGCAAATATTGTGTGTATCAGTTCGGGAGGATTGATAAAAGAGTATGCCGAACTTCATAAGTTTAATTTTATCGAGATTGATGGAGGAATGCCTCCGAGGGCATGTTTAGCCTTATCTTTTGTTCAGATTTATTATACGCTGCATAGATTTGGACTCGTGGACAATAAGTTTAAAACCGCATTGTCAGATACTATAGAGCTTTTAAATAAAGAGGAGGAAGATATTTTGAATCTTGCTAAAGATGCCGCAGCCACTTTATACGGGACACTGCCGGTAATATATGTGGACGCAGCGATGGAAAGCGTGGCAGTGCGATTCAGACAGCAGCTAAATGAAAACTCTAAAATGCTTTGCTGGCATCATGTGATACCGGAAATGAACCACAATGAACTGGTCGGCTGGGTCAAACCGCATGAGGATATGTCGGTAGTGTTTCTCCGAAATGAAAGTGACTTTAAGAGGAATCAGAAGCGTATGAATTTTACTAAAAACATAGTGTCGGGGCTTACAGATAATGTAATCGAACTCTTTTCAAAAGGGAATACGAATCTGGAAAGAAGTTTTTATTTTATACATCTTTGCGACTGGGTGTCGGCATTTCTCGCAGACATGAATGAAGTGGATGCAGTGGAAGTAAATGTGATTACCTCATTAAAAAATAAATTGGCTGAAAATCCGATTTAGTGAAAGATTTTCTCGTACAACAATTGGGACTGATGTCATATCAGTCAGCTTGGGAATTACAGAAAAGTTTGTTTGAAAAGATAGTTCGGTCTAAAGCCGGAGGTCATAATTATGCAGGTATGAACTACTTGTTACTGACGGAACATCCTCATGTATATACCTTTGGGAAAAGAGGGAAAGAGGAACATTTACTTTTGAACGGCGATAATCTTAACCAAAAAGGTATTCAGGTTTTTAGGATTAACAGAGGCGGCGATATTACCTATCACGGTCCGGGTCAGGTGGTTGTGTATCCCATTATAGATTTGGGCCAGTTTTTTACCGATGTAAGAAAATACCTGAATTATATCGAGGAGTCCATTATTCGAACATTGGCTGATTATGGAATTTTGGCTGAAAGGAGTGTAGGAGAAGCAGGTGTTTGGGTTAAAGATGAATCAGGCAGATTAAATAAGATTTGTGCAATAGGACTGCGCATGAGCAGATGGGTATCTATGCATGGCCTGGCTCTTAATGTCAATACGGATTTAGAGTATTTTAATTATATCGTACCATGCGGTATCAGAGATAAAGGGGTGACTTCCATGCAGAAAGAATTGGGGGTGAACCTAAATGAAAAAGAGGTAACTGAAAAGTTTTTAGCTCATTTCCAAAAAATATTTGACGCCAATTTAATAAAAACCTGTGAGTGCTGAAAGATATTAATTTTGACAGGATTGACCGTATCGCTGTAGCAGCTGTTCCCAATTCAGAGGATGATTTGTGGTCGGTTTACCTCGTGAATATGAGCGAGGAAATTCTTGAGATGGTCATGGTCAGCAGCTGGGGATACGGGGAGTTAAACGGAGAAATAAAAGAAACTTCTGTCCTCAGATGGATGTTAGGAAATATTTCGGCATTTTCATATTGTAAAATCGAGGAGATTCCCGATGAGATGCGGGCTTTAAACAATGAATTCTTGATTAGCTTTCTTTTTAAAGATAAATTATTGGATAAAAAGGTAGTGTTCGTGGCGGATAGTATAGATGAGAGATTTTTCATTTCCGTTCCATATCTTAATCAATCCGGAGTAGTCATACGATAGGGTATAATTAACAGTTTGCAGGTAGTTCTTTATTATTATATTTGTACAAAATATTAAATCTTGTCTTCAAAAGTAACTATTATTGAATGCCCGAGAGATGCCATGCAGGGCATTAAGACATTTATTCCTACAGAAAAAAAAATAGAATATTTAAACAGCCTTCTTAAGGTTGGTTTTCATACATTGGACTGCGGAAGTTTTGTGTCTTCGAAAGCGATCCCCCAGATGGCAGATACTTACAAGGTAATTCCCAAACTCGATCTGGATGATACGGATACAGAACTGTCAGTTATTGTCGCCAACAGCAGAGGAGCAGATTTAGCCTGCGAGTTTGATGAGATTTCCTATCTCGGTTATCCTTTTTCTGTTTCTGAAGAATTTCAGCTGAGGAATGCCAACTGTACTATGGAAGAGTCTATGAACAGAGTAGAGGAGATATTGAACACCTGTGAGATTTATGGTAAAAAACTGATTTTATATCTTTCAATGGGCTTTGGGAATCCATACGGTGAAATATATCATCCTGATATTGTGGCACATTGGGTGGACAGATTGAGCGAATCGGGGATTCGACTGTTCTCTGTATCAGATACGATAGGTGTGGCTCAGCCTGATCTTATAAAAGAACTTTTTTCCATTCTGTACCACGATTTTTCTGAACTGAGCTTTGGTGCTCATTTTCATACGACTCCCGATAAATGGGAAGAGAAAATAGAAGCAGCTTATGAATCCGGTTGCAAACGGTTTGACGGAGCTATCAAAGGATACGGAGGATGCCCTATGGCAAAAGATGATTTAACGGGAAATATGCCTACAGAAAATATGATAGAATATTTTGAAAGCAGAGGTATAAGTACCGGTTTGGACAGGGAACTTTTTGCGGAGTCCATGAGAATCAGCACGAGTGTTTTCGGATAGTGAGTTAAAATTTGCTTGCAAGCAGTAAATCCAGGTTTCTGTATTTCAAATCGTATTTTGAAGCGATATATTCTTTGGTGAGCATACCTTTGTAAAGATATACTCCATTTCTAAAGTAAGGATCTGCATTTATTAACAGTTCAGTGCCGCCAAATTGTCCTACTTTTCTAAGTAGGGGCGTGAGTAGGTTACTCAGGGCATAAGATGCCGTTCTGGAAATTTCAGATGTGATATTTGGCACACAGTAATGAATTACTCCGTGTTTGACATAGATAGGATTATCTAATTGCGTGACCATAGCTGTCTCAAAACAACCTCCTTTGTTGATGCAGGTATCAATGATTACTGCACCTTTTTTCATTTGAGTAATCATAGTCTCGGTAACGATTGTAGGGCTTTGCCCGCTTATATGATGCAGAGCTCCAATGACCACATCGGCCCGCAAAAGATTCTTTTTGAGGTTTAGAGGGTCAATTACAGAGGTGTACAAATTGTTGCCCAGCAATGCTTTTGCCTTTTCCAACAGTTGAATGTCATCGTCAAAAACCTGAACCGAAGCGCCCATTCCAATAGCGGATTTGGCGGCTGCTATTCCTACATTTCCCGCCCCAATAATGAGTACTTTGCACGGTGGCTGCCCTGCGATACCTCCGATAAGAATGCCTTTCCCGTATTCATTACTCAGATATTTTCCGGCTAAAATTATTGAATAATGACCGGCAAGATTTCCCATAGATTCTAAATAAGGAAAATAATTTTTGCTACTCTGAATATAATCATATGCAATAGCCGTTACCTTGAGCTGCATCAGCCCTTTTAGCGTGCTTTTGTTGAGAGAAGGAAGAAGTATTGGCGAAAAGACGACCTGATTTTGTTTTAAATATTGGATATCATTAGCAATGACGGGTGCGGTTTTTAAAATAATATTGGATTTGAAAACTTCATCTTTTGATGAAACCAATTGTGCTCCGGCATTTGTGTATTCGTAATCTTCAAAGTTGGAGTGCTCGCCGGCTCCCGCTTCTACAACTATTCTGTGCCCCATTCCGGTGAGGGCGGCGATGGAGTTGGGAGTCAGAGCAATTCGTTTTTCCTGAAATTCTGTTTCTTTTGGGATGCCGATATAAAGAGATTCCTTGATTGGAAATATTTCGGCCAGGGCTTCCTGAGGAGTCAGTTTAAATTCTTTTTTAATCTTTTCTATGGTGGTCTCCATGCCGTTGTTTTTTCAGTTTGAGTAATCGATAGTCGGGAAAAATTTCTATCGTAATCGCAAGATAGCTTTCCGGCAACAAATTAGAGATTTTTTCCGGCCATTCTATCCAGACCAATTCACCGCTGTGGAGGATTTCTTCTATTCCTGCCTCAAATGCTTCCTGCTCGTCTTTAAGCCTGTATGCATCTATGTGATAAATTTTTCCGCCGGGATATACATATTCATTGACGATAGTGTATGTCGGGCTTGTTACTTTGTCTGCCGAGCCTGTTTTTGCAGCAAGAGCCTGAATCAGAGTCGTTTTGCCGGCACCCAAATCTCCGCTAAAAGTCCATATTCTTTGATTGCCGGCTGTGGAGGATATTAAATCTGCAGCTGTATTCAAATCATTCAGACTGTATTGGAAATCTTTAATCATAGTAAGAATAGAAAAGCTAATCTGTTTTTGTAATAAATCTGTAATAGGGCGATTTATTTAAAAGCAGTGGTTTTATTTCTTCGGAGGACAATTTGACTTTGCTTGGACCAAAGGCATATGCGGCAATTTCGTAACTGTTGTAGTAAAACTCAATGCCTTCTTTGGTAATTTTAAAGTTTGTATTGGCATTAAATGCGCCTTCTTCCTCAAATTCTTCATTAAATACATAGCTTTTCCAGTCGCCCTCCGGCAGAGATTTATTTTTATCGTTCACAAAAGCTTCGAGTCTCAGTTTATTGAGGTCTGAAACTTTAGCTGAGTCTATAATATCAAACAGCTTAACTTCTTTCCCGCTGTTGATGTCAAATGTTTTGTAAAGAGTGTATGTATTTGGATGTGCACCGCCGAGATAAGACGATTCAGTAAAAGAGAGTGTAATGAGCGGACCCAGTTTTGATTCGATATCAATGGATTTATCTACCAACCATCCCGGAGCAAAATCTCTGTCTTCATACACATTTTTGTGTTCCCGAAAAAGCTTTTCTGCCTGCTTTTTAATGTCAGGCTTTTTGGCTGCCGATGTGGAAGTGTCCTGAATAAAAGCATATATCTGCTTATTAATTTTCTCCAATACTTCGGAAGATATTTCATCTGTAATTTGCGGATATGAAACTTTGTATTGGCTTTGAAGCGCCGGATCCGATTGAAGCTCATCATCCGTATAGTCAAAGTTCTGTTGTTTGTAAAGAATGGTCTCAGATACGATAAGCTCATTTTGATTATCCTGATTTTTACAGGAATTAGTCAATAATATTCCAAATGGAATAAAAATAAAGAATATAGTTTTTCTCATGATTGTGTATATAAATAATCTAAGTGTAAAAATAATAAATTTTAAGGCGTTATGGATAACTCTTAATTTGACTTTCAAATGAATAAAGGCTAAACATAATCCTCATTTTATTGTTCCAAATCTGTGCCACGAACGAAGAATTTTGGCCAAAAAAACGAATTGTACATCGATTCTGTACAGTTTAGCGTTTTCTTAATAAAGATTCAAAAAATCGGTAAAATGAGGGGTGAGCAAAAAAATAAAAAACTGACAAATGAATGAAAATGAACTTATAACCCAAAATATTCTGAAAATAAGAGAACGGATACATTCTGCCTGTGAATTGTCAAAACGAAATCCCTCGGAAGTACGCCTTTTGCTTGCGACAAAAACTGTAACCGCAAAAAGAATTAAAATGGCATTTGAATCCGGTTGTACGTTAATCGGTGAAAATAAAATTCAGGAAGTGAGAGAAAAATATGAAGATTTGAAACAAATACCTCATCAGTCTCATTTTATTGGCCATTTACAGAGTAACAAAATCAAAGAAATTTTGCGTTATAATGTGGACTGCATTCAGAGTTTAGACAGAATGAGTCTTGCCCGGAAGCTCCAAAATCGTTTGGAATTTGAAAATAAAACGATGGATGTTTTGCTTCAGTTCAACACTTCTTTTGAGGAAAGTAAATTTGGTATGAATCCAGAGCATGCGGTAGAGTTTGCCAAAGAAGTTTCAAAACTAAACCGCATTCGGGTAAAAGGTCTGATGACAATCGGACTTTTCAGTGCAGAGCCGGAAAAAGTCAGAAAATGTTTTCAAAGATTAAAGAAAGCACAGGAAGAAATAGTTTCAGCTCAAATCCCTAATATTGAAATGAAGGAGTTATCTATGGGAATGAGCGGGGACTTGGAAATCGCCATTGAAGAGGGAGCTACGATTATTAGGGTAGGAACTGCGGTATTTGGTGAAAGGATGTATCCAGATAGCTATTATTGGAATGAGAAAAAGTAGTTTTTCATTTCATAGGCGTAATAATCCCAATTTATTTTATCTGATAATAAGATTAAACAGTACTCTTTATTGACAAAGCCCATCAATGTCAGTTTAAATAAGTCTCTCCGATTTGTATTTTTTTTTAACATATATATGCCAAGATGGTGCTCCTAAAATGGATGGATTGAGCCATTCTGTTCTTATGTAGAGATGAAAAATAGATTCCTGCATAGTGGACAAGTCAGGAGCAAAGTAAGTAGTGCTCATTTTTTATTATTAACCCGACACTATAATACCGATATTACGCTGCATAATTAATACTTTCG
>CAZZEH010000003.1:0-151343 GCA_964653095.1 uncultured Chitinophagales bacterium
TCCATCAAGTAAATATAAGAAAAAATATCGGTATTATGATGCCTGGTTGATAATGACAGTGACACATCTCAAAAATCACTTGAATACCAACCCAAAAATAAAAAACTATTTATCAGCCATTCTAGTAACGATAAAGATAAAATCAACATTTTTGTTGAACTTCTTGAAAATATTGGATTAAAAAAACAACAACATTTTTTTTACTCATCAAACCCTTATTCAGGTGTTGGGCAAGGAGAGAAAATAATTAATCGTTTAAAATCTGAGTTGAGTGATAATGTTTTCGTATTATTTATTTTGAGTGATAATTTTTATAAAAGTGATATATGTCTTTGTGAAATGGGGGCTGTGTGGATAAAGTCCAATAAACAAGTTCCTATTATTATCCCCCCTTTTAACTTTAGTGAAATTGAGGGTGTAATTTCTGGTGATTTGGCAATTAAAATTAATGATAAAGATGCACTCAATATACTTAAAGATAATATACTAAACTATTTAGGAATAGAATCAATAGAACCTTATTCTTGGGAAGAAAAAAGAGATACATATCTTGAAAGAATAAATAGTTTATTGCCACCAGAAAAATAGAATAGACAATCTGCTGATAATAACTAAGGTTTCGTGGCGCACGGAGTGCAAGCCATGAAACCGCTGTTGAACCCTTCAACTTTGTTCAGGACAGGCTATAACCGGCTATTGCTTCCCCTCTTATGGGTTTCTCAATTTGTTTTTCTTGATTGCAGACACGCTGAATGCCTATTTTTTTTTATTTCAGGGAGGTGTTAGGCCCATTACTCGATTTCACTTCATATATGCACATAAAACCCCCTACCCAAATCTTTAGGATTTAGAAGCAATTTGGCGAGCCGGTAAATATTTTTTTAATGATCCTCTTTTTCCAAAAAAATCAAGGATAATCAATGTCCCTGTTTTACAGTACGAGCATTTCCGCAGCATCGTTTTGACTTCTACTGGCAGACGACTGACTTTCAGCTCTTTCTGTAATTGTTGCAGTTTATCTCTCTTCCAGCTACTGCTCAAAATGCCATAGTGACGGATACGGACAAATCGACTCGGAAGAATATGCATCGAAAATCTGCGAACAAATTCTTCATTGCTTAGCGTCATTGCTTTAGTCTTGCCGCCATCCCGATAGTCCTTATAGTGGAAAGATGTTTCCTCATCTGTAACTTCCATTATCCGGTGATTGCTGATAGCCACCTTATGCGTATACCTGCCTAAATATTCAATCACCTGCTTAGGCCACCAAAAGGACGTTTGGCATAAACCACCCAATCTTTTTCGAACAATCTATCGTACAACCGCTGGTCGCCCTGCTGTTGATTTCGCAAACAGGCAACATATTTGGCTCGAAAAACCTTGCTCATCGCTTTGACCGGAAAAAGAAACTTATTGCTGCGCATCTGATTTTTCCATTTCCCGTCTTTGTCAATACCTCCGCCCGGAACAATGCAATGGACATGAGGATGCAGACTCATGGTTTGTCCCCAAGTATGCAGTACCGTTATCATACCCATTTGCAGACCTTCCGTATGACCAAACTGATTTAAAGTTGCCCAAGCGGACTGAAATAAATTATTGTACACAGCTTTAGGCTGACACAAAGCTGGTGAACAAAGGTATTCCATACATTAACCCCGAAGACTATCTATTTCTTGACCAAAAAAGAATGTTGGGTATCGTCAAAAGAATCCAAAAACAAATTACTAAATTCGGATTGACTAATGAGGATCTATTATTTGTAATTGATTGATTATGAACAAATGAATTTAACGTTAGTCAGAATGAATACAGAAACAGATTCAAATAGAAATGAATAAAAAACATACTTAAATAAAAAATAAACTATTTTTGTAAATAAAAGATTATGGCACTATTTCAGTTTACGTGGATTCCCGATTTTTACAAAAGCATAGAAGAACTCAAAAATCTCGCAATGAAAGAAAACTGGGACTATATTGTGAAACCAACTTCTAAAAGTCCTGTTTTGGTAAATTATATCCATCATACATTTGACAAAGTTGAAGCAGAAGGGAAGATTGAATATGAAGGTGAATTTTGTTGCTTTAATACTGGATTAGCAACTGAAAATCAAGAAGAAATATATGGTTATTGCCAAAAAAACAAGAAACCAGGTACAACTATACCTTACTATTTTATAGGTTGGCGTAAATCAAGTCATAGAGATTTGTCTAAATTTTCAAAATTAGGAGAAGCAGCAAATTATTTTGAAGATCCTTCTGATTTGATATATGATACAAATCTTGAATTAAGAACAAATATAGACCATATAATACAAGATAATAAGTCAAGATTTCCAGCCCCATTTGATAAAATGGATGATTATTTATTATCAAATATCTTAACTGGAACTATAGAAGACGCTAAAAGAAGAGTTAAGAGAAACTATAAAACTGCAATCCCTCAATATTATAACGGAAAATTACAATTATTACTTCCGCTTTGCCTACAATCAAAAGCTAAAGCTGATTTAGCTTTAGTTGTTGAAAAAGAAAGTGGAGTTTATAGAGCTTCAACTTGTTTAACTCTTGATATGGCTATTAATAATGCTCGTTTAATTGCTAAACCAGATGATGAATGGTTAAAAGTATAAAGTTTGTCAAAATATTTGTTCATTAAAAATAAAACACTACCTTTGTAGCACAATATAATTTTTATCACAGGATAAAAAACAACAAGATAGAATTTATTAAGTTAAATCATTTTCAAGATAGATTTACAAGAAAAACTTAAAAAGACAAGATATGAGCTCTCTTATTAAAGGGAGCTCTTTCTTTCATTGGTTATATAGGCGGTTTAAACGTAAGACGGGTAAATCGCTTCGGTTGAACATTTTCGCAAGAAAAAAGTATTATCTTCGTATTAACATTTGTTGGTAAAATCCGCTCTGCGTCAAACCGTTAGCGGTCAGGTTCGGACGACTCACAAAACGACAAGGAAATGACAAAATATAAATTTACACAATCACAGTTTGACGAAATTCTCTTGTTACTGAAAAGACGAGTAACAGAAAGTCGTGACGAACAAAAAAAGACACGAGCTAAGATTAGAAAATTAGGATTTCATATTTCTGACTATTTCACTGGTTTTAGCGACATTGACTTCAAAAAACTTTTGGACAAAGGCGACATTGAAATAATAGGCAAACAAATTTCTAACGCAACGCAGACGACTAAATCATTTGTTGCAAAATCAACAACGAATTCTTTTACGCAGAAAGTTCGGACAACAACAGCAAACAACAAAGACGAGCATTATGTACTTGACCTTTGCGATAAAGTTTTAGGACTTACATCTTCCAGACAACATAAATTTGATTTTTTGCTTGGCGACCCTAACTCTAATGGCGTGTCTGCTAAACTTCCTGTTGATAGTTTTTATCAAGACTTAAATCTTGTTGTTGAGTATCGTGAACGACAACACACAGAAAGCGTAAACTTCTTTGACAAGCCAAATAAAATGACAGTTAGTGGAGTTCATCGTGGAGAACAAAGAAAAATTTACGATGAACGAAGAAGAAAGATTTTGCCAAAACATAACATTCATTTGGTGGAAATATCTTTCTCTGACTTTGACTATGACGGACAAAAAAGAATAATCCGAAATCAAACCAAAGACATTGAAATTGTAAAACTAAAACTTAAAAAATTTGTATCTTAACAATCCGAACCACTAATAACTAAGGTTTCGTGGCGCACGGAGTGCAAGCCATGAAACCGCTGTTGAACCCTTCAACTTTGTTCAGGACAGGCTATAACCGGCTATTGCTTCCCCTCTTATGGGTTTCTCAATTTGTTTTTCTTGATTGCAGACACGCTGAATGCCTATTTTTTTTTATTTCAGGGAGGTGTTAGGCCCATTACTCGATTTCACTTCATATATGCACATAAAACCCCCTACCCAAATCTTTAGGATTTAGAAGCAATTTGGCGAGCCGGTAAATATTTTTTTAATGATCCTCTTTTTCCAAAAAAATCAAGGATAATCAATGTCCCTGTTTTACAGTACGAGCATTTCCGCAGCATCGTTTTGACTTCTACTGGCAGACGACTGACTTTCAACTCTTTCTGTAATTGCTATAGTTTCCCCGCTTCCAACTACTGCTCAAAATACCATAGTGGCGATACGGACAAATCGACTCGGAAGAATATGCATCGAAAACCTGCGAACAAATTCTAAATAATTCGGCTTAATGGACATTTTTTAGGCTAAAAAGTTCTGTACCCCTTGGTATTATTAGCTTAGAGTCCAATCAAAGGTTATGAATAAAAAAGTGCTTTTATTGCGGTAAACAATTTTAGGACGGGTCAGTCAATTATTTCCAAAAAAAAAGACCCGCCATAAGCGAGTCTTTACATATTGTGAAATTGTACAAGCTAATTCTATTTGGTAGGCTCTAACAACTTGAAGAACTGATCTAATTGCGGTAGGATAACAATTCTGGTTCTTCTGTTCTTAGCCTTCCCGTCAGAAGTTTCATTACTGGCAACCGGGACATACTCTCCTCTACCTCCTGCGGTCATTCTTGCAGGTTCAACTCCATACTTGTTTTGCAAAATTCGGACCACGGAAGTTGCTCTCAATACCGACAAATCCCAGTTGTCTTTCATCACCCCGCCTCTAATCGGAACATTATCGGTATGTCCTTCCACTATAAATTCGATGTCAGGCTGGTTTTTCAAAACTTTCGCGACTTTTTCCAAAACGTTCATGGCTCCGTCGCTTACCTCATAGCTTCCTGTTCTGAACAAAAGCTTATCAGAAATTGAGACATATACCGCACTCTTATCCACCTTAATCTCAATGTCGGAATCATTGATGTCATTCAAAACTCCTTTCAAATTCATGACCAAAGCCATATTCAGAGAGTCCTTTTTCGCAATTGCAGACTGAAGGTCTTTGATGTACAAGTCTTTTTCTCCAATATTCTCAAGAGATTTTTTAATACTCTCTGCCTGTGATGAAGAAATCACGGATAAATCACTCAATTGTTTTAAAACAGTAGTATTATGCTCTTTCAGATAATCAATTTGCTGGTTGAGGTTATTTATCTTCCCCTGCAATTCTGCTTTTTCAAGTTCAAATTGGTTAGTTTTTGTTTTTTTATCTTCTAAGCAGTTTCTCAAATCTGTCTGTACTACTAAGTGTTCTTCCTGTAAAGCTTCTAATTTATCTGCTTCTGCCTTAAAGGTTTTTTTACTGACGCAGGAAGTCCCAATAAATAAAATCGCGGATCCTGCAAAAAATAAACTTTTAATTTTCATATAAAGAATTTTAATGTAAATATAGCAAAAAATACAATGGGATACTTATTTAAAAGCTCCGGTTATTGTTCAAAATTATATTTTTTAAATATTGACTGTAAAGGCGTATAAACTTCTTCTTTTGTCATTCCGTATTGTTCCAGAGAATACGTATGTCCGCTTTTGTAGGATTTGGAGCGCCCGGAAGCCTTCTTTAATCTGCTGTCAAATTCATCACTTACATTCATATTGAAATGGCGGTATATTTTTATCATTTCATCGTGAGGATTTTCTATCAGGTCTTCATACTTAAGTGTGTACCACTGGTTTTGCGGCAATCTCTGAATGTGTTCATGAAAATAGAGGTAATAATTGATTGCCAGTTCTCCCCAGGCTCTATGATACATAGAATCTTCCGGTATATCAGGACTATGAGCTTTCCAAGCCGCAGAAAACATACTGATAAAAGAAGGTACAGCCTTATAAGGCGTCCTTACTATATAAATAATCCTTGCATCCGGAAATATATCTATAATGGTATTGAGCCTGCCGGTGGACATCACATTTTTGGATAAAAATATTTTATCTGTGCCCAATACATACATAAATCTCTGAATGGAAGCTTTATAATATGCCGATAGTTTCTCACGCTCTTTTTCCGACATCAAATCCGGAAATTTGACATAATCGATTTCATCCATGTACGGACACAGCAGAAAAATCCCACTGGTAATCAGGGTAAAAATAAACGTACCTTCATCTTCTTCCGACTGATTAAAACCCATAGGATGTATTTCTTCCCATCCCTTAAAAAAAACTCCGTCCAAATAATCAAATGTTTTTCGCAGTGGACTCCCAATCCTTTTATCAACCGCACCAAAGAAATGGACTATTTTAAAAATTGTAATAGATGGTAATATTGTGTGATAAAGCAGGGTATATCCGTACCGTTCTTCGTCCAGGCAAAAAAGTCGATGTAAAAATGTGGTGCCGCTTCTCGGGTTGGCGATAATAAAAACCGGTTTTTCAATTTTCAGCCTTCTGTAGCCGGGAAAAAGAATTTCATCCAAAAGTCTGAAAACCAGCACTAAAAATGAAACCAGCGTGAAAATAAAAACAAAAAGCAGGGTAAAAAGAAATCTTCTGATACTGAAATGTTTCACACACTGCAGGTAAACTATTTTGAAAAAAGTTTTAAGATGGATATAAAAAATCGAAGCGTGAATAAAACTCATAATAATTTATATTGTGATATCCGGATTGACATTTTGATAGTGTTCCAGAATACTTTTTGAAAAAAGTTGATACAAAGATAAAAGAACTGTTTTATCGAAAGACTCTATAAGGTTTAAATGCTTTTGGATGGTCTGTAAATCTCCCCTTCTTGCAGGACCAGTTTGTGCGTTTTCTGCTCCCAATTCAAGTGCTTTGCTTAGTGTCTCTTTCAACAGCGGGCCAAATAACTCTTTTGGGATTTGATAATTTTCAGCATAATTCTCAGACAAAAACACAAGATAATTTACAAAGTTATTGATTAATACAGCAGCAACGTGAACGTGCATTTTCTGCTCTTCGCTTATTTCATGATATTGACCACCAAGCTTAAGAGTCAGTTCACGGAGTGATTCTTTCACCTCTGAATTGTCCGATGTAATTAAAAAAGGTAAGTCCTGAAAACTGACTTCCTTTCCCCGGGTAAAGGTCTGCAACGGATACCAGACAGCTGAGCGGTCAAACTTTTTATCCAAAACATCCAATCCTTTGACTCCCGATGTGTGAACGACTACCCCTTTAACTTTTGGCATGGCTTCCGCCATTGTGTGTATCGCATCATCCGAAACTGAAAGAATATACAAATCGGCATCTGCACTCATCTTTCCAAAATCTGAACTGATTTTTTGCGCATTGACCTGTTTTGCAAGTGTTTCAGCATGAAGAAGATTGCGGGAAATAACCTCCACAATTTCGATTTCATTTTTTACAAGTGCTGCTGCAATCGCAGACGCGACATTTCCGGAACCTATAATGACAGCATGCTTAAGCCGCATGAATTCTTTTGTTTTCCAAATAGCGTTTTCTCAGGCTCAGCACCATACCCACAAACATCACAAAAGCCCCAAGCCAAACTAAATTTATGAAAGGGAAAATAACTGCTTTCATAATAATAAACTTCCGCAGTTTCTGTTCTGTGGAGATTTCAATCTGATTTTCTTCCGGAAAAATTCTGGTCAGAGAAAAACGCACATCCAAATCTTCCACACGTTCCGCAAAAGAGTTTGCCATAGACTCTCTTATAAAATACTTAGGCTCTATCAACCTAGTCGTGTCCATGGTATATAACCTCAATTGAGCTCCCACCAAAATATCATCCTCTCTCAATTCTACCAAATCAGTTTCCGCGCGTGGATTTATCCCTTCATAAATTGCAAAAGCTCTGGACACAAATATCGTATCTCCAATGCCTACTTTTTTGCTCTCTATCAACAGGCTGTCGCCCGGAGTCCCGTCATCATTGAGTGGCGCCATGGTGATGTGAGTATAAAGGTCCCGGTTCAGAGAGCGCTTTGTAGATGGATTAGGCACATTACCCATTTGCCTGTTAATCTGTACATTGGGGTACAGCACAAAAGAAGATTCGGTTTCTCCTTTTTCATTCAGTTTTTCATAGAGAACCTTAAAGTAAATATTAGGCATGGCCGTAGAATCACCCAAATAAGTCACTTTAAAACCACTCATCATTTGAGGTTCATTCTGATACAGAAGAATATTTTGAGCATTCTCTTCATCCGAAAAGCTGTCACCGTAATTGATTCCAAATTTATTCACAGATACGACATGCTGCCTGCCCTGAGAAATCAAAATACCGAGCATAAAAAGACCAAATCCGATGTGAGTGACCGATCCGCCGATATTCAGAAGCTTAGCTTTTTGCGTATTGTATAAATAATGTGCATTCGCCACCACTGCGTACACAGATGCTACAGCCAACAGCAAATAATCTATTCTGTAAAACTTGAAATAATAGATGAGCGGAACCGCAATAGCAAGAGAGACCAAAAGTGTAGAAAGGATCGCCTTCATCACCTTTTTCATTCTGGATTTCTTATACGCAAAAAACTGTGTAACCGCCGCACCGACAGCCAACAGAATAGCTATCCAAATTTCCACATCGTTATAATGTTCAGGTCCGGGAGGAGCTATATTTGAACCAAATAAATTATTGAAAACCGGAAAGGACGTAAAAATACTGATATGTAAAGCCGAAACTAAAAATACCAAAGCTCCTATAAACACCCAAAATTCTCTCGAAGTAATATCTTCCTCTTCTTTTTTATTCGGAATCTCTTTGTACCTCTTAATTATTAACCAAACGGTAGGAATCAGGAAAACGAAAATAGAAATCACTAACTGGGCAGACATTCCCATATCGGTGAAAGAATGTACCGAGGATTCCCCCAACACTCCGCTCTTAGTCATAAAACTGGAGTAAAGGGTAAAAATCATCCCCGCCATAAAAAACAGATAAGTAGGGACAAGAGAATGTCCGGTACTTTTATATACGATAGCTGTGTGAAGTCCTGCCGCAATAAACAGCCAGGGAACCAAGGAAGCATTTTCCACCGGGTCCCATGCCCAAAATCCACCGAAACTCAAGGCTTCATACGCCCACGCTCCTCCAAGCAGAAGTCCTACTCCAAGTACAATAAGACTAAACACAGACCAACTGATGGCAGGCTGCAACCAGTCTTTGTAATTTCTCAGCCAAAGAGAAGACAACGCATAAGCGAAAGGAATCGTAGCCGAAGCAAACCCCAAAAATAATGCAGGCGGATGAATAACCATCCAATAATTTTGAAGTAAAGGGTTTAACCCGCTGCCGTCCTCAAAAACAAAATTGGGGTCCAAAGACAAAATAGGAATTTCCATAGTATCCTTTAACAAGGCAAACGGATTACTTCCCAACTTATAGTGTGTCCAGTCAAATGCAAAATAGAATGGAGAAAAATCAAGCTGTATATCCGGTATTTTAACGTAGAGACCAAGTTCCATAGAGCCCAGCATGACCTGAGCCAACGCAAGAATTGCAAGTATCGGAGCTTCCCATTTTTTGGCAGTAAACAGTAACACAAAACCCAATACAGTATGCCAAAACATCCATAAAAGTGTACTGCCTTCCTGTCCTTCCCAAAATGCAGAGAACACATATTTGAAAGGCAATTCACGGGAAGAATGCTGATACACATAACGGTATTCAAAGAGATGTAACTGTAGCATCAAAAACAAAACAGCTACCACACCCAATACACTCACGCCGTGAATAATGAACCAGGTGCGACCTGTTTTTAACCAAGACGCCGAGGCCGCAGAAGAAGATTTTCTGACCGCAAGAAAATAAGAAATACTTGAAGCAAGACCTGCTACAAACGCTGTAATGAGAAGTAAATGGCCGATTTGGCCAAATATGAGATTACTTCCCTCCGAGTATATATCCATATATTAAATAGAAGCTGTTTGGAATTGCTCATCCACGTACTTAGACGGGCATTTCATTAAAATTTTAGAAGCAACAAACTGCTCTCCCACCAATTTTCCGGTCACAACTATCTTTTCAGACCGTTCAAAATCAGTAGGTTTCTCACCTTTGTAAAAGACCTCTCTTACCACACCATTCTCATCTTCCAGGTAAAAAATAAATCTGTTGGGGTCTTTCAATGGTTCATAAATTAATTCTGACCCGGCAGCCAAAACTCCGACCACATTGATTTCCTTGCCCTTTTGAGCATAAGCTGAATCAAATGTTTCATAACGGCTGAAATCACCCAGCATGCTTATCAAAACGCCAGTGAGAACTGCAATAAACAATAAGGCTATGATGTGAGTTCTTTTCATAATTTCCCTATATAAATATCTTGCGAAGATAATTAAATTTGACGGTCTGAATAATGCAAAACTGTCATAATCCTGTTATCTTATTGCTAATGAACTAAATATATACATTGCCAAAACATTTTTTAACACTTTAATCTTATAATGTATAATTTTACATCACTAAAACACCTCAAAAATGGAGTACCAAAACTCAAATTTAAATTCCATAAAAACTATCTTTCTGACTTATGCGCTGCCACTGGGCCTCTTGTTTATAGCCATTACTATCCTGACATTTTTACTGGACATTGATAAAGAAAAATGGGTGGGCTATCTCACCTGGGTTATCATGCTGACAGCCGCCGTGTACAGCATCTATGACGTGCGAAAAAAGCAAAACGGACACATAAAATTTTCAGAAGGTTTTAAGGTTGCATTTTTCACTTTATTCTTAGCAAGTGTGATCAGTTCTGTCTATTTCTTTATTCACGTGGAAATTATCAATCCGGACTTTATGAATTCATTGGTTGAGATCCAACGCGACGAAATGCTGAAAAGAGGAATGTCCGAAGAGGTCGTCGAAAAAGCTTTGGAAGCTTCCGCACCTTTCAGCTCGCCTTATGTTTTTATTCCAATCGGACTTCTGAGCAATGCAGCGATTTCAGCAATTATCAGTGCAATTATTGCTGCAGTGATGAAGAAAGATTAAATGGATTCTTCTCTGAAACCGATTTTTTTCATATCGGGAAGAAAATAAGCGACCATTCCAATCAAAGGCAGATACGCACAGATTGAATAGATATGACTTATGGATGTATGGTCTGCCCACCATCCTAAAACAGCAGCTCCCAATCCACCCATTCCAAAAGCAAAACCGTAAAACAGACCGGATACCATTCCTATCTTTTTAGGGAGAAGTTCCTGAGCATAAACTAATATGGAAGGAAATGCCGAAGACATAATAAAACCAATAACCGCAACCAATATTCCTGTCCAGAACAAACTGGCGTAAGGAAGTATAAGTGTAAAAGGCGATGCGCCCAAAACGGAAACCCATATAATATATTTCCGTCCTAATTTATCCCCGAGAAAACCGCCAAACAAAGTACCTAAAGCGACTGAAACAAGAAAATAAAATAGATAAATCTGTGCCTGAGTTTCTGTAACATGGAATTTATCTATCGTAAAAAACTGTAAATAGCTGGTAATACTTGCGATATAAAAAAACTTGGAAAATATCAGCATCATTAGTACTCCTATTGCCATTTTTATTCGGGCCGAACTGATGTCAGGTACCAAAACAATATTCTTTTTTAATTTTTGGACTGTCTGGAGTACTCCGGAATACCATTTGGCGATATAAGCCAAAAATATCTGTGCAAAAAATGCTACTGCCACAAACCAAATAATATTTCTCTGCCCTTTTGGAATGACTATCCAGGCAAAAAACAAAGGACCCAACGCCGCTCCAAAATTCCCTCCTATCTGAAAGATAGACTGAGCCAGACTCCTTTTGCCTCCTGATGAAAGATACGCCACTCTGGAAGATTCCGGGTGAAAAATAGAGGAGCCGACACCAATAAACGAAACCGATATCAATACCCAATAATAATGATTGGCAAACGAAAGCATGACCACTCCCAGCCCGCTAAATATCATCCCGATTATTTGAGAATATGGCTTGGGATGCCTGTCAGTATATTGTCCGACCACCGGCTGAAAAATGGACGAAGACAACTGAAAAACAAGTGTAATCATTCCTACCTGAGAAAAAGTAAGCCTATAGTTTTCCTTGAGCATAGGTAATGCGGCAGGAATAATTGCCTGAATCAAATCATTCGATAGATGTCCGAGACAAATTGCCAATAAAACAGCGTAATTGGTTTTATTGACATCATAAAATAACTTTCTCTTTGGTGTAATTGTGACTGATTCCGCCATAAAAATGAATCGTTTATTTTAAACTGACACTAATGTCAATAATATTGAATGAATTTTGTTTGAAAATTTCTTTTATCTAAATGATAATAACGGAAAGTTAACGGCATACATGGTTTGGTCAGCTTTTATCATTCAGAAAAGGCGAATTCAGTCCGATATAGAGCCGAAAAATTTCAGAAAAGTTTGGGCATAAAAATGATAATTTGAACTGTGTTTGGGAAAGATTCAGTCCCTCTCAGACCATTTGTAACAAAAGTAACTTTTGAGTACAGGTGTTTTAAATAACTTTGCACACGCAATAAAAGAAAAATATGTTCGGACTTTTTAAAAGAGAAGAAAACACTTCCAACGAAATCACAGAAGCTATACACAACGGCGCATACTTGGTAGATGTAAGAAGCCGCGTTGAATTCATGATGGGGAGCGCACCCGGAGCAGTCAATATACCTGTAGAAACCATTATGCAGCAATTGGATAAGCTGAAAAACAAAAAATCAATTGTGTTGTTTTGCAGAAGCGGCAGCAGAAGCGGTATGGCTCTTCAAATGCTTAAAAGCAGAGGTTTTACTAATGTATATAATGGAGGAACCTGGCAAAATGTCAAAAGAATTGCAGAGTCCGCATAAAGTTGTCGGTACAGACCTTAAAAACAATTTATGAAAAACTTCCTTACTCAATACTGGCTTTATATCGCAGGCGGCATTTTGGGCGCTGCAGCAGGTTTTGCATACTGGAAATTTGTGGGATGTCATTCCGGCACGTGTATGATCACTTCAAAACCGATAAACAGTACTTTGTATGGAGCATTGATGGGGAGCTTACTTTTGTCATTATTCCAAAAAGAAAAACCTAAAGAGATATGAATTTTCAAGATATTATTAATTCAGACCGACCGGTTTTGGTGGATTTTTTCGCGACTTGGTGCGGTCCCTGCAAAATGATGCCTCCTATTCTTTCCGAGTTGAAATCAAGAGTGGGCGACAAGGCCAAAATCATTAAAATAGATGTGGACAAAAATCCGCAGGCTGCAAGGAAATATCAGATTCAAAGTGTTCCTACTCTGATGATATTCAAAAACGGGAAAGTCGTCTGGAGACAGTCCGGAGTAGTACAGGCAAGAGCTCTGGAAAAAATTATTAACGGCCTGGATTAAAACCATATTTATTTCTGTCAGCAGTTTGGATAAAACGTGCTGAAATACCCTGACTGCTTCCAAATTTTACAATTATGAACAAACTTTTTTATATCCTTTTCTTTGTACTGATTTCGTGCGGTACGCAAACCAATGAGAGTGCGGGAAAATATCTGTTGGATGCCAATACATTTTTTGAAACGGCCAGCGACCGTCCCGATTTGCAGTTAATTGACATTCGTACACCTGAAGAATACCAGAGCGGACATTTGGAAAATGCACTCAATATCAACTGGTACGACAGTGATTTTATGCAGCAGATGGCCCAATTAGATGCCTCAAAACCACTGTACATATACTGTCGCAGCGGTAAAAGAAGTGCGGCGGCCGCAGATAAATTATCCCGGGAAGGGTTTGAAGTTTATGACCTTGGCGGCGGAATTTTAAGCTGGCAGAACAACCACCTGAAAATGGTCAATTACTAATCAGGATTCAATGCTGTTTAGTTAAGGATTTTTAGAAAATGAGATGCTTCCCTTAAGTTTGTTCCATGGCATTTATTATACAAAATGAACTGACCTACGTCATTCTGGAAGAATCTAAAAGTAATTCATTTTGTTAGCTAAACGATACTGAATTAGGATTTCAGTTTAAAAAAGGCCTGACGGGCACCAAAACCCAGACACCATACATTAATAAACAAATTCATCACCAGCTCGTCTGTACCAATTCTGTACATTCCGTTGAGTGCATTGAAAGAAATATCACACAAGCCCAAAAAAATCATTGCGCCTCCGGCAATACGGGTATATTGATGCGCTTTGGGGATATTTTTTCCCCACTGGTACCAGGCAAGGATTAAAATGACGGACAGGAAAAAATCCGGTAACGGAAAACTGTTTTCAAAAGCTTGATAGCATTCCGGATACAACTCATTTTCAAATCCCACAGTAAAATAAGCTGTCCAAAAAAGAAGAATGCCTATGGCCGTAATTAATTGAAGAAGTCTCATTGTTTTTGTTTTTGAACCTTAATAATATCTTTTTGAATAATCCGATACAAAATTCCCGGCAGCCACCTTTTGAGAAACCAGACCAGCTTAGATTCAAAATTGACTAAAAGAATAAACTTCCCTTTCTCCATAGCTTTTATCGCACATCCGGCAACAGCTTCCGGCGTCATTAACTTTGCATTGGCTGAGACTGCGATAGTTTCTGCGGGTTTAGTTTTATTTTCCTCCTGAAATCCGGGCGTATCTGTATCCGGCGGGCACAACACAGAGAGCTGAATCCGATATTGTTTTAGTTCGCTCCGCAACACTTCGGACAAACCTATCAGACCAAATTTTGTAATCGAATAATCCGAATATCCAAAAACTCCGACAAAGCCCGCCACAGAAGAAGTATTCATAATAAAACCTCCGGTCTTTTTCATATAAGGCAAAGCAGCCTGAATAGTGTTCCAGGCGGTCAGTACATTGATCTGAAACGTCTCTTCCAACTGAGCCGAATCAATCTGTTCAAAATATTGGGGGACAGCCCTACCCACACAATTAATCAGAAAATAGGGAGTCATATTTTCTTCTGCCAAACGCGAAAAAGCTTTCTGTACATCTTCGCCCTTTCGTACATCAAGACTTAAATATCGAGTTTGACTTTCTGTATAACGCTCCTGAAGTCGTACGGATACCTCCCTGAGCTTTTCTTCACTTCGGGATACAAGCAGTACATTGGCACCCCTTTTAAGATATTCTTCTCCCATAGCCAGCCCGATTCCTTCAGAACCGCCTATGATAAATGCCCACTGTCCGGTATATTGAATGCTCATTTTTGTTTCAGTTTATTTTTGTCAAGTGTCAGCAGCCAGTTCAGAGTCCGTTTCATCCCTTCTTTATAAGAAACGGGCGGTTCCCAATCCAAATCATTTTTTGCTTTCTCAATAGTAAATTTCAGTCTGGAACCTAAATTCTTCACGGTATAAGTGGTCAGAATCGGTCTTTGCTTCCGGCCCAAAATCTTCCAAATAATTTCCAGTACAAATGCCGCTAACATGGCCAGCCAATACGGTATATATCGTACTTTCATTTCTGTTTGGTATGCTTTGGCTATTTTTTGACAAAAATTTTCCAGCGTATCACTTTCCCCGTCATGTACCAGATATCCCTGCCCTACGGCATTGGGATGTTCGGCAATTGTAATTAGGAGATTCGTCACGTTTCCCACATACGCAGGCCAAACTAATGCACTTTTTCGCATAAAAACCATCTCCCGTTTCAGGATAGCATCTGCGAGCAATGGCACAAAGGTTTTATCGCCCTCTCCGTATATCCAGCAAGGATATACCATAGTTACAGGCAGATTATATTTTTTATGGTATGACCAGGCAACCTCCTCTGCACGAATCTTAGTATCCGGATACGGTTCTCCCCACGGAGACAGCGGAAAAGTTTCATCTGTCACGACATCCTCTCTTCTTCCAAACACATCATTGGTACTGACTAATACCAATCGTTTCACACCCTGGCGTAAGGCTGCCGCACATACATTTTCGGTTCCGTGTACGGTAATTTCCTCAAATAAGCTTTTTGCTCCCCAATCAGAAACGTATGCTGCCGCATGAAAAACAACATCCTGCCCTTTTACCGCATCAGACACGTCAGAGGAATTTCTTACATCACCGAAAAAAATATTGATACCCAAATCTTTCAGCCAATCAGCTTCCTGATCGCCTTCCCACACAAAAGCACTTACCTCCCACCCCTTCTCAAGGCATTTTTTAATTAAATGACTACCCACAAAACCCGTAGCCCCGGTTATTAATACTTTCATCAGAGATAAATTTAAAAATCAGTAAGTATATGATTTATTAAATTTATTATTAAAAATCGACATTTAGATAAAAGTCTGCCGGAAATACAGATTGAGCTAAAATTTCAATTGTTATATTTTAAGGCAGACATACGAAAAAGGTGTTTATTTTTTTGTGCATAAATAAAATTACCCTATCTTTGCAGTCTGAAAATTTGAAGAAATGAAAAAAGGAATTCACCCTGAAAATTACAGAACTGTCGTGTTCAAAGATTATTCCTGCGACTATACATTTTTGGGTAAGTCATGCGCCAACACTACTGAAACCATTGTTTACGAAGACGGCAATGAATATCCGCTTGTAAAATTAGACGTTTCAAGTGCATCCCACCCGTTCTTTACCGGGAAAATGCAACTTTTGGATACTGCAGGACGGATTGAGAAATTTAATAAGAAGTACAAGAGAAAATAAAACTCTTACGCTCAGAAATAGGATATATAAAGGCTTCGAAATTCGAGGCCTTTATTATTTTAACTCCCGAAATAATTCAAAACTATTTCTGCAAAATCGAATTCGATAAGTTTTCTGAAATAAAATGAATTTACTTTGTTAAATTTAAAACCTGATAATCAATCAAATGAAAACAAACACGCACAATTGGCAAACAAATGACGGAATAAATATTTACGCCAAAACCTGGGAACCTGAAGATGGAAACTCAAAGGGAGTAATTACCTTAGTACACGGACTCGGTGAGCATATTGAACGATACAATCATGTAGCTGAAGCTCTGACTGGAGCAGGTTTTTCCATGTTGGGGTACGATCAGCGCGGACATGGTCAGTCAGGAGGAAGCAGAGGGCATATTCCAAGCTATGAACAGTTTTTGGATGATGTCTCACTCGCTATTCAAAAAACAACAGAACTTCTTCCCAAAGCTCCGCATTTCATATACGGACACAGTATGGGCGGAGGATTAGTTGCCAACTACCTGATTAGGAGACAGCCCAAACTCAAAGCAGCCATCCTTTCTGCACCATACTTTAGACTGACCAATCCACAACCAGCCTTGAAAGTATCTTTAGGAAGGCTCACTCAAAATTTATTACCCAAACTGACTCTTCCCAACGGACTTAATCCCAATCACATCTCGAGAGACAAAAACGTAGTCGAGAAGTATATAAACGACCCGTTGGTACACAATAAGATTTCCGCCAAAATGGGTATCTCAATCGTAGATGCGGGAGAATATGCAATCGAACACGCCGCAGAAATAAAAGTCCCAACTCTTATACTTCACGGATCGGGCGATCAGATTACTTCGCCTGAGGCTTCACAATTGCTGGCCAATAAATCAGAAGTGGTCAAAATTAAGCTTTTGCCGAGGCTGTTTCACGAAATACACAACGAACCGGAAAAACAGGAAGTTTTGAATGCGATTATAGACTGGCTGAACAGCCATCTCATTTAAACCATTAAATCATATCAAAACAGGTGATTTCAGATTATAATGTTAAAAATCATTAACAATTGTATATACAACTATTGTTTATACTTCTTGTTATTATCTTTGCGCTGAAAACAATTTTAAAGAAATATTGTCTTAGAAACTTTAAACTATTTATATCTATGAAAAAACTATTTTTTATTTTTGGAATTGCAGGTCTTTTATTTACGTCCTGTGTAAGCAATCCTGAAGGAGAGAAAGCAGTTACCGGAGAAGCTGCAGAAATTGCGGCATCAGAAGGCGCTGATCTGACTGTAAACACCGAATCCTCCAATGTGGAATGGGCAGGTAAAAAAATGACTGCGACTCACCACGGGGAGATTAAAATCAAAGAAGGCAAAGTACATGTAAACGGCGACCAGCTTACTGCAGGAAAATTCGTCATAGACATGACTTCTTTCGAAAACTTTGATCAGGAAGGCGAATGGAAAGTCAAACTTGAAGGGCATTTGGCGAGTGAAGATTTTTTCCATATTGAAGAGCATCCTGAAGCAGTACTTGAAATTACTAACGTTGAAGGAAGCGGAGTGGGCACAACTTCTGTTTCGGCTAATCTCACCATCAAAGGAATTACCAAGAATATTACATTCAATGCAGACGTAACTGACATTTCAGAATCTTCCTTTGCGGCATCTGCCGACTTCAACATCGAAAGATTTGATTGGGATATCACTTATCCGGGAATGCCGGACGACCTAATCAGCAAGGAAATCAACTTTAAAGTCAACATCTCAGCAAACTAATTACGGGTTCACAAACAATTTCATAATATATGAATGGGCTGCTGAAATAGCAGCCTTTTTTATTTGCGGTAAACGCATCTTTTAAAATCTTGTTATTTATTTATAAAAACACTTTCTACTGTCTTTTTTTAGTGTAAATAACCAGATATTTGATTTGACAATTTTGTCAAACCGTTATGCCACAACTAACCAGGGAGAAGAAAGATACCGAAGAAATTATCAAACTTGCTGCGCAGAAAGTTTTTTTCAAGAAAGGGCTTGACGGTGCAAAGCTTCAGGAGATTGCAGATGAAGCCGGAATCAGCAGAACTTCCCTCCACTACTATTACAAGAATAAGGAAAACCTCTACTCTGCTGTTTTTACAGACAAACTTTTAGACCTGAAAATTCGCCTTGGAAGTACCGTCCATAAAAACCTGCCTCTAAAAGAAAAGCTGATAGAATTTACCAGAGAATATTTTGCTCTCGCAGTTGAAGACCCGGAGTTTGATTTATTTATCTTAAATGAATTTTGTACTCAGCCGGAAAAAATGCTCAAAATTGTCAATGCACACAGCTTTTCCAATATGGTGATGCAGGATATAGAAAAACTGATTAAAAAAGGGCAGATAAACGGTCAGGCCAAACAGCATTTTATTACATTTATATCCGTTGTGTTTTTCCCTTTTGCCGCTAAAAGTATGATACAGCATATGCTGAAATGTGCAGATGATGATTATATTCATTTTTTAAGGGAACGGGAACAGTATATCATCAATTTTATTCAACACTATTTTAAATCTACTTTCTAAAATCGAAATATGAACAATGCTATCCGATTGATAATCTTTGCTGTAGTACTCGGCGGCTTGGCAGTTCTGGCTTTTTTAAAACTAAAAACAAATCAGAAAGAAGTCCAGTCCAAAATATACAGAATGAATCCCAATGCGAGTGTACTCATACAGGCAGAAACACTGCAGGAAGAAGTTTTTCAATATCAGACTTCTTATCTCGGATCATTCACACCCAACAGAGAAGTCCTCATCATGTCGGAAGGCGCCGGAAGAGTTGTCAAAGATCACATCCGGGAGGGCATGGCAGTATCCGCGGGACAGGTCATCGCCCAATTAGATACCGACATACTGAACAGTCAGCTTAAGATAGCCGAGGGAAATTTGGAATTTGCCGAAAAGACCGCACAAAGAATGACCAATGCGTCGTCCGGGCTGTCAGAAATCAAAATAGATGAAGCCTTAAACAATGTGAACACTCTGAAACACCAGATTGAGCTGTACAAAAAGCAAATCTCAATGGCCACAATCAAAGCTCCTTTCAGCGGCATTATTACAGGCAAGTTTTATGAAATCGGCTCATTGGCAGGAGGCGGTACTCAAATGGCGATGCTGACCGACATTCAGACCTTAAAGCTCGAAATTAATGTTCCTGAAAGAGATATTGCCAGGTTTAAAAAAGGAATGAATATAGAAGTCAGTACCAAGGTCTATCCTGAACATCTGTACAACGGTGTAGTGGATATACTTGGAGTTAAAACAGATGCCACCAAAAATTTTAAAGTAAAAATTTCAGTTACAAACTCTTCCAAGTTTCCGTTAAAATCGGGAATGTACGGAACTGTAACGCTGGTAAATTCGGAGCAGGAAAAAACGGTCAGTATTCCGCGCACAGCATTGGTCGGTTCCAATAAAAACCCGGAAGTCTATGTCATAAAAGACAGCATAGCTACCCGACGCCCGATTATATTGGGAGCCAGCAACGAAACGAGATTACAGGTATTGGAAGGTTTGAAAGAGAACGAAGTAGTAGCTGTTGGCGGTTTAGTAAACTTGTCAGACGGTACAAAAGTATCTATCGCTAAAAAATAAATTATACGGAAGAGAGTCTGATATGAAACTAACAAAAATAGCGATTGAGCGTCCATCTCTGATTATAGTCATATTCCTTGTACTGATTTTGACCGGATTGTATTCGTACAATCAACTGAATTACGAGTTGATGCCGGAATTTTCCCAGCCGACTCTTATTATTACCACACAATATCCCGGAGCAGACCCGAGCAACGTGGAGCAGTCTGTATCCAAAAAGTTAGAAGATGAACTTGCCAGTATAGACGGACTGAAAAATATTATCACTCAGTCTTACGAAAGCATGTCCATGATTGTGGCGGAGTTTAAATTTGGTGTGGACATAGATGAAAAGCAGCAGGAAGTTCAGCGAAAATTCAACAGTATTATCGGTGACCTTCCGGCCGAAATAAAAACGCCCAACATTTCCAAGATTGTACCCAGCGACCAGCCCATTATGCAGTTACAGGGTACCTCTTCCCTGAGTACAACCGACTTTTACGACTTAGTCAAAAATGAAATTGTTCCTCAAATTCAGCAAATCTCAGGTGTCGGACAGGTCACGCTTATCGGAGGACAGGAACGGGAAATTCAGGTAAACGTAGATAAAGAAAAATTGGATTTTTACAATCTGTCTATTCTGCAGATTACCCAAAAGATAGCCACAAACAACCTTGAATTTCCTACGGGAAAAGTTAAAGACGACGGCGACCAGATGACTGTAAGACTGACCGGACGGTTTAATTCTACAGAAGATATCGAAGAACTGGTCATTCTCCAAAGTCCGAGTCCTTACGGAAGTACCATCAAATTAAAAGATGTAGCCGAAGTTTCCGATATACTTAAAGAGCCTTCCTCCATCAACCGATACAATGGTGTCAACGGAATCGGTATTGTGATACGAAAACAGAGCGGTTCGAATGCCGTAGAAATCAGTAATGCAATTCACGAAGTCATACACAAACTGGAGTCCAAGTACAAACCTATCAGCCTGAATATTACGGTTACGGATGATCAGGCTGTTTTCACTATGGCTTCGGTAGATGCGGTACAGCACGACCTGATGATGGCGGTCATATTAGTATCTCTGATTATGCTGCTTTTCCTGCACAGCCTCAGAGACTCTCTGACTGTGCTGCTGGCCATTCCCACTTCACTGATTTCCACATTTTTGGCTATGAATCTGTTGGGTTACTCGCTCAACCTGATGACCCTGCTTGCACTTTCATTAGTCATCGGTATTCTCGTGGACGACTCTATCGTGGTACTGGAAAATATTCACCGGCATCTGCAAATGGGCAAACCCAAACGCGCTGCAGCCTTAGATGGGCGTACCGAAATTGGCTTTGCGGCAATGGCTATTACCACGGTGGACATTGTGGTGTTTGGTCCTATTGCTTTAGTCAATACCAGTATATCTCCGGTATTAAGACAATTTTCTATTTCAGTAGTCGTATCAACCGCGATGAGTCTGTTTGTCGCATTTACCCTGACCCCGTGGTTAGCTTCGAGAATGGGAAAAATCACAGAACTAAACCCAAAGAATCCTCTCCACGCAATATTAATCGGCTTTGAGAAAGGTTTGGAAAGATTAACCGAGGTATATAAAGTAGCTTTAAAATGGACTTTGAATCACAGAGGGATTACCACCACGGTGGTGATCGGTTTATTCGTGCTGACCGGACTGATTATGCAAATGGGCATATTGGGCAATGAATTGGTTTCTGAAGGCGATCAGGGAAAAATTCAGTACAAGCTCGAATTTGACAAGAGCACAACCCTCCGTGAAAACAATTTAAAATCAAAAGAAATTGAAAATTACCTCTTAGCCCTCCCCGAAGTAAAAAGTGTTTTCAGTAACGTAGCCGGGCCTTCCATGACGGGATTTGAAGCTTTGGTTTCCATTGGGCAGGATTATAAAACAGAATTAGTGGTTCAGTTAGTAGATGCCAAAGAAAGACATCTCACTACAGATGAATTTCTTATTCGCTATGCCGACAGCCTAAACAGCAAGTTTACCGGTATGAAAATCCGCTCCAAAACTATCGGTTTGCTCAACTCAGGAGAGCCTATTCAGATTATCTTGCAGGCAGAAGATTTAAGCCTATTGGAAGCTTCGGCATTAGATTTAAAAGAAAGAATCGAAAAAATTCCCGGCACTATTGATGTCAGTATCTCATTGGAAGATGGCAACCCTGAAATTCAGATAGATATCGACCGAGACCGGATGGGTACGTTTGGGTTAGATATCAGGACAGTCGGGGCTACTATTCAAAACGCACTGTCCGGAAACAAAGATGCCAAGTTTAGAGTACACAATAACGAATATGACATCAACATCAAATTTGATGAGTTTGACAGAAAAAGTGCAGAAGATGTCAAAAATATAAAAATTCTCAACGGACAGGGACAGCTGATAAGCTTATCACAATTTGCCACTGTCACTCAGGGAAGCGGACCGAGTGTGTTAGAAAGACAGGACAGAAGGATGTCCATACGAGTCAAGAGTAACCTACTGGGCAGCACCGCTGGTATTGTCGCTAAAGAAATAGACAAATCTGTTGAAAGCAGACCACTTCCGGCAGGAGTAGATTTCAGATGGACGGGGGACGTAGAGCGACAGGAAGAATCGTTCAGTGCTCTTTCCATCGCGTTTATAGCTTCTTTTATTTTCATGTACTTAGTTATGGTGGCTCTGTATGACAGTTTCCTCTACCCTTTCGTCGTGCTTTTCTCGATACCGGTCGCATTTATAGGGGCATTCCTGGCACTCAACTTAGCTCAATCCACCATGAGTATGTTTACCATTCTGGGGCTGATTATGCTGCTCGGATTAGTAGCCAAAAACGCCATCTTAATTGTGGACTTTGCCAATCAGAAAAAGGCAGAAGGAGCTTCTTCTTTTGACGCTCTGATACAGGCCGGCGCGATACGACTCCGACCTATCCTCATGACCACAGTCGCCATGGTGGCGGGTATGCTTCCGATTGCTTTGGCCAAAGGGGCCGGTTCAGAGTGGAAAAACGGATTGGGATGGGTACTTGTCGGCGGACTGACTTCCTCCATGATTCTGACTGTTTTTGTAGTGCCGATTGTGTATTACACTGCAGATAAGCTAAAGGCGCGTTTTGCGAGGTGGTTTGGAAGCAAAGAAGAAACTGATCCGGATGCCGTCACAGACAATATCTTTATCGAACACTAAGCGACAAAAAGCCTGTTATAAGAGCTTTTAGAACCCCACTATCACAGAACAACTGAAACCTGCTCTCGTGTAGGGATTAGCAAATAAAGAGTCCTTTTGAGGATTTGTAAAGAATTTTAAGTATTTTTAAATTAAATAATGTCTCATTGTAAGTTGGGCTAAATTGTAATTACACATAATAAAATCATGCACTTTAGAAAAAAGAGTTTAATATTGGCTATTGCAGTGACGCTAATAGCATCCGGTGTTTATCTGTTTTATGTTAACTACAACCCAAAGAAAACTCTCAGAAGAAAACTTGCAGAGTTATTTGATAGACCAGTTGAATTGATTGAGCTTAATCTGCCACCTGCGGACGGGAGATATCCCGGCACCGTTTTGCTAACGGCTCGAGAAGGTCAATCATTAACCATAAAACGAGAAAACAGACCAATAAAAATTCCAATCAAAACATCACAAGTAACAATTACTGCTGATGGAAGTTCTGATGTAAAACTCTTTGGTGAGCTATTGGGTGCATTAAATTCATCAGGTGATATATCCATTCAAATTGATTTAGACGAATTGCGATTATTTGAAACTGATTTAAATTCCGAATTTAAAGACAAATTATTGAGTAATGAAAGCATTATAAATGCTGAGAAAAACGGCCTAAAACCTAGGGCAATTGTTAGAGCTTATGAAGCAATTGTAACCTATACAGTCAAAAAAGGAAGCAAAATTAAAGGAGAGCATTGGAACAAAATTAAAGAACAACTGATTGAAGTTGGCGGTAGTTTATCAAGTAGTGGCGGAGTAACGATAAAAGTTGAAGCCCCTTCAATTGTTGCCTATGAAACTGTTTTGATTAATTTTATTTCTACCAATTTAAAAGCAGGAAAACCGGACGGTTTAATTTTCAAAGAATACATAGTTCCAGATATTACAAATAACCATCTTGATTTAGAACAATTTAACTTAGATAAGGGAGACTCAAATGTCAAATATATCGCTCTGGGCAATTCAACCTATCAAAGCAAATATTTTGGGAATCTACGGATAGTTCCTAATAGTTTAGAATTAGTTTCTTCTGTTTTTAATATTGCCGGAGCAGAATCTGCTCATAATTCTAATAATGAAGATTTTGTTTCAGAAAAATTATTAGATAATATATTAGATGATTTAGAAAAATCAGATTTAAAATCAGATTACACTTCATTACTGTTATTTTATTATGTTGGGCATGCTGTTTCTGGACCAAATGGACATTCATACTTAGTTTTAAATGAATACAATGGAAATCCAAGTGAAGACATAGGAGAAAATTTTTATCATGGACTTTATCGTGAATCCATTGACCATAAATCATCACCATTAAGCGGCTCAAACTTTTCAGACATTCTTGATTTAATGGGAGTAATTGCCGCTGAATATCCCGAAGAAGTCAGTGGTTTATACCCCGTTTCTAAAATTTCAAATAAATTAGAGAAATTAGGGATTCCTTTTGTAATTATTATAGATGCATGTTATAGTCATGAACAAATGGAAAAATTAAGGAATAGACTGAATTTGACAAAAAATGGAGATTACTATGGTCCCAATGACTATGGTGGTCCTAATGAATTTTTAAAATATTCAGATGCAATTAAAAGATTTCGGCAAGCTCCTTATTTAAACTCATCAAACGTAGTTATCCTATCATCGGCACCCGGAAGTATTGCTGTTGAAATTCCCAGCCCTAAAGCTACTTTTTTTAAAAATGAGTTCGTTGCACCACTTGCTGGTAAAATTTACAATCAACTTAATCGGTTTGTAGCAAACACAAAACCTGTTTCTTATGGTGATTTTCTATATTCTTTGGTTGATGTAAAAAAGATGGGAGAAGTAAAGATTCACGGTGTAACAAGTTGGTCAGACTTTACATTAGTGAATAATGTAGAAATGCTAAACCCCAAAGCGAAATATGAATAAGAACGGCATTTGCCCATAGCTCACTTGGCGAAATCGGCAGGAAACGGCTTCGCTTGAAAATCCTGTGTAAATTTGAAGCACTGTATTCGGTTGAAGCTCAGTGCTAAAAGTGTTGCTTTCACTACATCAACAGTTCCAGTTCGATATTACCCATCAAATAACATACAAATTATCAGCAAACTTTTGACTAACAGTAAAACGATGATTATTGACCTCAATTTCCATTGATCCATCAAATTCCTGACGACTGATAACTTTAATTTTACTGCTCAAACCTATACCTAATTTCGTAACGTATTGTAAAAATGTTACACTGCCATCTTTTACAGCAACTAATTTACAAGTAGTTCCAATAACAACTTCTGAAAGGGACTTGCGCACTATTTTTTTTATCTCACCTCTTGCATTTGGGATAGGGTCTCCGTGTGGGTCAATTTCAGGGAAATCTAAAAATCGCTCCAATTGCTCCACCAATTTTCGAGACTTTATATGTTCTAATTGCTCCGCAACTTCATGAACTTCATCCCAAGTAAAATTCATTTTCTCATATAAAAATGTTTCCCATAAACGGTGCTTCCTCACGATTTCAATCGCAATATCTTTTCCTTTTTTAGTTAAAGTAATTTTCCCGTATTTCTCATAAGAAACAAAATCCTTCTCTTTTAGCTTCTTAAGCATATCATTGACACTTGCAGGTTTCACCTCCAAATAATCCGCCAATTCATTTGTACCGGCTTCTGTTTTACTTTCTGCTTCATAAGTTAAATGAAACAACGCCTTTAAATAATTTTCCTCTGTTTGTGATACCATAACACAAAGATAAGAAGATTTTCCTAATTATATTTGTTAGATTAACCTAACTTATATAGCTTCGTATTATGAACAATTTATTTAGAATAATGAAAAACACAATTTTACTATTTATTTTTTGTTGTACAAATACGCTTATTTATGCTCAACATAAGGTTATTACAGGAACGGTTCAAGATGCAGATACAAAAACTCCAGTTGATTTTTGTAATGTATTCCTATCTAAAGGACAAATCGGAACTACTACAGACGAAAACGGAAAATTTACTCTCCAAATTTCAGGCACAATAGATAAACCTGTTCTTCTTTTCCGAACGATAGGATATAAACAAGATAGTGTACAAATTTTACCTGATAAAAATGATTATCTTATCTTTTTATATTCTGAAAGTATGCTTTTAGAAGAGACTGTTATTACAGGAGTTACAAGAGCCACGCTCATCAAAGAAAATCCAATTTCTATTACCGCCATATCATCCAAACAGATAGAAAAGACTACTGAAAGTAATATTATAGATGCTTTGGTAAAAAATGTCCCCGGATTAAATGCAGTAAAAACAGGGCCGAATATTTCTAAACCATTCATTCACGGCTTAGGTTACAACCGTGTACTCACACTTTATGACGGAATACGGCAGGAAGGTCAACAATATGGTGATGAACACGGCTTAGAAGTGGATGATTATAATATTGACAAGGCCGAAGTAATTAAAGGCCCCGCCAGTTTGCTGTACGGAAGTGATGCCATCGCCGGAGTTGTTAGTTTACTTCCTAAAACACCTCTGATTAATGACGGAAAAATACACGGTAAATATACTTCCGAATATCATACTAATAATAATCTAATTGGAAACGGCATAAATCTAAATTATTTCAAAGACAACTTTTTAGCTGCATTGCGTGGTTCTTACAGAATGGCAAAAAACTATAGAAATCCAATTGATGGGCGTGTGTATTTGACCAATTTTAATGTTAATAATTTCTCAACCTTAGTAGGATACAAATCCACAAATGGCTACACACACCTAAATTTCACTCTTTATGACAATCATCAGGGAATACCTGACGGGAGCAGAGATTCTATTTCCCGAAAATTCACAAAACAAATTTTTGACGGTGATGATGATGATCTTACAACAAGGCCAATAGTTTCTGACAAAGAATTAAATTCTTATAAAGTACCAGATTTGGCACAACACATTCAACACTACAGACTTTATTTACATAGTTTCTATGAAACAGGAAAGGGAGATATAGACTTAATATTAGGCGGACAGCAAAATATCCGTAGAGAATATAATCACCCCATATCACCCAAACAAGCTGGTATGTATATGCGATTAAACACATTAAATTACGGAATACGCTATAATGCGCCAAAACTTTCAAATATTGAAACCTCTATTGGTGTCAATGGTATGTTGCAGAACAACAAAAATAAAGATGCCACTGACTTTCCAATTCCTGATTACAATTTATACGATGGCGGATTATATTTATACGCTAAATGGAAAAAAGAAAAATGGAGCATTAGCGGTGGTGTACGTTATGATTTGCGGCACGTCCAATGGAATGATTTTTATGTAGGAGTAAATTCTAAAACAGGTTTTGAACAACAAACCAATGCTACTGACCCAACAGCCGATTTACAATTTCCCGAATATCGGAAAACTTTTTACGGTGTAAGCGGAAGTATTGGAACAACGTTTAAAGCTTCTCAAAACATCAGCCTAAAAGCTAATATCGGAAGAGCCTATCGCTCACCCAATATCACCGAGATTGGCAGTAACGGCCTTGACCCCGGAGCACATATCATCTATTTGGGCAACAGAAATTTTAAACCCGAGTTTTCATTACAAGAAGACTTAGGTATCAGTATCAAGTACAAAGATATTTCAGCAGAAGCAAGTCTCTTTAATAACAACATTCAAAATTATATCTATATGGAGACCGTTGCAAATGCACAAGGCAATCCAATTTTGGACGCACAGGGCAATAGAACTTACCAATATCAACAATCTGAGGCTCATTTGTTTGGTTATGAAATATGGTTTGCCATTCATCCTGAAAAAATAAAAGGATTCCGGTGGGACAATAGCTTAAGTGTTGTTTATGGTACAAATAAAAATCCTGATTTTAAGGATAAAGGTATTGAAGGTGAATATTTGCCGTTAATACCACCGTTAAAACTAATGAGCGGAATAGAGTATGAAATAAAACCTAAAAAAGGGAAACTTATTTCATTAACACCCAGATTTGATATGGAATTTAACAATGTACAAAATCGTTATTTGGGATTGAGTGGAACAGAAAATTTTACTTCAAGTTATACCCTTTTCAACGTAGGATTAAGTGCTGAAATTAAATATAATAAAACAAACGCTGTTCAAATCATTCTGCAAACAAGCAATCTGTTTGATAAAGCTTACCAGTCTCATTTAAACCGTTTAAAGTATTTTGAATATTACCGCATCTCACCAAACGAACACTATGGGATATACAATATGGGGCGAAATATCAGCCTGAAAATAATAATACCATTTTAAAGAAAACAATTGGAGAAGCTGATTATACCGTTTGGGCAAACAATATAGACTAATTTCGATTTTATCTCATTGTTCTATTTGTTTGTAACCCCGGCATAATACCAAAATAAGGTTTCGCTCTATTGGTCTATTTTGAATTTCAAATTAGTATTAATCGCTATCGGCAACCCATACTAAACAGTTCCAGTCTCAAAATTTCAATTTGTAATGATGAAAAATTTGTCAGTTGAAAATAATGTATTACTATTGTAAATTAGATTTATTCCAAACTATCAATTTGAGGAAAAAAGGACATATAAACTTTTTAGGATTTGCCCTGCTTGTGGTGTACACTTTCACTATGATACCTTCAATGGTATCACATCATCACCATGAAAAAGAAGTTATAGCCTTTTCTGAAGCCGACTCATGTGAAAAAGCGATTTACTATGGAATACACGATAATCACAAAGAACACTTTAGTAAACCATTTGAAGAATGTTGGTTTTGTGATTATCATACCATGCCCCTGCAAATACTTGTAGAAAACGAATTCGAGCTTCCTAATTTTGAGTTCTTCACTGAATTCCCAACTTATTATAAGAGTTTCCATTCTATCGAACTAACTGGAAGTTCTAATAAAGACCCTCCTTTTTTCATTTAAACGTTTCTGAACACACACAAAAGTGCGTTCCTTTTAATCCTTTGATAATCAGCAGTCTTAGGGTATTGTTTTATTGAAAAAAAAATCCATTTTGATTAAGAAAATTATAGTAGCAATTCTACTAATGACTTTCTTTCATCTGTATAGCTTCAGTCAAGGTATTGAACTAAACGGTACAATAATAAATGAAAAGGCCAAGCCATTAGAAGACATTGTGGTAACCATAAAAAATACAAATAGATTCTTCTTTACAGATAGTGAGGGAAGGTTCACTATTGACAGTATTCCAAAGGGGAAACATACACTAATAGTGAATCTATATAGCAAGGATGCTGTTTCTATTGAACTCGTATTGGACAAAGACACCATCTTGCCTAATCCGATAATTGTTAAGGAAAAAATAGTGGAATTAGATGAAGTTGTAATCGTTGCCAAACAATCCATAGGTATTCCAATTGAAAGTTTATCAACGCTTGAAATCAGTGCATCTGATATCAGAAATGAAGTTGGGGGAAGTTTAATGCAAACGCTTGAAAATAACCCGGGTATTAAAAGTGTGGGGATTGGCTCGTCTAATTCTAAGCCCTTGATTAGAGGACTGGGATTTAATCAAGTAGCCGTTGTAGAAAACGGAATCAAGCATGAAGGACAGGAATGGGGAGCCGACCATGGACTGGAAATCGACCAATATTCTATTCATCAATTAGAAATTATAAAAGGTCCTTCTTCGTTCTTATATGGCTCTAACGCTTTAGGAGGCGTCATTAATGTAAAATCTAACACCGCACCTGCTAAACACACTTTTGGAGGAAATTTAGATATAGTAGGAAAAAGTAACAATCTTCATTTTGGTGGTTCGCTTAACCTCTTTGGTAGAAAGGATAAATGGTTTTTCAATTTCCGCTCGACATATATGGATTATGCGGATTACAGAGTTCCTACTGATACGGTTTATATTTATAGCTATGCGGTTAATTTAGATAAGCATTTTGTCCGTAACACGGCCGGTAAAGAATGGAACAATAGTCTCCATTTTGGGTACATTCACAACAAAATAAAAAGCACTTTTTCTATAAGTAATAATTTCTCAAAAAGTGGATTTTTTGCTAATGCACATGGCATTACTCCTATAAATATTGACAAAACCATTTATGACGCTTCCAATAGAGATATTCTGCTCCCTTATCAAAAAGTCAATCATCTTAAAATTAGCAACCAAACGAATGTTTATTTAGACAAACACCAGCTTGTTTTTGAAGCAGGAATTCAAAATAATTTCAGAACAGAATACAGTAAATACGTGGCACACGGTTATATGCCTGCTGTTTTCCCCGATGACTTAAATTTCTCTTCCGATTTAGAACGGGAATACAATAAAAGTACAATTAGTTTAACTGCTACCGACAAACTGATTTTCAAAAAACATCAATTGAGTTATGGGATTAATTCCGGTTATGAAAATAATAAAATTGGAGGTTGGGGATTTTTAATTCCAAACTACATCACCTATAATTTAGGAGCTTTTGTTTTTGATAAATTTTCAATCAACGAGTATTTAAAACTCCTTGGGGCATTGCGATATGATTTCGGACACATCCAGGTTGAATCCTACTATGATTGGTTTGAAAGTGATGTAACCAAACATGGAAACACCTATAAAGAGAAACTACAAAAAGCTGAAGAGTTTTCGAGAAATTTCAACAATTTGAGTTGGTCAATCGGCATGAGCTATGCTAAGAATGATTGGGAATTTAGCATCAATATAGGTAAAAGTTTCAGAATACCTATTGCAAAAGAATTAGCGGCCAATGGTGTAAACTATCATTATTTCAGGTACGAAAAGGGGAATAATCAGCTTTCTCCCGAGCAATCCTATCAACTTGATTTGGGCATTCATGTTAAAAAACAAAAGTGGGATATTGGTCTTACTCCTTTTGTGAATTATTTCTCCAATTATATCTTTTTGAATCCGACTTCCGATTATGATACTTATTATGGTGCAGGAAACCAAATATTTGAATATACACAAGCAAAAGTTTTCAGAACAGGATTTGAATTACAGGGAGAATATAGGCCCATTCAACAATTACGTTTCCAAACAGGACTGGAATATTTATACAGCATTCAATTATCGGGAACTAAGAAATATTATCCGTTACCTTTTTCGCCTCCGGCTTCGAGCATTATATCCGTTTCGTATGAACCCCAATTATGGGAAAAACGTCTAAAAAACACATTCTTTAAAATTAATTGGAGAATTGTGACTGCTCAAAACAGGATTGTTCCGCCTGAAAAGATAACTCCTACTTATAATGTTTGGGGAATCGCGGTAGGTACTTCGATCAAGATGAAGAAAAACGCAATGGATTTTAGTTTAAATGTATATAATTTATTGAATCAGGAATATTTGAATCATACTAGTTTTTACCGCTTAATAGAATTGCCCGAACAGGGGAGAAACATTGTTTTATCCATTAAAATACCCTTTGATTTTAAGAAGTAATGCACAAGGATAAAGACATATTCCACAAAAGTGTTTCCCTATTTTTTATAGGGGTTATGCTACTCATATCCTTTCACAACTTAATAGAACATCATGGCGACTTATCAAATAGTCAAAATCACCATTGTGTTTTGTGTCATCAAGTCATGATGGAGCCTTCTCCCTCTATTTCAATTACTAAGCCTAACATTGTCTTACCGTCGAAAGTCATTACAGTAATTAGAGTTTTTTTCAATAAAGGAACTCATTTAAAGCATTTATTTGTGAGAGGTCCCCCACTATTTCTATCCTTCAAATAACTCAACCAATCACAATTAAATAAAAAAAACAAAATAATATTACAATGAAAAATATAGTAAAAATTTTTATGATTACAGCAGTATTGGCCATGTCCATAACCAGCTGTAAAAAAGATAAAGCAGAACCGAATGCTCCAACTATCAGTAATGCCGAATTCGGTCATGACAATAATAAGACTGCTTACGTCGGAGCTGATTTACATATTGAAGCCAAAATTTCCGCACCGGGAAAGATCGACAACATCAAGGTTGAACTACACCCAGAAAATGGAAGCGGTTGGGAATATAGCGAAGTATTTAAAACCGATTTTGAAGGTTTATTAAACGCTACATTCCATAAACATATCCAAATTTCGGAGGACGCTCAACCAGGAGAGTATCATCTTCATTTTACAGTTACCGATAAAAATGGTCAGCAAACATCTGAAGAAGCACATATTCAAATTATTGATGATCCAAGTTTACCGTCTGTTTCTAATTACACCGTTCATGTGGAAGATGGTGGTAATACTTTACATGTGGAAGCCCACATAACAGCACCGAATAAAATTGCTGAAGTGGAAGTGGAAATTCACGGACCATGGGAAGATGAATTTGAATATGACGATACAGCAATGGTCGGACAAACCTCGTATCATTTCTCAAAGCATATAGACATTTCCAATGCACCTTCTGGACATTACCATGTGCATTTAGGAGTAACTGATCAAGATGGGAAGAATATAGAGTTTGAAGAGCATTTTAATAAGTAAACTACAATCATTAACGGGATATCGAGTTTCGGTGTCCCGTTACTTTAAATTTAAAATGATGAAAAAAGTAAGTATTATACTCTTATTCATAACCTTTTTCATAGGTTGTAAGAAAGAAGAAATCGACAACACTCCACCTGAAATTGACTCAAATTTTAATTCGTTTCCTATTCAATGTAGTGAAATAAAAAGGGGAGAAATGTTTACCTTTAAAGCAAGATTTACCGATGATATAGAATTAGGCTCTTTCGGTATTGATATTCATCATAATTTTGACCATCACAATCATAGTACAGAGGCTGGGAAATGTGATTTAGGAACTATAAAAACACCTGTGAATCCTTTTGTTCTATTGAAAAATTATGAAATACCAACAAGGCTAAAATCGTATGAGGCAAGTGTATCAGTAGAAGTTCCAAATGATATTGACACAGGTGATTATCATTTTATGATTAAAGTTACAGATAAGGCAGGATGGCAAGCGTTAAAAGGTTTGAGTGTGAAAATTATTCCGTGACTTTAGAACATCAAATAAATATGAGATGCCGACAGTCAGCAGTTTGCCGAAAGGACGGGTAAGGTACTTCGTCTATGGTTATCGAAAGGACGCTTTCGGTAAATTGAGAGTTGCTCTTCGATTGACTTCGATAGCTCCAAAATCTGTTCTTTTGCAAGGTAGCCAAACATTAGCGGCAACCTTATTATCTTACTTTCCTGATTCCTTTTCAAGCTATTTACGATAATAAAATATTTTACTATATCTGTCTATTTATAAGTAGATAGAATAAGTACAAAAGAACAAATCATTGATATTTCAAATAATCCTTGGTTGACAGAGGTCTTAATGCTTTCAGTTACAAACATATTTCGGAAGAAATTAACATTAAAATCTCTTCCATACATTATCACTTCCCGACAAAAGCGATTTAGCAGTTGCCATTATCCGTAAGCATCGCGAAGAATTAGAATATAATCGGGCAATCTAACGAAAAAACACCGCTAGAAAAAGTCGGTAAACTGCTCAAATACTACAAAACATTAGTAACAGAGCAGAAAGTGTGTATCGTCAGTGCCTTTACATCGGATATTAACACACTAGACGAATCCGTAGGGCAGGAACTGTTATATTTCGGTAATACCGTAGTAAATTGGATTACAACCATATTGGAAGAAGGGCAGAAAAAATCCGTAGCAAGTTCACCTCCGTCAAGGTTTCAATTCCAGTATGGTGCGATTAAGAGCGGTCAATGTATGACTGAATGTTTGCAGAAACAATGTTTCAATTCCAGTATGGTGCGATTAAGAGTTTGCTCATCTACCTTTCTAACGTAGAGAATGATGTTTCAATTCCAGTATGGTGCGATTAAGAGAAGGATGGAAACACTTAAGATTACACGTTGGAGATTGTTTCAATTCCAGTGTGGTGCGATTAAGAGCCTGCCTTATACTAAGTTTCCCAGCAAAGAAGAAACGTTTCAATTCCAGTGTGGTGCGATTAAGAGGGTGCGAGTAATGTATCTGTCATAGGTTGAAGCAAAGTTTCAATTCCAGTGTGGTGCGATTAAGAGAATGTTCAGTGTTCCAAATGAAGCGATTCAAAGAAGTTTCAATTCCAGTGTGGTGCGATTAAGAGGATTGAAGAAGAATTAATATTGACATATTTAAGACCGTTTCAATTCCAGTGTGGTGCGATTAAGAGTCTGTAGTAATATTTACCATTTAATTTTTCAAACAAGTTTCAATTCCAGTGTGGTGCGATTAAGAGATAATAAGTAGCTTCCAGTCCCGGCAGTGCAGCTTGTTTCAATTCCAGTGTGGTGCGATTAAGAGACGGCTTCGGGCAGGCCGTTAATCTTTCCGTGTCTGGTTTCAATTCCAGTGTGGTGCGATTAAGAGAATATCTTCTACATAATCGCCGCTTCCAAATTTATGTTTCAATTCCAGTGTGGTGCGATTAAGAGCCAAAAGAGATTCTTCTTGAAAAGGGGAATTTCTTGTTTCAATTCCAGTGTGGTGCGATTAAGAGTCCGTCACTATCAATATTTATAAAAAAATATAACCAGTTTCAATTCCAGTGTGGTGCGATTAAGAGCACTCAGCGACTTCTGGAAAACAATAGAATACTTAGGTTTCAATTCCAGTGTGGTGCGATTAAGAGGCCGTGGACACCGGTTACTATGACACCTCCAGGCAAGTTTCAATTCCAGTGTGGTGCGATTAAGAGACCGTCCGCTTTGATAAGCAGGAAGCCGTCATCAAAGTTTCAATTCCAGTGTGGTGCGATTAAGAGACCCTTCCTCCTGCCAGCCGAGTGAGGTAATCTCATGTTTCAATTCCAGTGTGGTGCGATTAAGAGTATAACTCAGGATCGGCCTTTACAGGTCGTTCTTTTTGTTTCAATTCCAGTGTGGTGCGATTAAGAGCTGGAGGTTTTATTAGGCATGAAAATACCTAAAGAGTTTCAATTCCAGTGTGGTGCGATTAAGAGCCTGCTGCGGAAACCAAAGACCGGTCTCCCTTCCCTGTTTCAATTCCAGTGTGGTGCGATTAAGAGTTAGGTCATGGAGTGCACAGGTAATGAAAGTCTATTGTTTCAATTCCAGTGTGGTGCGATTAAGAGTTACATCCGGACAAATACGGTGTTTAGGGAATATGCGGTTTCAATTCCAGTGTGGTGCGATTAAGAGATCACCTTTTGCGGTTTATACCTACGAAAATCACAAGTTTCAATTCCAGTGTGGTGCGATTAAGAGCGACCCATTATCAACCTGCTGAGAGTACGGGACAAGTTTCAATTCCAGTGTGGTGCGATTAAGAGAGAAAATAATAACGGATAAAGGTATCTGTTATTTATGTTTCAATTCCAGTGTGGTGCGATTAAGAGCCTTGTAAAAGAATTAAAAGAAAAGTTGAGATAATGGTTTCAATTCCAGTGTGGTGCGATTAAGAGTGGGAGATAATCATTGACATACGCTCAAAATCGCTGTTTCAATTCCAGTGTGGTGCGATTAAGAGTTTGCAGAAATACAGGATTGATGAACTTAGAAAAAAGTTTCAATTCCAGTGTGGTGCGATTAAGAGTGCTGTAAGATGTATTCCTCCATATAAGTGAATAAGTTTCAATTCCAGTGTGGTGCGATTAAGAGTTGACGAAGCTTCATTTTTAGCTGAAATATCAGGGTTTCAATTCCAGTGTGGTGCGATTAAGAGCTATCAATCATGAAAGCTTCAACTGCTCCGATATTTGTTTCAATTCCAGTGTGGTGCGATTAAGAGTTTGTACTCCTAAATTTAAACCATTGGACCAGGCAAGTTTCAATTCCAGTGTGGTGCGATTAAGAGATTCTACAATTCTGTCATCTTGAACATCTAAGCCTGGTTTCAATTCCAGTGTGGTGCGATTAAGAGAGTATCTGACCAAATAGAGATACTGCTGATTTTAGTTTCAATTCCAGTGTGGTGCGATTAAGAGTCTTTTTCCCAGCCTGTTGCTAAGAAGATTTCTTTGTTTCAATTCCAGTGTGGTGCGATTAAGAGAAAACAGGAATTGAATTAATTGCCGAAGAAAGGCAGGTTTCAATTCCAGTGTGGTGCGATTAAGAGCGGAATATTATGGCAAGAAAAATGCTGTAAATGCTAGTTTCAATTCCAGTGTGGTGCGATTAAGAGTTCCTTTGGAGGGTGGTAGAGTTGCGTTTGAGTACAGTTTCAATTCCAGTGTGGTGCGATTAAGAGTTGCTTAGGTCTTGAAATTAGTGTCGCAAGAATCCCGTTTCAATTCCAGTGTGGTGCGATTAAGAGCTTTTTATGATTATTTCCCCGATGGTTCGGACGAATGTTTCAATTCCAGTGTGGTGCGATTAAGAGTACTAAGCAAAACAACGGAAACATACCTGAAAGAGGTTTCAATTCCAGTGTGGTGCGATTAAGAGTCCTGCATTTGCGATATTGGAAGGCTATGCCTTTGAGTTTCAATTCCAGTGTGGTGCGATTAAGAGAATGAAAGAGGGCACTGTCTTCAAAGAGCTGAAATAGTTTCAATTCCAGTGTGGTGCGATTAAGAGTGAAGTGTTACAGACATCTGGTAGTACTGAGAATTGTTTCAATTCCAGTGTGGTGCGATTAAGAGAATTCGCTCATGTAGGTGAGCAAGCTATCTTAAACAGTTTCAATTCCAGTGTGGTGCGATTAAGAGTTCAAGCTATTTTGTTACGTTGACTTACGAGGTGCGTTTCAATTCCAGTGTGGTGCGATTAAGAGACAGACATCTAGTAGTACTGAGAATTCAGAAGGTACGGTTTCAATTCCAGTGTGGTGCGATTAAGAGAGTAAAGTAGTCATGTTCCCACGCACGGTTAAAGGTGTTTCAATTCCAGTGTGGTGCGATTAAGAGTGCGACTGCTGCCGGGCAATGAATGAGGGTGATACAGTTTCAATTCCAGTGTGGTGCGATTAAGAGAACTTTCTGCTGATATTGATAAGATTAATGATGAACGGTTTCAATTCCAGTGTGGTGCGATTAAGAGCACTCCGGTCATTGAGACTACAGGTGATGCGCTCAAGTTTCAATTCCAGTGTGGTGCGATTAAGAGAAGGCAGAGACTTCAAAGAAGCCACTTCACAGCTGCGTTTCAATTCCAGTGTGGTGCGATTAAGAGCAGAGGAAATTATTCAAGAGGTAAGAGAAAACCTCGGTTTCAATTCCAGTGTGGTGCGATTAAGAGATAAGATAATTGCTCAAACAAAAGGTATAAAGGCTAGTTTCAATTCCAGTGTGGTGCGATTAAGAGCACTGCAGGTGATGTGTCTTCGTTCTTTTCTGTCCAGTTTCAATTCCAGTGTGGTGCGATTAAGAGGGCTAAAGGCTGCAGGTCTTAATCCTCATTTGATGGTTTCAATTCCAGTGTGGTGCGATTAAGAGGAAGCAGATACTTGATTCTATGAATACGTACTACAGTTTCAATTCCAGTGTGGTGCGATTAAGAGAATCGAAACTTTTGGAAAAAATCGCAGGAGCTGCACGTTTCAATTCCAGTGTGGTGCGATTAAGAGAAGTTTGATTATTTTCTCTAACCACATCCGTAGTTAGTTTCAATTCCAGTGTGGTGCGATTAAGAGACGCAAACTAATGGAGTCACAACGTTTTATTTCTAGTTTCAATTCCAGTGTGGTGCGATTAAGAGAAAACGATAGATGTTTTTGTGAAGATGCGTAATCAGTTTCAATTCCAGTGTGGTGCGATTAAGAGTGTCCGAAAAATTGCAATAAAGACCCTCAATGTCAGGTTTCAATTCCAGTGTGGTGCGATTAAGAGGCCGTACGCAACTGAGTAATAGTACCTGACAACACGTTTCAATTCCAGTGTGGTGCGATTAAGAGGCCTTAATATTCAAGAAGATATGAGCATAACAAGCGTTTCAATTCCAGTGTGGTGCGATTAAGAGTAAAAACTTTATTGACCTTCAAGCTATCGAGGTTTGTTTCAATTCCAGTGTGGTGCGATTAAGAGGGGACAAATCCGAAACAGTCGGGTCTGGAGTATCTAGTTTCAATTCCAGTGTGGTGCGATTAAGAGTTAACTGAGAAGCAGATGCGTCAAGGTCTTATGAAGTTTCAATTCCAGTGTGGTGCGATTAAGAGCGTTATTTCTGGTGTTGGCACAGGTCTTGCAGCTCTGTTTCAATTCCAGTGTGGTGCGATTAAGAGACCCACCACCCATTCATGAGGATTCCACCCGGGTACGTTTCAATTCCAGTGTGGTGCGATTAAGAGCTTATTAGACCTGTACCACCAACAGGCTCACCAGCAGTTTCAATTCCAGTGTGGTGCGATTAAGAGAAATCTATTCTGAGCATGATTTATTCGGTATTACTGTTTCAATTCCAGTGTGGTGCGATTAAGAGCTTATTAGCCACATTAAATATAATAATATGAATGTGGTTTCAATTCCAGTGTGGTGCGATTAAGAGAGCAACCATGACAATAAAAACACCCATTTCATATTAGTTTCAATTCCAGTGTGGTGCGATTAAGAGTAAATCTGAAAGAAGAGCACATGCCCGAAATTCAAGTTTCAATTCCAGTGTGGTGCGATTAAGAGTACCCCGTCAGAGTGAGTGTTACAGTGCCGTATTTCGTTTCAATTCCAGTGTGGTGCGATTAAGAGAGCTCGATGATATTCATACGGTAATCACTCAGCGACGTTTCAATTCCAGTGTGGTGCGATTAAGAGTTAAAAAAATGAATAAATAAAATTTGCGGTAAGGGCGTTTCAATTCCAGTGTGGTGCGATTAAGAGTTCCGTTTCTGTTCTGTAAGGTTACATCTACAGTGTTTCAATTCCAGTGTGGTGCGATTAAGAGAGAACAAGAAAAGAAAAGACTGTGTATATCCGTGTGGTTTCAATTCCAGTGTGGTGCGATTAAGAGTTAGCAGGTGCAGCAATTGGAAAAGCCATAAGTATGTTTCAATTCCAGTGTGGTGCGATTAAGAGATGGTTTTTGTTCATAATCTCTATGCTCTTTCTCAAGTTTCAATTCCAGTGTGGTGCGATTAAGAGCCGTAAAGTTAAAAAACTTTATCTATTAATTATCAATGACTTAAAAGATTTGGACACGAACTTTCAGACAGTTCTTGTCGTCCACCTGCTATAGCTGATTTTCCCCTTAAGATAGACGACATTGTAATTAACAGACAACCAGCAATTTGTATCTCAATACGTCAAAGAACTGTTCTTTTACTTTCAAAATATTAACAGATAGACGATTATAAAAATGTATCAAGTTCATTTTTATTTTTTCCTATTACTTCCTTTTCTAACCATTTTTCATCTCGGCTGGAAAAGATTATCAAACTATCATAGTCCTTATCCATCAACTGCTCCGCTTTAAACTTTAACTCTCTTAATTTCGATGGGCTTAATTCACCTTCGAATACAGAGTTTTGAATCCAATTCAAATACCGTCTGCACAGTTTTAGCATTTTCCCTACCCTTTCCTGCGCTATGTCATACACTAATATTATATACATCCTTTTACTATATTGAGTGATGTTGTGATTGAGTGATGTTGTGATTGAGTGATGTTGTAGTTTCTTACACCATATCTCCATCACTCCATATTTTACTTACCACCAAGCTTTAAATGGCTGATAATCTTCAATATTCATAATGTGCTTCACTAATTTATACACCTCCAATTTAACTAAATGTTTATAACTCACGCTCTTATTTAGTTTTCTGTGTTGAATAGTCTGACTCAGCTTAGTTTCCCAATCTTTAAGCACCTTTTTCCTCCCCCTATCATTCAAAAGGCAGCTATTTAGGTTCTTATTGAAATCCTTTTCGCTCAGTACCTTTTTATTTAACAATGAAAAAATGAGCCTATCCACCAAAAGAGGTTTAAACACTTCAGATATGTCCAAAGCTAAGGAGTACCTCCTGTATCCGGGCTCATGCAAAAAACTAATAGTAGGGTTTAATTGCGTGTGATATATCTGATCCAAACACAATGTATAACACATCATATTTGTAAAAGATATTAATGCATTCACTTCATTTGAAGGAGGCTGTTTGGTTCGGTTTCCCATTTCAAAATCTGTAATAATTTCGTCAAATGCCCGATAATATGCCTGTCTAATATTTCCCTCATATCCCATCAACTCTGCTACATTCTTAGCTTCTTTTCTATCAAAATCATATTCTTCTATCTGGCTAATAATATCTGATACTTCGCGCCCTCGACTTTGATAATATTTAAGATTTCTAAGCATGTTTGCAGCCGCACCATCTATCAGTCGATGCGCAAGGTCTAAGCGTTTTGACTTACTGAGGTAAGCCTTGGTCTGTTCCACAATAACTTTACCACTCAACAAATAATCTTTGGGCATAAAACTTCCGGTGTAATGTTCATAGTAATCGAAAAAATGTACTGGTATCTGATTTTTACCTAAGAAATTATACATCGCACTATTGGCATCTAATGCCCCAAAACAATACAAACTCTTAATACCCTCTATCGGTAAATATTTTACCGGAAGGCTCTCGCCTTTTTCATTGACTAAGTCAAAACGAAGTGTGTTGTCTTTGCGACTGATCCGCCCGGGATTAAACAGGTAATATGTCTTTTTCATGGAGTGATGGAGTGATTGGGTGATGAATGATGGAGTGATTGGGTGATTGGGTGATGAGTGATTGGGTGATTGGGTGATTATTTACTTAATCTATGAGAAACTGATTTTCTATAAGCTGACATAACTTTAAGTACTTCTAGTGCTTCATTTTGAATATCTTTGATTTCATCTAATTCAATAAACTTCCCTTCAACCAATAACTCTAACCAAAATACAGACTCATCAGCCTCCTCGACAACTATGCATAATTTTGCAAATAGTTCCCTGTCCGACCTTGCCCTACATGAAGCTCTGTAATTAGCCGCAACAGACGTAACAGAACGTATCAATTGTTTTCTGATAATGCTCAATGCATCTGAATATTTTAATTCTGCTGTCTTTTCTATAACCGAAAGTGACAAACTCTTTGTTCGTATCCTAAACTCTTCATTAAAATCAGCTTGTTTCATGGCGTTTTATTTTAAAATTCTCAGCGTCTTTCACTCTCACCACCCTACTCTATTTCCGTCATTCTCTGATGATACGCTTTTTAAATCTGAGACTTCACTCTCTCAACACTTTTCTCCATCATTCCATAATATAACAAAAATCATAATAGCTGCAACTTTTACAAATTCTTGCATTGAGTACCGGAGGACATTTTTCACTATTTAACAGAGCCTGAATTTCAGCTGTTAACGCTTTTAAATATTCTACATCTTTTTCCTCCAAATAGACAATTTCTCTTTCTCTCATTTTAGGATATTCGATAATTCCCTTACTGGCAGGAATCTCATTAAGCAAGAGTAGCCATAAATAAAATTTCACCTGCCATATATGGGCTTCTTCGACTTTATTACTTCTTTTTGTCTCATGAATGACACCTTCATGTCTATCGTAAAAGTCTATTTTCCCAACAAGCGTTAAATCTCCCCAATCAAATGAAAGTTCCAATTGCTCATACTGAGAGCTTCTGTCGGAATAACTTTCCGCTTCTATCACTTTGCCATCATATACCAAATCCGAAGTATGCTCCATCTGAATGCCTGTTGCAAATAACCAAAGTTTCCTTTTACAAAGGCGATAATAATTGATATGTGTTCCGGTGAGGTTCATAGAAAGGAATTTTATAAGTACATTTTATAAAAACTGATCATTATTTCTTATTGATTCAATTTTTAGCCTCTTTCTATTAAAAGTGGTTGCCAATTTTTTGACTTCAATACAGATTTCAGTTTGTATTTCGTCAATTGGCGTTACTCCTTTTCGAACTTCATTATATATTCTGTCAACTGACCTTATAAAAACATTTTTCAAGTCAAATGTATCGCTATAAGAGAGAAAACTATTCTCCATTTTTCCTGTATTAGGAATGGTCGAGACACAATACTGAATATTTTTATCTCTCTCTTTTAAATTTCCAACTGTATATTTCAGTATTTCAAAAGATTCTTCTTGAATTAGTTTTATATCCTTTACAACCTTATTTTGAAGTATCCAATCTAAAGAATATTCAAGTTCTATATTCTTTTCTTCATCGTAAATAAATATGGTTTTTGAATTGTCTCTAAAACTAAGATAAGTGTCTATATAATTTTCCCACCATACAACCCATTGAAAGGTTCTTGGAGAGGTTTTTTCTAAGACTAAAAGGTATTTGTCTAATTGTATTTTCTCTGAATCATTTTTTCTTAAAGCTATTCTAACTAAACTTTTGATTAGTTTGTCAATTTTAACAAAAAGAAAATATTGTTGTGCATCTTTTCTTTTAAAAAACTCCGTTTCGTTTAGTCGCGTTTTTAAATACTTCCAAACATTGTAATCTTGATATCTTCTTATTCTATCATTTATACACCATAAATATTCACCAATAAACAGAGGTACTAACTCCTTATAAAACCTTCTGTCTTGCATTCTGTTTTTGATTATTTCAAGAAATCCGTAGTAATCATATTCAGAACTCAATTTGAATTCACTTTTAATTCTATAATAATTTTTATCAATAGCTATAATGATTTTTCCATTTTGTTCTCCACGAGAAATTCTACCAAAACGTTGAACAAAATTTTGAAAGTATCTCCCAGGTTGCATAATACAATAGTCAACATTATAATTTACACCTACTTCAGCCTTGTTCGTCGCGATTATTATATTTGCAGACTTCAAAAGTTCCCTTTCAATTACATTTTTTGGTGCATAGCCTGTACTTTCATATATATTCAAGTTGGGAAATATTTTTTTAAATTCTTGTGACAGCTCTTGAACATAACGTAGTAGATCCAAAATAATTAGTACCCTTTGATTTTTGATTACTTCTTTGAGTTCCGGTATTTTATACTGGATTAATTCATCAATTCCCTTACAGTTATAGAACTCTACTTCTAACTGTCCATGAATAGGTCTTGAATTTTTGCTTGATTCAACTATTTCCTCAACTATTTCTTCAAAACTATAATTATCTTGTTTTAATAATTCTTTCAACTCATTTTCGGGAGTTGCAGAAACAAATAAAAACCTAACCCCATTGACATTGTCGAATTCTGGTTTATAATGCTGAAGGAATAATTCTCTCAATCTTATCAAAGTTAATACATTGGCTATTTGTGCTTCATCATAAAGATGGTATTCATCAAAAATGATGTAATTAAACTTATTTAAAAATGAAGAAAACCTTGTATCACCGGTTTTTTTAGTCCATGAATATTGATGATATCCCCCATGCATCGCAAAATTCAAAATATCAGGATTTGTGATTACCAAATCACTGTTTTTAGCAATTTCTATAGCGTACCTCCAACGGTCAAGTCCTTTCTTTTCAGACTTATCCAATTCCGGTCCAGTTAATTTTGTAATAACTAACTCTGGATAGGTCGATTCAAAATTAGTTGTCAATTCATCGATAAGAGCATTAGTAGGTAAAACAATCAATCCTCTTACCTCACTTGAGTCGATACCTTTATTTTCTCTTTTGGCATTTAAAACTGGAAAAGGAAACGCATAACTCTTACCTGTTCCTGTCGGAGCTGTAATTATCGTTATTTCAGGAAGTTTAACAAAGTCTAATTTTACTCTTTTTTGAGATTCATGAAGAAAACACTCTTTACCATTAATAATTTCTTTCTCACCAGTTAATGGAACAAATTGGGGTTTAATCTGAATCCTAAAGGTATCCATGTTAAAAATAACCTTTAAAAATAGAATCTATATCATCAAGATTGATATCCTGAATTAGATTATAATTCTCTAAAATTTTTGAAAAATTTACTTTATTTTCTTGAATTAATAAGTTTACCGTTTTATCCAGATTATCAAACACCGTTTTTAAGGTAAATGCATTCAGGCAAAAATTATCGTCATGATAACTACTCCCCTTAATTTCGTTAACCAAGACAAGAGTTTCCAAAGCTCGTCCAACCCGTATAACTTTAGGTAAACTTATTTCTTCTCTAGCAATTAAAAGTGCTCGATAATTTCCGCCGGTCCTGATACCTTGAACTTGCCTAAAATTTTTGAATGGCGATTTTCCAGACTTTTCAATAGCCTTAATATCGACAAAACCATCAGTATTAAAAAGGGTATTATTAATATACGTGTCAGTTCGTTCATTCCTTTTAATAGGTTTTGCAACGGTACAATAAAATCCGAAATCTTTAATTTCTTCATAATCAGGTTTTTTTCTATACAAATAATAATCTTCTTTTTTATTTAATGCTTTATCAAAAGCATAAGTCAAAGCTAAATCGCCAATAAAATCTCCGGTAGCAGATGAGGAAGTCGCTCCTCCTGCTACTTCAGTGTAATAAAAAAGATGATTTAACAAAGTCAAGTCTAATACTTTCAATATCATTTTTGGAGAATTTTAATATCTTTCAAAAACTCAATACAGTCAGCTTTTGCTTTAGTGTAAACTGTAGAGAAATCCTCTAATTTATTAAGTTCAACAAGAAAATCTGACAATGCACTTCCTGTTACAAACTGTTTTTCTCCATAAAGTGCCTTCATTTTATTAACTATATCATCTGAAACATTTTCAAAATTTACTTCTTTCTCTAAATCCCATTCTTTAGCAATTATATAGCTATTAATAGGTTGTTCAAATTTTGAAAACCCTATACCTAAAATATGGTTTCTCAGATTGGATGGGCTATTAGTTGTACTTTGTGCAAAATATCTTGTTTGCTTAGTGATTGTTAATAATAAATGTAAAAACAGTTCAGGTGTTACATTCTCTACCATAACAAAATGAGGAAAAAACGTCCCTGGTTTTACATATTGAACTTGAAATAATGATTGACGAAGTTTTCCTTCTTCCTCATTCCACATAGTCCCGCCTTCGCTTAATGCGTTATGTTGCAACGTACTAGTAATAGAATCTACATCTCGGATTGAATAGGCCCAGTCATAGATAACCCTACTTGTAAGAGCGACAGAATCTCCACTTTCAGTTACACTATCTCCAAAAAGTATAGAGTTTGGATTTGCTAATTGAGTGCTCTTTTGAATTACATTGTATCGTACTTCCTTATCAACTACTTTGTATTCGCGACAGGTCTTTAACCCTAAAAGCTTTTCAGGAGCTTTTAATTTTCTTGCTGGAATTTCTACAATATCTTTGTCTTTAGAAACCTTTAAAGTAATAGTTTCGTCAGGATAATTACTTCGGATTATAGCATTGCCAATAGTTTCTCGCAAAAGAGCAATCTTAATAGTGCCGAGCGTGTTTTCCTTTAAGTTTTGCACGAAAAATTGCTCAGGAATAAGTTTTAATAATTCTTCTTTCATAATTTTATAAGTTTTGAATGATTTCTAAATATTGTTCAGCGTATTTTTTTGTTTTTTTATCAAGTAATTGCTCTATACTTTCTTTTGTAATAGGCATTTGTTTTTCTTGTAATTGTCTATTTAAGAAGATAGCTTTTCTTCTTCTCAACTCTTCCAAAGAGCTTTTCCTAAAGAGAAAGGCAAATTGATATATCCAGTCTTTTTCTTGGTTTATTGAAGGGATTTGTCCATTCCAATCTTGTAGAAAAAGAAGGTCATATATAGCGATACAAAAATCTTCTATTGACTCCATATTAGGATTGTCTTGTCTCTTTTTTCTAAAGATTTCGCCAGCCATTTTTTGAATAATATCTTCTTTTTTTTCTCCTCTCTTGTGATACTTTCTTAGAAATTCCAACCCAGTTCTCATGAGCCAAGTCTCTTCAGCACTACTATTGTATCCTAAGTCTATTTTTAACGCTTTTTCTACTAATTGTTCTGTTATAGTCATTTCAGGAAATTTATATTTATAATTTGAATAAAATTTTATCAATGAATCTTGATTTTTTTGTTTATCAGATTCCTGCATTAGATAAAGGAGTGTAAAATATTTTATCCTTCCTTTTCCAACCGACAACATCGTATTATTTATTCGTTTTTTACCAAACGAATAAATTAGGCTTATCTCTTCTAATATTTCATCGACCTCATTAAGACGTACTCTATCCCACCCTAATCTCTTTAAGATTTGTGGAGCCCCTTTAAAATAAAAAGCTTCTTTATGAGATTCGTAGCCAGAGCCAACATTAGCTATAAAACTCCGAATCCCAAATTCCTTTAATAATTTAATATGATCTCTGATAAACCAAAACAAAGCTTCATTAAAAGATACTCTCTTTGATTCTTTAATTCGAGTTATTTCAAAACCCAAATCATAATTAAATTGGACATTTTTTTCAAATTCAAGAGTGTTGTCCTTAACATCTTGAATGTTTTTGGCTTTTAAGGAAGCTTTTATGATTTCTTTTGAAATCGGCAAATTAAATTCAAAGAAGTCATAATACCCTATTAAGTTCCCTTGCACCTCTTTAAAGGTAGAGATTCTTAATTTATTTTCTTCTGTAAATAAATCTGAAATATGACTGGTAGTAGTATTCAATGAAGTTACTGTGCGATTACTAAATCCTCTTGCTCTCATTGCAAAGGCTACTTGTTCTTTATATTCTTTTGTTGCTTTTCCTCCCGTAAAAGCACACATTTCCGCTTTTTCCGGAACTTCAGGATTATAAGATTGTAAGAAATCTATATTGAAATATCCTTTTGGTTCAAAATACTTTTCTAAAAAAGTGTCTGTTACAAAATGTTCTTCTTCTTTCTTGACATCGAGTGTATTTATAATATCATTTATTTCATCTTTGATATACTCCGTAATATCTTCGTCCAATTCGTTTATTATCGCCTGAGTTTTAATAAAATTTAGATATGTCTTTAAAAGAGAATTGGGAGATTTTGCTTGTAATGAAAGAAAATCAACAAGTTCTTTAACACTTTCTATCTTTATTCGTCGCTCATTAACCTCTAATTGAATTTCATTTAAAAGTTTCTCTTCATTTTTCTTCCACTGATTAAAGTCTTCTTCCCATTTTTTTGAAGACTTTGCATTCAACCATTTTATTTTATGTAGATTATAAATTTTAAGAAAAATCTCATCCTCTTCATCTTGACAATTATATCTCAAAGTAATCTTGCTGTTTCTATTTTCACATTCAATTGGAAATGAGTAATGTTCAATTAATTTATTAGTAAAATCAATAAAACTTTGATAATCAAAAAACCTATCACTTGCGTTTGGTGCCAATTTCAAGAAATCATTTTTTTTGATCTCAATTATATCTTCTAAAACTTTTTCACTCAGTCGAATTGTTCCAATAAATCCAAATTTACATTTTTGATAGTCTATTTTAGTTAATCCAATAACATCAATATCATCTTTACTCCCTTCTGTAAAAGCCATTTTAATCTTATTATACTCGTCAGAATTTATGTTATCTCCCCAATAAATAAAGCCCTCTCTGGTTGTATAAAGAATCTTTTTTTCAAATTTATAGAGTACTCTTCTTGCAGTTTGCAATAAGCTTTGAGATAAAAGAGTATATGGGTTTTGTCTTACTTTTACATAGGAAATAGTTAAATCTGTAAGTTCTGATATTTTACTTAAAGTTCTTCTTATACTTTTGTATAAACTTTCAATACTTTCTAAATGTTCATTTTGTATAGATGCTAATCCATCAGCTAAATGACACAACTCAGCTTGTACTTCTGTAATGTGTTTCCAATTTTCAACACTCAATTTAAAATCCTCTGCTAAAACTGCTGTTCTATTTTCTGTTGATAACGAAAGATAGCTTATGGCGTTTTTATGAAGATCAAAATCTTTGAAAAAATCTAAAACACACCAATCATTTTTCAACTCATCTAATTTCAAGATGGCTTTTTCTATACTTATTTCTCCATCTTTTTCTTCTGAGCTAAAAACCTTGTTTACGTCATGAAATGTAAAACCCAAAATAAAAAGTTTTAAATATATTTCAGATTCTGGACTATCAATCCAAGAGTTCTTTTGTAGATATTTTTCATAAACATATAAGACAGGTATTAATCCATTTAGAATATGAATATGATATGGCATATCATAATAATCTCGAATAAGTCTGTCTTTTATCTGGAATTTTCCCTTAGCCTGAAGAATCGGATTATACTTAATCATTCCCTGCAGCACTGTATCAAAATACTCTTGAAGAGTTGATTGAAACAACTCAGTTTCAAAATATTGTTCTATTAATTGATATTTCATTTTAGCCTTATTAAATCTTAACTTATCTTTCTCCTTTCAAAGGAAACAACTCTTCCTACCAACTCATGCAACTCCATCTTTTTTACATCCCTCTCATCATCTCATTCACCTCCTCCAAATCAAATTCCTCAAAATCCCAGATATCATCCTCTTCCAAACCTAACCATTCGCGATACTCTTCATATTCGGGGTGGTTCGGGTCATTGACGACTTCCTTCATTTCTGCAAAACCCCAAACGCCGCCACAATCTTCAGGCGGGCATTGGCCTTTCCCGGCTACACAAATCGGGTGATCTATCTTTTCTTTCAGAATTTTTTCTAAGGTGATTTTATGATCCCAATTATCTCCAAAATCATAGATATACCGATAGGTTTGCTTTTCCTCTTTAAAGATTTCCTTCAGTCGTATCTTATCTGCATCTCCCACTTCACCTAACTCATCATCTGTCAACTCTATATCCTGAATTAGAAAATTGCTGGTAAACCCCCTTTCCGAAAAAAGATAAAGATGACTGAACGTCCAGCCAAATGCCAACTGAATGATTGCATGAAACTCACTAAAAGTTATATCCGAACTTACTTTAATCCTGCGCCAAACCGGCGGTTTTGTTATTTGTTCGATTTGAATTTTAAATTGAAATACCATAGTTTATGCTTTTATTGTCTTTTTTATTAAACTTTTACTTTCCTGAATCACTCCATCACTCCATCGCTCCATCGCTCCATCACTCCATCACTCCATCACTCCATCACTCCATCTTCCCTTCACCCCATCACTCCATCCTCTCTTCACCCCATTACCCCATCCAACTCCTTCATCATATTTTTCCTTCTTTTATAAACCTCACGATATTTTGTCACAAGCGTTCTTACCTTTTCCTCACCACTAGGAAATGTATTTAGTCGCTTCAAGAAATGAGCTACATTTTCATACGCTTTCTGATCAGTTATGGTAGCTTGTTGTTCAATGAACTTCAAATATATGTCATAAATTTCCTGATCAAATTCAGGTCTCAGGTACTTTTCATACTGGTTCAAATACTCAATACCTCCTTTTTTGCATTGAACAAAAAGCTTATCCCATTTCTGATGTTCCACCAATATGTTTGCACGAAAGTGATTGAAACCCCACAAGCCACTTCCGCTTTTAATATTGGAAAGCAGCCTTGTTAAAGTGATATCCCAATCTTCTGCCGGTGTTTCGGCTTTAAGGATATCATAATACTTCTTGTACTCTCTGCCGTTGTATAGCAGATCTTCTGCTAATCGTAAAACTTCCGTTTTATCATTTTTATACTGAGCAATTCTCAACAATTCATCTTTCCAGTCAGAAACTGTTCCGGAATGCTGTTGTATCTCTGCGACAGCAATTCCTCCCTGAATCAATTCAATTGCCAAATCATATTCTCTTTTTTGAATCAGAGATTCTAACCTGATTCGCCTTACTTTCGGAAACTTTAAATATTCATCAATGGTTTGCTGCATCTCGTCAATTTTTTTTGCCTCCTTCAAAATTTCTATTTTCTCAATTACATATCGCTCTTTGTAATAATTTTCAGAAACATTCCTGATTTTCTCATCCAATGACTTCAAATTTTGAACAATCATAGCTTCTGAACTCAGAAAATATCTCTGAAGCACATCGAGACTCGTGTTGAGACCTACATATTGATGCTTGCTTATGTTTTTACTCTCTTTTTCATACCATTCAAACAGCTCTGATTTTTCATTTTCAGACAAAAGAGCGTCTTTCAGCATCAGTTCCAGTTTATCAATCGCCTCATCATACATTACCTGAACATCACCCTCATAATCAAATTGCTCATCCCATTCATCCGGAATAATCTCAATCATACATTTACATATATGAACAGTAGCTTTTATGTTTCCGTGGTTCAGGAAAAAATCCGCATCACTCAACACTTTCTCCAAATCCGCGCGCACGGCTTCGGCTTCAAACCCCTCATAATCATAACCTCTGTAACGGTTCCCAAACTTTAGAGGATGATTATCGAAAGCAGATTGAATCAGTTTTGGATAATCCTTCAAAGCAGTTTCTTTAATCGACTTGGGATTTAAGCCTTCAATCATTCTTTTGACAAAATCCGGATTGCTTTTCGCATAATTCAAAATCCATTGCTTCAGCATCCCCGTGTCCACAATGGATAAAAATTCTTCTAAGTCGCTATTCTTCATCATTTTATTAATGTTAAAAGTTTATTTCACTCAATAATCTCATCACTCAATCACTCAATAATCCCATCACTCAATCACTCAATAATCCCATCACTCAATCACTCAATAATCCCATCACTCAATCACTCAATAACCCCATCACTCAATAACCCCATCACTCAATAACCCCATCACTCAATAACCACCTCCAAGCATCCCATTCCCTGCGCATTTCCCAATCCAATACCGGCATTATAAATAAGTTTCAAAAATCGCTTTTCGGCAGTTAATTTGAGTTTGAAGTTTAAATATCCTCTTATTTTCGTTTCTGCATCGGTTTCTGATTTAATATGCACTAAGCGTGACCGGAAGGGATTGTCAAAAAACTCCACCTCGGCAAGCAATACGGCTTTTTGGGCAGTTGCTTCATCATAAGAATCTCTGATTTTTCCACGCCAGTTGTATATCAGACTGTCAATGTATCTGTCATCTTCAGGACTCAGATAATCATAATTGCTGTTTTCATTTTTAACTCCAACCAATACAGCTGATGCCGGCTTAAAAATCATCTGGATAATTTCATTCTCCGGTTTTGACGAATCAAACGGACTTTGCACAGCTTGTACTGCATGTACTTTGAAAACTACTTTCGATTTTTTATCTGCAATTACTATTTCTTCTGACTTAAATAAACCAGCAATGAAGTTTCCTGAGGCTTCAGGCATATGAAAATGAATCTTGAAACTTACTTCATTATTCAAAAGTCTCATGCGGTCTTTATCGACCAGTTTAAATTTCAATCTTAAATCTGAAAATGTAAAAAATTTGAATCCCTTACCATACCCTTCTTCATGAAGAAACTGGGCATATTCAGCATCTCCTTTCGCTAAAATTCGATAAATAGCCGAACTCAATGGATATTGATAGTTGATTGGAATTTTATCACCAAAAATTTTATGTAGCTCAATTCTAAAGACCATTTAACTATTTTTACAACAATACACTTACTTTCACTTCTGAATTTATGAAATTAATTCCTAACTCTATAAAAGTGTGAATGAAAAGGCCATCTGCCAGTAGCCCTAACCAAATCTGTAAATAAATCATAGCAAACAAAAACTTATTCTTTTTCCTCAGAGTACAAATGTGCGACAACGTGGAATTGACCTTCCGGATGCGCATTGGGGTCAATTTTTTGTATTCTGACCGAAATATTTTTAACTCCGACTTTCAGCAGTTTGTAAAAAATGCGATTACTGTCTCTCGGGATATACCCTAAGTGGTAATTCTTGAAGCAAATTTTGACCGCTCTGCTGTCGTATTTATTATCTTCTTCCAGTTCTATTGATAGCAACGTACCTATCTTTAATTGTTCAAATGCCTCCGGTCCGTCGTAATAGGTAAATCCTGCGATTCTGAAATTGTCTAAGTGTTCTTTAATCTGTGCCATTGCTCTATATTTTTACGGTTGACAAATGGAAGTTTTAATCTTCCATTTCATTTATAAAGCAAACTTACAGGCACTTACTGCCAAATACTGTCAGTGAGAAAAAGAATTTTTAGCTTTTTAGTTTTTCATTTATACTTTTTAGAAAAAGTATGGCAAAATTGACCCGACAGCTGTACGGGACTAATAAAAAATGTGGCCCGCATTTCGACAGGCTCCATGCACCACATTGTCCTCCACCATCGCTTTATTGGTACATCAATTAATTGGCACATTGAAACAAGACTGGATGTACTCTTTGAAGCTTTCAGAGCCCAATATTTTAATCTCAGACATCAGTCCCAAAACAAAACGTCCGACTCCTTTATAGTCTGCCACCCGAACTTTCAGTTCGTATCTGCTGTCAGAGTTTATGCTGATAAATTCCATCCCGGCAGGAAATTCTTCTTTGAGCAGATTATATGCCCTCATATTCATCTGCAGGTGTATCTCATCTATTGGTTCAGCCGCAGCCATTTTAAATATATCCACAAACTGCTTTCGGTGTTTTCCTTCATAGGACCAGAACATTTCCGAAGTTTCTACCTTTTCTATTCTACTGACTTTAAACTGTTTGCAGGTTTGACTTTTAATTTCAAATGCCCAGATATATCTGTAATTGGGCGAAAACTCAAACGCCTCTACCCTTCTCGTACTGATTTTACCGCTATTGGAAGAATGATAATTGATGAGATGAGCTTGTTTCTTCTTTTTGATAGAATCTGCTATTACCTGAATCTTATTTAAATCATCTTTCTGTTTGATATCTTCCAATATCTTTAAGTCGTAAAAGGTATGCAGTTTCTTGACCAGACGAGTTTTTATCTCCGAAGTCCCGTCTATCTGATTGAGGGCTTCGTACAGAATAGCAGCTTCTTCCTGTTCAAAATGAAAAATCTTTTGTAGTGTAGTGGCTATACTTTCTGTCGGTTGCAGGCGATATCTTCCACGATTTCTTTCCACCATAAATCCTGCGGCCTCTAATGTATCCAAGTCTCTGTACACACTTCTTTCGGAACACCGGTACTTTTCTTTCAGTTCATCTACACTGTAACTCCTTTTCCCTGAAAGAAGCATCAGCAATTGCAATAATCTTTGAGTTTTATTGATTTCCATCTGGCTGTACTGACACTCAAAATACAATTAAAGAAAAAAGTACGCAAACCTTTCAATCTGAAAGTATCCCCTGTCAGTTTTTCCTATCCCTTTAAAAATGCCAGTCCGCTGGATACAGGTTCTTTCAAATCTGAAATCTTTTTCTCTCTAAAGATTTTTTCAATCAGTTCCCGGACTACTTTGTAGTCGTCATGCAAAGGACAGGGATGGCTCTCTGAGCATTCACTCAACCCCAGCCCGCAGGCTTTGAAGATATCTTCTCCTTCAATAGTTTCGACAATATTATAGATGGGCTGATTTTGCTGGAGTTCATCCAAATAAAATCCGCCGTTGGGCCCTTTAGTACTGTTGATGATGTTTTTACGAACCAAAGTTTGCAGCGATTTACCTACGGTATGTTCGCTCGCCCCAATCATTCGGGCAATCTCTTTCACACCTGCTTTTTTCCCTTCACAACTTTTGGCAGAAAGGTAAATGACAGCTTTAATGGCAGTTTTGCAGGTGTGGCTAAGCATAATTAATGTCCCAAGAATTCTTTTCCTTCCGGAGATATTTTAGAGAAATCCCAAGGCGGTTCGAAAATCAAATCGACCGAAATATCCCAGTCGGGAAAATCATTGGTCAACGAATCGGTCACACTGCTCGTAATATGGTCGCCCATCGGGCAAAACTGAGTCGTCAGCGTCATGATGCATTCCAGTTTTTTGTCCGCATCCGTAAATTTCAATTCATATATCAGCCCCAGATCCACTACATTGAGTCCGACCTCAGGGTCATCTACATAATACAGACCTTCCAGTGCTTTATTACACTTTTCGCGGTCATTGGTTACAGGTAAGTCCTCTCTCATAATTTTGTTGGTTGATGAAAAATAATTTTTCCGGTATTTACCGTATATAACAGGGCGGACAACAATAACAATACGGCTCCTCCCTGAAGCAGATAAGATATTTTAAACAGCAATCCGAGTGCAAATACCACAAACCCTAAAAGATACGTGATTTGCATTCCTCTGTATATTTTTTCGTGAAATAAATCTTTTGGCGCAGGGGTTTTCCCTTTGTGTGCTTTTTTATAGTACACTACATTCCAGACTATAAAAGGCAGCGTTTTAAACGTCATACCCAAAATGATAGCAGTAATCCAGCCAAACAAAATACAAAAGCCGTATAAAGTAGCTAATTGCACCGTGGCTCCGTCAGGAAGTACTGCTATGGAATAAATCATAATTAATACCGGCAGCAGCATTTGAGCGACCGAAAAAAGAGATGTTTTCATCTGTTCGTCCACTGCCTTGCGTATTCTCACTTTATAGGAATGATAACAATAATGTCCGAACAGCGTAATCCCTGCCAAAACTGTAAGTGCAGTAAAACAGTAAAATTTTAGCGGAGCTTCCATGAGTTTGAACAAAACGAATGAAATCAGACTTGCATTTAACAATCCGAAAACCCACCACAAGGTACGGTCACTCTTATACTTGGAAATCAGAAACATCGGAATCAGACGGGAACCCACTCCAAAAACCATCATGAGAAACCAGCCCATCAGTCCCATGTGTGCATGCAGAGACAAATAGTACACAGAGCCTTCATTCAATACACTTTTTGTAAAGTTAAAGACTAACAGCATACCGAAAAAGGTAGTTGATAACAGCCACAAGGATGCCGCCATCATAAACCAGGCGTGTACATTTCGACTCACTCCTTTAAATGCACTCACGAATACATTGACCACATAAAGTCCTACTCCCACATTCACTAACACTGCACCTATTTGGAGTATCAATCCCAATTGGAAAGTATAAAATCCATATACAAGCAACGGAATTCCAATTGCTGTACTGCCCAATGTCAGATAAGCAAGTGGGTCACTGTCTAACTTACTCTCTATCAATACCGGAAGCAGTTGATGAGAAGCTCCGAGGATAATCATCGTGCCCCAGCCAAGTGCCATGGTATGTACAATGGCAAGTGTTTTAGGATTGAAATAGTGGCCTTTTAAAACGGATGTATGTAACAAAAGCAAAATCGTACCTACAATAAATGAAATAGAAGCATACGCATAAAACGGTATGACTACTCGATAATTAGTCGTCTGCTGTAATCCGCCAATCGGAATGAGCATTTCTTATTTTTCTTTATAAATGATTAAATAAACTTCTCCCTCTTGTACATCTTTTATCCTGTACTCAAATTCACGGTCTTTCAATTCTGAAAGCAGAAATACCGGAACCTTTTTGTGATTTACATACAAAGCTTTGTCCTCCGGGAGTGTCTCCAAATTTTCCAAAATCGTCATCATCGGCATAGGCATTTCCAGGTGACGTACATCTATTTCTCTCATTCTGCCCTGAAAGTGTGCAAGTACTTCATCCCAATCTGAAGAAGTAGAAATCTCTGCCACTAATTCCGGAACCTTGTCATCCGGACTCGCATTAATCTTAAAGAAAAAGGTTTCAATCGTGTCTTTGTCCACAAAATGTACGTGGCTGTCAAAACCCTGTTTTTCCAATAATTTGACCAACGGTACCGGTTCAAAGTCGGTAATAATTTTAAGAGCCTCGCCCGGGTTGAGCGCTTTAACTTTTTGCTGAATATTTCTCAGCGGGTCTTTTCCCTCCGCAATAATCTGACGGACATCAAAGTCTATAATCTGTTCGGATTTTAAAGATTTCAAATAGTCCGGCATAGGTTTATTTTCGGGTATATCTTCTTCTACGACTGAGTCGCGGTCTACCTCAAAACCCAGTGGTTCCAATGCTTTAAAAAAATCTTCCGGCGTACACCCTCCCATTTTGGATGCCATACTTATACTGGTCCTTCCTGCCATTAGCTTGCGCAATACGGGGTTTCTCAACTTCTTAAAATCCGGACTCAGTGTGATAATGGTTTCCAAAGCATCCGGATGATGTTTGAGCAGTTTCGCTATTTTAGTTTTTTCGTTAATCAGCATATTTTTATTTTTAAAATTTTCTTTCACTTCACAATTCTCTGTATCGACACATTTTAAACAATCTCTTGCCGGTTTTGATTAAATTTTTGGAGAAAATTACATCTGCACAAACAAAAAGCCCTACTCCGGTGTGAAGCAGGGCTCATCGAGTCAAACTAATTACACCAGAGTTTTTTCCAGTTCAATAGTTTTTGGGAAAAGTATATTGTTTTCCAAATGGATATGCGTGTACAAATCATGCTCCATGTCGTGCAACATCCTGAATGTAAGCTGATAAGTCGTACATCCGTCCGCAGGAACTGTATAGTGATCACTTAATCTGTTGATTTCTTTCATGATATCTCCCACTTCTTCGTGCTCGCCAATGTGTTCATTCACTATAATGGCAAATTTATCGTTACCCGTTCTGTTGTACGGCGTACCGTTATTCTTTGCCTGTACCACTTCTTTCAAAATCGGGAACAGCCTGTTCTCTTCATCTTCCATGTGGTCATACAGTTCTCTTGCTACTTTGTCCACCAGCACTTTGATTTGCAGAAGTTCAGGATGGTTTGGTCCGTGTACCTGAGCAATTTTAGCTGCAAATCTTTCAATTTCAGGTAGATTTTTACGTACGTATGTGTGATGAATATTTACAATATAATCTGCTAAGAAATCCAGATTCATATCATTGTAATTCATTCCGCTTACTCCGCCTCCTTTGGACTTCTTGAGAGCTTCCTCCACTTCTGCCGGGTCTAACCCCATTTCTGCACAGGCTTGTTGGATAGTTTTTTCGCCATTGCAGCAGAAATCAATTCCAAACTCCATAAACACATCCGCCTTACCAATGTCTTTGGCCACAATCTGACCGATAGTTTCCGCATCTTCCTCTTCTTTCTGCGTCACCCGAATATCCCACCATTCCGGACCTTCCTGCAGATACTCCCAAGTGAAGACATCTCCGTGCATTCCCTGCAATTGGTAAAACACCGGCTTAGGGTCATGATCGTTGTGAATAATGAAAGATTCTCCGCCTTTCAGATTTTCAAATGCCTGAAAAATTGTGGCGTGTTTTTGTCTGTGGTCCAAGATAGAAGGTACGTCAATCACTAATTCGCCTTCTCTTCCGATTGTTTGTGTATTTTCCATAATTGTTGATTTTTTTGTAACTCTGATATCCCACCAGTCCGGTCCTTCCTGCTCATATTCCCAGGTAAAAGTCTCTCCGTGCATATCCAATAACTGGTAATATACCGGAATCGGGTCGTGGTCATTGTGAATAATAAAAGATTCTCCCGGACTCAAATCCTCATAGGTATGAAAGATGGTCTGGTGTTTAAATCTCGGTTCAATGGTGGGTACGTTGATAATGATATCTCCTTTTACGTTCTCATCATTTCCAGCCGGCACTTTTAATCCTACCCGCACATCCCACCATTGAGGTCCTTCCTGAAGATAATCCCAGGTGAACGCGTCGCCTATCAGACTTTTCAGCTGATAATAGAGCGGTTTGGGGTCGTGGTCGTTATGAATAATCAGACTTTCGCCCGGTTCAAGGTTCCCGATAGACCTGAAAATGGTATCGTGTTTAAGTCTCGGCTCCAAAGAAGGGACGTTAATCACCAATTCTCCTTCTTTTGCACTTTCTACTGCCGTATCTCCGGTTGTTTTGGTCACCCGAATATCCCACCATTCCGGACCCTGCTGAAGATATTCCCAAGTGAAGACATCTCCGTGCATACTTTGCAGTTGATAGTACACCGGTTTAGGGTCATGATTGTTGTGAATAATCAGACTTTCACCATTTTTTAGACCGTCAAATACCTGAAAGATAGTCTGATGTCTGTACATAGGTTCTATCTCCTGTACATTGATAACTATATCATTTTTCGTTTCCACTATTTTTTAAAGTTAGTTGTTATTTAAAATCATTCCAAATATAGAAAAGATTTTTAAATAAAAGTATTGCAATGCTTCTATAGGCTTATTAAAATTATGTTATCAAATCTTATGGAGTTTTGGTGACAAAAAAATTGAAGAAATTATGATACAGAGCTGAAAGAAATTTTATCCTTTTTACAAAATCAATCCGCCGTCTGCTCCGAGTACAGCTCCGGTAATATATCCGCTCAAGTCAGATGCGAGAAAGACATATACATTTGCAATTTCTTCCGGTCTGCCCAAACGTTTCAACGGTATCTTTTCTGAAATTCCGTTTAAAATATGCTCCGGCATAGCCCTGACCATATCCGTCAACACGAAACCGGGTGCCACTGCATTGACTCGTATGCCTTTTCTGCCCAATTCTTTAGACATTGTTTTAGTCATGGCTATCAGCCCGCCTTTTGCAGCCGAATAATTGATTTGACCAAAATTTCCGTAAATTCCGACAATAGAGGACGCATTGAGAATGACTCCGCTTCCCTGATGGATCATGGAAGAGCTGACTGCTTTCACACAGTTATACACCCCGGTCAGATTGACATCTATGACCTGTTGCCATTGCTCGGAATTCATTTTGGACAAGGTCGCATCGCGGGTAATACCTGCATTATTCATTAATATATCTATTCGCCCGTATTGACTTAAAGTTTCCTCTGTCGCCTGCTGCACTTCGTCAATATCTGACACATCTGCCCTCAGAAATGAAACCTGAAAGTCATCGGCCTGAAGCTCTTTTATCGTCTGTCGTCCGGCACTTACCGCAAGATCCCAAATAATTACCCGGGCTCCTTCTTCACAAAATCTTCTGACGGTTGATTTCCCTATTCCGTTTGAGCCACCTGTAATAATCGCGGTTTTATCTTTCAACAATCCCATTTTTTTCTGATTTTATGATACTGAATCCGCATATCCCGTCAATGTAAGAATGTACTGGTCGATATAAAGTTGTTTGTCCTTTGACCGATACTGCTGAATATATCTCGGATGATCCAATGCAATAATTCTGTCAAACATTTTTTCTTCTTCATTGAGCAGTTTAATAAAATCCGCACCCTTTTTTCCAAGTACATATACTTCCGATGTATCAAGCCCTAAACTGATATGATCTTTTAAAGATTGTATCATAAATTTTTTCACACATTTAAAAAGCTTTTTACTGTCGTAATAGTTTGCATTCAGCCAGCTCCCATTTTTGGATTTCTGTACAATTGCGAGAGGAAAAGGTGAATTGATATAAAAATCTTTATAAAACTTCTTCGGGCCTCCGTATTCTACAATCACATCATACAAAAAGACCGAAGACACTTCGTGGGTGTATGCCGAATGCATTTTTATTCCGCAAATTTGATCCAATCGCTTGGTATCTGTAAAAGGCACCCCGGTTACTCCCGCTCCTTTCCGGCTCGGATTAATACCTATAATAAACTTGCGCTTATGACGGTCATGATAATATTTTTGATAAAAAGCTTTCATGACTTCCATCGTTTCGGGATTGTCCATAAACGGATTCAATACCCTGAAACCGTCCGGAAGCGGTCCGGTATAATTCAGCTCGGCGTTATAACGGACTACCCGTTCTCCAAAAGTTTCCACTAAATCAATTTTAAAATTCAATGTGAATATAACAACAACTGCGAAGACATGCCCAAAGTTTAATTTTGGATGAAATTGTCAAAATATTCCAATAATCTACTAACTGCCGAACAAATTAGAGTCGATATGGTTGAACAGTCATATCTTTGCGTAACAGATTTTAAAAAATAAATTAAATTAAAATGCCAATAGAAGAATTAGATGTAAGAGTACTTGTTCCGATTCAGAGACATGAAAAATTAATCGCTTTATTCCGGGATTTGCCGGTAGATGAAAGCTTTATTTTCATCAACGATCACGATCCGTTGCCGTTATATTATGAATTCCGTTCCATTTTCGGAGACGTGGTAGATTGGGAATATCTCAATCGGGGCGGCAGAGAATGGAAGGTCAAAGTCACCCGAACCGAAGAGTCGCTGGGACGTGAATTTACAGACATTTCCACACTTTTGGATTTGAGAAAAGCAGATAAGAAAGATTGGAAACAAGTCGTCTTTCACCGATACGGAATGATGGAGCAGGATACCACTATGGAATTGATTGCTACAGAAGATTTGAAAGAAATACACGGGATATTTGTTAATAAATTTGACGGCAAACACAAATGGGTATATAAGAAACAGGGGCCGGACGAATATGTGGTACACCTGACCAAAACAATTATGACCGGATTAGGCGACGACGGTTTCTCCGTAGTCAATGAAATGGACATCCGCCCGTATCCTCCGACAGAGAGACACGAAATGTTTTACAAAGCATTTGCCGATATCAAACCGGGCGAGGCTTTTGAATTTGTGAATGATCACGACCCGCTTCCGCTATATTACCAAATGGAAGCTGAAAGCAAAGACCCTTTCCGTTGGGAGTATATAGAGAAAGGTCCGGAAGTATGGAAAGTACGGGTTATCAAAACAAAAGAGTAAACCATTTCTTTAATATAGGTTTCAATAACGTTTAGTTCACAAAATGAACTGCTTTCAGTTCGACAGGCTCACTGACCGCAGTATGACATTAATATAGTTTAGGGAACAGCCCAACCGTCGGCAGTAATTTGTCCGATTGTGTTGGGCTGTGTATTTGCAGCGGATATCTTCCATAATTTTGCTGACAATTAGCCTGTTCATTAGTCAGACTATTGTATCTTCGCATTTCAGCAAAAAAATAAGCACTCTATTTTAAAACTTAGGGGAATGAGGATAGATAATTTAAAAAGGGCGGATATTTCTGAAAATACTTTGGAATGGCTCAAACGGGTTTACGTAGCGGTAGATGCAAAAGATGCCGTACAGTTCGGCTCTTTTTTTTCTGAGAAATGTGAACTGGTATTCGGGAATAATCCGGCTCTCGGCAGCAGGGAACTGATTGTGGAAGTGATTCGGGATTTCTTTAGCGGACTTAAAGGCCTCGACCACTCCTTTATCAATATCTTAGGCTCTGATGATTACTTTGCAGCTGAAACTGTAATTGACTATACGAGATTGGACGACAAAGTGGTTACGGTACCTGCCGTGACAATTATCGAAAGAGATGATTCCGGTGCCTGCACCTCTTTGAGAATTTTTATCGACCTGACTCCGGTGTATCAATAAAGACTTCTAATCCGCCAAACTTTATCAAAAAATAGTTTATTCCTTTCAAATAAATATTATGTCAAATCAAAAAACAGTAACTCCATACGGTGGTCAGCCCGAAGAAAAGAAGAAGGAAGTTGCAGAAATGTTTGACAATATTGCCCCAAAGTATGATTTTCTGAATCATCTGCTGTCTATGGGTATTGATAAGCTCTGGCGGCGAAAAGTAGTTAAAATCATTCGCTCACATCAGCCCAAACATATTTTGGATGTGGCTACCGGTACAGGAGACCTTGCTATCGCTTTGATGAATGCGGGTCCTGAAAAAATAACCGGAATAGATATCTCGGCAGAAATGCTGGAAGTAGCCGGAAAAAAAGTTGCTTCCGCCCGATTAGAAAACAAAATCAGTCTGCAATTGGGCGATTCCGAAAAAATTAATTTCCCTGACGATAGTTTTGATGCAGTCACTGTCGCATTTGGAGTCAGGAACTATGAAAATCTGAAACGCGGTCTGTCAGAAATGCATCGGGTTCTGATGCCAAAGGCTCCCTTGGTAATATTGGAATTCTCCAAACCCAAAAACAGATTTTTCAGATGGATATATTTTTTTTATTTCCGAAATGTACTTCCACTCATCGGCAAGTTAGTCTCCAAAGATTCCAGAGCATACACCTATCTCCCCGAGTCCGTAGAAGCTTTCCCGGACGGAGCAGATTTTATAGACATCCTGAAAGAAACGGGATTTAATACCGTTAAAAGTACGCCTCTAACTTTCGGTATTGCCACAATTTATACGGCTGTAAAATAGGTTACACCCAGACCGCCGCTTCCTTTTCGTTGTACCATTCCTGATAAAACTCACTGTATTTTTTCTCTAACAGATTGCGTTTTATTTTTAAAGTCGGAGTCAGCAGATTATTTTCTACAGTCCAATCTTCTCTTATCAAAATGATTTTTTTCATCTTCTCGTGCTTGTCTATTTTCTCATTGACCTGTTTCATGGTCTTTAACAGACTGTCTGCCACTGCTTTTTGATCTAAGGTTTTGGCTTCTTCCGACAATACGATCAATGCCATAGTCTGCGGAAGGTTTGAGCCTACAAGGCAAACCTGTTCAATCATCGTGTTTTTTGACAGGGCAGTTTCTATCGGAGCCGGAGCCACATATTTTCCCTTGTCAGTTTTAAAGATGTCTTTGATTCGCCCGGTAATTTTCAAAAATCCGTCCGGTGTAATTTCTCCTACATCGCCCGTTCTCATATAACCGTCTTCTGTAATGACTTCAGCTGTTTTTACCGGATCTTTATAATATCCTACCATATTGGCTTCGCTCTTGGTCTGAAGTTCACCCTCGTCTGAAATTCTCGCCTTTACTCTTGGGAAAAGCTGCCCTACATATCCCGGTCGTCGTGCATCCGGGCGGGTAATATGCGAATAGGCACTGTTTTCAGTCATCGCATAGGCCTCCCCTATCTCAATACCCAGTTTTTCAAACCAAAGATTCGTCGATACCGGAAAAGGTGCTGCTCCGGACAGAATATATCTGGTTCTGCTCAGGCCGAGCGACTGTTTGATTTTCTTTTTAATGATGTTGGACACAAACGGTATGGACAACAGCAGGTTTAATCTTTTCTGAGGCATTTTTTCCAAAATCCCCATTTGAAACTTTGTCCAAATTCTCGGTACTGCCAAAAATACCGTAGGCTGTACTTTCTGCAAATCCTCTGCAAACGTATCCAAGGATTCCGTAAAATATACTCTCCCTTCACTGTATAAACTGCCCATTTCCACTAACATCCTTTCGGCAATATGGGCAAGCGGCAAATAAGAGAAATAAATCTCCCGCCCTACTTTTATGCGATCCAAGGCTTCCAGTCCATTCGCCACGGCATAAGGAAGGGTGTGATAGCTGTGAATAACGCCCTTGGGCAAACCGGTCGTTCCGGAGGTATAAATGATAGTCATCCAATCGTCCGGCTTTCGTTCCACAGGTTCCGACAAAGGAGTCGATTGTTTTACGGCCTGATTCCAACTTATATCGCATGCTTCTGTCCAAAAAGGAAAAGATATCGTATGCACATCCGACGGCATTCCGCTTTTTTGGTTTTTCCAATCATCCAGCTTACCCACAAAAGCCGCTTTGGCTTCACTGTGAGTGATTACGTACTCGATAATTTCTGCAGAAATAGTCGGATAAAGCGGTACTGACACACAACCCGCCATCATAATCGCTAAATCGCTCATAATCCAATGCGCACAATTTTTGGAAATAATTGCAACCTTATCTCCCGGCTGCAATCCCAAACTTTGCAGATAAGCCGCCATACTCATGATTTGTTCTTTGGTTTCTAACCAAGTGTAATCATGCCAGTTGCGCTGATACGGCTGGCTCAAAAAAATCTCTTTGGATCTCGAACGGGTCGCCTGCAAAAAGCGAGTCTGAGGAGGAATTACTTTTGCCATAATATCTTTTATTAAAACTTCAGTAACGTAATTTAAATATTTCTTTAACATTTATGGTAAAATCGAAATAATTTTCAATCAAACAGGTCTCAAAATTGACCTCGCTCTCCCACCCTGTCCAAAATCAGCCTGTTTTACCCAGTTGGAATCCTTTCTTATTTTAGTTTTATCTTTACTTTTACACCTTCTCGAAACTTTCGGCAGTGCGTCAATCCTTTTTATTCAATACTCTTTTCGCCCTTGGTGTCAATTTTATCATCAAACCAATATGGGTATTCGGAATTGACAGAAGTGTGCAAAATCAGCTCGGAAGTGAAGAATACGGTCTTTATTTTGCCATTTTCAACTTCACTTATCTTTTTCAGATTCTGCTTGATTTTGGCCTTCAAAACTACAATCAAACAGAGATTGGCTCGGACAATTCCAAATTTGGAAAATTGTTTCCCGGAATGCTCTCTGCAAAGCTTCTGCTGACCTGCTCCTATCTCGCAGTTTCGATACTTGCCGGATTTTTGCTGGGCTATGCTTCCGAATCTTTTTTCCCCTGGCTGATATTTAATCAGGTACTGCTTTCTTTCAATATTTTTCTTCGTTCCAATATCAGTGCCCACCGACTGTTTATTAAAGACGCGTTCCTTTCCGTGTTGGACAAATCGCTGATGATTATCGGCGGTGCCTGTATGCTGATTCCAGCCGTAAAATGGATCCTGCTGTCGATCAATCATTTTGTGTGGATTCAGACGGTCTCTTTACTCATTACCTCTCTGTTTTGCGTGTACTACAACCTGAAACTCTCTCAAAGTTTTGAATGGAAATTTGACACAGCTCTTTTCAAAAAAATTATTGTTCAGGCGGTTCCTTTTGCTTTGATTTACTTCCTCATGACGATTTATTACCGGGTGGATTCGGTTATGATTGAAAAACTTTTGGGAGCAGAAGGGGCAGGACAGGCAGGAATTTACGCTCAGAGTTACCGGATTATGGAATCCGTCAATAATATCGGATATATAGTGGCAGGAATTCTTCTACCCCTTTTTGCCTTCCAGATCGGGCAGAATCTGAGCATACATAAGGTTTTGAAACAGGGATACAATATCATGATAACGATTATCGTACCCATCGTGCTGGCAGGAGTATTTTATTCGGAAGAAATTATTTCTGCTCTGTATCCGTATGAAGATTACACCTACAGCAGTCGGGTGTTTACCATTCTTGTTTTAAATTTTGTCCCGGTTGGTATTCTATATGTTTTAGGACCTCTTCTCACAGCCAAAAAGGTGTTTAGCGTCATGATACCGAGTTTGATTATCGCCTGTGTGCTGAATATTGTAACTAATTATTTACTCATTCCCAAATACGGGGCATTGGGTGCGGCCGTAACAACCTTTGGCACACAGATTTTTATGCTGATTGTATATTGGATTGCTGTCCTCCTTAAATTTGATGTGAAAACGGATTTAAAAACGGTCCGTACATCTGCGCTGTATATTGCCGCTGTATTAGTCATAACTCATTTTATTCACCAATCATCTCTTCATTGGCTGCTCGGCATTATGATTGTCGGAACGGTCAGTTTGCTCATCTCTCTGTTACTGAAAATTATCGGCAGAGAGACTTTATCATTAAAAATTCAGTAGAGCCGTACAAAAGGTATTTTTATCGCTAATTTTACGGGTTGATTTTTTTTAAAAGAAATAAGCAATATGAGTATACTGAAAGCAGGTTTTGTGCAGCAGTCCTGTACCGGCAATAAGGAAGAAAACATCCGAAAAAGCTTAGACGGTATTCGTGCCTGTGCCGAGCAGGGAGCGGAATTAGTCGTTTTACAGGAGATTCACACCACACTCTATCTTTGTCAGGCCGAAGACACCGATATGTTTGACCTGGCTCAGCCGATACCGGGAAAAGATACGGAAATTTTCAGCCGTGCCGCCAAAGAACACAACGTGGTTTTAGTGACTTCTTTATTTGAAAAAAGAGCAGCAGGACTCTATCACAATACTTCTGTTGTATTTGACAAAGACGGCAGTACAGCAGGTGTGTACCGAAAAATGCATATCCCTGATGACCCGGCTTACTACGAAAAATTTTATTTCACACCGGGAGACTTAGGTTTTGAGCCTGTACAGACTTCTGTAGGAAAATTGGGCGTGTTGATTTGTTGGGATCAGTGGTATCCCGAAGCTGCCCGCCTAATGGCTTTGGCAGGTGCAGAAATACTGATTTACCCGACCGCTATCGGATGGGAAAGCACGGACAGTCAGGATGAAAAAAATCGTCAGCATACTGCCTGGGAAACAGTGCAGAGAGGACATGCCGTGGCCAATGGACTTCCGGTGATTGCAGTCAATCGGGTGGGATACGAAGCAGACTGGAGCGGTGTGACCGGAGGAATTCAGTTTTGGGGTCAAAGTTTTGTGGCAGGACCTCAGGGTGAATTGCTTTACAGAGCTGCCTCCGACAAAGAAGAAAATACCGTGATAGAAATAGATTTAAACCGTTCTGAACAGGTGCGAAGAATCTGGCCTTTTCTCCGAGACCGAAGGATTGATGCCTACGGAGATATCATAAAAAGATATAGAGATTAGACTTTTGCTGCAACCGGACTTCAATCTGAATTTGCATGAGAAAATATAGCCCGAGCCGAGAGTGGCGAATTGCGGCATTATTGGAAAGTCCCTTCGAGTTTTTTCCTCTCCGTCTTCGGCAGATCGGAATCCTCAGGGACCGCCATTCGAGTAGCCTTGAGAACTACGTGGTGGCTGAATAATGCGCTGAGTTTATCGAAGGAAAGACATCAAAGGAGCAGTGTCTCAAAGTATGGTCACTGAGTCGAAGTGACCTTCTCACCGTGGCTTAGAGTACGCTCTCAAGCACCGACAAAGTCGCTCTATATTCTATAATTACCAGATAATTTTTGCTTTTTCATGTCCTATTTTTTTAGAAAAAAAGGATCAAAAAAATCGCGCGGTGCTTCCGTGCTTGACCTGCTAACTGTTCGATGTCTAAATCTTCTGAAAGCCACTTCGTTACATTTTGCAAAAGTGAGCATTGATGTAATCAGAAGATTCTAAAACTTCTCACAGAGCAGGTACCCAAACACTACAGCAAAAGCGCCCGCAATGCGCAGAATAGTGTTTCAGAAGCGTGGTGAATGAGAGTATAACAACTCGAAGTTACGTTATTGGAAAGTCCCTTCGAGTTCATTCCTCTCCGTCTTCGGCAGATCGGAATCCTCACGAACCGCAATTCTAATAACCTCAAGAACTACGTGGTGACTGAGTAATGCGCTGAGTTTATCGAAGGAAAGACATCAAAGAAGGAGTGCCTCGAAGTGTGGTCACTGAGTCGAAGTCGAAGTGACCTTCTCACCGCGGCTCAGAGTACGCTCTCAAGCACCGACAAAGTCGCTCTATATTCTATGATTACCAGATAATTTTTGCTTTTTCATGTCCTATTTTTTAGAAAAAAAGGACCAAAAAAATCGCGCGGTGCTTCCGTACTCGACCTGCTAACTGTTCGATGTCTAAATCTTCTGAAAGCCACTGCGTTACATTTTGCAAAAGTGAGCATTGATGTAATCAGAAGATTCTAAGACTTCTCACAGAGCAGGTACCCAAACACTACAGCAAAAGCGCCCGCAATGCGCAGAATAATGTTTGAGAAACGGGGTGAATGAGAGTATAACAACTCGAAGTTACGTTATTGGAATGTCCCTTCGAGTTCATTCCTCTCCGTCTTCGGCGGATCGGAATCCTCAGGGACCGCCATTCTAATAGTCTTAAGAACTACGCGGTGGCTGAGCGATGTCTTGAGCTTGTCGCAAGAGGCTGCGACGAAGGAGCAGTGTCCCGAAGCTACCATAATGCAGTAACTAACGTGCATAACCTATTCCGTCCACTACGAACGCAATGTGCCCACCGAGCATCAGCCGAGGTGAAGTGGAGTGAAGTAGTCTCGACGGGATTATCGCTTCACCACACTCGCAATGACGCACTTCAATACGCTCACAGTGTCGTCAGGCAGGTCTTCTGACTTTCCTAACGAAATCTAGTACAAACCTGGGGTTAATTTCGGCATAGAAACAGATTAATAATATCATATTCCTATATTTATGAAACCATGAATTTGGCTTCAAAAAACAGATGGATTTTGGCGGGCTTGGTGGTTGCATCAGTCCTGTACAGTCTGTTGTTTCTAAATCGTTGGTTAGTCACCAATGTGCCTATAGAAGTTTTTGCCCGGCTTTGGCAGTATTATGTCGGTTATCAGGATGTAGGATTTGCAAGAAGACTTTTACTCGGCACCGTACTGTCAGGAACACGCCTGACCAATCTCTTTGAAAATGAATTTATTTTTGGACATTTTTTTCACAGCCTGACTATTATTGTACTCGCAGGAGTTTGTTTGATTTATATTTTAAAGAAAAAAGCTTTTAATAATCCCTGGAAGTATCTGATTATTTTCTTTTCTCCGGCATTTATTCAGCAGATGGGTTCTACTACCGGCAATACGGATGCGGTACTGATTCTGTTTTTTGCAGTTTCGGCACTATTTGTCCGAAGTATATGGATGACAGTAGTGCTGAGTATTCCGGCTCTCCTGATTCACGAATTGTATATTTTGCTCGTTCCTTCGCTTTTTGTCATTCATTCGGTCAGACAGGATAAAAATTTTATTTCCTTACAGTATATTCTGCCTTTGGGTTTCATCGGGCTCACTTTTCTCATGATTACCTCTCTCGGAAAAATTCAAGTGGATAAAGAAACCTACGAACAGATAGTCGCTTCAAAAATTCCTTTGGCAGCCTATCGACATAGTCTGTGGAGCGGATATTTTGAGCTTTCCACCACCATACAGCAAAACTTCAGGGAAGGAATCACTTTTATCAAAAACTATTTCCCTCATTACAGATTTGCTTTGCTTCCTACAACTTATATGTTATTTATTGCGGCTTCTGCGGCTTTCCAGAAAGGAATCAAATTACCCAAACAGCAAATTCTTCTGTTTCTGACGTTTATCCTTCCAATTTCAGCTACATTTTTTGCCATAGATTATTACAGATGGGTGGGATTTTCTGCGAATATTGCAATCGTTTTCTCGCTCTATCTGATGGGAACGGGTCAGTTTCACCTCAAAAAATGGCAATGGGCGGTTTTGATTATTTCCTGCCTGATGGCACCGTTTGGAGGAAACGAATTTTTGCTCCCTTTCCCTTTACACCAACCGCTGCTCCATAAATTCGGATTATTCTAAGATTAGATTGGGATGCCTGACTCCTCCAAACTCTGTAAATAATTGTTCCAACTCGGCAAACTGTCCGTAACCTCTTCTTACTCCAAATGTAACCGTATCGGTATAACGTCCGATAGCCAGATGGGCCTCCGACCGAAAAAAGTTGTCAATCTTTGGTGTCCAAACCAAATCGGGCTTTACAGGGTCAGGATACGGCAATCGCCAAATCTGATAATCGTTTTGATGCAGAAACAAAAAAGTATTTTGAATTAAATTGAGAAAGGTTTTCTCTGTTTTCTCCACAGAAGAAGAATCCCATGAATAAGGTGCAATTTCCACTAAGTCGGGACTGAGTTGTCGGATATCCTCCACCGAAGTCAGTTTATTTGAAAATTCCGGTGTATTCAAACCCCATAAATCATGGACTTCCCACTGACTAAGCCATCCGATATATCCGGCATCGGTAGCTGCTGCTTTTCCGTGAAATTTTTGCAATGCGGACACGGTACGAACATAGTTGTTTTCAATTTGGTACGGCTGCTTTTTTATCCTGTCCAAATGAATGGGTATCACAATGAAAATATTCAGCAAAATCCCTATTATAATATATTTCCAATCAAACTCCCTAATAAAAAGCGCACTCAACCCGAGCAGTCCGAGATACATCGGGTACTGATATCTGTAACCCAGATTCATGTCCTGCTGAGTAGTGGAATAAAACAGAAGAGGAATCAAAATAAAAGATACAAAAATGACAAAGAAGTCTTTGGATATCTTCTTAAGATGCATTAAAAATGCAAGTCCCAGCATAAACACTAACGGGTACTGATAATATCTGAAAAAATGCACCTGCAGATAAAACGAATCTGACTGAAACAGACCGAAAATTTTATCTCCGCCTGCTTTTACATAAAATGGCAATGGAAACAGCTCTCCGAAATAATACCATCTGCCCAAAAAATAAATCAGACCGGGAACAATTCCATACAGAAACAGAATACGCAGATACGGTTTTATTTTTTGAGTATCCGACCAAATGGCGTACAACACCAAAGGTGCCACAACTAAAATACCATCCGGGCGTGCAAGTACAGTAAGTAAAGCTGCAGGCACGAGAAATTTTATCTTTCTTTCCGTAAAAAAATACATGCAGGCTATCAGTCCAAATCCAAATAACAGAGTACCGTAACCGTATATCCCGGGAATAATCTGATGTGACAAAAACAGCGACAGAACCCAAATTAACCGGACATACCACACTCTGCTTTTAGCAATTTTATCCAAAAAATAAATACTTCCAAGTAAAGAAAGTGCACTGATAATTAATGCAGCGTCATGTGCGGAAAGTCCAATTTTTATCCCAAGTGTAACGAAACATAAAAACAGAAAATCTGTAGCACCCTCCGTGGCGGGTCCTCCCGGATAATAGCTGACAACTCCTGTATTTGCCCAGTTTTCGGCATAAGCAAAAAGGATGGCCGCATCTTCTGATGGGAATGTATATGCTGCAAACACCACAAAATAAAAAACGGAAAGTATCGCAGCAGTCAAAAAAATGATTGCTGATGAAATCCAATTCGGACTTTGGAAAAATGTCTTTTTCAACGACACTGTTTATTTAATTCAAAATCTTTCAAACGAAAATAATAAAAATTGTAAGTGATAAAATTCGGATTCATGATTCAATGTCGTTTAGTTAAGGATTTTAGAAAAAAAATGAGATGCTTTCAGTTCGACAGGCTCACTGACCGCAACCTAACAATTATTGTCAAAAATGGGTGGCTTTTAGATTCTTCCACCAAAGGCGGACACGGTTCAGAATGACCTTGACCTACCCATTTTGCTAACCAAACGACATTGATTAATGATTTACCAATACATTACCATTAAAACTTTCTGTATCTGTTCATTTTACGGGTAAGTTGAATAATCTTATTTGGACAAGCAGAGGTGCATCAAATAAAAAGTGCTGCCGGAGAAGTACTAAATTTCTTTTTCAACCCAAATTCAATATTCTGCTTTCAGTTTCAGTTTTATTTATATCTTGCAACATCAAATGGTTTTTCAGACAGAATCTGTTTGAAAATTAAAAGGGAACTCCGGTGTAAATCCGGGACAGTCCTCGCTGCTGTAAGTTTCATAACCTTTTGAGAAACATGCCACTGTTCGCCGCAGCGAGTGGGAAGGCTCTCAAAAAGAAACAAGTCAGAAGACCTACCACGAGATAAAAATTATTCAAAACTTTCGAGGCAAAAGTAATGATGTTTGAAGTTTTAGCACTACTTCCTGCATTCTCTAAACTGCCTCAATTGTAAATAAAAATTGAGCGTGTTTGCGTGGTTTCTGATATCTCTTGCCTTTAGTATTCCAGCTTACGGGAACAGTGCCGACAGCATTGCCTTTCAGGTTGAGACAGATACTTTACTTTATCGACAAAGCCCTCTTTTCGCTACTACCGAACACAAAACAGCAGGAGATATTTTGAGAGAAACTCCCGGTGTATTTTTGCGAACTTCGGCACCGGGCGGTACACAAACAGTATCGGCTCAGGGACTGAATCCGCAGCATATTCAGATACTCTGGAATGATATTCCGGTAAATTCCGGTATGCTCGGAGTCTCAGACCTGTCTCTTTTTACAGTAGGTTACAGACAAGAGGTTTCTTATTCCATTCAGGGACAGGAGTTTGCGACGGGAGGCCTCGCCGGAGTAGTCAATATCAAAGACGGCTTCAGTCGGGAAGAAGGATTTTCACTCGGAATTAAACAATCCGCCGGCTCGTTTGGACAAAGTCTGACTCATCTGCATCATCAGGGCGCGGCCGGTTCACACCTTTGGTCAATATCCGGAGGATACGAACGGGCAAAAAATGCTTTTCCGTACAATGACTACACCGTATATCCGAATGTAACAAAGAGACAGAAAAACGGAAGCTATTCAAAATGGCATTTTTATCCAAAATGGCAGATGAAATTAAAGAAAGGTTCTGTGCTGAATTTTTATCAGGAAATTATTTCAAATAGTAGGAATGTTCCGCCTTTTTTGGTTTCTCCCAATAATCTGGCTCATCAGAAAGATATAGCCGCCAGGCAAATGTGGAGTTGGTCGTATAAACACGGCAAAACAGCACACCTGATCAAAGGTCTTTTTTCTTACAATAATTTGCAGTACGAAGATTTTATCCTGAACAGAAAAGATAACAACAGAGAATATCTCGCATATTTCAGATATAAGGGTACACTGTTTATTACCCCAAAATGGCATTGGAAATACGGCTCGGATATCAAATCTACCCATATCAAAACCGATAACTATAAACAAGTTATTCAGGAAACCGGATGGGATGCTCATACCGGTGCAGTTTTTAAACCAACTCCATTCAGCAGCCTTACCGGGCAGGTAAAACTGACCAAACGAAGTCACTTATCCTGGCATGTACCCTATCAGTTAGAAGCTTTTGTCTATACCGGAAATAAAAAGCTCTGGAAACTCTGGACTCGGCACGGTATGGATGTCCGATATCCGACTTTAAACGACAGGTTTTGGACTCCGGGAGGAAATACTGCTCTATCACCCGAAAAAAATATAAGCGTTTCCACCGGAGCTTCCGGCAGTATATTTTTCTCAAAAAACCTGATCTGGAAACAGGAGTTTGAAGTTTTTTATAACAAGCTGCGGGACATGATTCTCTGGCTCCCCACCAATAAAGGTTATTTTGAGCCGGATAATATCGGGAAAGTATTGGCATACGGTTTCCATATCCGGGAATCTCTGCACTGGTCAAAAGCTTTTCACAGTATAGACTTGCAGACTTCTTATGGACTGAACCGCTCAGGGAATACGGAAAAAAGATTTCAAAACGATAAATCCCAATGGGTACAACTCCCTTACTTCCCTGTTCATTCGGGTAAAATATTGTTCAATTATTCGTGGAAACAATTGTCACTAAGTATGGATAGTCAGGCATATTCAGAAAGATTGGTTACAAGAGACAGAGGTACGGTAATCGCTCCTTATGCCCTGCTCAACAGCACAATCTCTTATTCTCATAAAATAAAAAACATAGATATCGAAGGAAGATTTTCATTAAATAATCTGCTCGATACCGAGTATGAGGAAGTCCGATTTCGTCCTATGCCCAAAAGAAATTATTTATTCACTTTTTTAATCACACTAAATTATGAAAAAAACTAATGTTATTTGGTTATTCTTTTTAACCGCAATTTTTACCGTCAGCAGCTGTAAAAAAGACGATACGTATATCCCCGCGGACATTGAAAAATCTAAAGGGTTTTATATCCTGAATGAGGGTATTTTTACGCAGGGCAATGCCAGTCTGAGCTTTTTTGACTACGACAACGACACGGTTTACAACAACCTTTTTGAAGGAATCAACAATCGCGTATTGGGAGACGTATTTCAAAGTATGACCTTCTACAACGGAAAAGGTTATTTGGTTGTCAATAACTCCGGAAAAATTGAAGTCGTGGACAGTGCTTCCATGAAAAGTATTCGCACAGTAGAAAACTTTACATCTCCGAGAAAGATATTCTTTTACGGCGACAAAGCTTATGTCTCAGACCTGTACAGCAATAAAATTTACGTACTGGATGCGAATACGCTGAACGAAATAAAAAGTATTGAAATCGACGGCTCGGCCGAAGATATAGAAGAGGCAAACGGTAAATTGCTCATCGCCGTCAATCAGTCTTTTGAATATACAGATGATAATCAGCAGGGAATTTTAGTCATCAATCCGCAAGCCGATACAGTAGAAAATTATATCAAACTCTCAGAAGGTGCCATAGATATCGAAGTGGATAAAACAGGAAATATATGGGTGTATTGTACCGGACACTGGAGCGACCCGGATGCCACCGGAAAGTTGCATAAGCTCAACGGAAATGATTACTCCGTATCACAAACCTTTGACTTTGGCAAACTGGCATATTTTGCGAGTCCACTCCGGCTGAACAAATCCAAAGATGTACTTTATTTTGCTTTGGCAGGAGACCCTTCAAGCTATACTGATTTCAATATTCACAGAATGCCGGTTCATTCCTCAAGTTTGCCGACAGATATATTCTTCTCCGGCGCAGGACGATACATTTACGGTTATCATTTTGACGAAACCCGAAATGAACTCATCATATTAGATGCAATTGACGGTGGGCAAAAAGGAGAATTGGTGCGTATAAATTCCGTTACAGATGAAGTTTTAGGCACTTATGAAGTCGGATATTTCCCAAGAGGAATAGTATTCAAGTACTAAAAAATAAAACTGCTTCGGCAGGTTGTTTTGTTTTTTGTCAAAGTGTAAGCCCTTATGGCCTTTTGGCTGTAAGGGTTTTGTTATTTAGCTAAAATTTTAAGCAGTTCTATTTTGTCTGGAGTCATCTCAAGCGTTCTGTTTTCCACTTTATCCAATGGGGTGTAACAGATTTTTTGATTTTGCATTCCTATCATGACGTTCTTTTGTTCGCTCATGATTGCCTGTACCGCCGAAACACCAAGTCTTGTCGCCAAAGTCCGGTCCGCACAGGTAGGAGAACCGCCTCTTTGTATATGACCTAAAATAGTGACTCCTGTATACATCTCAGGATATCTGTCTTTTATTATTTTCTCGAGTTTATAAGCTCCTCCTGTTTCATCGCCTTCGGCTACCACCACTATATATGAACTTGTCGCCCAGTTTCTTTTATGCTCTATGGTTTCAAACAAAAGCTGCAAATCCCGTTTGGTCTCCGGAATAATAATTCCTTCCGCTCCGGTCGCAATTCCGGCTTCCATGGCTATATAACCTGCATTTCTCCCCATGACCTCCACAAAAAACAATCGGTGGTGCGACATGGCTGTATCGCGAATCCGGTCGATAGCCTCCATGGCCACATTAACCGCAGTATCAAATCCAATGGAAAAATCTGTACCGCTGATATCATTGTCAATTGTCTTGGGAATGCCGATAACCTGTATTTCACTCTCATCTGCCATGACCCGGGCACCGCGCATAGAACCGTCACCGCCTATAAGAATTAAATGAGTGATGTCGTGATTTTTCAGATTGTCGTATGCCGTTTCCCGATATTCCTTTTCTGTAAATCGGACACTTCTTGAGGACTGTAAGATAGTCCCTCCTTTATTGATGATATGGCTGACAGACCCTGCATTTAATTTTTTAAAATCTCCGTCAATCAGCCCCTCATATCCCCTTTCTACACCGAGAATCGGAATTTTATAATAGCTTGCAGCCCGCACCACGGCACGAATAGCCGCATTGAGTCCCGGAACATCTCCGCCGGAAGTCATTATCGCAATTTTTGGCTGTATATTTTTCACCATAATTCCTTTTTATCCTCTGATAAACGCCCACTTATTTCCCGAACTCATGGGTTCACTGTATGAGTATCCCCCCACATCAAAACCTTTTATTTGTTCTGCCTCTTCAATACGATGATTGATGATATACCTGGTCATCATACCACGTGCTTTCTTGGCAAAAAAACTGATAATTTTATACTTCCCGTTTTTATAATCGTAAAAGGCCGGTTCGATTACCGAAGCTTTTAACTCACTTGCCGGTAAAGCTTTAAAATATTCCTGTGAGGCCAGATTAATCAGTACATCTTCCTCCTCCATCTCTGCATTAAGCGCCCGGGCCAAAGCCGTATTCCAGAACTTGTACAGATTGCTTTTCCCGTCCACAGAAAGAGGCGTTCCCATCTCCAGTCTGTATGGGTAAATTTTATCTAATGGCTTCAAAATTCCGTACAACCCGGATATTATCCGCACATGATTCTGGGCAAAAACAATATCATTCCCGTTCATAGTCCACGCATCAAGTCCTGCATACACATCCCCGCTGTAGGCATACACCGCCGGTCTGGCATCATCTGACAGTTTTGCTTCCCAATTTTGATTTCTTTCATGATTCAGGGCAGCGAGGTTACCGGAAATCTTCATGAGTTTCTTTAAATCTTCGGCGGAATACAGTTTCAGTTCGTCCATCAGAACAGAAGCTTCTTCAAGAAATTCCGGTTCGGTAAAAGACAGTGAAGGCAGTTTGGTTTCCCAATCTAAAGATTTGGCAGGCGATAAAACAATTTTCAGGCTCATACGGTAAGTTTTAAGAGTACTAACGGTTGTATTTGATGAATGTTTAAAAGTAGAACAAAGCTTCCTGACAGACAAAATAACAGGATACTTTCTGCACATACCGTAAATAAAAAGATATACGCACGGCTCTGTCAAAAGTATTCAAAATATTAAGAGTTCGTTTGATGATTTTAAAAAAATGGGCGTATAGTTGTTGCACCTATGCAATCAAAATGGTGCATATATGCGAAATATAATGTATTTTGGTCGTGTGCTATAAACGAGTGGGCGGTCAGGCTACAATGACAGTGTGAACCTCAAACAAACAAGAAATTGAACATCTTCAACAAAACAAAATTGATAACTAAAAATGAGTGTAGAATTAATCTTCAATATCAGAAACATATTTAACTCAACAACACCAGAAGGAGCATTACAACAACATAGTGCAAAGCACTATTACATCGCACCTTATCAAAGAGGATACAAATGGGCTTCTAATCACCCAAACGACGCGGTTTGTCTGTTAATGAAAGATTTGTTCAATGCAGCTGAAAACCCAAATGGAGAGTATTATTTGCAATTTATCACAACCAAACTTTCTAAAATAACAAACATCAATGTTTTAGAGGTTATTGACGGACAACAGAGACTAACCACACTCACAATTTTATTATCAGTTCTTGCAAATAAACAAGAAACCGACAAAAAAGCTATTTCAAATAATTTACTATCATACGAAGTGCGACCAACGGTTACTGAATTTTTTAGTAATCATATTTACCAAAACATTGACAGTATCTTATCAAGAACTTGGAATGATTTCATAAATGACTTTCCAAAGAATAACGAACAAGACGTATTTTATCTATTCAATGCAGCAAATAAAATAAGTAATTTAATTGACGAGAATTTTAAAGAAGAAGATGAAATCATAAATTTTGAAAGGTATGTTTTGGAAAACGTCAAAATAATACTGAACAATATTGAAAGAAATGTAAGCTGTGAAGAAATCTTCAGCAACTTGAACGACAATAAAGTTGAACTGACGAGTTCTGAACTTATTAAGGGTTTAATTCTCACAAACACAGCAAGAGAAAGAAACTATGCAGACAGGCGAATTTCTTACAAAGAAATCATTGAGTTAAGAGCAGTTATGGGAAGGCAGTGGGACGAGTTATCTCATTGGGCAAACAGAGAAGATATAAAATCATTCTTTTTTTATAATTCAAACAACGTTTTAGATGAATTACTTATGTTACTTGCTCTGAAAGATGGTTTTATACCAACTATTGATAGGTTAGATAAAAACGAAGTTTTTAATCATATACAAACACAAATAAAAAAGGGACAAAAAACTACCACTCACTATTTTGATGAACTTAAAAAGCTGAAACTTGTTTTAAATGAATGGTTTTCCGATGATGATATATATAACACCTTAGGATATTTATTTTTCGCAAGAGGCAATAAAACAAATATAAAAAACTTCCTTTCACTTCTAGAAAAGAATAAAACAGAAATTAAGGCAAAACTTAAAGCAGATAAAATCAAGCTTCTAAATACAAAAATTGAAGACCTTGAATATGGTGTAACTAATAATGATATTCACAATCTTTTACTTGCATTAAGTGTTTTTGGCGATGGAAGTCGCTTTGACTTTACCGCATTTAACAGACAAGAAAACTGGTCGTTAGAACATATTTTCCCTCAGAATCCTAGCGAATTACCTGATGAATTAGGAATCAAAGATGTAGAACTCATTAAGTCACTTGGTGCTGGCAAGTTGGAAGATTATGAAAATATCAAAGATCGTTTGAAAGATTTTGAAGAGGATATGAATACAAAAGAAGTTTATACCAAACTCAAAAGCAAACTTGAAAGACAAACGTGTACTCTTTTAGACGACGAGAAGAAAGTTTTATATCGGTTAATAAAAATCGAAAAACTAAATAGCATTGGGAATATGTCATTGCTTACAAAATCGGACAACAGTTCAAATAAGAATGGAATGTTTGATAAGAAACGTTATAACATTGCAAAAAGAGTTAGCAATGGCAGTTTTGTTCCTAAACATACATACGATGTTTTTTCAAAACTCATTTCCGAGGAAATGACTCCAGAATTAAATGCTTGGACTGAAAAAGATATTCAAATACACGAGCAATGGATAAAAACAAAACTTACAGCCATTAGAAACTAATTGGAAGAATGAACACAGGGAGATATACACTTAAATTATTTTTGACAGACCATAATCTTGACCAAATAATAATTCCAGAAATTCAACGAGATTATGTTTGGCAAGAAGAAAATGTAACTAAGTTACTACAATCTATACTAGAAAACTCAAACAAACAAATTGAGATTTCACAAGGAACAAGCGAGGAAGACCTATATGCGATGAACCCTACTATAAGGGAAATTGTAATTAGAGAAATTGAAAAGAACAAGAACTTTTGCAACGTAGGATTTATTTATGCCTATTTTGACACTGAATTGGCGGGTAGATTTATGCTAATTGACGGGCAACAAAGAATGACAACTTTGTTTTTACTTTTACTTTGTTTAAGTGTAAAAGAAAATAAACAAGATCAATTTAGACGTGCTTACTTTAAAGATGGTATTCTCAAATTTGATTATAAAGTGAGAGAATCTTCCCATGAGTTTATTCTTAATTTCGTTGAACATACGCTTAATAACAAAGATTACAATACGATTACAGACCAATTTTGGTATTACACAGAATATGGACAAGACATAACCATTCAATCTATTCTTAGGAATTTCAAAGTTATTAGTGATTTTGTAAATTCCAACGACCTAACTCTTCAGTATGTTGAGGACTACATTGAATTTTGGTATTTCGATACCAATAAAAGCAAACAAGGCGAAGAACTATATATATATATGAACAGTCGTGGTGAATCTGTTAGTGCTGGCGAAAGTATAAAAGCGACACTTCTTAAAGGTTTATCAGAACAAGAGAAACATGAATGGGGTTCCAAATGGGAAAAATGGCAGAATCTATTTTGGAAAAAAAGAAAGAAAAATAGTAATTCGGATAAAGGTTTTGAAGAATTTTTAAAATGGATAAAAATTATAGAAATAACAAAGAAAAATTGTTCGCAAACAATTCAATATCAGGAAGGGAGAATTAGAGAAATAAAAAATAGCCAAAAGATACCTGCTGAAGGGCTCGCTTTAGAAATAATTGAACGTTACTTCACAGCATTATCTACTCTAATAAAGTTTAAGAATGATGTAGCACTGAATGAATATTGGCTTTCAGGTGCATCTGATCCAAAAGGTATATTCACTGCAATAGACTATATGAAATTATTGCCTATGCTAATGTATGCTGAAAAGTATTCTAAAAGCAACAAAAAAGAAATTCAAAGGTTTGCCAGATTTTTCCAAAATATTTCCCGTTTCTCATCTCTCTCAAAAAATCCGTTTGAATCTTTAGCCTACACAATCTGCTTAGCTCAACAATTTTTCGACGCAAATTATACTGATGTCGCAGATTTAATTGAATTTAAAAAAGAAGGTTCTTACAACAATATTTTGACAGACGAAGAAATCTCTAAACTGACTATTTATAAAAAAAGTGATGAAGATTTGAGAACGAAAATTGAAACAGCATTTTGGTCAGTAGAAGATTATAAACTTTGCGATGGTAAAATTTGGTTTATTTGGTTTTGTGTGAACTACGACCCATTAACACAAGTATTTGATGAACAGCGATTAGGTGATTTTACTCTTACTTTCACAAATTTTAAATCACTTTTTGATACGCCTGACGATTTATTAAGACGAGCCTTATTAACAAAAGGTGATTATTCAATTTGGGATGGGCGTACAGCAACATTAGACGGTGACAGATACTCTTTTATTAATACCGATTCAGTATGGAAACAACAATTAACCCCAAGCAAGACTGCAGAACCTTATAAACTTTTGGTAAACGATTTTGGTAAAATTAAATCAAAAAATATAGAAGATTCTAAAGACACAATTCTAAATAATATTATATCTGCTTTTATTACAACTGCTACTGAAAAGGATTGGATTTATTATTTCGTAAAAGAGCCAAACGTTTTAAGCTATTGTGGAAAAAAACTTGTATGCTTTAGAAATGGTGATGTAGGCCTTAATAGTATTGTACTGTTACAGGCAAGAAATGCCGCAGAGTATAATTGGACATATTTAAAAAATAGAATCACAATAGAAGAATGATAATGATTTTGACACCCGAACCTAAAGGTATAGTCAAAAGTGAGGCTGAACGGCTTCGATTGGACATTTGTACAAGGTTCAACGACAGGTTTTGTCCCAAGTGTGCAATACTGCCGTAATCCCAAGCTGAGCTCCAAGATGTTTAACATCATCATTACCAAATTGCATCCCCGTCTCTTTGCTTGCCCGAAAAAGTAGGTTGTACATCTCTTTGCATACTTCAAAAAGTAGGTATTTAACTCCTCCGGAACCGTAAACACCACATGAAAGTAAGTGCAGTGCAAATCGTAGAAGCTAATTGTTGTATGCATAAGGTAAGCAACCAAAAGGATGAGATTTCTTTCCAAAAAGCAATTGATGAATTGCATTTGAGAACTATAGATAACAAAAACCTCACTGACAATGACTTTGAAATTCAATCATACCTTAATCCAACCAGTATGGATTGTGTAACTCTGGAAATCAGGGGAATTAATGATGCTGTTATTCAAGTAGTTATAACCGGCTTGCATGGAAAAGCTATTATGAACCAGACTACGAACATGGGTTAGTCCCAAACTTTACTAAATGTACAAAATTTACCTAATGGGCTTTACGTTATTTATGTAAAGAAAAGGAAGGCGGTCAAGTCAACTAAACTAAATAATTTCAAAATAAAGTATGAATAAAAACAAGTTAATCGAAAAATTAAATAAAGTAGAGAAAATTGCAACAGTATCCAAATTTAAAAGGATGCTGATACATCCTTTTAAATACTTTAATGCAATTTTATTTCGGGAAGTAATTTACAAACGCAGAAAAGTAGAAAAGGAAGTCTCAAGTATAACATTTTTTGGTACAAAAATGAATTTACTTCTTCCATCAAGTACAGATATATATTTAACTGGTGGAAAATCTCATAATTCTGAAATAAGACTTGCCAGATTTCTCATAAATAATTTAGGGAAAGCAGATTCATTTATTGATGTAGGAGCTCACTATGGCTATTTTACCTTACTCGGTTCAAAATTAGTATGTAAAAATGGTAATATTTATTCTTTTGAGGCTTCACCAACTACTTACAAAGTCCTAAGTAAAAACTCCCGCAATAAGACAAATGTTAAAATCTTTAATCTTGCAGTTTCTGATGAAGTTTCCAGTCTAAAATTTTATGAGTTTCCAAACTTGTATTCTGAATACAATACATTAGAGATTGAACAATTCAGAAATGAAAACTGGTTTTCGGAATACAAATCAAAGGAAGTCTATGTACAAAGTGTCATTTTAGACGATTTTTTGTTAGATGAAAAAGTCTATCCAAAAATTATCAAAATAGATGTTGAAGGTGCAGAAAACAAAGTGATTAATGGATTAGGGAATTATTTATCTAAAAACTCTCCTTTTATAGCCATGGAATATTTATCGAATGAAAGAGGCAACAAAGAACATCAAGAAGCAGAGAATAGATTAAACTCTCTGGGATACTCCTCTTTTGTTATTGATAAATTAGGGAATCTTAAAAAAATTACATCAATTTCAAAATATTTAGATGAAAATAAATTGGAATCGGATAATATAGTATTCGCTAAAAAGGAGAATGCCAGCTAACAGAGGCTATGATGTTCATGCCTCCTAAACGTCGGCACGGCACATAGCCAAAACGTCAATCTGTCTAAAAACTCCCACCCTTATTTTTCTTGGAACAACTGAAAAATTCCTAAAAACAAGCATCCCGAATATTTTTGCAATCATCTGATTACCAGCATTCATACAATGAAATATATTCGTATAAACAGCTGAAATCAGGCAGAATTCTACTGCTTGGGAGAGCGAATTTCAGTGGATAACGAAGTTCGGTTGATTGATTTGTTTGTCGATAGCTTAGATTTTGCCAAATTAGACTTTGCCGAATCCAAATAATCTTTAAAAGACGGAAGGCCTGCTTACCACCCTTCTGATTTACTCATATTTATTCATCCTCAAGAAGAGAATCTCACGAAAAAGCAACTATAATTACAACGCTATTTCCAGAAGAACGAGATTTAGGAGTAATGATGACATCGCAAGCTCCAAAAACATCCTCTGTAAATTTCTTGAAATTGGAGGCTACATTAATTGCAGGGAACGGAATAAAGTTGGATATGGACAATAGAAAGGATTTTATCACTCATTTATCGATAAGCAAAACCTTTAAAGAAACAATTAAGCTGTGGAGGGAGTATTACTATTTAGGTTGACCTATCAAGGCTCTACGCGCGTCTTCAAAATGGATGGGAAAGAATTTATCGAATATACTGATTTCTCTAATTTCGGTACTTTAGCCAAACAAGAATACTTTGGACTTGATATTCAGTTTGAAGCAACTACAAAATGGGGAAAAACAAAATTATACGGAGAGCATCTTTTTGAAACACAGCCAGGAAATAGCAATAGTTCTATAAGCCCCAATTATTCGACTTTGCCTGCGGACAACACCTACATTCGAAATTTCAATGGATACTATAATCACATTCGTGCAGGACTTAGAGAATATTCCCTTGTCAGTAGTTGCAAAGTATGATTTTTATGATCCTAACACCAAAGCTTCTAAAAATGAAATTGGGATAGATAGAACAAGTAAAGGAGATATAACCACAACTATCGGGGGCGGTCTATTATGACAAGTAAATAATAATCTACGATTAACAACTTACTTTGGTTGGATTAATAACGAAACGTCATCCAACCTGAATGACTTTGAAAAAGATATAGCTGATAATGTTTTCACTCTTTGTCTTCAATACAAATTCTAAAGTGTAACAGGATTGTAACAATAACTCAAACCTCTTGTAACAAAGCAATTTGATTTTTGCATCAAATTGAAGAATTAAATGAAAAGATTAATAACGTTCATCCTTGGTGCATTCTTATTGTGGAGTTGTAATTCAAATCCTAAAAAGAAACTGTCACAAAAAATTGAAGCAAAAAATATAAAATCCATCAATATTAAAGGCTCAGAAACAGTACTGCCAATTTCTGAGAAAGCAGCTAGTTTATTTGCAAAGAACAATACACAATCGGTCTCTGTGACAGGTGGTGGAAGCGGGGTGGGTATTGCCGCTCTATTATCAGGTAATACAAATATCGCACAATCTTCCAGAAAGATAAAATTCAGCGAACAACAAAAATCTCGTGAAAGTGGCAATACAATAAAAGAGGTAATTACAGCTTATGACGCATTAGCAGTCATCGTAAATCCTGAAAACAAAATAGGTAAACTCACTCGCAAACAGTTGGAGGAAATTTTTACGGGTAAGATTACCAATTGGAAAGAAATCGGTGGCGAGGATTTGCAAATCGTTCCTTATTCCCGAGAAACTTCATCCGGAACTTATGAGTTTTTCAAAGAACATGTTTTGCAAAATAAAAACTTCATGTCGGGAATCATGAGTATGCCTGCCAACGGAGCCGTCATTCAGTCTGTAAGTCAAACAAAAGGAGCAATAGCTTACGTAGGACTCGCTTATTTAAACAGTTCGGTCAAAGGTATTTCTGTTTCATTTGACGAAGGAAAATCTTATGCAGAACCTACGGTAGAAAATGCGAAAAACAAGACTTATCCTATCGTAAGACCCTTGTATTACTATTATCTCACAGAATCTGAAAGTGTAGTAAAAAAATATATGGATTTCATCTTATCGTCTGATGGACAGCAGGTTGTAGAAGAGTTGGGTTATATCACTTTAAACTAAGAGCATACGATTTAATCAACTACGATGGCAAACAGAGAATTAAATCAAATCTTTGATAAAATTGCTGAAAAATTGCTGGTGATTAGCGGTACAGCAACTGGAATCACTATTCTGTTTATTACCATATTTCTGTTCAAAGAAGGTGCAGGTCTATTCAAGAGTCCAAAAATCGAATACGGTTATGGATTATATGTCAATGTCCAAAATAAAATCGAGCAATTAAGTCCATTGGAAACAAAAGAAATCTTTGATGCTGAAATTTCCAATTGGAAAGAGCTGGGTGGATATGATGAGGAAATAAAAGTGATGAGGATAGATGATGTATTCCAACTTTATCCGGAAAATGAATTGGGGAGAAATTATGAATTACTACCCCAAAAACTGACAGAAATAATCAGCAATGAGAAAAATATTATTGCTTTCCTTCCCAGGCAATATGCACCTCATGGAGCGGATGTCAAAGAGTTGTCGTCAGGAAATATATCTTTCTCAGATTATTTCGCAGGTAAGGAATGGATACCCACCGCTACACCATCTCCTCTGTTTGGTGTGATGCCGTTAGTTTGGGGAACACTGATAGTGAGTTTTATAGCTTTACTAATCGCAGTACCACTGGGTTTAGGAGTCGCTATCTACCTTTCAGAATTATCTGATGAAAAACAAAGGAATATTATGAAACCTGTTATTGAATTACTGGCAGGTATTCCTTCTGTGATATATGGTTTTTTTGGATTAGTAGTTTTGGCACCTATTGTTCAAAAAACTTTCCACCTACCGGTTGGAGAAACCGCTTTTACAGGCAGCTTGATTTTAGCTATAATGGCACTACCCACTATCATTTCTGTAGCTGAAGATGCCATGCGGAATACACCGAGAGCTATGCGCGAGGCGAGTTTAGCTTTAGGTGCCACAAAATGGCAAACTATCTACAAGGTCGTCATTCCGTATGCAAAATCCGGAATTTCGGCAGCAGTAGTATTGGGTATAGGAAGAGCAATAGGTGAAACGATGGCCGTACTGATGGTCACGGGAAATGCAGCAATAATCCCCCATTCTCCATTCGAATCTGTACGGACTATCCCTGCCACCATTGCAGCTGAATTAGGAGAAGCCCCTGCCGGAGATGCTCATTATCAGGCATTGTTTTTATTGGGTTGTATCCTATTTGTTTTCACTACCCTGATTTCAGTTGCGGCAGAATTAGTTTCAAAAAACAAAAATTATAAAACACATTGACAGATGAATAAAAAAATAAGCCAACAGTTGGCATTCGCCGTGTTTCGGATTTTCGGTTTATTGGTCGTAGGAATTTTATTCAGCATTCTTGGATTCATCGTTTTTAATGGCCTTAGGGTTATAAATTGGGAGTTTTTGACGGCATTTCCGGAGGATGGAATGACTTCTGGTGGAATTTTTCCTGCCATAGTCGGTACTTCCTATTTGATAGTAGGAAGTTTGACTTTTGCCTTCCCTTTAGGTGTAATGTCAGCAGTTTACACCAATGAATATGCCGGGAAAGGATGGATTGTACGGTTGATTCGTATGATGACTAATAATTTGGCAAGTATTCCGTCCATCGTCTTCGGGCTATTCGGGATGTCTTTATTTGTCAACAAACTCAATTTGGGAGATTCCATACTTGCAGGTTCTTTAACATTAGGACTGTTGATTCTGCCATTGATTATCCGAACTACAGAAGAGGCTTTAAAAGCTGTTCCGGATTCGTATCGTCAAGGAAGTTTAGCTTTGGGTGCCACCAAATTACAGACCATAAAGAAAGTGATATTGCCCTCTGCTATGCCTAATATCATTACCGGGCTGATTTTGTCCGTAGGAAGAGTTTCAGGAGAAACGGCACCTATCTTATTTACGGTAGCGGCCTATTTTCTGCCCAAACTGCCATCAAGTATTTTTGATCAAGCGATGGCATTGCCCTACCACTTATATGTTTTGGCTACCAGCGGCACAGACATAGAAGCATCACGACCGATGGCTTATGGGACCGCTTTAGTGCTGATAATGATAGTATTGATCATGAATCTATTAGCCACTTCCCTTAGAAAGAGATTAGAGAAGAAGTAAAGATTACAATGAGTGTAAATTTAATTAGAAGAAAATGATAGAAGCAAAAAACATAAACTTTTACTATGGTGATTTTCATGCTTTGAAAAACATCAGTATGACAATCGAACCAAATACTGTTACGGCTTTCATAGGTCCATCCGGTTGTGGCAAATCCACTTTTTTAAGGTTGTTTAATCGCATGAATGACTTGATAGAGAATACAAGATTAGAGGGCGAGTGCTTGATTGACTATAAAAATATTTACAGAAAATCTGTAGATGTGGATGAGTTGAGAAGAAAAGTGGGAATGGTTTTTCAAAAGCCAAATCCTTTTCCCAAATCTATTTTTGAAAATGTAGCTTATGGTCTGAGGGTGAATAATATGGGAGATAAAACTTTTATCAGCCAAAGAGTAGAAGAGTCCTTACAAGCAGCTGCTTTATGGGATGAGGTGAAAGATAAACTCCATCAATCTGCTTTTGAGCTTTCCGGCGGACAACAACAGCGCTTGTGTATAGCCAGAGCATTAGCCGTGGCACCTTCCATTATTCTGATGGACGAACCGGCATCTGCCTTAGATCCTATTTCCACTTCAAAAATTGAAGAATTGATTCACAAACTAAAAAAGGATTATACAATCGTAATTGTTACGCACAATATGCAGCAGGCGGCACGAGTAAGCGATATGACAGGATTCTTTATGCTTGGCAAATTAGTCGAATATAGCGATACGAAAAAGATGTTTTTAAATCCGGAGAAAGAAGAAACGCAAAATTATATCACAGGAAGATTTGGTTGAGACGAATAAGACATAAATAACAGATTCTCTCTATAATTTTCTTTTAAGACAGACCAATAAAAATATAAATATGAAAAAAATTAAAAAAATAGCCCTTGTGGCTCATGACAACTGCAAGCAGGAATTATTAGAATGGGTGAATTGCCATTGGCTGGAACTTATTCAACATGAAATGATTTGCACCGGAACGACCGGGAATTTAGTAGAACAAAACCTACAAACTTGTATGATCAAAAGTGGAGAAATCTATCCTTTAAATATGACCAAGCTCAAGTCCGGGCCATTAGGCGGTGACCAACAATTAGGTGCTGCCATTTGTAATGGAGAGATTGATGCGCTCTTTTTCTTTTGGGATGCCATGGAACCCCAACCACACGATGTGGATATTAAAGCATTACTTCGCATTGCCACTCTGTATAATATTGTTTATGCCTGTTCTCGTTCTACTGCGGATTTTATCGTCTCTTCCCCACTATTTTCAGACGGATATCAAGGCAGACAAAACGAGCAATTGGAAACTTATAAAAACAGAATATTAAAATGAAACATAGTGAACAAGAGCTCCAAACGCTAAAAAATGAAATCAATCAAATGTGGCAATTAGTGATTTCCCAGTTAGAAAAAGCGAAACAGGCCTTTCTAAATAATGATGTAGAACTGGCTTGGGAAATTACAAGTTTGGAAAAAAGAGTCAATGCTTTTGAATTGAAGATTGAAAGCAATTGTGAAAACTATATTGCTCTTTATAGTCCGGTAGCCATTGATTTACGATTGATTCTTTCTATCATGAAAATCAGTATCACTTTGGAACGGATTGCAGATTACGCAGATGGAATCGCAAGGCACATCATCGACAGAGATTGCAGCCATTTCGACAAAATGCTGGTAGAGGATTTGGAGCTGGAAAGGATGTTTGACATTTTAATCTCTATGATGACAGATAGTTTCGTTTCGTTAGGCTCTGAGAGTGTAAAATCTTCCGGTAAAATTTTAGCCAAAGACAATGAGGTCGATGAAATCTACCATGCTGCGATATCAAAATTGGAGAGCTATTTAACGAAAGATACTGAAATGATTCATTGCGGACTTAACCTAATGTTACTTTTAAGAAAGATGGAGCGCATAGGAGATCATTGCAGCAACATTGTGGAAGAAATCGTCTTTTATGTGGAAGCTAAAGTGCTGAAACATAAAGGTAAAGTCGAGTAATTAATTCTTACATCCCTTTAACCCATATAATATATTAAATTTCGCTATAAGAAGCAAAACGGCAATAAAAAATACTTATTATCGGTCTATTATGGTCATAGAGAATATACCCAACGAAGCGGTTGATTTGAAGCTGTTTTGACTTGTACTAGATTTCTCACGCATCGTCCGGGTTGAACTATTAGATTCAGTCACTCAGCTAACAGTTTCCGCAATTTTATCCGAAACGCAACCCGATTGTAACCAAAGTGTAACGGCCTGTTTCGAAATTTGCAGCATGAAAATTTTAAAAACAAATTCATCTATTAAAGATCTGATTTCCAGGAGAAAACAGTACATCTTTATCTTTTTTATACTGTTCTCATTACAATTTGCATACGGTCAAACCGGGGTTATTAAAGGACACATCTCCGACAGTCAAACAAATGAAGAACTCATAGGTGTTTCAATAGTATTGGACTCTTCATCTATAGGTACTATTTCCGATTTTGACGGAAACTTTATCCTTAAAAACGTCAAGATAGGAAAACACTTCATCAGCAGCTCTTACATTTCTTACGAATCCAATGTTGTAGAAAATATAAACGTAAGAAATGGTGATACTGTACATTTAGAAATAAAACTAAATAGTACATCCATAGATCTTCAGGAAGTTACTGTTTATGCCAAGAAAAACAGGGAAAATGAGAGTACCTTATTAATAGACCAAAAAAACTCATTGGTAGTTACAAAAAGTATTGGTGCTTCCGAATTATCCAAGAAAGGAATTGGAGATGTCGCTTCGGCAGTTTCTACTATCGCCGGAATATCTAAACAAGAAGGCGTTAAGAATGTATTTGTACGTGGATTAGGTGACCGATACAATGCTACATTGTTAAATGGGTTGCCTATTCCTTCGGAGGATCCAGAATATAAAAACATCTCCTTATCGTTTTTTGAAACGGATATTGTTAAGAATATAGGTGTCGAAAAGGTCTTTTCCATGACCAACAGTAGTGATGTAGGCGGTGCCGTGATAAATATTAATTCAAAAGAATTAAATGCTAATAAAGAATTCGGCATTAGTATTTCTGCCGGAATCAATTCACAAGTAATAAACCATACTTTTCTAAAACCGGATGGTGTCAATTACTTTGGCTTTGCAAATACGAGAGAACCTAAAAGCGGACTATTTGATTTCGCCAACCACCTTGATTTAAAGCGAACCTCCTTACCAATCAACGAAAACTACCGTCTGTTAGGAGGTAAAAGATTTATGCTGGGAAATAACCCTCTTTCATTTTATGCCGTGGCATCTCTATCATCAGATTATTCTTACACCAAAGAGAGCATCAAGAATATAACCACGGATGGAACAGCTTATCAAAATCAGCAAGGTCAGAAATATTCGGGAAAGAAAAGCCAGCTTACTCTCGCTAATCTAAATTATGAGTCACGGGAAGCCTATTCTATTTCATATAATTTCCTAATGATTCATTCAAATCTCTATTATGTTGGTGAGTATTTTGGTAAGCACACTGAAAAATTTCAGGATGGAACAGATGAAACCGGGTTTTTAAAACGACAACAAATCAATGACAATCTGTTGCTCACTCATCAGCTGCTTTCCAAATGGAAAATAACAGACAGATGGAATCTAAGTGCTGCCGCTTCGTACAACAAGATTACAGGAAATGAACCGGACAGAAGAGAAAATTATCTTTCTCAAAGAGAAGACGGAACTTTCGGATTAACCGGGAGCAACCGGCAAAAACGCTTCTTTTCACAGCTCGCAGAAAATAATTATAATGCCAAAATCGAGATGGATTACCAATTAAAAACAGCAAATGACAATCCTAATTCAAAAATATCCTTTGGTTTTCAGACACAATCTTCTAATCTCAAATTCGATGCAAAAGAATATAATTTCTCCGCAGTTTCAGGTACACTTTCTCCCGATGATTTTTCATTAGATGCCCTCTATAATAGTACAAATTTTGAAGATAGTAGATTCTCTATAAAAGAAGGATTTCCAAGTAGTTACACGGTTTTTAAAAACAACCAATACGCTTTTGTTTCCGGAAGTTACCAAATTTCCAAATCCCTAAGCGGTACTGCAGGATTCAGATTTGATTGGGTAAATATAAACGTAGGATATGATGTTCCCGGACAAAAAGGAGAGAATAGTATAAAGACCCCATTTTATCTGCCTAATCTTCATTTGAGATATGATATCTCCGCTTTACACACGCTTAGATTCGGATTCAGCAAGACATATACACTGCCTCAATCCAAAGAAATTTCGCCATATCAATATGTCAATATTGGCTTTGCAAGTGAAGGAAACCCAAAACTCCGTTACTCCGACAATTATAATATAGATATGAAATGGGACTATTATATGAGTAATTCGGAACTGATATCGCTATCTCTTTTTTATAAAAAAATAGCAAACCCTATTGGTCGTGTTTATAAAGGTAATTCGGCGGGGTTATTAACGTATGAGAATATCAGCAAAAGCGCAGATGTTGTAGGTGTAGAAGCGGAAGTCAGAAAGAATCTGATTAAAAACAATACGTTAGAATCTGTTCCAAAAAATAATCTTTCATGGGGAATGAGTTTTTCCTACATTTTTTCTTCGGCAAAATTGAACCTGACAAATACACCGAATCGAAAAACTGCACTGGAAGGCTCTTCTCCTTTCCTCATTAACAGCGACCTGACCTATCAGTTTACGAAAGATAAACTTACACTTTCTTCTACACTACTTATCAGTTATTTCAGTGACAGAATTTATACCATAGGTACTATGGGATTCAATGATATCATTGAGAAATCCGTACCCACTTTAGATTTCGCTTTAGGTGGAAAATGGAATAAAATGTTAGGCTGGAAGTTTAAAGCAGGAAATATCTTGAATCCCGCACTCAAACTGACCAGAAAAGTCCAGTCAACGGGAGAAACCGTCACTTTAAGCAGCTATAAAAAAGGGATAAATTTAAGTTTGGGAATAAGTATTGACTTGTAAATAATGTAACCAAATCTCAACAAAATTTCAATTAAAGGGTAACATTTTACCCCAACATTTGCAGTACAAAATAAAATCAAAAAATATGTTTTTAAAATCAAAAAAATCAACAATTATGAAAAGAAGAAAATTGAACTTTAGCTTGTTAGCAGCACTGATTGTGTTTTTATCTGCTACGATAGTGGCATGTAAAAAAGACAAGAAAGATGATGACCCAAAAAATCCGTCAAGTGAACTATCAGGAAGTATTACCGATGCCAGGAATCTGGACGCCTCCACCACGTACTTTCTAAACGGACCATTAATCGTGGAGAATGGAGCAACACTTACTATTCCTGCAGGAACGACCATTAAAGCGAGAGAAGGTTTTAATAGTTATATTCTTGTTCTACAAGGAGGAAGAATAAATGTGAACGGAACAGCCGAGAAACCGGTAAAAATGACAGCAGATAAAGACAATGCAGAAGCAGGATATTGGGGTGGTTTAATCATTAACGGCAAAGCACCTTTATCGGGTGGAACTATCGGAAGTACTGAGATTAGTTCTCAATATCAATATGGAGGAACAAACCCTCACGACAATTCTGGAACAATCACGTACCTTATCCTTGAATACACAGGTGCGAGATCTAGTGCTGATGTAGAACATAACGGCCTGACGTTAAATGGTGTTGGAAACGGAACAGTCATTGAAAACATCTACATTCCTTATGGTGCGGATGATGCTATTGAATTTTTTGGAGGAACAGTAAATGTAAAAAATCTGTTAGTCGTAAATTCGGATGATGATATGTTTGATTTTACTCAAGGATACACAGGAACACTAGAAAATGCCTACGGAATTTGGGAACCAGGGTACACCAGCTCAGAATCTGATCCACGCGGAATCGAAGCTGACGGAAACCTAGACGGAAACTTCCCAGGTCAACTTGGGCAGTCAGATTTCACAGTAAAAAATATAACCTTTGATTTACGATTAGCTAAAGCTTCGGATGATGATGTGTCCAACGTAACCAACAAAATGCAAGATGTCATTAAGATCAGAAGAGGTGCCAGAGCGACCATTACCAATGCGCTAGTAAAAGGAAGCGGAACAGCCATTGATTTGATAGATTTTAGCGATGGAAAAGGGACAGGAGATAACACATCGACCATAAGCTTGACCAATTCTTTAGTAACCCCCATATTAGGAAAAGAGGTTAATCCTACAGATGGATTCCCGGGTGCAAAAATCGAATCAGGTAATACAGGATGCGCAAAAGATATCTTTAGCTGGACAAAGTATGCCTTCTAATAAAACAGTTAGATTGTAAATTTATGCATCAAAATAATCTACGAGCGTGTAATCATTACACGTTCTTTTTCTGTTATAAAAGCTAACTTAAGGAAATGGAGTTTATACCTTTACAAACAGAAATTTAAAAATGGCACAGGAAAAGATTTTACTAGTAGATGACGACAAAAGTATCTCTGAGATTTTAGAATTTAACTTGAAAAGTGAAGGCTTTGATGTGACTAGTGTTTATTCAGCAGAAGAGGTTCAGAATTTAAAAATAAGTGATTTCCAACTTCTATTATTAGATGTGATGATGAGTGGAATGTCCGGCTATAAATTAGCAGAATATATACGCAAAGAAGGTATTGTTATCCCCATCATTTTTCTGACAGCCAAAGATACCGAAAACGATATGCTGACCGGATTTTCTGTAGGTGGAGATGATTATATTTCCAAACCCTTTTCTATTAAAGAAGTCGTCGCAAGAATTAAGGCAGTTTTAAAAAGAAGTAACTCTACATATAAAAACGAGCAACCATACAACTTATTAAAAATCGGAGCCCTTACCATTGATTTAGAATTAAAGGAAGTACTACTAGATAATGAAGAAATCTCCTTGACAAAAACAGAATTTGAATTGCTGACACTATTAGCTCAAAAGCCGGAATCGCTATTTCCACGAGAAAGAATCATTCATAAAATTTGGCAAGAGACACCCTATATCACCAAGCGGACGGTGGATGTACACATCGCTCGTCTAAGAAAAAAAATGGGAAAATATGGAAATGCTATCACCAACCGTTCAGGTTATGGCTACCGCTTTAATGCAGATGCTTTATGAAATTAAATTTCCGCCAACGTCTTTTTCTCTATTTCGCACTTCTTTTTACAGTTTTTGTGATTGGAATTGGAGTTTTTGAACATTATAGAGAAAAAATTATTAAAACAGAGGGGTTGGAAGAAAAATTGGATGCTTTTGCTAAACTTATTCAATCCTCTCTCTTATCTAATCCAAATAATTACGGAGAAACTGTACAAAAATTAGAACTAACCCTACCTCCTGACCTAAGAATAACCATCATTGACCTTCAGGGAAATATTTTATATGACAATGCTCTTGGAAACTATTCAAGAATGAAAAATCATGCTGACAGGATTGAAATAAAAACTGCCAGTTTGAAGGGAAACGGTTCGAATATACGTAAATCCGAATCTACTAATCAGCCCTATTTATATTATGCTAAAAAGTTTAACAATCATTATATTCGGGTAGCTTTACCTTTTAATATTCAATTACAGCAGTTCTTAAAAGCTGACAATCTCTTTTTATATTTCTTGTTTGGATTGTTCCTTATAACACTCTTTATTATTCATAGAATAACAAGACAATTTGGTAATTCTATTAAGCAATTACGTGATTTTGCAATAAATTCAGATTACAATGACTTATCTTTTGGAGATGATGAATTAGGTGAAATTAGTCGCAAAATTTCTGAAAACTATCATCTACTAGAAACGAACAAGAAAAAGATTTCTTTGGAAAAGCAAAAACTTTTACAGCATATCCAAATCTCAGAGGAAGGTATTTGTTTTATTTCATCTGAAAGAAAGATAGAACTCTACAATGGTTTGTTCATTCAATACCTTAATCAGTTAGTTGACGAAGCAAAAAGTAATCCAGAAACTATTTTAACAGACCATTTTTTTTCTTCTCTTCATCAATTCATAGAACAAACAGAAGATAAATATTTTGAAACTGAAATAAAAAAACAAGGTAAAATATTTTCGCTTCGTGCTAATCTTTTCGATGATAGTAGTTCGGAAGTAATATTGACAGATGTTACGCAACAAGAAAAGACAAAGCAGTTAAAACAAGAAATGACAGGAAACATAGCACATGAATTAAGAACGCCAATAACAAGTATTCGAGCTTATTTAGAAACGATTATAGAACAACCATTATCAGAAGATAAACGAAAGTATTTCACCGAACAAGCATTTTATCAAACGCTTACCCTGTCTGATATGATAAAAGATATGAGCATCATTGCGAAACTGGAAGAAGCTCCAAATTCATTTACATTAGAGAACATCTATTTAGTTAAACTATTAGAAAAAATAAAAGATGAACAAAAAATCATTCTAGAACAGAAGCAAATTCAAGTCCAATGGAACTTCTCACAAAATTTATCTGCTTATGGAAACTTAAGTTTAATGACTTCCATTTTTAGAAACCTGATAGAAAACAGTATTCGCTATGCTGGTGAACAAATTAAAATTAATATTTCTCTACTTAATGAAGATGAGGAGTTTTACTACTTTTCCTATTATGATACTGGAATTGGAGTGAAAAATGAAGAGCATCTAAATCGAATATTTGAACGCTTTTATCGGGTTCAAGAGGGAAGAACAAGAGAGACCGGAGGAAGTGGTTTGGGGCTTTCTATTGTAAAAAATGCCGTTCTTTTTCACAAAGGAAATATTTCTGTGAAGAATCGTAAGGAAGGCGGGTTGGAGTTTTTGTTTAGCTTAAAAAAGCATTAAATGTTGCAAATTTAGATTGTTATAGATCAGCATTCAATGTAATAGACAGACAAAAACATCAAATGGAACATTAGAAAACGGAAAAATTAATAGAAGCATATTTGGAAGGCGTAAGAGGTGTATACCTTTTGCAAACGAACAAATTAACATCTTTCTACGAATAATCAGTTCTTTTCAACCTGACGTAACATCATTTTTAGATTTTGTTTCGGACATGACGGATAATCTTGCTACCGACTTGTAACGCAAAATCAAAGGGGTAGATATCGGAATGACACTTTAGACAAAGCATCATAGTAAAAGTAGTGCCAAATAAAAATCGTTGAGAAAATAATATAGTGTTTCAGCCCTGCACCTCTCACGAAAGAAGCACAGGGCATGGAAACACACAAGTCAAAAAAAATGCACAATCACTAACCTTTTTTAACTAATTTGTATGCTATCACCGGCTTACCTCTTGTACCACCATCAGATTCTGTAAATGATATAAATTTCAGTTTGTAGTAATTCCCTTTAGTATCCTTTATTACATAAAAACGGTCTGTCAGCACATTACTTCCAGATTGACCTGCCACTCTCCATTTGGAACCAATCACGGCTCTATCATTGCTAAAAGTGGTCGTATTGATATTAGATTCAGAATACTCGTCGTAAGAGACTTCACTAGTCATAATCTCTGCCGCAGTAACACCGTCCCTATTGTTAATCATAACCATATCAGAGTAAGGATAATAAATATTACTTGCTCCAAATGCGGTAAAATAAGAGAATTTTCCCCACTGAATATCCCAGTGCTTCTGTGCCGGCATTGCTACTACTTCGTTCCCGGTTAATAAAGATACAAAGCTAAATTGGTATCCAGATTTTTTAGAGATATTAATCGTTTTAAAATCGGTATCTGCTATGTCTGCATACTGCAAAGTATATCCGTTGCCATTACGCAATACTCTGATTTTTACCCATTTTTCAGGAGAATTTCTTGGATCATATTCTTGGTTAGGATCCATAATTCCCGCAAGATTTAAGATATACACTTTATTGTCAGCATCATTTGCAGATATTTCTTTGATTACAGTTTTTGTCAAATCGCCTGATGCATCATCTACTTTATTCAAATCGCCTGGGCTGAAAGAACTTTTTAATACCATACCTACGGTATCTGCCGGCGTCACATCATTCAAATTGTTTTTAGGCAATTCCTGTCCCATTGCATTGGCAAGTGTATAATTCAAAATAACTCTAAATTCGCTACCATTATTAAATCCCAGATTCCAACTGTCTCTTCTGATAGGCGTTTGAGTATTGGTACTCAATTCTACATAAACGCTGTTCACAGCTTCTGCACCGCCAGAACCTCCGTCTAATTGCATTTCATTTGATTGGGAAATAATTTCAGAAAACTTCAGAATCATGCTTTTATTTTGTCCAATCAATATTGGTGCGCCGGCAGATTCTATCTTAAAAGTGATGGATTCTTCTCCAGTGAAAACCACTCCTGAATTCTTGCGAACTTCAAAACTGGTTTGACTTTCACCGGATGGAATTATCAAGTCTATCTTTTGATTTTCCACTGAAGGCGAGGTGGTATAATCAGAACCATATAATACGCCGTCTTCCGAAATAGATAGTGATACTGCTATCTCCGTTTCTGTGACCCTGCTTAGAATAAGTTTTACCGGGACCGCTTCTGTAGCGTCATCTATTCCCTTTTCTGTGACTTCAAATTGAAGTAAATTATCCGGTAATGCGGGTTTGTCCTTTTTGCATGAGGCAAATAATGTCACCAAAGCAATCATTAAACTAATTAAATTTGATTTGTTCATCATGTTGAATTTTGTTGTGTTATAAAAATTATTTACTTGAAAAATTGAATTTTAAACCTAAGAAATAAGAACGGCCATAACCTATAGGTATCGGTCCGGTCGTAGCGTGTGCACTTCCTGTATTAGAAGATGTATTTTTTACATTTGAAACGTTTAAGATGTTCTTAACCCCTGTACTCACAGTCAGATATTTAAAAAACACCTTATGTAAATCAAAATCTAACCAGTGGTAAGCATTCGTATGAGTTAAATAAATTTCATCTGAATTATTGATTCCAAACTCGGGGAGCTTTCCTGTAAATTTATAGAAGACGGCGAACGATAATCCTGTTTTTTCCCAATCATAAATAAAACTTGTATTGACTTCCGGAGACCAGTTAAAGAGCGGATTTTTCCCAAGTAATGTATAGCTGGTATCTCCATGATAGATATTATACCTGCCTATCCATGATGTTCCCACATCCACTTTAAGCTGCTTCCAGACTAATCGATTATTCCAAGAAATCCCGGTTGTTTTATACTTAGCAATATTCACATATTTATAAACTCCCGGTTGAGAAGGAGCAACACCCAGAGCAATATCTATTCTGTTTTTAAAATCATTATAAAACCCACCCACAGATGTAGATAGTATCGTAGATTCTGTGACCAAAGCTTTCCAAGCTATTGAGCCATTAAAATTGTTGGAATATTCAGCTTTTAATTGGTCGTTTCCTTCTATGGCATGATTGGCATCAAAGAAGGTAAAATAAAGTTCTCTCAATGCCGGTGCTCTAAATCCACGTCCATAAGCCAAACGCAAATCCACCTTTTGACTGAGCGAGAATTTAGTGTTTAAAGAAGGTATTACCGGAGGTGCTTTATAAACGGAATTATAGGAAAACCTTAATCCAGGGCGGATATTGATTTTCGGAGTAGGCTTATATTCCGATGATAAAAACAAAGAGTAATTATTAATCTTTTTCCCTTCTTTAATTCTATCACCTCCGGCTCTATCATTGGAGACATCTACTCCAAGTAGGAAGTCCGCTTTTGAAGATAGACGGTATTGTGTTGTTGTTCTCAAAAAGATAGACTGAAAGGACGATTCATCCTGCTCTCCGGCTCCTAATGACAAACGCCTATCATCAATTTGAGTATCTAAAATTGTCGTTACGGTTTCTCTGGAATAATCCTGATAAGAAGATGCTAAATTCAATCTCCAACGGTCATTGACTTGCCAGTCTGATTGTAACTGGTGCGTAAATCTATTCGTCCTGTATTCAGCATCTTTTGCTTTGAAAGTATTAGGGTTGATATCTCCGGGGGACAAAATTGATTCTAAAACGTGATTCAAGCGATACCAGATATTGAACTTTTCACGGTTATATCCCACTTTTATTCCTGAAAGCAATTGATCTTTAGGCAACCACTCTTTAGCTCTTCCGGTATTCGCTCCTTGCCATCCTCCCATATTATTTCGAGAAAAATCTCCTGCCAAGAGCCAACCTTTCTTCTGCCAAAGAAGATTCACATTGGCTTTATGCACTCCTTTACTATGAAAAGGACGATATTCTTTACCGACGGTTTCCTCTTGTGCAGAAACCCCTATCATCCATTTATCTTCTTTTACAGAAGAATTTTTGGTGATAATATTAATGACTCCGGCCAATGCATCTGTACCATACATCACAGAGACAGCTCCCTCAATAATTTCAATCCTTTCTACAGTATTAGCATCTATCTGGCTCAGACTCTGTTTGGTACTTCCCCTGTCTCCCATCGGTACACCATCCAGCAAGATTTTTACATTTTGTCCGGACATACCCATCAACTGTATATCAGATTCACCCAAAGCCGGATCATTAGAAAATCGCACTCCAAGCTCTAGGCTAAGCAACTCTTTCACGGTAGATGCACTCCTCATTTCAATAGTTTTCGGGTTAATCACTCTGACTTGATAGACAGAGTTTTTGACGGATTGAGGAGCAAACTGTCCTGTAACGACCACTTCCTCCAAATAGATGGTATCCTGCACGCTGCTTTGTTGTGCCGATGCATTACTCAACGTCAATATACTGCACAAAACGAGGATAAAATGGACTAAAAATTTCATTTTTAAAATTTTCTATTTATTAATAAATGGCTTGAAAATCATCACTGTATGCTTTCTTTTTCTGCTCTTTCAGGCGACTTTTATCAAACAGAATCATAGGTGATGATGTCAAAGGATTCTTGTCGATACGGCAAGGGCAATCATAAGCTTCTGAGATAATTTCCGGTCTAAATACTTCGTCCGGTGAGCCTTTAGCCAATATTCTTCCTTCTTTTAGTAAAATAATTTTATCTGCATATTCCGCTGCCAAATTTAAATCATGAATAATCAAGACCGCCGAATTGCCTTTCGACACAAATGATTGGATACTATTGAGTATCCGATACTGATGTCGTATATCCAGATTATTGAGAGGTTCATCAAAAAATGCAAGTTTTGCCAATACCTCATTCTCTAATTGAGCTATAATGCGAGCCAGATGAACTCTTTGTTTTTCCCCTCCCGAAAGAGAGTTATAATTGCGATCTTTCAATCCAAAAATTTCAGTAGTAGTCATCGCCTTATGCACCATCTCGATATCTGTATTCGAAGGAAGAGAAGAGAAGTAAGGATATCTTCCCATCAGTACGACCTCCTCTGTCGTCAGAGAAATTTCGCTTCTATTTTCTTGAGAAAACTTCGCTTTTTGTCGAGCTAAGAGTAACTTATCCCATTGAGCAAAAGCTTTCTCTTTGAAAAAGATATTCTTAGAAAAGTCGGATACTTCATCAGCCAAAATATTCAAAAGGGTTGTTTTGCCCGCGCCATTAGGACCTATTATCATACACAACTCTCTTTCTGATAGATTTAAACCGGCATTGTCCAAAATGAAAGTTCCCCGACGTTTGACCGATATCCCCTTTGCTTCCAACAACATCTTTAAATCATTTTTTTGTGATGAATCAAAATGGAGATAAAAATGGGTGCGCCTAAAAACGATGTCAAAATCCCAATAGGCAACTCGGATGGGGCTACTACTATCCTACTAATGGTATCCGCCGATAATAATAAGATAGCACCTCCCAAAGCAGACATAGGCAAAATCAATCGATAATCTGACTGAAAAACCAATCTAAGAATATAAGGTACAATCAAGCCCACAAAACCAATAGCTCCGGTAAAAGACACCCCTGTCCCCACAAGAAGAGCCGTTATAACCACTATTTGGCGTTTGACCCTCTCTACATTCACACCCAAATGAGCTGCATCATATTCCCCCAACATCAAAGCGTTAAGTGTTTTGCCCTTATTGAGCAATATGCCAAATGAAGGAATGACAACCAGCAGCAAAATAAGATTCTGCCCCCAAGTAGCTCCTCCCAAACTTCCCATCATCCAGAATGTCAGATTGCGCAATTCTTCATTACTGCTCAGATAGGTCAAAAAACCTGTGACGGATCCGGAAATTGCCGATATCGCTACGCCTGCCAATAGCATCACCACAATATTTGTTCTTTTATTTACAGTAGCCATTCGGTAAACAAAAATCATAGTCAGCATAGCTCCGCAAAATGCCATGATACTTAAAAAAGAATATCGTACAGATATCGGCAACATAGGATATAAACGACCTCCGAGAACAATGGCAATCACGGCAAATAATGAAGCTCCGGAAGTGACTCCTATCAGACTGGGTGTAGCGAGTGGGTTTTTGAACATCCCCTGCATGGCAGTTCCTGAAACAGCGAGTGAAGCTCCGATTAAAACAGCCATTATAATCCTCGGAAATCTAATTTTAAAAAGAACGTAATAGTCCCCTAAAGGCACCTCTTCTCCTCTCAGAACTGCAGTCAAAGTACTGAAAACCGGACGCTCAAATAGGTAAGTCCCTACTTGCAGCGAAACAAGCATAATCACCACCAAGACACCTATCGAAAGGAAAAGATACAGGGGAAGTCTATTTTGCATACTTTGCCAGTTCCTGATTTAACTGATATGCTGCCTGACCGACTCGAGGACCAAAATTAGAAAGCAATGTACCATCCATTGAAATAATCGCCTGATTTCTCCCTGCGTGAGTTTGAGAAATCGCAGGAGCCACCTTTAAAAACCCTTCCTTTCCACCCAATCCTTCCAAACTGCTATCAAAAAGCAGAATCACATCCGGATTACTATTCATCAAAGATTCTTCTGTCAGCGGCTTGAAATCGTCAAATGAAGTCACAGCATTGAGTGCGCCAGACAATCTAATCATTTCATCCATTTGCGTTTTCTTTCCAGCGACTAACAATGTTCCTGCTCCGCGTGCATATATGAAAAGTACTTTAGGAGGATTATCAAACTTTTGAACTTTTGAGATATCTAAATCAATCTGATGAATTAAGGCAGAAGCATTATCGCTTGCATCCAAAGCCTCAGATACCGCACTGATTAAATTTTTGACTCCGTCAATCGTATATTCACTACTAAAAGTCATCATACGAACGCCGGACTCTGCCAATGGCTTTTCCAATGAACGACCAGTATTTTCACCCGATGCCAAGACTAGGGTCGGCTTTACAGACAAAATTGATTCTGCACTATAAGCTCCCGGTGCTCCTAAGCTGGTCACAGAATCTCTCACCCAATCAGGATAAGCACTTGTGGCATCCCGGCCTACCAAATGTTTTGCAAATCCCAGTTCATATACGATTTCAGTGATGGCACCGCTTAATGAAACTATACGAATATCGTCCACCGTTTGGAGATCTTCCGAACTTCTGACACTCTTTTCCTGACAAGAAGAAAATAAGGTAAGCAGAAGGAATACTGCTACCAAAAACTTACTATCGCGTATCATGTTATATTCTAAAATTTGAACAATTGTTTTCAAATGACTGGTTTTTATGCCTTGAAATCTCTAACATGATTTTCTAACAGCTCTCTGATAGCAGCTACTGCTTTTTCAGAATGATACTGCTCACCCACAAATTTTTCTGCCAAAGCAAATTGAGCGAAATACAATTTTTCATCATCTTGGACAACGATTCTATCACTCTCCTCCCTAATCTGATTCCAGATATTTCTTACATCCTGCCAAAAACTGGCTCTGTCATTCCACCACTGCATGACCGCAGTCGTATCGTAAGATGCAAGCGTAAATCTCTCCAAACCTTTTTCTAGACAGATGAGCGTATCTTGATTCAAATCATCTCGATATATTTTCTCATTATCCTGTTCTAACATCCAACCGTCTTCAAAGAGTTCTATGTGAGAGTGTCGTCTCAGTATGTTGTAATCTTTTCTCTGAGCTGTGCTAAGTTCCCGACGAGGCAAAGCCGCATCTGCAACAGATTCCCAAAAATGTCTTCCATCGACATGCACCCACGTACCATAGCCATCATATCTCGGACAATCATCCACCTGAGATACTTTTTGAGTCCAGGTTCCGGAAGCCTGTTCTTCTGAGATAGTCTCTTTCACCCATTCATGATCTTTAACTAATTTGAACAAGTCCCGATTTTCATACACCCAGTCCTGTCTCCAGTGTTTGATGATTCCTCTTGGTGTAAAAAGCAGATGTTGGATAGAAAGCGAGTCTTCAGTTTCTTCCAATAAAAAGGCTACTTCCTGAGCCTCTGAAAAATATCTGTCCCGATAAGAATAGTCCTTTGCAGGGGCAAAAGTCTCCGCAAATTTAAACGTCACTTTATAACTTCCGCAAAGTGATTGAATCAAAGATTTTTCAATCTCTTTTAATTCCTGCTTTGAAATGCCTACTGTCGGGCTATTGATTTCTTGTATTTTCATTTTAATTCATTTTTAGTTAATGGTAAAAAATATTTGCTATTTATAATTGGATTAAATCTAAATAACGCTACAAATGTACAGGAGCGAATCGCTGTTTGCAATACCTAAATTTTAGTATTAAATAGGTATTGTGTGTAGAGATACACCTACCTAAAAGTTGTTAAAAACAGAGTGTCCAGTATTGCAATATTTTTTATTACTAACCTGAAGTCCTTATTTTACGGTAGATTTGTTCAATCTATACCAGACTCAATAAATTAAAAGAATTTAAAAATAGTTTTCAATAGCAGATTGTCAACTCTCCTCCAACATTTTTAAAACAATAAAAAACCGCTATTTTCAATACAGATAAAACAAATGAGGGTTTTTAATAAACTTTTGCCATTTTGCTTTGTCATAACTTCGTTATATTGCATTTGAATTTGGGATGTGGATTAGAGTCTGAAGTTCAAAATTTACCTGACAAAAGAATAGCAACGAGTCACTATCAGCCAGTTTCGCGTCAGATGGGCAGAAATGCCTTACTTGGAAATTTTGAACAAATTTAAAGTTTTGTCTCTGGTTGAAGTTCGGAACTAAAACTGCCACCTGCTCTGCTCCAACTGCCCCATCTCCGCATACAGCCATAACAAATTGAATAACACTCATAAAAAGTTCCTGTCAGAACATCGCTCTTAGTGTAGCAGTACCTAAGTGGACAGCTTTTCCTTTGTCTCCTGTTTTTCGACCGTCGTAACTCAGACTAAGCTGCAGATTATTGGAAAGCGTTCGGTTGTACGCCGCATTCCAGAGATAATTTTTGCCGGGCTGCAATCCGTCCAAAATCTGATACGATTTCGAATTGCCCATTACGCCGTCATACTCAAACAGTACAAATGAGAACCTGGCTTCGATTGTTTGTTTGGATGCCTGACTGTACCTAAAATCAAAATTTAATTTATTGCCTTTTGCAAGTTCATTTCCCAATTCGGGAATATTTTTCTTCCTGTCGTATTCATACCCTACAGAAGTCCGCATCGAACTTTTATGCACCCATGAAATCTCCGGTCTGATTTTATACACTCCGAGATGAAAATTATTGTTTTCCGAATATTCTGCCTGAGCGTAATTTTCTCCCTTCAGAAGCTTTAAGTTAAACGAAAATCCTTTGGCAAAATTCACATTGGATTCCAATGTCTGTTCCTGTTTTCGCCTCGTATCAAATCCATTGACCAGCATAGTTTTGTTCTGATTAAAAAACCAGGTGTAATTCAGATAATATCTTGCGTCACCCTGATTAAAATAAATGCTGTTTTTAAAACCCGAATTCAAATTCAGGACATTCTCATCATCTGTATTCAGTATAAATGGGTTAAATGCCGAGACTTTCGCTCCTTTAAACGTTTTGCGCGTCAGTACGATAGACGAGTTCAGATTAAAACGGGCTATAAACTTTTTAATCCCCTGCTCATTAAACCAGACCGCTTTGGGATTGAGTTGCAGTACCTGGTTATAGGTAACCGTTCTCGCCTGAATATATTCATTGACATTCGTCAGTACCCGAACATAATTGGCACTATCGCTAAACTGAGACACTACAAATTCATCTAACTGCTGAATTCCGTCGCCGTTTTCATCAATCCATTTATAAATCCCCTGCCCGGCAGCCACCTCGAGATAAGTAAACTCCCGAACTCTTTCCTGTCCGCTGCCCAGTTCATACACCGAATTGAATCGAATGGCACCTCTTTTTATTCTGAATCCATATTCAGCCCTTCCAAGAAAATTTTTGTCTGATTCCAAATTAGATTTTATTGTATCGTGCACGGAAAGCTTTCTGTAAATAAAACTCAGGGACAAGTCCTGATTCTTAAGAGTATTGGCTCTTGTACGGAACTCAATGTCATGTCCCGAACTCAAAGGGGCAAACTCCTTGCCGTCCGGTGTTTTGTCCTGACGGAATTTGTATTTAATCTCTCCGGACATGACCAAAGTATCAGAAGTTTTAAAGCTTGCATAGATATTGTTGTTGTAATATGCCGTAGTTTGTAAAGAATCTGTATCTGCGTTCCGCATTGCGTTGTACTCCGAATATCCGCCTGCAGAAATTGTCGTACCTTTCAGCCCGGCGAAACTCTTGCCTATATGCAGAGAAGGGCGCAAAAATGAAGTTCGGTACAGGCTGTCCTTGGACTGCATCCAACTCAGGTCGGCCTGTATATCCCACAGTTTTTTATTATACCCCATTCTGAATGTTTGTTGGTTCCCTCTCAAAATATCTTGTCTGGTGAGGTGATTCCATCCGAGAGCAGTATTAAAACCTTTATCCGAATTTTTTAGTTCGACCATTGTGGACAATACATGCTCCTGCACTTTTCGGGTATCCTGAATATTCCAGTCTCTGGAAAACTCTACTGCCCGATACTGTTCGGGTGCCTGAAAGTTTTTACTTTTCAGTTCATATATAGCCTGTGAATTGAGTATCCAGTTATTTTTCCCGATAGAATCTGTCCTCAGAATTCTGTTGTACAGAGCCAGTCCCATATTTTCACGTTTATCGATAGAAGAAAATGTATTCGGATCCCGATTAGAATATGCCAGCTCTGTTTGAAGTCTGGTATTATGTCGAATTTCATATTCTGCCCCCAGTACGGCATATTGATCCTTTTTGGGTGTAATGATTAATTCTACCGGTTCATAAGCCCCCTGAGGAATACCGTTAACAGGCGCAACCCAAGCATATACTCTTTGATTGAGCGTATTTTTTTCAGGATTATAATTTCCCATCCCCTCTCCCACATAACTGAAACGAAGGCTGTAAAGTGGAATGTCCGAACGGGTAGTATAGTAATACAGACTGTCATACAGGACACTGCCGATTAGCGTATCTTTCATCCCGTACTGAATTTCATTAACTGAGTATTCTGTCGGTCGCACTCCGGAGACAATTGCTTTGTGAATATCGTTACCAATTCGCTTTAAAATATGTTCGGCCGTACTGTCTATATCAGATAAAATAGGTTTGTTTTTGGAATCCTGTTCGGAATAAAATTGCGTATAAAGTTTTAAACTTTTATAGGTAGCCTGATGAGAAGTATGTATTAAGGTTCGAAAGTAATTTTTGTCCGAATATTCAAATTCCACAATCAGTCGAATGTCTTTTGTAATCATAAAATTAGGTGTAAAAGTGAGTTCTCCGGTATTGTAATCCATCACATAGTCAAAATCTTCTCCCCGTTTCAGGAGCTTTCCGTCCGCATACACTCTCTCCGACCCTGCCAGAATGATTATATAAACTTCTCCGTTACTTCCCGTCAGTTTGTACGGCCCCTGATTCCCTTCGCTTCCATTAAACAGATTTCTTGAAAATTTCCCTTTGGCAACGGCAAAAGATGCGGAATGTGATGTGTTCCAGCCCTTTTTTAAATCAAAACCTGTTTGAAAACTGGCTCCCTGTAACTGTTTGTCAAATCGGATAAAATATTCATCCCGGCTCTGAATTCCGTAATCTCCGGCTACGAGTTTGTGCCGATCTTTTTTGACCTGAATATAGACCTTATCCAAATCATTAATTTGCTGCGTAGTACCTTCCGGCTGTATCGGAATATTATTGTCAGTCAGTGCCGCCAAAATTTCCAAATCACCGATTTTGCCCGATAACTGTAAATCCAAAGTAGAATTTACGGTCAAATCCTGGCTGTTTCCAAAAGAAATACCTCTGGCAAAAGCACCTGCATAATCCAACCCGCCAAAATCAAACGGATTTTCCTCCACCCCATAATTCGGATCATAGAAATAGGGATGCACAAAAGTGGTATCCATCCAGGAATATCCGCCAAATTCTTTTTTTCGGTACACCGACTTTACGGAATAAGGAAATGCTCTGTACACAGCTTTTAACCGGACTCCTGTCCAAACAGGATTGGTCATAAATATTCTGCCGGTAAACGCATCTGTATAATAATCAGCCGTCGGGACAATCGAATCGGAGTCCGCTATTTTTAAAATCAGTGTACTCGGAAGGATTCCGTTTGAGTCCAACTGAGTTCCTGCCGTATCTGCGGTGAAGATATTTTGACGAATATTACTGAGCCGGCTCAAATCTATTCCGCTCTCCTGTGCCAAACCGGATACCCGGCTGCAAAAAATAATCAGCGATAATATTCCAAGAACTCTCAGCAAAACTTTCCGGTATATCCGTTAAAAGTAAATATCCTTGGAATATTGTCAAAATATGTCCTAAAGCCGAAGATTTTAGTCCGAACTTTGACTTTTCTTTCTTTTAAAAAGTATTCCGGCATTATTGGAAGTATCGGACCGGATGGCCACTTCCTTTCTTACCCCGTATTCATAAAAATAGATTGCCGCCGTATTGGGCGGGATACTGCCGACATTATTCGCGTAAATTACCATGAGATGCTCTCTGCCTTCCGGGACCGGAATGACAATTTCCAATGGCTCGTAGGTCAGTCCGTGCTGTTTGACCATTAACGTCTTATCGTAAAAAATGGTGACGGTGTCATTGTCTAACTGATTGTTGTCAATTACAAACAACGTAACAGAATCCGTCTCCACCTCAAATGTCTTCTGTACATCTACTAATCTCCCCTGAAAATACCGCACCTTATCATCGGATTTCATGGACTGATTGGCATAACCTTTTACTTTAGTCAGGTGAAACTTTCCCGGCTTGCAATATTCTTTGCCACTAAAAACTTTATTCGTAATCATTGCCGAATTGTGATTCTCCCACGTCCCGCTCATGACCCATTTATCGTTTTCGATATAGACTTTTGCCAAATATTCTTTGATACACCAAGGCGAACCGACGGTACCGCCATGCTCTTTCATCAGCGTAATATCTTCAAATGCAATATGATTGGAATCATGTGTGCCTTCTACATAAAACTCTGCAAAACTCCCGGTTCTGGAAACAATTTTAGCCGTACCAAACAGAGTCGTGTCAGTCTCATAATACACTTTTAACACTACGTCATACATCAGACTCTTATCACTCTGAGAGAGCAGTCCCCGCCACATCCCCTCAAAGGAATAATCTTCCTGTTCCTGAGCAAAAAGCGACACAGACAGAAAAATCGAAAGCGACAGTAATATGTATTGAGGTCTATTCATTCAGATTTCAATGTAGTTATATTAAAAAACATACCAAATTAATTCAAGGATAGAGCAAGATAAGAAACCTGATTCAAAACACGGCAATTCTTACAGAAAACCGTTCGAATCCTTTCATTATCTGTTTTTTATTAAAATTTGACGGTAGTATCTGCTAAAATTTAATTTCAGGATTTTCACTCCCAAAAGTTATTCGGCAATAGCATTTTGTCAAAGGGGACTTACAATACAACACTTAATAGAAAAGTTTAATTATCTCAATCCTATCCAGACTCTTTCTTCTTTGTCAAACAGCCAATAAGTCTCATTGGCATAAGAAAAATTTAATCCTTCATAAGCCTTTACACCTGCAGGAATTTTCAATTCCCGGGTTTTATATCCACTTTGAATACTGTATAGTTCAATCTGCCTGTTTACATCATTTAAAAAGCCTATTTCAGCTCCCGATATTCCGGTATAGATAATAGTAGTATAGTTATAATCAATAGAAGGATCAAAATCCTCATCTTCAAATATGAGACTTAGAATTTCCATGTCTTCATATTCATCTTTTGCACCGAGAGCGATATAAATCGCCTTTTTGTCCCCCGTCTCATAGTCATAAGCAGATAAATTTTCGCTTTTTGCATTATAAAAATAAAGGATATTTTCTTTGTAATCAAAAGCACCCACAGATTGATCGGCCGGTTGATAACTTCCTTTACGGATTTCCTTAAGCTCTTTTGGGATACCCTTAGTATCTAATACGTATTCAAGCCAACCGATATCACCATGTCCATTTATCTGAATTGCATCGCGCCCCGGATTATACCATATTCCCCGAATATCCGTCATGGTTTTTAGTTCCGGCGAGGATAATAATTTGCCTTTAGCATCAAAAACACTCAATCCGAAATCTTCATTTCCGGCTATTGCCGCATAATACTTCTGTTGCCGGGGATGCCATGCTACTCCTGCTCCGTTTTTCCCGCTACTTTGCTCTTCCGGTATTTTGAGTTCTATCACTTTTTTTAGCATCTTGGAATATCCCTCCTGAGCATTGATGCCGGTCTGAAAAATTAAAAAGGCAGCAAATAAAGCTAATATGCCCGAATGAAATACCTTCATTATTCCAATATTTTATAAACGAATATATATATAATACGTATGTAAAAGTCGCTGTACCTAAAAATTAACATCAAAATTTTCAGATGGAGACATTATTTCGGCACTCATTTTTTGTGATACCAATCAGAGTAAAATAAAAGCTTTAGTTTTATACAAATTCATATCTGATGAAATCTTTTAAAGGTACCGGACAGACCGTATCGCATCACCGTATTTTAAACTATCTACGGAAAAATATTTTCAATATTCTGTTTTGGTTCGGTCTGATTTTTATTCTAATAAGTTCCGATGCAAAAACTTGGGTCATTCGGCAACTGGGACATACCGGTATTTTCAATGCGGGATTAGATAAAGAAGAAAAAGCTGCCGAAAACATGGCACAATATGATTTTGATTTTTCGGACGAGGACGGAATTCTGCAAAACACCTCCGAATTGAGAGGAAAAGTTCTTTTTATCAATTTTTGGGCGTCCTGGTGTCCGCCCTGTCGTGCAGAATTTCCTTCTATAGAAAAGCTTTACCTTCAATTTGAAACGGATACTAATATCTGCTTCATCATGATTAATGAGGACAGAGAAGAGCAAAAAGGTATAGAATACCTGACAAAAGAAAGTCTGTCTGTTCCTTTTCACCGATTGCAATCTCATATACCCAACGAAATATACAACGGCGCTCTCCCTACTACACTCGTAATCGATAAAAAAGGAAATATCAGGATGCGGCACACCGGATTTTCCAATTATGCTTCCGGGAAATTCATTTCCCAAATTCAAAACTTGGTAAAGGAATAGATTTTCAGGAATAAAATAACACGGTATCGAATTGAGACATAACCGCGTAAAAAGGTTAAAAATGATTTGAATGTTATTGCACCCGAATCTATTAAAAGCATGAATTCTTTTATATTTTTGTTATTATGGATAAGGCTCAGTTTATTCTGTTTGACGGTGATGAGAGAGACACTCTGCTCCCTTTCACATTTATTCGGTCAGTAGCCGATATCAGAATAGGAATTTTAAGAATCAGAGAAAAATGGGAAATCGCATTGGAAAGCAAATGCGGAGTTTTAACACAAAAATACTTGCAGGAGCTATACTCCGTGCCTTATTCGGACAATCCGGTCTATATCAATGCCGCCATTCTCCCTGACAATAAAATAACGGATGCAGTTCAATCACTTCGTACCGGAGAAATTTTATACTCACAGGAAGGAGATATTCTCGCCTTAAAGCCGGAGAGTATTGTTGAAAATCCAAATAATTTAAAAGCTTTTTCGGATAAACTCAAAAAAGTCATTTACGCACATAAATCGATATCATTAAAATACCCGTGGGATATTTTCACATATAATGCGACACAAATACAGGCAGACATTAAAGCTTTGCGGTTAGAACCAAACGGGCATATTTTTGAAAGAGACAACAAAGTTTCACATCCGGAAAATATATACGCAGAAGAAGGAGCTTCGGTACAGTGGGCCATGCTCAATGCCGAAAAAGGACCCATTTACTTAGGCAAAGACTCTCTCGTAATGGAAGGAGCCATTCTAAAAGAAAACTTTGCACTCGGTGCACACTCCACCGTAAAAATGGGAGCTAAAATGTATGGGGATACCACTGTAGGGCCTCACAGCAAGGTAGGTGGTGAGATTGGGAACTGTGTCATTTTTGGTTACAGCAACAAAGGACACGATGGATATTTGGGAAATTCCGTTCTTGGCGAATGGTGCAATCTCGGAGCAGACACTAACAATTCCAATTTAAAGAACAATTATGGCACGGTAAAATCCTGGTCATATAAAGAGAGAAGTCAGGTCAGCACGGGATTACAGTTTTGTGGTCTCATGATGGGCGATCACTCTAAAAGCGGAATTAATACAATGTTTAACACGGGAACTGTGGTGGGAGTTTTTGCCAATATATTTGGCGGAGATTTTCCCCCAAAGTTTATCCCCTCATTTTCATGGGGCGGCAATACCGGTCTGATTCCCTATGACTTTGACAAGGCTGTAGAGACAGCAAAAAGAGTCATGAGCAGAAGACACATGGAACTGAGTGATACAGAAAGAGAAATACTGCATAAAGTTTATAACGATACTGCGGTGTACAGAAATTTGGGAACTTAGAAAATGAATATACAGATATGCGAAAAAAGATAGTGGCGGCGAATTGGAAAATGAACAAAAACTCGAATGAAGTTGAGGAGTTTATCAGAGAATTAAAGAAGAGTGAAGCCCTGCCCAAACTCAATTCAGAAACAGAAGTCATTATAGCAGCACCTTATATTTACCTTCAGGAGATAGTTCAAAATTTAAAAGAAATTCCTCACGTATTTATTGCAGCTCAGAACTGCCATCAGGAAAGCAAAGGTGCCTATACAGGAGAAATTTCTGCCGAACAACTCCAATCCATAGGAGTGACCCATGTGATTCTCGGACACAGTGAAAGGAGGCAGTACTTTAATGAATCCGACGAACTTATTCTGCAAAAAATTAAAGCTGCGCTAAATTCAAATCTGACTCCCGTATTCTGCTGCGGAGAGCCTTTGGAAGTCCGCAACGCAAATCAGTACAAGGCCTATATACAGGCTCAATTAGACCAATCCGTCTTTCAGCTTGACAAAGCTGATTTTGAGAAAATTGTAGTGGCTTATGAACCTATCTGGGCTATCGGTACAGGCAATACCGCTTCTTCAGAACAGGCTCAGGAAGTACACCGGATGATTCGGGAACTGATCGCCGAAAAATTTGGCACCGAAATCGCAGCACATACTACCATACTTTACGGAGGAAGCTGCAAACCATCCAATGCTTCTGAATTGTTTGGTCAGAAAGATGTGGACGGCGGTCTGATTGGAGGTGCTTCTTTAAAAGTAGCCGATTTTGAAAAAATTATTTTTGCGATTTAAACAGTGATGTCAAAACTAACAAAAGTTTATACGATACAGGTTCCTGAGAATCTGGAGGCGGATGATTTTGCCGATCTTTTCAGTTGGGTAGAAAACGAAGGGATAGAAATCAGCGAGGATACCATAAAGATTTATTTTCTTCCGGAACAGGTCACCGAAGCGGAAGATTTTATTCAACAAATATGTTCAAAATATCAGGTGGAATATTCTGTCGAGCAGCTTGCCGATAAAAACTGGAATGAAGCCTGGGAACAAAGTTTTCAGCCTGTAAAAATTCGCAATTTCGTCGGAGTGAGAGCTTCTTTCCACCCGCCATTCCGGGAGGTGAAATACGATATTATCATTAACCCGAAAATGTCTTTTGGAACCGGACACCACGCCACTACCAAGCAAGTCATGGAACTGATGGAAAAAGCAGGTATTTACGGCAAGAAAGTTTTGGATTGCGGAAGCGGAACCGGTATTTTATCCATTCTTGCTACCAAAATGGGAGCGGACAAAGTCGTTGCAGTAGATAACGATGCCTGGTGCTACGAAAATCACCGAGAAAACAATAACCTCAATCACACAGATACCCGTATTATTTTGGGCAGAATAGAAGATGTGGTTATTTACAATTTTGATATTATTCTGGCAAATATTCAGAAAAATTATCTGATGGAAAAAATGGGTGAACTGTCCAAACGGATAGTGCCGGGAGGCGAACTAATTATCAGCGGCTTTTTTACCGAAGACAACAAAGAACTTTTGGACAAAGCCGAAACATATCAACTGACTGCCAAATATGTCACAGAAATGGACGAATGGTCGTGCATTCTGCTTCATAAAAAGAACTTAAATGAATAAATATATTTCAATTTTACTGTGTACTTTTCTGTTACTGCATAAGGGAAGTACCGCGCAGACATTAAAATCTTTTCCGGATAATGACCGGGAGTTTGTACAGACACTGAGTACTTATTTGGCTTCAAATAAGCGACCTCAATCTGTGGAAGCAGGAGAATGGGTCAAACAATTCCTTTTGTCGAAAAATTCTCCCGAAAATATTCAATTAATTAGGCAAACCACAAACTTAATGCTGGAGCGCAGAATTCCTCTTTGGCCGGGATTCTATAATTATATCCAATATTTAAAAGCCGCCGACAACAACCAAGACATAGATTTACAGATTGTCCATAAAAACCATCAATTATTACATCAGTTTTTAAAACAAAACGAGTCGGACTCCAAAAAGAATTTTAATTTCTATTTAGACTACCTGACTAATCATTATAAAAACAGGGCGCTATACTCCGACAAAAATAAATTGTGGGATGCCTCCGCCCCGTATAAAATTGAAACAGAAAACGGGTTGCCTGTTTATGTTTTCCCAAAAATTACATTAAGCGGAACCACTCTAAAAGATACTCTGACCATTTTTGAAACTCAGGGTAAATTTTATCCTTTTGAAAATGTATGGAAAAGCAATTCCGGTAAGATTACCTGGGAAAGAGTCGGATTTGACGGGCAAAATGTATATGCAACTTTCGGAGCATACGAGCTTGACCTGTCTTCTCCCGAACTAAACTTAGATACCGCCACTTTTCACTTCAAACCATTTTCTCAATCTGTCATTCAGGGAAAATTTGCAGACAGACTTTCAACTTCTCAGGCCGTCGCGTCTTCTTACCCGCAGTTGACCTCGTTTGACAAGGTGCCTTTTCAAATTTCTGAAGAAGTTAAGATAGAAAGCGGAATTCAGCTTGAGGGGAAAAAACTTTTCGCCACTTCTACAGGAAGAGCCGAACCTGCCCGGCTGAAATTATTGAATACACAAAAGGAAAAGATTTTGGAATCAGAGGCCAACCGCTATATGATTACAGACTTTAAACAAATAGATGCTCAGGGAGTCAAAGTCAATTTCTGCTTCATGGACTCCACTTCTATTTTTCACCCGTCCTCCGCGCTAAGCTATAATCTGGACAGCAAAAATCTGAAAATCACAAGAGAGGCTAAAAGTGATGCCCGAATTCCGTTTGTAGCACCTTATTTTAAAATGAACCTCTATGTGGATCAATTTGAATGGGTAATCGGGACAGACTACATTGACATGAATTCCACTATTACATTAGCCAAACTTCCTTCGTTCTTCGAATCGTTTGACTATTATGTCCCGGGAGCCGATGCAAAATATCAGCAATTACTCAGTGTAGATCCCATAGAATCTCTTGCATATTACTGCGAAAGTCTCGGAGTGGACAGAATCACTATAAACGAAGTATCCAGGGCATGGAATGCCGGAAATTATAAGTCTATAGAATCCTTAGTTTTTAAAATGATGGAAGACGGATACCTGTACTACGACAGAGAAACCGGAATGGTAGATGTATATAACAAGCTTTTTCTTCATGCAAAAATCAGAAAAGATGATCAGGTCAATTATGACAACATCCGTCTGTCTGCCATGACAAAAGGGAAAGCCGGAAAAGTTTTACTAAAAGACAAAAAGTTAGAAATATACGGAGTCGAAGCTACTAACTTTATCCCCAAAGGTAATATTACATTAAACCCAAGTTCAGATACTGTCTATGTAAGTAAAAACAGAGACTTGGTGTATCAGGGAATGCTCACGGCAGGTAAATTTAATTTTTATTCAGACAGTATATTATTCGACTATGATGCATATTCGTTCAGATTAGACAATATCGACTCCATGCTCATTATGGTTCCGTTGGATGTGACTGATTCAAAAGGGAATCAGTATTACACCGAAATCAATACGCCGATAAAAAACATTAGCGGTAAAATATACATTGCCGACCCGGATGACCGCAACAAATCAAACCAATACACACGTTATCCGTATTTCGACTGCAACGACACCTCCACTGTTACCTTTAATTCAGGAAAATTTGGAGACAGGTACTCCCCGGAGCAGTTCAAGTTTAAAATTCATCCCTTTGTGCTGGAAAATTTAAACACATACAACACTGACAGCATCAAACTAAAAGGTTCACTTCAGACAGAAAATATTTTTGAACCGTTTGATACTTATATTAGTATTACAGAAGACAGAACTCTCGGACTTAACATTGAAACCGGGAACGAGGGCAAAACAATCTATAACGGTAAAGCTCTTTTTAACGGGAACATTATTTTAGACCAAAACGGACTGACTGCAAAAGGAGTCATTTCAAAACACAACCTGAATATATACAGTGACAGCATCTTATTCCTTCCGGACTCCGTTTATGCAGTCGTTTCAAAATGGGAAACCATAGAATCTGATAAAAAAATTTATCCGATTATTACTGCGGCAGAATCCAATTTCAGTTGGATACCTCCACAGGACAGCGCTTTTGTAGAAATCACAAGTGAAAATGATGTGTTGGCCTATCAAAATCAGGCCAGGTTGGAGGGCGGTTTTTATTTTTTAGATAAAGAATTAAAATTTTCAGGAGACGTAAGTTTGAGTGAAAGTACTTTTAAATCAGATGCGGTTACATTGAATACGGACAATCTGAACATCAGGAATACGCCATTTAAAATTTATTCTAACCTGGATAATGTGTTTAATTCAGGACAGACAGATGTCTCCATAGACTTTAATTCCATGCAGGCACAGGTTCACACTTTAAATGATACCATCTCCTCCTATCCTTTTAATAATATAGAAACCAACCACGACAGCTTTGTCTGGGATATCGGCAAAAAGAGCATTAATATTGAATCAGCCGAAGTGTCTGACAAATACTATGAATTTACCGGACAAAAATTTAAGGGCATTCGTTTAAAAGCACGGCAGTCGATTTTTGACACGGAGTCCAAGATAATAAGTCTCGACGGAATTTCTGAAATTGCGGTAGCCGACTCAAGAGTTATTCCATTTGAACAAAAATTAAAAATTACCGAAGGCGGTCTGATTGACATTCTGGAAAATGCAACCGTCATATTGAACAATGACAGTTCATTTCACACTATCCAAAATGCTTATGTGGAAATACTCGACAGCAATATGATGAAAGGAAACGGAGAAATTGTTTTATCGGGAAACAATCAGGAAAGCATCATCCAAATTAATTCCTTCAAAACAGTTGAAGAAATAGAAAGGGACAAGAAAAAGGAGATAAAAACTTATTACAATGAAGCTTCCGGATTTATCGAAGAGGAAGATCGCTTTAAACTGTCCGACAACATGTACTACAAAGGAAAAGTTTTTTTCAACTCATTAAGCAGCAAAATCAATTTGGACGGATTTGCGAAGCCACAATTTGCCACCATTCCCCAGACAGACTGGTTTAAGATTGAACAAAGTTTGGACCTGAATAAATCCTCGCTTGAAATAGATTCGCTGAAAAATGAACTCGGGCAGCCTGTGTACACCGGGCTTTTCCTGGATATGTACGATTTTCAGATTTATCCGAGAATTATCCAGTCTAAGGAAAGTGTTTCGGACAGACCCCTGTATCTCGCATCGGGCTATATGAAAAATGACTCTAAAAAAAGTTCAGATATTCTGTTTGGAAGTATTGAGAGTCTTGACAAGCGGGATGGTCTTTCAAGCCTGCTGAGATATAATGATTCGACAGCCCGCATTGCAATAAGAGGATTTTTTCCTTTAGCAGATTTAGCACCTAATCTGTCCGGTTTTTATGGTCAGACCGAATTTAAAGAGAATCAGACCGAGCCGCTTACCATACGCGGTGCTCTCTCAATAGATTTTATGTTTTTGCCTGAGATACAAAGGCTGGTTTCCCGTTTCATAAACGATATGCACTTCAATGGAAAAACTTTAAACCTGATTAAAAACACAGCGCACAGCAATGCTATTATCCGCAATATCCCACAGAGCAAAGAGGCCTATTTTATCCGACAGGACATGGAAGAATCCAACATACTCAATCTGCCTTTAGACTATCCTTTTAATACAGTTTTCAGTGATGTAAAACTAACCTTTGATGCATACGAAGGAACGTTTAAGTCAATTGACACACTAAACATGCTGGCTTTTGCCGGAACTCCGTTTATACAAAAAATACAGGGATATCTTGAGATTGGACCAAGGCAGAATCACGATTTTATAAACCTGTACCTAAGTACTGCAAATGGGCAATGGATGTTTATCCGATATATTAATGGTGAAATGTCAATTATCAGTTCAGATGCCCAGTTTAATACGTCTTTGGAGCAGGTTAAAGAAAAAGACAGAACATTAAAATCAGGAAAAGATATTATCTATCAGATTTCATTGTCCAATCCAAGTCTAAAAGATAATTTTGTATCAAGAATAGAAAGTTTCAAAGAAAGTTTACCAACAAATCAAACTGAGAAAGAATGAAAAAGTTTATATCTGTATTCCTTTTAACTCTTATAATTGTTGCCTGTTCCAGAGTACCTGTTACCAACAGAAAACAATTTAATTTAGTAGCCGATTCTGAGATGAATGCCATGAGTCTGGCGAGTTATAATGAGTTTCTATCCGTCAACAAAGGAAAGATACTTACTACCGGCACCGAAGTAGAAGTTGTCAAAAGAATAGGGAGCAGAATTACCAGAGCCGTAGAGGGTTATCTGAAAGCCAATAACTTAGAAAAGGAAATCAAAAATTTCGAATGGGAATTTAATGTAGTCAATGACAATACAGTCAATGCATGGTGTATGCCCGGGGGAAAAGTGGTTGTTTACACGGGCATCTTTAAAATAGCTGAAACCGAATCAGAGTTGGCAGTAGTCATGGGACACGAAATTGCTCACGCTGTGGCCAAACACGGCAATGAACGAATGAGTCAGGGGCTAATCCAGCAATTCGGAGGAACCGTGCTGAGTCAGGCACTCTCACAAAAATCTGAACTGACCAAAAACCTGTTTTTGACCGCATACGGAGTCGGTTCAAACCTGCTCGGAGTACTGCCTTACTCCAGACTTCATGAATCAGAAGCCGACAAACTCGGGCTGGTTTTCATGGCTATGGCAGGCTATAACCCCGAAGCTGCTATTACATTCTGGGAAAAGATGTCGCAGGACGGTCAGTCTGTACCCGAATTTATCAGTACACATCCGTCAGATGCCACGCGCATAAACAAGATTAAAGAGTTTCTTCCTGAGGCTCTTAAATACTACAATGCCCAATAATGAAATTCCTCAGGTATATGAAACCGATAAGTTACCTTTTGGAGATACCTGTGGAAAAAAGACACAGCCAATACAGCGGCACACTAAAAGTCTCGCTGCACATGGGTGAGTGGAAACTTTCTTCTTATAATGCGATATACTCATTCGGTAAATATTACAGCTCATACCAGATAGCTTTCAAAAAACTAAAAATTGGAAAGTTCCCGGCAAAAAATGTGTTGCTGCTCGGTATCGGTTTGGGCAGTATCATCAAACTGCTGTTAGAACATCCGACCATTCAACATGTGTCGGCCATTGACATAGATCCGGAAATAATTGATTTAGCCAAGAAATACTGGCCGGATATGAATCAAAAATTTAATACGGATTTTTTTAATGACGATGCAATCAACTGGCTTGAAACCTATAATAAAGACCAGCAGTTTGATTTAATCCTGTCTGATATATTTATTGATGACCAAACGCCTGAGAAATTTCTGACCGAAAAATACCTATATCTTATAAAAGAACGGTTAAGTCCAAAGGGAATGTTTATTTTCAGCAGAATAAATTTCACTTCCGCACAACAGAATGACAACGCAGATTATGAAGACACATTCAAGAAAGTATTTCCGAATTATCAGGTGATGCCGTCAAAATACAATCTGATGTTTATAACTCCTAAACAGTAAAATGAAAGACTATAAAAAATATTTTATCCTGCACGAAGAACCGGAGATTGTCTATAAGGCATTGACTACAGAGATTACGATACAACTTTGGACCGGTGAATCGGCTGTTATGTCCGATGAACCGAATACTGAGTTTGAGCTTTTTGGAGGTGCTATATGCGGGATGAACTTAGAGTTTGAGAAAGATAAAAAAATTGTTCAGGAATGGTACTTTGGAGAAACGGACACACCTTCTATTGTTACCATAAAACTTCATCCACACAAAAAAGGTACTTCCGTCGAACTCAGTCATACCAACATTCCCGACGAAGCTTATGATAATATCACAGAAGGCTGGAAGGAAGACTATTTTGGTGCATTAATCGAATTCTATTCTGACCAAGAATAATTTCCTGTTGCGTATCTTTAGACAACACAAATTATAGAATTATGCAAATCGCATCTTCTGAACTTATCCTCAATGAGGATGGAAGTATATATCACTTAGGATTAAAACCCGGAGAAGTGGCTCCAATGATTATTACAGTCGGAGACCCGGACAGAGTACCCAAGGTTTCACAATACTTTGACTCGATAGAACACAAAGTCAGCAGGCGGGAATTGGTCACTCATACCGGATACTTGAGCGACAAGCGCATCAGTGTCATTTCTACCGGAATGGGTACGGACAATATCGATATCGTTTTAAACGAATTGGATGCACTTTTTAACATTGATTTCGATACAAGAACTATTAAGCAGGAACTCACTTCGCTCAGGATTATTCGGCTCGGTACGTCAGGTACGATTCAGGAAGATATTCCCTTGGGCACGATACTAATTAGTGAACTTGCAATAGGTTATGACGGCCTGCTCGGTTATTATACAATACCACCTCACAGATTTACCGGATTCAAAGCACCCGATATAGGAGGCGTTAAGGGTTATGTGGTACCCGGCTCAAAAATGCTGCTTGACCGCATTGGGAAAGATTACATCAAAGGTGTCACTTATACCGCCGCCGGTTTTTACGCGCCTCAGGGAAGAAAACTCAGGGCTGATGTTACCGCAGAAAATCTAATAGAAAATTTAAAGAATATCACTTTGCCCGGAAACAGAAAAGTTACAAATATAGAGATGGAAACTTCCGGTCTGTATGGTTTGGGATATGCTTTAGGGCATGAAGTGATTTCTATCAGTGTCATTTTAGCCGATCGCGTACACGGAGAATTTCATCCTGACCCAGATGTAGTCATACGAAAAATGTTAGAAGATTGTCTGGATAAAATCAGAGCCTTTTAACTATTTGTGAATTTTCCAGTACTTTTAATCAATGGACTCACCCGAATTAATTTCACAGTTTCAGGCTTCCCCGGATTTAATCAAAAAACTGTATCAGTACAGTATCATTAAACAATATACTGCCGGAGAAACTATTCTGAGCGAATATTCTTATACCCGTTCCATTCCTATTGTCACAAAAGGCGCTATGAGAATTATTCGTACCGAGGAGGACGGAAAAGAAATTCTGCTGTATTATATCCAGCCCGGTGAAGGCTGTATTATTTCACTGTCAGATGCTATCCATAACGAAATAAGTAAAATTCGGGCAGAAGTGGAAGAAGATGTAGAAGTGCTGTTTCTCCCTGTCACCAAGTTTCACGAACTGGTTAAAGAATACCCGGTTTGGCTGGATTATATTTTAAATCTTTATCACAAACGCTTTGAAGATTTACTGGAAATGATAAATGAAATTTCTTTCAAAAAAGTAGATGAGCGGTTGCTGAATTTACTGCAAAAGAAAATTGAATTAAAACAGTCCAATACTCTGCAGATTACACACGAACAACTGGCCAACGAATTGGGTACTGCACGGGTGGTAGTCTCCAGACTGCTCAAGCAATTAGAAGATTCAGGAGCAGTAAAATTGGGAAGAAATAAAATTACTGTGCTTTAACCCTTCATTCCTACAACAGCTAACATTCGACCTGTGGTACCGTTTTCTTTTCGGTATGAAAAATAAAGGTCATTATTCAAAAAAGTGGAATAAGGAGAAATTTCTATATTTTCCGAAAGTACTCCAACTTCAATCAGTTGCCGTTTATTGGCCTCTTTCAGGTCTATATGCGGTTTGTCCGTACCTTTAAAATAATGCACTACCTCCCGATCAAATTTCGCTGCGACCTCCTCTCCCACTTCAAAACTTTCAGTATCAATACAAGTACCTATAAACGATACGCAATCTTTCGTATGGGTTCCGAAACAGCGATTCATTTCAGACAAGACCTTTTGTACAATTCTCCCGGCTGTACCTCTCCAGCCCGCATGTGCCGCTCCTACTGATTGAGTCTTTGAATCATAAATCAGAACCGGAGTACAGTCCGCTATACCAATCGTCAGAAATGTATTTTTCCTGTTTGTAACAAATGCATCAAAATCACTGCAATACATACCCTCCTCCACTTTCAGCACTTCAGTTCCATGTACCTGTAGCCCTCCTGCAATCTGGTCGGGGCGTACCCCAATTCTTTCAAAAAATAAATGCCGGTTAGTCTGTACGTGCTCAGGTACATCCTTTGTATTTATCCCAAGATTCAGACTATGATAAGGCGAATTACTGACACCGCCAATCCGCCGGCTCTCCAGCATAATTAAATTAGGGAACCGCTGCATAAATGTCGAAGCAAAAAAGCAGTCTGTCTCTATCGGCACAGTATCTGATTATTTTCTGGCTTTAACGCCCCAAGTGAAATAAAATTCGGCCACTACTTCTCCCTGCTCATTATATGCCAGAGTTTTACACTTAATTTCCTCCGACTCGAAAGTCTGACAGGTTTTCATCACTTTTTCGGCAATTTTCTGCCCTTCATCACAGCGAAAAGTTGTTTTTCCGACCGCACGTTTGATAAACTTCGCTTCTGTAGCAACCACAAATGTAGAAACAGACGGCTTGAGCTTATTGGTGTACATCAGTAGCATCGCCCCGCTTCCCATTTCTGCCACCATACCCAAAACTGCCCAATAAGTGGTATTAAACGGATTCTTATTCATATAGTTATAGGAAACTTCCAACTCACATTCTTCTCTGGTCAGCTTAGTCAGTTTAACTCCTGTAAACGCAGCGAGAGGCAAATCTCGAACCAGTCCTGCCTTAAAAATCACAGGGTTTAAAACCTGCCTCCGAAAAGATTGCAGCTTTTTTTCATCAAAAAAATTGTCTGTACTCATATGGAATCCCTATTTTATATATTGCTCATAAAAATAGAGATTTTAAATTATTAAAGAAAAATTATAAAGAGATGTCGGAGTAAAATTAAACTTGAATTAAAACTTGTTAGTTATATTCATTGAGCATCGGTCTGTTCATCCTAATCAAGAGTTATAGTTTAATGTAAAAAAATTCTTACTTTTGCACAACCAAATGGAAAAACGAGCTACCAATATTCATCCGATTTTTGACCAATTGCTGCAACGTAGCGAACGGGAAAAAATGCTCAATCAAAAAAGTTGCGTACTCTGGATGACCGGGCTGTCCGGTTCGGGGAAAAGTACCATAGCAAAAGGACTGGAAAAGAAACTGCACAGTATGGGCTATCTCTCATACGTACTGGATGGCGACAATATCCGTTCGGGAATCAACGCCAATCTCGGATTTTCCGAAGAAGATCGGACAGAAAATATTCGCAGAGTATCTGAAATTTCTAAACTGCTCGCAGATGCAGGAATTATTACTATCAACTGTTTTGTAAGCCCTACAGTAGATATCAGGCAGCAGGCCAAAGAAATTATCGGTCAGGGAGATTTCATAGAAGTATATATCAATGCACCGTTTGAAGTGTGTGCCCAACGGGATGTGAAAGGACTATATAAAAAAGCATTAGCCGGTGAAATCAAAAACTTTACCGGATTGGATGCACCGTTTGAAGCACCTGAAAATCCAGACATCGAAGTCAAAACGAATGAAATGAGTATCGATGAAGCCGTAGAATCGGTTTTTCAAAAAATAACAGAAAGAATAAAATACAACAGCTGATTTTAAAATCATGAATTACAATTTAACGCATTTAAAAGAATTGGAGTCTGAATCTATTTTCATTTTGAGAGAAGTAGCTTCACAGTTTGAAAATCCTGTTCTGCTGTTTTCAGGCGGGAAAGACTCCATTACATGCCTTCATCTCGCAAGAAAGGCTTTTTATCCTGCCAATATACCGTTTGCACTTCTGCATGTGGACACCGGGCATAACTTTCCCGAAACTATTGTATTTAGAGACGAGTTAGTCAAAAAGCTCAACCTTAGACTAATTGTAGCCTCGGTACAGGAGGCAATCGATAAAGGCATGGTAACAGAGGAAAAAGGATATAATGCCAGCAGAAACGCCCTCCAAATTGTCCCTCTTTTGGAAGCAATAGAAGCCAACAAATTTGACTGTGCTATAGGCGGTGCACGAAGAGACGAGGAAAAAGCCAGAGCCAAAGAAAGATTTTTCTCGCATCGGGACGAGTTTGGCCAGTGGAATCCCAAAAACCAGAGAGCTGAACTGTGGAATATTTTTAACGGAAAGAAACACATGGGTGAACACTTTAGAGTATTTCCTATTTCCAATTGGACAGAAATGGACGTGTGGCAATATATCTATCAGGAAAACATTGACTTACCTAATTTGTATTTTTCTCATAAAAGAGAAGTATTTGAGCGGGACGGACAATGGCTGGCCGTGACCGATGCCATCATGAGAAAGCCTCATGAAAAAGTGGTGGAGAAAGTAGTTCGATTCAGAACTATCGGCGATATGACCTGTACAGGCGCTGTAGAATCTGAGGCAGCAACCTTGGAAGATATCATTCAGGAAGTAGCCTCAAGCCGCACCACAGAAAGAGGGCAGAGAGCTGACGACAAGCGTTCTGAAGCCGCAATGGAAGACCGTAAAAAGCAGGGTTATTTCTAATTCTGTTATTAAAAAAACGACTGAAATTTAGAAGATGAGTATAGAAAATTTTGACCATAACGGTTATTTGAATATGGAATTACTGCGTTTCTCTACTGCAGGGAGCGTGGATGACGGAAAAAGTACTTTGATAGGAAGGCTACTGTATGACAGCAAATCAATTTTCCAGGATCAGATGGAATCTATTGAACAGGCTTCTTTGAAAAAAGGAGAAGATCAGGTAAACCTGGCTCTGCTGACGGACGGTCTGCGTTCTGAAAGAGAGCAAGGCATTACGATAGATGTAGCATACCGATACTTTTCCACCCCAAAAAGGAAATTTATCATTGCCGATACTCCGGGGCATATTCAGTACACCCGAAATATGGTCACCGGAGCTTCTACTGTAAACCTTGCCATTATTCTGGTAGATGCCAGAAAAGGCATCATTGAGCAGACACATCGCCATTCTTTCATTGCCTCTCTGTTACAGATACCTCATATCGTAGTGTGTGTCAATAAGATGGACCTCGAAGATTGGGATAAAGAAGTATATGATAACATTGTGGCAGAATACAAAACTTTCGCATCCAAACTCAATGTAAAAGATGTAAACTTCATCCCTATCTCGGCATTAAAGGGCGATAACGTGGTAGAACGCTCACAGAATATGAGTTGGTACGAGGGTCCCACCCTGCTGTATCTTTTGGAGACCATTCACATTGGAAGCGACGAAAATCTGATTGATTGCCGACTGCCGATACAGTACGTCATCCGTCCTCAGAAAGACGAATTTCATGACTTTAGAGGATTTGCCGGAAGAGTGGCAGGAGGTATATTTAAAAAAGGTGATAAGGTCATGGCTTTACCATCCGGCTTCACTTCTACTATCAAGTCTATCAATACCTTTGACGGAGAATTAGATAAAGCTTTTCCGCCAATGTCTGTTACAGTTACACTCGAAGATGAAATAGATATCAGTCGGGGCGATATGATAGTACGTGAAAATAATGTGCCCAACGTCGGACAAGATATAGACTTAATGGTATGTTGGTTAAATGAAAAACCGCTGACACCAAGAGGAAAATATGCTCTGATGCACACTTCAAAAGAGTGCAGATGTATCATCAAAAATATTCAGTACAAAATTGACATCAACACGCTTCACAGAATAGAGGATGACAAAGAAATCGGACTCAACGATATCGGCAGAATACAGCTCAGAACGACCGAGCCTTTGTTTTACGACAGCTACAACAAAAATCGGGTTACGGGAAGTCTGATACTTATAGACGAAGCTACCAATGAAACCGTGGCTGCCGGTATGATTATATAGATTGTTTAAAACAATTCTAAACGGCCAAGCTTCAGTTTAAAATCACTGAATCGTAAGACCTCAGCTGATATAGTTTACTATATTTATATTTCTATGGGCATAAATCGAAAGCATGTCAGAGGGAATATATTTTTTGGAAAGACAGAAGTTCAGACAATGGTGGCTTTGGCTCATACTAATTGCTGTCGGAATATCTTTTGTCGTGAATCAGGTAATACATTTCACAGAGTCCCAAAACACTGCCAAAACTAATGGTCTGTTACCCATTCTTCTTTATCTGTTGGGTATATTTCTGCTTTATGCCTTTTTTTGGGTTTGCTGTTTGGAAACAAAAATTACACAGAAAGGAATTCACATTCGTTTTGTCCCTTTTCACAGAAAACACAAACTGATCCGCTGGGAAGAAATCCAATCTTTTGAAATAAGAAAATACAAGTCTGTAAGAGAGTACGGCGGGTACGGAATTCGCTACAATTTCAAAAAAGGCAAAGCATATAATGTCTCCGGAAATACGGGACTTCAATTATATCTCAATAAAAACAGAAAAATACTTATAGGCACGCAAATGCCGGAGCTGCTCCAAAAAGTATTAGAAATGAATCACTCAAAATAAAATCAGTTTTTATATCTGAACTTTAGCAATGCCTCATTTTCGGCATTATACAGAACAAGTATATTATCCTCTCCTATTTCATAGCGATTTACCTGAGGGAAAACGTCACCTACTTCATCTTCAAGTTCCATATTCAAACAGGCCATCTTGGTTGAAAACATTGGATTAATTTTGATTTTGCCGTTTTCACTGATTTCATAATCTGCTCCCATAACATTACATCCTGCATTACCGCTAATTCTGTTGACCACTGCGTCAAAAGTAAATTCAGGGCTTTTCAGCTGTGAACCGTATTCAGATACTTTTTTTCCGTTCACTTCAATCAATTCCCAATAAATATTTTCTATATCTCTCACGACTGAATCCCTTTTCTCAAGAATAAATCTTTCATCCCTTGGAATTGCTCCATTCTTGTCCAAAAGCACCAGATGATTTTCACCTACAAAAAACCTATTTCCTATTTTATCAAACTCCAGTAATTCAATCACTTGTCCGTCAGGAGCCCACTTAAATCTGCCGGAAAAGTTTTCTTCATTCACCTCTATAAAATAATCTTCCAAAACAGACAACCTTAAAACAACCCGGGCAGTCTCACCCTGATTAATCGGAATATTACCGTCATACACTCCTGCCCAATCCAAAGATATTTCACTGGTGTGCATATCAATTATTTCAACCGTTTCTGCAACTGAACTTACTTTCCTTCCACAACTCCACACCATCAAAACTCCAGTTAAAAGCAATAAATAAGCTGTTATTTTCTTCATAATTCAAATTTACTTTTTTATGTCAAGACCTATGCCATCCAATTCTACTTTTCTTTAATTTGTGTAACCAAAATATTATCAATCCACACTTTAGAAGGATTGCCACTCAACCCAAAACCCGATAAATTTCCGTTATAAGGTTCAAAATTTAAACGATCTATCAAAAAACCATTCATATAAAACAAATAATTTTGCCGGTGCCTCCTTATTACCATTTCATTCGGTTTATTCAGAAAGAACGGCGTCTTATATCTTGTCATCAGCACTCCTTTTGAAATTTGCCCTATATTAATGTCTCCATTCCTGTTGACAACAAATGCAAAAACATCTTTCACGCTCCTGCCGCCCCAATACCACGTAAAGCTGCCCCGGCTGACTCCGTGAAAAGTAAACACAATCCTGATTTCAAAACTTGAATCCGCAGGAAGTTCCAGATTAATCGGGACAAAATAGGTACCTTTTTTATAACTTTCCAGTTCATATTTTGAGTTCAAAATCCTCCGATTACTCGCAAAATTTTCTCCGAGTGACCAAATTTTGGAATACACACTGTCCTGCATCAGCAGCGAATCTGTACGCACAGAGTCTATCAGAGAGTCTATCTGAAAATTTTCATAAAAAATAGTGTCTCCGAGTTCAAATTTTCGGGCATCACTTTCTGCCGTTTGAGCCCAAGATGGTCTGTCTGTTCCGGGATTAAACAGTTCATTCAAATAATATTCGCGTTTAAAATAGCTCATCACTGACCCATAGAGCGTTTCACCCGAAGGTTTCATGATACTGGCCGGAGCTCCGTTTTGTAACGTGTCTTTCGTATGGCTTCTGCCAAGAATACAGTGCCCAAACTCGTGAAAAACAAGCTGTTCGCGTGATTCATCTGAATTTTTCCAGTTGAGAGAGGTCGTATCAATATAGATTATAGGAGTATGTCCGTGCTTAGTTCTGCAAATTCCGGCAGCATGGATTCCGGCAGTAAACAGATTGCGTTCATAACTGACAATCAGGTCATCAATAATTAATCGGTGTCCGCGTTTATGGGCTTCTATAATAAAGGTGGAAAGATAGGGCTGAATTTCGTCGGGTACCTGATATACTTTCACCCTGCTCTTCTCGCAGGAAAAGGCTAAAAAGCAAAAAAATAAAACGAAAAAATTCAGTCTCACTGCTACTTATTCATACAAGTATCCTGCCTTTGTTGAAAAAAATGAGCGTAATGTTTTTTTAATGTGGCGACATACATATCGTGCGGAACATCATGACAGGTACCGTGATCGTGAAGATACTCCATAAACGCTTCCCCGTCAGGTGAGAACTGCTGAAAAATCGAATCATCTTCCCCATTAAATTCTAACACTGCTACCCCGGTTTTCTCGCATAATTCTTTATTAAAGGCAGGTGTTGCTTTTACCCACTTTCCATTCAAAAACACTTCACTGCAGGCATGATATGCCAACACATCTGTCTTGAGTATTTCTGTATATTTTTCGACTCCAATATGGTTTTTTACATCAAAAAAATGAAATCTGCTCGGAATCCCCACCACTCTTAAAGCCGCATTATACAAACATGCCTTTTCGGTGCAATAACCCTGAGCAGAAGCTCGGTTTAATAACGTACTTGCTTTTAGCTCTTTGTGGTTCAGACTAATATTATACGGATAATACCTGAATCCGTCCCGAACTGCGAGATACAGCATGATGGCCTGTTTTTTAGGGTCGGTTTCCTCGCCAACTGTTTCTTTTGCAAATCGTATTACATCCGGATGATTACTATCCACAAAATATGTAGGCTGCAAATAAATATCAAGCCCCAACTGTCCTTCTAAATTTTTCATCGTACAAAAATAACTATTAACAACCGAACAGTTTATTAAAAAACAGTAATTCAAAAAGGAGCTTTTATAAAGTTAAGAAACTGTTGTAACAGACAGATTAAAATAGAAAAATCGCTCAAAAAGGTATTTTTTGATTCTATATGGCGATAAAACATACTGTATCCCAAATATTGTACGGAGGAATTAACAGATATGGATAAATTAAACGGAGGTTGTATCTTTCAATTTTTATCTTTGAATTCAGAAACTGTATTCATGGCCGGACTATCCCGTAAATCACCAAGAAAATCAAAGCCTACATTTACTTATGCTATCATAAGTGTTACGATGATTTTGTTTCTTGTGGGTACTCTTTTTACTTTATTTTTCGGAGTCAACAAAGCTTTAATTGATATCAAAGAAAGTATTGAAATCGAAGTAGAACTTACTCAGGGCATTTCGCAGGGTGCCATAGACTCTGTAAAGTACGAATTGCAGGCCAAGCATTATATCAATTCCATAAGCTTTTTAAGTAAAGAAGAGGCAATCAAGAATTTTGAAAAAGAACTCAATCAGGAGATAGAATTAGTAGCCGGTTTTAATCCTCTGTATGATGCCTATCTGATTACGCTTAAAAATGAGTATTCCGAATCAGATTCCATTAAAATCGTCCATCAGGATTTATCGAAAATCAATCACGTAAAAAGTATTAATTATTCGGATGCTGTTTTGGAACTGGTCAATGCCAATATGAAAAAGGTCAGCACCATAGGCATGATTGCAATAGGGTTACTGCTTATTATTGCATATTCACTGATAGACAGCACGATACGGCTGATGATGTATTCTCAAAGATTTACCATTCGCAGTATGCAATTGATGGGGGCAACCAAATCATTTATTACCAAGCCCTTTTTACTAAAAGGTCTGTTCTCGGGTCTGATTAGCGGATTGCTTGCCATTTTACTGATTGGCAGCGGTATTTACTATCTGCAATACAGATTTTCGCTGCTCAATTTAAATCAATCCGATTATATTTATTTAGGTGTCGCCGGTCTGATTTTAATCGGTATTGGTGTAGTAATTTGTCTAATCAGCACCTTTTTCTCCGTAAATAAGTATCTTAAAACCAAATTGGACGAACTATACTAATTTTTTTAGGACTTTTCAATTCCGTTTTTTGTTTATTTTTGTAGCAATATGGCAAAGACATCCGGTAAAAAAACAAATAAATCTTCTGTTCAGAAGTCTCAGTTAGAAAAGTTTATGGAAAAATTTCCAAAAGGCGATGGTGTAATGCTGTACGACAGGACTAACTATATTTTAATGGCAGTAGGGGTATTGTTTATCATCGTCGGCTTTATACTGATGTCCGGCGGCGGCAGTACAGACCCTAATGTATTTGATGCGGATGAAATTTATTCTACAAGAAGAATTACATTGGCACCTATTCTTGTGCTTACAGGATTTATCATAGAAATAGCAGCAGTATTAAAAAGACCCTCAGCGGCATAATTCCGTATGACTTTTTTACAGGCAATCATTTTAGCCATCATTGAAGGGCTGACTGAATTTTTACCTATATCTTCTACGGGACACCTAATAGTGGGAGCTTCACTGATTGGAGTAGAACCAAGTGATTTTTCAAAACTGTTTATTGTCGCCATACAATTAGGTACAATTTTATCGGTGGTGGTACTGTATTTCAAACGCTTTTTCCAAAGTGTCCAGTTTTATACCAAACTTTTAGTGGCATTTATTCCTGCCGTTATTTTTGGTGTACTGTTTAGCGACCGAATAGATGATATGTTAGAAAGCCCTATGACAGTTGGAGTTACATTAGTGATAGGCGGTGTTATACTTTTGTTTGTGGACAAGTGGTTTAACAGGCCGACCCTTGACAACTCTGATGACATCAGCTACCTGACGGCTCTGAAAATCGGATTATATCAATGTTTGGCCATGATACCGGGAACTTCCCGTTCAGGAGCGACTATCGTAGGCGGTATGGCAGAAAAATTAAGCAGAAAAGCGGCGGCGGAATTTTCATTTTTTCTGGCGGTCCCTACTATGTTCGGCGCTACTGCTAAAAAACTGCTGGATTTCTACAAAGCCGGCCAGGTCATGACTCAGGATGAAGTGTATATCCTGCTCTTGGGAAACGTAATTGGTTTTATCGTTGCTATTTTTGCCATAAAATCATTTATCGGCTACCTGACGAAAAACGGGTTTAAAGTGTTTGGGATTTATCGGATTCTCGCCGGAGCCATTATCATCATTCTCTTATTGGCGGGAGTAGATTTACAAATTATTTAAGCTGTGCTTGAGGATTATCAGGAGGGAAAAATTTTATTGGTGGACAAACCTCTGGATTGGACTTCTTTCGATATAGTCAACAAAATAAGGCACAGTCTTAAAAAGACTTTTCCAAAACTTAAGGTTGGACACGCCGGAACATTAGACCCCAAGGCAACCGGACTCCTGATTGTCTGTACAGGAAAATCGACTAAAACCATTACTGAAATACAAAATCAGTACAAGGTATATACCGGAAGCTTTTTCTTGGGAGCTATGACCGAAAGTTATGATACTGAAAAGCCTGTCAATCAGACCTTTGACATTTCCGGCATTCAAAAAGAAGATATAATCGAAGCCGCTAAAAAGCTGACCGGAGAGATTGATCAAATCCCCCCAATTCACTCTGCAATAAAAGTAAGAGGTAAGAAAGCGTATAATTTGGCACGGGAAGGAGAAGAAGTCATACTGAAAAGCAGGAAAGTAACGGTGTATGAATTTGAAATTACAAAAATTGAACTACCGCTTATTTTTTTCAGAATCAAATGCAGTAAAGGCACTTATATCAGAAGTATTGCACATGATTTTGGGCGTATTTTGCAGAACGGAGCCTATCTAAAATCACTCCGGCGTGCACGCATTGGAGAATATTCAGTGGAAAATGCCTGGAAAATTGACGATTTAATTCGTAATATACAGACCGAAATATCACAACATCATGCGAGTCTTTAAAGGGCTGGATAATCTTCCGAAGTTTAAAAATTCCGTGCTGACAATCGGCACATATGATGGAGTACATGCCGGCCATCAGGTCATCATTCAGAAAATTAATGAAATTGCAAAAAATATTGGCGGGGAAAGTATTGTACTCACTTTTGACCCTCATCCGAGAATCGTTCTGAATAAGGGGAAAAAAGATTTAAAACTGTTGTCCACTATCGAAGAAAAGATAGAACTACTGGAAAGTTTCGGGTTGGAAAATTTAGTTATTACACCCTTTTCTCAGGAATTTGCCTCTACCGAAGCAGAAGATTATATCAAAAATATTTTAGTCCGATATTTTAATCCTTCTGTCATTGTAATTGGCTACGACCACAAATTCGGACAGGGAAGAAAAGGTGACATTCATTTGCTGAGGGAATTAGGTCCAAAATACAATTTTAAGGTAGAAGAAATCTCTGCACAAACCATTGATGAAATTTCAGTCAGCTCGACCAAAGTAAGGCAGGCTATTTCCGATTATAAAATCAAAGAGGCCAACACGCTGCTTGCGCATTCTTTTTCCCTTCAGGGCTCGGTAATAGAAGGCGATAAAATTGGCAGAACTATCGGTTTTCCCACCGCTAATATTCTTGTCGAAGACCCATACAAGCTTATTCCGCCGGAGGGCGTTTATGCAGTCTGGGTTACTTTTGACGACAGAAAACTGATGGGAGCACTGAGTATTAGCCGAAGGCCAACCGTCACCGCCTCAGGCGAACTAAGAATTGAAGTGTTTATTCTAAATTTTGAAGAAGATATTTACGGGAAAAATATCCGGGTAATTTTCGTGGATTTTATACGGGAAGACTTAAAATTTGATTCCGTGGAAAAACTAACGGCACAAATGAAACAGGATGTACAAAACGTCCAAAAAGCACTTATCGGATAAGGCATTGACTCGCTCAATAAATAAATCGAATTCTTTTCTGCAGACAACGGAGTGTCAGTGGCGCATGACCTATATACTCTCCGTCCATATCTATGGATAAATCTCTTCCCTCATCAAGAGACTCAATGGTCACTTCATCTGTTCTGTGATATTTTACCTTTGGATGATCGATAGTTTCTCCCTGCTTTAGTTTATTCAGATTTTTGGCAAAATCCTTTAAAGTGACATCTCCTAAAATTACAATCTCAAACTGACCGTCTGTAATTGATGCGTCAGGTGCAATACAAAGTCCTTTTCCAAAATACTTCCCGTTAGCTACCACAAAATTCATCACATGCCCCTCATAAGAAAAATCTTTCCCCGTAGCTCTCACTTTTGCGTTTTTGTAAGTCAGCAAAGTGGTAGAAATCGACCATAAATAATTGAAAGATGCTCCCAATGCTCTGGTGTATTTATTTCTAAGTTTTGCTACAGTTTCTCCACCCATTCCGACATCAGTAATATTTTGAAAGAATCGAACCAGGGGCTGCCCGTCAAAATCATTAAATCTTACCCAACCAACATCAATTAATTCAGAGTCCCCCTTTTCAATTAAGTATTTAAGCTTGTGTAAATCGGTACTTACATCTATCGTTTTGGCAAAATCATTTCCGCTTCCAACAGGATACAGGCCAATTCTGATTTTAGATATTTTTTCCCAGTCATAAGATTCAGGCTCAGAACCGGAATCAAGCTTGAAAGCTTCTATTACGCCATTTACAGTTTCATTAAGAGTTCCGTCCCCTCCACAAGCAATAATCGTATCACAATCAGACAGAACAGCACTTTTGGTCAGTTCGATTATATGCCCTTCTTTATCCGACAAAAAGGGAATAAAGTCAGAGTCTTTAAACACATACTCAATCCGGTTAATTATGTGCATTAACTTTTTTGAAGAACCGTTGAGAACAAAAGCAATTTTCATATAAATGACCGGGTTATTTCCAATAATGCATTTTATTGCATTCTGCTTTATAAATATTTATTTCTTTTTCTATTTGAAGATTGTTTAAATTTAGCTCTTTACCAAGTAAACGAGCAACTTCTTCAACAATTTTTTCATCATACTCTTTCATTAAGTACGTAATAGTCGTCCGTCGGGTAAGAATATCATCCAACCGGACCGCATGTTGATAGCGAATGTAAAAAATAATTTCCGCAGGAGTACAGTTATACCCTTCAAATAGTCTTAAAAAGGTATCATCTTCCTCTGCTATTTGTGTGATTAATAGGGCATTAGACTTGCCGTACTGGTCTTCAAATCGGGCAGTCAGTTCACTACTTACCTGATTCATCTCTATATTTCCTCTATTTGAAACGTCAAAGCGAAACTTTGTTTCAATAGCTTTAATCGCCTGTTCACTCATTGAAAGAAACGAAGTCAGCTTTCCTCCGGCAATTGTCAGCATATTCTTATTATTCCACCATATTCTATAATCTCTGGAACGCTGGTTACTTTTCTTGGAGAAATCTTTATCGTTTAAAAGCGGCCTAAGTCCCGCATAAACACAGATAATATCATTTTCTGTAAGCTTATTTCCTTTTAGTCTTGCATTTACGCTATCAAGCAGATAATGTACTTCGTTCTTTTGAACCTCTATATTATCTACATTTTCAAAATAATCGGTGTCGGTCGTGCCAATAACATTGAGATTATTTTCCCAAGGCATGCACCAAATCATGCGCTTGTCTTTCTGAACTGTTGGAAGAAGCAAAACCACATCTTGAGGCAAGTGTTTGGAGTTTACCACAATATGCACCCCTTTACTCGGTAAATTGTACTTTTTTTGATCGGTCGGATTAATTTTCTGCATGATTTCATCCGTCCAAACTCCGGCTGCAGAAATAAAGACTTTTGAAAATACCCTGTGAGTTTCTCCTGTCAGCTTATCCTCACAGATAATATCGGACACTTTCTGGCCGGAATGAGAAATTTCTTTCAGTTCAAAATAATTCAAAGCTGTTGCCCCATACTCCGTCGCCTGCTGTATGACCTCATTCGTAAGTCTGGCGTCATTCGTCTGTGCATCATAATAAATATAACCACCGACAATATCCTTAGATTCTATCTGTGGAAATCTGCTCCTGATTTCGCTCTTATTAATTTTGGTATGGTCGGGCAGTGAACTTCTACCTGACAGTTTATCATACATAGATAATCCTATGCCTAATTTCACCTGAGACAGTTTAGAATGATAGACCGGCACAAAAAAGGGTTGTGGTCTGACCAAATGAGGATAATCCCTCAGTAAATGCTCTCTCTCATGCAGAGCTTCTTCTACTAATTTAAATTCAAAATTCTCAAGATATCTAAGACCTCCATGAATCATTTTGGCAGACTTGGAACTGGTCCCCGAAGCAAAATCGCCTTTATCTATTATAAGTACTTTCCATCCTTTCTTTGCCGCTGTGAGTGCAATACCAGCACCCGTAATGCCGCCGCCTATGACCACAAGATCAAAAAGGCTGTCTGACAAAGAAGTAATATTTTCGACCCGACTGCTCATTTCTGTAATCCGCTAAACAATTTTCCGGGATTCATAATTCCTTTTGGGTCAATCGTCTTTTTCAGTGCTTTCAGCATTTCTAATGCTGTTTTATCAGTCTGTTCCAAGTACCATTTCTGATGATCGGAACCCACACTGTGATGATGTGAAACGGCCCCGTTATATTTGACTATCGTATTGGTCACCAATTCTTTTATCTCCTTCCACTGTTCTAATTCTCTGTCTTTTTTCATTGGTGCAAAAAGCATAAAATACATACTGGCAGCATTTGGATATATATGCGAAATATGTGTTAGCAAAATCCCTCTTTCTCTATGAAATGCGTCACTTTCTTTTAATGCCTGTGTCAATCCCTGATGCAATCTTGGTACATCCTGCCAACGGACTAAAGTTTCCATAGTATCCACAAATATCGAATGCTGCACCATAGTATCTCTGAGATACGGATGCTTAAATCGATTCTTTTCCCAATCGCTTGAAAATGAAGAAGGTGCCACAAAACCATCATGTTTTTTCACTAATCTTTGTGCAAATAATACTTCAGAATAATTACTATATGCACTTTCCGGAAATCGAAGCAACAATGCACTCGGTTCAGACAGATTTTTAAATTTCAGGAAAGCTTCCTGCACTTCATTCTTTATTTTGCCCAAAGTTCCTGTTTCTTTCGGTTTAGAAAGTTTAGAGTAAAATAATGTTTCACTGACATCAGAAAGTCTCGCCACAGAAGGCCTTACTCCCGACTGAACCAATTCCTTTAAAAATGCTGTCCCTTTCTCAAACGTTGGAAATAGTGCTACAACCCAATGAAATTTCTTGGGTTTCTTCTGAATTCGTACCGTAACTTCACTGACTACACCCAAAGTTCCTTCACTGCCAATAAAAAATGGCAGAATATTTACCCCCGAAGCATCATGAGAAAATGTATTGCTCTGTATCGTACCTGTCGGCGTAGCGACTTTAATTCGTTCTACGAGGTTTTCAATTTTTCCATAATAAGTGGATTCCTGCCCCGCACTTCTTGTCACGACCCAACCTCCGAGAGTAGAAAATTCAAACGATTGAGGAAAATGACCTAAAGTATATCCTCTTTTATTCAGCTCAGCCTCCAATTTGGGTCCTAAAATTCCGGCTTCAAAAGTTGCAAGAAGATTTTCCTCGTCAATACGGATGAGATTGTTATAATTTCTCAAATCCAAAGTACATTTTATTTCTGGAGAATCTTCCAACCCATCCAATGATAAAGCTCCTACTACATTGGTACCGCCACCATATGGAATAATGTAAATATCATTTTGATGTGCCTGATTTAAAATATACTGAATATCCTGATGAGTCTCCGGCCTGATGACCACATCCGGGCAAGTAATATTTGGGTCTTTAAAAATTCGGATGACATCATAATAACTTTTCCCAAGAGAGACCGAGAGTCTGTCCTCTTCACTAAAAGAAATATTGTTGGACGATATCGAACCGAAGATGTCTCTAATTGTGTTTTGAAGTTTTTCGGAAACCGCCGGCAAATCAAATTTTTCGGGAGGATAAAAATCTTCTTTCAAATTTACACCCCACAGCGATTCCACATCAGACTTCAGCTTCGGATAATCCCCGATAAATTGAGCTTCTTTCAAATCTCCCCACTTCCACCAGTCTTTTTGCATTTTTACTTATTTTATGATAATACAAATTAATGATTTCAAATTTATTTAACGGCATTCAAAAGGCTGTATTTATAACTAAGCCCGTTTTTTGAACTTTAATCAATCGGTTTTAATCCCAAAGTTTATTTTGCAAATCTATTATATTTAAAACTTCAGACGTATTAATATAAAAAACATCCTGAAGGATTCTCAGCATCTCTTTAAAGGACTCCACCTCATAACTTTCTATATTCTCATCTGCTGCACGAACAGTAAATTGTCTTCCTTTAAGGGTATATCGCTTGCCTTCATCCGTTCTCGCAGCTACAAGAGTGTTCGTAAAAATTGAGTTCGGGTTAGTAGAAGTGTACCAATTTGCTACCTCATAATCTTTAAATATTTGCTTCTGTAAATCAAAATCATACAAACGCTTCCAGCCTTCCGGCAAATACACTTCCAATCGGTATCCTCCGTCAAACTCTGTAAACCGATAAGACTCGTTGGGAGTAGTCTGAATAATGTTTTTATGCAGTAAAAGAGGTCCCGTAGGAACCAGCCCGCCATAACCGACATCTGCAATATATCTTTCACCATTCAGGATAATCAGTAAAATCATATGAGTTCTGCCGGAAATATATTCATCCCGACCGGCTCTTGACATCAGACCTTCCACTTCAAATCCAATGGACTCCAACACATTTTTCAATAACAGATTTTGTTCAAAACAATATCCGCCTCTGCCCTGATAAACCAGTTTATTAAATACGGACTCATAATCAAGCGGTACCGGGATACTCAGAAGAGGATTTAAATTTTCAAAAGGTATAGTATATGTATGTCGGCATTGAATTTTAGTCAGAGTTTCTAAATCCGCCTGAATATTACCTTCATACTTTATTCTCTCAAAATACTTCTCCAATTGTTCTTCATTCATACACGGAGCATTTCATTTACAATTTTATTCCTTCTGATTTGTTTAAAGACAAAGTGGCTTTAACGATAAAATCATATATTTTGAAAGCCATTACATTGCTTTTTTGCCAAATGCGGTACTTTTTCATCAAATGATTTTATGATATTTTCGCCTAGTACAAATTAATAATACATGGTGATTGAGGGCTGCGACGAAAGGAGCAGCATACTCGAAATCACTTTGCAGGAATGTCCCTTCGAGTTTATTCCTCTCCGCTTTCAGCGGTTCAGAATCCTCAGGGACCGTCATTCGAACAACCTCAAGAACCATGCAAATTACACTGAAGGTACAGATGCCTCATTCCGCTGCGCTTCTCCACTTTCTGGAAATCATGCGAATTCCGTTGGAAATATAGATGTCTCACTCCGCTTCACCTCAGGTGACGCTCGTTGACCACGCTTCATTCGACATGACAGACCAGCTTTTGGGCATAAGGAGAGCGTCGGCAAGCTGCACCGTTCTGCCTCCCCCAGTTACCACATCAAAATGCGAGTCATTTCGATTCGCCAAAGGCGAAGAGAAATCTTACAAGATATTTCCCTCCACTTCATTCATAGTAGCCGCATTGGTACATTGTACATGACACTGTGAGTCATAAGCGAACCGCTCAACCAACAGAAAAGTCACTCTGTCCCGTATAAATTCAAGCTGTGCGCGGCAGAATGCGCAAATGATTAGAAATATTTAATATTACTGTAAAAACTTTTAATTAGCTTTGCAGGAAATGAAGCTTTCAACTACCATACTGGCAATAGTCAGAGAATCTCATTTCGAATGTAGGCCATGAGGCCGGCTCATTTCTTTTTTCAAAGACACACGTTGTCTTTTTTCTCAAACAATTTTTTGAACTGTTTTTTATTCAAATTTTTATTCATTCAAAATAGTGGAAAACAAAAAAGATATTACATTTAAAGTGCTTGTGGCTGCGGAAGAGCACAAAGTATTTGCAGAGGATATATGCTTTATGATAGAAGACTCGGCCAAAAAAAGAGGAACAGGTATCGCAAAAAGAGATCCTGAGTATATCAGAAAAAAAATGGAAGAAGGAAAAGCCATTGTAGCCATCTCTTCCGAGGGTGAAATAGCGGGTTTTTGCTATATTGAAGTATGGGAAGGGAAAAACTATGTAGCCAACTCCGGTTTAATCGTGAATGAAAAATTCAGAAATGCCGGTCTGGCAAAGCGAATTAAAAAGAAGGCTTTTGAACTGACGCGAAAAAAGTATCCCGACGCCAAACTGTTTGGAATTACCACCAGTCTTGCGGTCATGAAGATAAATTCCGATCTTGGCTACAAACCGGTTACATATTCCGAACTGACTCAGGACGATGAATTTTGGAACGGCTGCAAAAGTTGTGTCAATTACGACATCCTCACCCGAACCAATCGTAAGGTCTGTTTGTGTACGGCTATGCTGTACGACCCGAAAGCCGATAAAAAGAAAAAGTTTGTTGAAAACCTGAAAAAGCAAAACAACTCAAAAAAAATACCGAATAAACTAACTGTACCAAAAGCTAAAAAAGTGCAGGTAGCCAAAGGTCTGAAAAGCAAAAAAAAATCAAAAGATCCTAATTGATAATGATGTCTGATAACAAAAAAGTAGTTCTTGCGTACAGCGGAGGTTTGGACACCTCTTTTTGTGTAAAATATTTAAGTGAAGAGCTGGGCTTAGAAGTATATGCCATCACGGTAAACACCGGAGGTTTTTCAAAGGAGCAGATTCAGGATGTTCATGAAAGAGCTTTGGAACTTGGAGTTAAAGAGTATATTGCCCGGGACATTACCAAATCTTATTATGATGACTGCCTCAAATATCTCATTTTTGGCAACGTCTTAAAAAATAACACATATCCGTTGTCGGTGAGTGCCGAGCGGGTCTTTCAGGCTATTGCCGTTGCTGAATACGCAAAGTCCATCGGTGCGGGAAGCATTGCACACGGCAGTACAGGCGCAGGAAACGATCAGGTGCGTTTTGACATGATATTCAATATTGTCATGCCGGAAGCCAAAATTATTACTCCCATTCGGGATTTGAAACTAAGCCGGGAAGAAGAAATAGATTATCTCAAGAAAAAAGGGGTAGAAATAGATGCTTCAAAAGCTATGTATTCTATCAATCAGGGAATTTGGGGAACATCTGTCGGCGGGAAAGAGACTTTGACATCCGACAAAACTTTACCTGAAGAGGCCTACCCTACCCAATTGAGCAAAACGGGTTCCGAAGAGATTACCGTATCCTTTGAAAAAGGTGAACCTGTAGCTCTAAACGGAAAAAAATATACTCATCCGACCGAACTGATACAGGAATTAGAACAGATTGCGGGACCGTATGCTATCGGAAGAGATATTCACGTGGGCGACACCGTAATTGGGATAAAAGGCAGAGTAGGTTTTGAAGCGGCCGCACCTTTAATTCTCATCAAAGCACATCACCTTTTAGAAAAACACACTCTGACCAAACAGCAGCTTACCTGGAAAGACACCTTAGCTATTCCTTATGGAAATTTGTTGCACGACGGCTTATTTTACGAACCTGTCATGAGAGATATTGAAGCTTTTTTGTCTTCTTCACAGGAACACGTGACCGGTGATGTAATTATCAGACTGCAACCGTACAGATTTGAAACAATTGGCATTCAGTCTTTATTTGACCTGATGCAAAGCAAATTTGGAAGCTATGGCGAAATGAACAACGCCTGGACAGGGGAAGATGTAAAAGGTTTTGCCAAAATTCACTCGAATCAAATAATGATATACAGAAAGGTGAAAGAAAACGCAGAAGACGGCAAAGCCTAACAAATAAGACACAAACAGAATCAGTATGAAAAAGAAAGCAGGTATTATTGGAGCAGCAGGATATTCCGGAGGGGAATTAGTGAGAATTTTACTTTTTCATCCTCACGTGGAAATTTCATACGTGTTCAGCCGTTCACAGGCAGGGAAACGGGTCGATACAGTTCACAGAGATTTGATTGGAGATACGGATTTAATTTTTACTAATCAGGTTGAAAAAGATATTGACATTCTCTTCTTGGCTCTTCCTCACGGGCAGGCTAAAAACTTTTTGGCTGAACATACTTTTAACCCTGAGACCGTAATTATTGACCTAAGTAACGATTTTCGATTAAAAAAAGATGCGGAAGATTTTGTTTACGGCCTTCCGGAGTTCCAGAGAGAAAATATCCGAAATGCCCGCCATATTGCCAACGCAGGCTGTTTTGCATCAGGAATACAGCTTGGTCTTTTACCGTTAGCAGCTGCCGGATTAATTCATTCGGACATTCATATCAGTGCAGTAACCGGCTCTACCGGAGCGGGGGTCAGACTGTCTGAAACCAATCATTTTGCCTGGCGGCACAGCAATCTGTCCACCTACAAAACGTTTGATCACCAGCATTTGGGAGAAATCAGAGAAACTCTCGGAACTTTACAAAAAGATTTTAATCACGAAATTTATTTCATCCCTCATCGCGGAGATTTTACACGCGGAATTTTTGCTTCCATCTATACTGCATTTGACGGAGATACAGAAGATGCTCAAAAATTATATCGGGATTACTATGCCAATCATCCTTTCACGCTTGTCACAGATATCAACCCGGACTTAAAACAAGTGGTCAACACCAATAAATGTATTCTCTACCCTTTCGTTAAAAAAGGTCAGATCACCATTATCTCTATTGTGGACAATCTGATTAAAGGAGCTTCCGGTCAGGCAGTACAAAACCTGAATATACTGATGGGCTGGGATGAACGGGCGGGGTTAAATCTCAAAGCAAGTGTATTTTAATTTTTATTTACAGAATCATGCAACCTTTTAACGTATATCCTCTTTTAGACCTGACTCTGACCAAAGCAGAAGGGTCGTATGTCTGGACCGATACCGGAGAAAAATATCTTGATTTTTATGGTGGCCATGCGGTCATTTCTATTGGACACAATCATCCGCATTGGGTCCAAAGAATTGAGAAACTGCTGAATGAAGGAATTTCATTTTTTTCCAATTCTGTCAAACTTCCGATACAAAAAGAACTTGCAGAAAAATTAGGTCGAATATCAGGTTATGAAGACTACTCTCTATTTTTAGTCAACTCAGGTGCGGAAGCCAACGAGAATGCCATTAAACTGGCGTCTTTTCATACAGGAAGAAAAACAATTATTTCCTTTTCCGGAGCATTTCACGGGCGAACATCTGCGGCGGTCGCTGCTACTGACAACAAGAAAATCAAAGCTCCTGTAAATCCCGACGAACACGTTATTTTTCTACCGATGAACTGCAAAAAGTCTCTGGATGAAGCTTTTGAGCAATACGAAATAGCCTGTGCGATTATCGAACCGATACAGGGCGTACACGGTATTTACGAAGCCGAAAAAGATTTTCTTGTATATCTGTCCGAAAAATGCCGCACACACGGCACCGTATTTATTGCAGACGAGGTCCAGTGCGGATATGGCAGAACCGGTAAGTTTTTTGCTCACCAATGGTCAGGAGTCAAACCTGACTTAATCACTACTGCCAAAGGTATGGGAAACGGATTTCCGGTCGGTTCTGTGCTGATAGCTCCTCATTTCGAGTCCTGGTACGGCATGCTCGGGACTACTTTTGGCGGAGCTCCTTTAGCCTGTGCAGCCTCCCTTGCAGTCCTTGAAGTGATGGAACAGGACGATTTGTTTGACCATGTAATAAAGATTGGCAATTACATTACCGAAGGAATCAAAGATTTGACCGATATAGTAGAAATAAGAGGGAAAGGGCTGATGATAGGTATCGAAATGCAATATCCCATCAAAGAACTTCGGTTGAAAATGATGACTGAATTTAAAATTTTAACCGGAGTTTCTGCGGAGCCAAACACAATTCGCTTACTCCCGGCCTTAAATATTTCTTATGCACAGGCAGACGAAGTGATACGGGCGTTTCGTAGCTTGTGTAAATAATTACACGCTAACAAAGCGGTCGGAAGAGTTGATTCAGGGCAATTTCCGAAATTCAGCAAACACTTCTTTCGTTAATATTCCGGAGCGTGAATAGTTCCGTCCCGATCCACAGTACCGACTTTTTTCTTTTTCAGAGATTTAATGAATTCTGCCCAGCTGAATACGTCAAACAAGCGGATGGGCGCCGGCTGTCCGTAGTGATAATAAGATTGCACCTGATTTTTCAGATACTGATTAAAGTTTTCCGAACCGTCATAGTGTGTCGTTTTGGCAATCTCATCCAATTTGGATTTTTCGATGGTCTTCTTAGCCAGATCCACCATATTGTCGGGTATATCGAGATTGGCGATAGCCTGTCTAAGCTGATGCGGTCGCGGCAGCGGATAAATAACTGTGGTATCTAAGAGATAAGTTGCTCTTTCCAATTCAATATCCATATAATAACTGTCTCCGAGCGCATCATAAGGTATCTGAATTTTTAACGGCTTATATCCTAAGGATTTGGCGAGAATGATATCGCCTTTGGCTGCGGCAAAAGAAAAGAATCCGTCAATGGTAGAAACTGTTCCTCTTCGCTCCCTGTCCACATAGACGACTGCAAAAGGTATTTCTGCGTGACTGATTTTGTCCCGCACTATTCCTGAAAACTGAGTCACTTCCTTAGGAGCATCATTTCTCAACTGAGCCTGTACCTGAAAGAGCCCGCTCCACATAAATAATATAATCGCTGATATATATTTCAACACTCTATTTTTAGCCGAAAAACTTTCCGGACACAATCTATGCAAAAGCATCCAAAACCCGTACTAATCCGTTAATCAGGTTACATTATTTAAGAATTAAATAGGTTGACTGTCTTCCCAGGCCATAAACTTCTGAATCTCGTTATTAAACTTTTTGATAAAATAGCCCAACACCAATTTATCATCCAATCTTCCGACAAACGGTATAAAGTCGGGAATCAAATCAATCGGATTTACAATATACACCGCAGAAGCTATCAGGCTGGCAACAGCTTTGGGCGATAACTCATTGTACTCTCTGGCATACCATGCCCTGAGCATCCGCATCATAGTGCCAAGCTGATTTTGCATTTCTATAAAGCTCCCGGAAGCTTTGCCCAATTCGTCAAAAGCCTTGTCAATAATGGTACTGATGATCAAATTTTCATTTGCAAGATGCTCGGCTTGTCTGATAAGCTTTTCAATATAAACTTCAATTTTAAACCTTCCAATAGACATGGCAACAAGATATAAAAAAAACTATTTCAGGACAATCTTGAAGCATAATCTTCATAACCAAAAGCCCGAATTAACCGAAAACTCTGATCTTTCTGCCAAATTCCGATTGCGGGCAGATTGATACCGTTAAAGGTGGTTGTTTTGACCATGGTATAATGAATCATATCGTCAAAAATTACTCGGTCGCCAACCTCCAAAGGCCGATCAAACTTCCATGTCCCCATATAATCTCCTGCAAGACAGCTCATACCTCCCATATAGTACTCGTGCGTACCGGACTCGGATGTAAAAAGGATATGGGGCTTGTACGGCATTTCGAGACAGTCTGGCATATGACAGGTAAACGAAACATCCAACATAGCTATCGGCAGTTTGTCATTCTGTACGATATCAAGGACTGTACTCACCAAATAACCGGTTTGCCAGCCTACAGCGCTTCCTGGCTCCAAAATGATTTCTTCAATGTTAGGATAGTCAGACTGAAATTGTTTAAGCACACGAATCAGATGATCCGTGTCATAGCCCTGTTGTGTCATAAGATGTCCACCGCCAAAATTAACCCAGCGTACCTGCCGTATCTGTTCGTCAAATAATTTCCTGAAAGACTGCAACGTATTTTCCAGTGCATAAGAATTATTTTCACACAACGCATGAAAATGAAGCCCTTCAATTCCGTCGGGCAACTTGTCTTCCAGAAGGTGGTTAGCTATCCCCAATCTGGAATTTGGAGCACACGGATTATACAGTTCTGTAGTGACTTCACTGTAGCCGGGATTCACTCTCAAACCGCATGAAATTTCCGGATTAATTTTGTCTTTCCAACGTTCAAATTCTGATAGAGAATTGAAGGTAAAATGAGAAGAATATTTCTGGATTTCTTCAAAATCCTGAGGCACATAAACGGCACAATAAGTGTGTGCTTTTACTCCCATTTTTTCGAAGACCAAACGCGCCTCATGAAGGGAGCTTGCAGTGGCACCATGAAGGTATTTTTTCAGGGTCGGAAAAGTATCGTGCAGAGCATATCCTTTCAAGGCACAAATAATTTTGACACCGGACTGTTTCTGCACATATTCCATCAGCTCCAAATTTCGGAGCAGTCGTTCTTCCTCGAGTACATAACAGGGAGAAGGTATTTCATTCCAATTGACTTTCATACGGGCAAAGTTAAGATTGTTTACCCGTTTTTTAACCTTGAAAACAGTTTATGGCTCTGCCGCAATACAGTGAAAAGTCACAGTCGGTTTCTTATCCAAATTCGATAAACTATAATTCAAAAACAAAGGACAAAATCTCATCGTGACAAGATGTCAGTATGGCATATAGTTAAAGTAAGATTATTGATGACTGGTTATATAAAATTAATAATCAGATTGTTATAATAAATTTAAAAAGAAAAATTGCAAGGAGATGATGTACAAATGGTATTGTAAATATACAAAAAATCACCACAAAAAGCAATCTCAAAAATAGAGCTTAAATGAAGATGTAAATGAAAAAAAAATTACATGCATAAATTTTAATCGGTGCAAATCAGATGAAAACAGCTCTCCCCTGCCCTCTCGGTGTGTCATTTACAATCCGTCAAAACGTGGTAGCGATAGAGCCGATATCCTTTCTTTTTTGAGATTCATTTTATGGCTCGCAGAAAGCAAAAAGAAAGATACAAGGCGAAAGCGCGGCCTGAAAGGACCACCCAAAATAAACTCTGACTCACTCTGAAACAAATCAGATAAGCAGAAAAAATCAACATTAAAACAGGTTTCATCTGCCCAAAATAATCCCCGACAAAGACCTAAAAAACGCTCTGTTTTATACACCGAAAATCACAAAATAAATTGGCCTTTTTCAGGACATAAAAATGTCTTAATGTCAAGGAAGATTTCAGTCGAAAACTGTCCGGAAATTTTTATAGAATTAGGTACTGATTTTACTTCACTTCTTCATAAGTAACTTCTGAATCTTCGGCCGAATTTTCATACATATAAACCCGGCAATTTCTGCCTGAAGCACATCCCAAATTGAGCAAAGACATTCCGGTAAACAGTCCTCCAAAAATCATCAGTGCCCACTGTCCGTACCGCATTCCTTCCGCAAAAATCAGCACACCCAATATTAGTCGGATGATACGCATCAGATTCCAGTCTGTCATAAGTTTTTTCATTCCGGTCATTTTTCAATTCTAAAAATTAATATGCGAAAGCCTTTGTTTGGCAAATATAATCTGTTTTTGGAACTGATGTACCTGCAATTGCTCCAAATCCTCCTATCACATCCGTAAAGTTACGGTAACCTCTCGCCTGTAAAATACTCGCCGCTGACATACTCCGGTACCCTCCGGCACAATGCAGATAAAAGTGTCTGTCCGAATCAATTTCCCCAATCCAGTCGTTGATATACTCCAACGGCCTGTTGTACGCTTCTTCGACATGCTCGGCCGCATATTCGCTTACCTTGCGGACATCTGTGACTGTATCTTCTCCTACCTTCAGTTCCTTAGCAAATTCTTCTGCTGTAATGCGTCTGACTGTATCGGCCTCTCTGCCGGATGCCTCCCAGGCTTCAAACCCGCCCTCCAAAAAGCCCAAAATATTATCAAAACCTACTCTGCTCAGACGAGTTACCGATTCTTCCTGCGAACCTTCCTGTGTGACTAGCAAAATCGGCTGGCTGACATCTCCCACCAATGCCCCTACCCAGGGTGCAAACTCTCCCTCCAGCCCTATATTGATTGACTTGGGGATAAATCCTTTATAAAAACCCAGGTTATTCCGGGTATCCAGTACCAATGCGCCCGTTGTCTCCGCAGTCTTCTCAAAGTCTTCTGCAGTCAGAGAGCGAAGCCCTTTGCCGAGTACACTGTCAAAGCTTTCATATCCTTTCCTGTTCATGGCCACATTCATTCCAAAATATGCAGGCGGCGGCAGCAATCCGTCTAATACTGCTTTTATAAAAGACTCTTTATCGGGCTGATTCAGCGCATAGTTGACCTTTTTTTGATTGCCAAGCGTGTCTTTTGTCTCTTTCATCATGTTTTTGCCGCAGGGTGATCCCGCACCATGAGCCGGATATACGATAATATCATCCGCGAGAGGAAGAATTTTTTGGTACAAACTGTCGTACAGCATTCCCGCAAGCTCTTCCTGAGTCATATGAGTAGCTTTCTGTGCCAAATCAGGTCTGCCCACATCGCCCAAAAACAGCGCATCTCCGCTAAACAAAGCAATATCTTTACCGTTTTCGTCTGTCAGGAGCAGAGAAATACTCTCCAAAGTATGTCCGGGAGTATGAATGACTTTAAATTTGACATCTCCTACCTCAAATATCTGGTTGTCCTCCGCGATAATAGTTTCAAACTCAGTTTGAGCAGTCGGTCCATATACAATAGCAGCTCCGGTCTTTTTGCTCAAATCCACATGTCCGCTTACAAAATCTGCATGAAAATGGGTTTCAAAAATATACTTAAGCTTTACTCCGTCTTTCTCCAAGCGGTTAATATACGGCTGAGTTTCTCTAAGCGGATCAATGATAGCCGCTTCTCCATTGGATGTGATATAATACGCTCCCTGTGCCAAACAACCTGTGTAAATCTGTTCTATCTTCATTTTCATTTGTTTTATCGTTTATTCAATTATTTCCAATTCTGTTTATTTTAAAAGAAAAGCTCGTTTGCGAGAATATAAACTCCCATTACGAGTACAAACCAGCCAAATATCGGTTTGAGTTTCTTTCCGTCAATTTTTCCTGAAAGAGCAGTACCGGCAAATATTCCCAACACTGCAAAAAATGTCACTGTCAGCATTAAATACCAATTCATATCAGTAGCGCTGTCTTCTCCTAAAAATCCCAAAAGAGATTTTGCGGCAATAATCACCAGTGAAGTCCCCACCGCTTTTTTCATAGGCAGTCCGCTCAGTATCACTAATGCCGGAATAATCAGAAAACCACCTCCGGCTCCTACTAATCCTGTCAGCCCTCCCACTGCGCTTCCTTCCGCGAGTATCGCCGGATAGTTAAACTGCCGTGTGTCTGATGCCCATTCTTTGTCTTTTTGGTCTCGTATCATGCTGTACGATGCAGCTATCATGAGCAGTGCAAACAGCGACATGAGAAAAACATCTTTTGTCAGTTCAAAACTTCCGGCAGTAAAAAGTTTTTCGGGAATGGCAGGAACCAAGTAAGCCCGCGTCAGAAAAACAGCTGCTACAGACGGAAGACCGAACACAACAGCTGTTCTGACACTCACCAAACCTTTTTTAAAATATGAAACCGCTCCTAATAAGCTCGTTGCACCCACAATGAAAAGTGAATAGGCCGTAGCCGGAACTGCCTGAACACCAAATAAGTAAACCAGCACCGGAACCGTCAGAATACTTCCGCCTCCACCAATCAGACCGAGTGCCAGTCCGATAAAAACCGATGCGATATATCCTGCTGCTTCCATGTATTGATTTGACTGCACAAAATTACAGGCTCCGGTAAAGCTGTACAGTTACATTTGTTACAAAGAAGCATTTGGCGCATTTTGTAATATAAGTGAGAGCGTAGTTTTGGCAGAACGCTTTTTTTCAATTAAAATTAAAGAATCTGTCGTTTAACCCAAATTAGCCCTGTCTCAAATAAAAAATTCGGCACCGAACTCTCGCCCGAATGCCGAACCGTTAAAGATTTATGCTTTTTACTTTAATAGATTATCCAGCTTATCTTTCAGGATATTTTTGGGAACGGCTCCCACTACCCTGTCCGCTAATTCTCCGTCTTTAAAAAATAAAAGCGTCGGAATACTGCGAATGCCAAACTGAGCTGCTACTTCGCCCTCTTCGTCCACATTACATTTCCCTACCAGCGCTTTTCCATCGTATTCTCCGGACAATTCTTCTACTATCGGTCCAATCATACGACAAGGCCCGCACCATGCTGCCCAAAAATCTACTAAAGCAACGCCTCCTTTGTCGAGGACTGCTTCTTTAAAATTACTAGTTGTGATTTCAAATGCCATAATATAAATATTTTATTCTGAAGTTGATAAATTTCTTACTGATTTCCTATGATAACAAGATTTTGTGTACAATTGTTTCACCGAGTTTCTCATTCATAATATCACACAGTGAGGCCGCTGCCATAAACAGATTTTGTCTCAAAGATGCACTGCTTACTTTAGCATTTAGAATACCGTTGCTAAACTCAGTTTTGACAATATATTTCCTGGAAGATTCGGGAATGGAACGGACAAAGACTTCTTCTACCCGAAGGGCTTCTATCTTTTTATCCAACTTATTTTCGCGGGTAAAAGCACTCAATGCATCGGCAAGAGAGATGTTCTTACTGTATCTGTAATCAATTCTTTTCTTTTTTGACATGTCCCTTATCTATATGAAATACTTCAAATTTTTGTTCCGTAAGTTTTAATGCTTCCCGTATTCGGTCTGACTGTGTATCGGTTACAAAAACCTGACCAACTCTAATTTCACTCAAAATACTGAAAAGTTGTCTGATTCTTATATGGTCAAATTTATCAAAAATATCGTCCAACAGTAAAATCGGCATAATTTTTTTATCCTCAGACAGGATGGTGTAAAGTGCTAACTTCATAGATACGACAAATGTTTTCTGCTGTCCCTGCGAGCCAACTTTCCTGACAGAATGGTCATTTAACATTAGCTCCAAATCGTCCAAATGCACTCCTTTTGTAGTTCGCTGTGTCAATATGTCTCTCTGCCGATTTTTCACAAGAAGCTGGTACAGATTTTCCGTTTCGTGCAGATGAGATTTGTATTCTATCTCTGTTCGTTCTTTGGACTCAGAAATAAAACTGTACATTTTCCCAAATTCTTTCGAGAAACGCTCCATAAAAACCTTTCTGCGAAGAAAGATCTGTTCTGCACTGTTGGAAAGCATTAAATCCACTGTATCCAATAATTCCAACTGGCTTCCGGGATTTTCTGCAATTTGTCTGAGCAGAGCATTTCTGTTCGCTAAAATCTTATTGTACTGAATCAAAAGCCCGGTATAATGAGTATCAGACTGACACATAACTATATCAATCATCCTCCTCCTTTCCGCACTTCCGCCCAACACAATCATATTATCATCAGGAGCAATCATAATCACCGGAAATTTGCCCACATATTCTGCCGTTTTCTCTTCCTTGACCTGATTGACAGAAATCTCTTTCCTTTGGCCCGAAACGGCTTTAATTCCTATTCTGTACTCTTCTTCAGATTTTAAGGCATCACCCCAAAGCGCCATTCCGCCAGTACCAAACCGAAAATTATATTTTTCAGCCGCATTAAAATAACTCTTAGTGGTACAGAGATAATAAATTGCGTCCAATATATTGGTCTTACCTTCTCCATTCTCTCCTGTAATGCCGACAAAATCAGAATCGAAACGAACTTTAAGATTTTTAAAGTTTTTGAAATCTACCAACTGAAGACCGGTTATCTTTAAAGAATTATCCACGCGGCAAAGATAAAGATGTTCTAATGAGCATAAGTTATTATGAAAAATATTGAATGATTATTGTATTTTTGCGCCAAACCGAACAAAAGATAGCTATTATGGCTAAAAAATCGAAAAAAGGAAGAAAACAGACGGACAAATTTTACGAAGCAGAACAGAGAATTGAAGCGGAAGCAAGAAATTTCTTTGAAGAAAACAGTAAAATTATTACCGGAATTACTGCCGGAATCTTGGCTCTAATTATTCTGGGATACGGCTACAAACAATTTATCACTGTACCCAAAGAGGTCAAGGCTCAGGATATGATGATAAAAGCCCAGCAATATTTTGAAAAGGACTCATTCAATCTCGCTTTAAACGGAGACGGCGTAGCATTTGGATTTAAAGATGTAGCCGTCAAGTATTCGGGTACAAAAGCCGGAAACGGAGCAAAACTATATGCCGGAATCTCTGCTCTGCACATAGGCGAATACGATTTAGCGGTGAAATATTTAGAAAGTGTCAAAACAGACGACCCTATACTAAAATCCCGCAAATACGGATGTATTGGCGATGCAAAGGCGGAATTGGGTGATTTGAATGCGGCAGCCGACAACTACCAAAAAGCACTAAGTGCGAATACAAACAACGAAATCACTGCACCATTTTATTTATATAAATTAGCCAAAGCATATCTTGCTGTCGGGAAAAATGATAAGGCCATTGAAGCCCTGCAAACACTGACCGAACAATTTGATGAAGCGATGGAAAGTGCGGATGCGGAAAAAGAGCTGGCCAAATTACAGGCAGGTAATTAAAACTATGGCAACTGCACTAAAAAATTTGTCTGACTACGATCCGAATTCAGTTCCTTCCGGGAAAGGGAAAAAATTTGGTGTCGTCGTGGCAGAGTGGAATTCCCATATTACCCTTGAGCTTATGAAAGGCTGTAATGAGACACTAAAATTGCATAGTGTGGATGAAGAAGACATTTTAATCAGTTTCGTTCCGGGTACTTTCGAACTCCCTTACGCAGCAAAAGTCCTGGCTCAAAAACATCGTCTGGCAGCCGTAATCTGTATCGGATGTGTCATAAAAGGAGAAACCAGCCACAATGAATATATCAATCGTTCCGTAGCACACGCACTCCAAGATTTGAATCTGCAATTTGACATTCCTTTTATTTTCGGTGTACTGACTCCAAATAATGAACAACAGGCTCTGGACAGAGCAGGCGGAAAGTACGGTAATAAAGGCACGGAAGCAGCGGTCACTGCACTTAAAATGGCGGTTGTCTGATAAGTCTCTTTTCAAATAAGAATATCACTTAAAATTTATTTTCGGATTTTATCTGGATTAAATAAGAATGATGTATGATTGTACTCATTCCACACTGTCTCGGCTGGTGCGACTCCATAAGCTACTCTTGACGGGGAGTACATCGTGGCAGGGCAATCGAAAGCACAGAAGGTGATGTCCTGTTGGTGAAACTCGATTCTCTTGGAACAGCCGAATGTGTCCGAACATTTTTAGGAAATGGAGTCTAACCTGAGAAAATATACATGAAATCGGACAATACTTAAACCCAAACCCTAAAACTTTTAGGTAATAGATATTTTCATTTTCTCTAAAAG
>CAZZEH010000004.1:0-125964 GCA_964653095.1 uncultured Chitinophagales bacterium
CTTTTAGAGAAAATGAAAATATCTATTACCTAAAAGTTTTAGGGTTTGGGTTTAATTAAGAAAGGAGATGATGCCAACTTAAATCAAGGAACTATAATAAATGCATATCCTATAATGGACTATGAGTTGTAAGATTTTGCAAAAAAGAAAGGACTGATTTAAATCAGTCCTTTCTTTTTGAATCTAATCCGTAAATGGAAGTGCTTTTGGACCGTCCTGATTGACTTTACTGACATACACTTCTGCCTCCATGCCTTTTTGAACCATAATCTCCTTCATGGCTGCACCCGCTTTTTCGGCAATTTCTCTGCCTTTACACAGTGCAAATACAGAAGGACCCGAGCCGCTTATACTACTGCCTAAAGCTCCTGCACTGAGAGCGGCATTTTTCATTTCATAGAATCCCGGAATCAATTTACTTCTGTGCGGTTCTGCAATATAATCCACTAAGCAGCGACCTATCAGATTGTAATCACCGCGAAGCAACCCCACCATAAGACCGCCCACATTGGCACTTTGACGAATTGACGTGGCTACAGAAATTTCTTTTGGTAAGATTTCCCGTGCATCTTTAGTCAATACAATCACATCCGGATTAATTACTGCACACCAAAGATCATTCGGTACCGGAATCTGAATAATATCGAGAGGCTCGTAACTTCTGACAAGAATAAAACCACCGAATAACGCTGCAGCGACATTATCCGCTATAGCCGCATCACAGGCTGCTTTTTCAGCATTCAGTAAAAAAGGAAGCATTTCATGCTTAGTCAGTTTTTCATTGCACAGCATATTGATAGCATATACTCCCGCTACTGCACTTGCTGCACTACTGCCCAAACCACTCCCGGAAGGCATCATTTTTTTAATCCAAATCTTACAGCCAAAATCTGCTTTTATATGATTCAGGTAATCCATAATCGCGACAGTTGCAGAGTTTTTATACGGGTCTCTCGGCAATGTTCCCCCATCGCCTTCAATATCCACAATGACTACACCTTTTTCGGCTGTAAGTTCCATTATCAGCTCATCACCGGGCCTGCTGATAGCAAAACCCAAAATATCGTACCCACAAGCTACATTAGCAACAGTAGCCGGTGCAAAAACTTTTATTCTGTCCCCTGGTTTCATCCTCATGTTCTTAATTCGCCATATAACTTCCGATACTGATAATCTCGGCAAAAACTCCTGCCGCAGTTACTTCTGCCCCGGCTCCCGGCCCCTTTACGACCAGCGGATTATTTTTATAACGGTCAGTAGTAAAGACTATCATATTATCACTGCCACTCAAATTGTAGAACGGATGATCGGCGTCCACAGACTTCAGAGATATACTGACCTTGCCTTGTTCTATTTCCACCATATAACGCAACACTTTCCCTTCGGATTCCGCCTGTTTTTTCATATTCTCATACTTCTCATCACCTTCTCCCACTCTGCTTAAAAATTCTTTCAGACTGACCTCTTTGAGGTTATCTGCCACCAAGTTCTCCACCGTAATATCCTCTAATTCCATATCTATTCCAATCTCTCTGCTAAGAATTAATGCTTTACGGGCTACATCTAATCCGCTCAAATCATCTCTTGGATCAGGCTCTGTATATCCTTCGGATTTGGCTCTCAGTACGACATCACTGAACTTGGTATTTCCTTTAAAATTATTGAAGATGTATGAGAGCGTTCCGGACAGTACTGCTTCAATTTTTAAAATTCTGTCCCCGCTGTTCTTCAGTCCGTTTAAAGTATTGATAACCGGCAATCCTGCGCCAACATTAGTTTCGTATAAAAATTTGGCATTCATTTTACGGGCAATTTCTCTCAGCCTGTTATACTTTTTCAGTGAAAGAGAATTGGCTATTTTATTGGGTGTAACAATAGAAATGCTTTTGCTGAGCAATTTCTCATAAAACCCTGTCACTTCTTTACTCGCAGAGCAATCCACAAAAACACTATTGGCAAAATTTAAATGTATAATTTCATCTACAAACTTCGACAGGTCAGGCTTTTTCTTACTACTTTCCAGTGCTTTTTTCCAATTATCCAAAGATATACCATTTCGGTTGATAAGCTGGTTTTTTGAATTAATCAGTCCGGTGAGATTAATCTCCATACCCATGTGATCTCTCAAATATTCACTTTGAGCCTTTATCTGATTGAGTAAAGTACTGCCTATCAATCCGGTCGGTCCTACCAAGAACAAATTTACTGAATTGAGATCGCTGACAAAGAAAATCTCGTGGAGGGCATTGAGAGCCTTGGCTTCATCTTTTTTATCAATAACTACGGTAATATTCAACTCGGAAGAACCCTGAGCAATTGCCTTCACATTGATACCATTTTTTCCTAAAGCCTTAAAAAGTCTGGCTGCAACTCCGGGTACATTTATCATATTTTCACCCACTACAGCTATTACTGATTTTTCAGTTTCGGTCACCAGCGGATGAAGAAATCTGTTTTGAAACTCATATCTAAATTCATGTTTAACCGCATTTACGGCATTACTTAAATCTCCGGGGATTACTCCAAAACAGATAGAATGCTCGGAAGAGCTTTGAGTCAGAAAAACGATATTGACTGAAGCCCTTGAAAGCGCTCCAAACAGTCTTGCAGCAGTTCCGACCACGCCAAACATTCCGCTTCCTTCAAGCCGGAGCAGAGCAATATTGGAAATAGAAGAAATTCCCTTTATCTGGTTTTCACCTTCTCCTACTCTTTCAGTGATATTCGTTCCCGGATGTTCGGGCCGAAATGTATTTTTAATACTCAAAGGAATTTTATTGACCAATGCCGGCAAAACGGTTGGCGGATAAATGACTTTTGCCCCAAAGTGAGATAATTCCATCGCTTCTCTATAACTCAATTCGGGAATAGTCTGTGCACGTTCTACTATTTTAGGATTTGCAGTTAAAAATCCATCCACATCTGTCCAGATTTCAATCAGCTTGGCTTTCAGAGCCGCACCAAATATGGAAGCTGTAAAATCTGAACCCCCTCTTCCCAGCGTTGTGATTTTTCCATTTGAATCCGAACCTATATAACCGGTCACAACCGGGATAGCAATGATGTGCTCCACCATCTGGATAATGTTTCTGTTGGTCTGTTCAAAATCCACCTTTGCTTCTAAGTAATTCGAATTCGTTTTAATAATTTGAGTGGCATTTGCATATTTTGAAGGGATGCCGGAGCTTCTCAATGCAGCAGAAACAATAAAGCAGGAAAACCTTTCGCCAAATGAAGTTAACGTGGCTAATGACTTATTGGGAAATTCTTCCAGCATATACACTCCCTGGAGGATTCTTTCAATATCATGAAACCCATCTTCTATCTCATCAAAAAGAGCCTGTTTGTCATCCGTTGTAATCACTTCAAGAGCGATGGTCATATGCCTTTCTTTCAGCTCTTTTAATTCTTCTTTATATGCTACATCTTTTGACTCTGCCAATTTTCCTGCCCTTATCAACTGATCCGTCACACCTCCAAAAGCAGAACAGACTACAACAATTTTGTTATGTAGTTCCCTGCGGGATCGAACAATTTCTATTACTCCTTTAATTTTATCAGCATTGGCTATTGAAGAGCCGCCAAATTTCATCACCAACATAGGACAAGATGTGTTTTAAAATGAAGAGCAAAAATAGTCAAAGCACTAAGAAATAAGAAAGAAGAATGAGAATATGTATATTCACACTATAATAAATTAATTTGTACCTGTGAAATTTCTCAGACTGCCATATAGCATTTACGCTGTACTTATTATATTCATTCTTTTTATCCCTGCCCTGCCTGTATATATTTTAATAAAACTATTCGTTTCTTATGAAAATCAGCAGTTTTGGGTGCATAAGACCAATCGGACTTTATTTTTAATCTGGTCAGCCCTTACCGGATGGACCTATAAAATTCGGGGAGTAGAACACATTAATCCAGCCCAAAATTACATCGCTATATGCAATCATACTAATCTCGCAGACTTTATGGCTTCTGCATACGGCATTCAGGTGCCGGGTAAACCTTTAGTAAAAAAGGAAATTTTAAAAATCCCAATTTTCGGACAACTGTTTGCAATGGCAAGTATCCCGCTTGACAGAAAAAATGAAAAGTCCAGAAGAGAAAGTATGGAAACCATGTTGCGGGAACTTAGTATCAACACCTCGCTGATTATTTTTCCTGAAGGTACGAGAAACAGAACACCCCAACCGCTGAAAGAGTTTCATAACGGAGCATTCGCACTTTCCATGAAATCCGGAGTTCCTATACTTCCGGTCATGTTTACACACGTGAGAGAACTAAGTACTGCTGAATCAATGCTCATCAGGCCTTGGAGGCTCAACATTGAACACTTAGAACCGGTATTTCCAAAAGACTTTGAAAGTGTTCAGGATTTAAAAGATTTTATCTATAAAAAAATGTGGAATTATCTTATAGACAACGAATCTTATTACAGCAATTACAAAAAACTATAATACCGGACAGCCGATAGATGAGCTACTGTTTATACTTGCTTTTCTGCTGCTGTTCCAAAATCCGGTATATGTCAAAGATACTTCAGGACCACCGTTTCCCCTTGTAGCCCGCATCAAAGACGAGGTATTTACATCATAATTAAAGGTCAAAACAAAATCACTGTATTCCAGTCTCAATACCGGTATTACCGCGTCCTGCATCCTGTACCACAGTCCTACTCCAAGTTTAAGGTCGTTTGTACCAGACAGAGCAAAATCATATCTGCCCAAAAATCCCATCATCAATTCCTGAAACGGTCCCTGTTTCTGGTACATTATACTTGAAAACATATCAAACCGGCTGTTTACGTCGAAATTTAGCCCAAATTGTCCGACATAACGAACAAAAAGTTCATCCGTCTGATTCTTGTAAAAGCTCTGATTAGGCTGTAACAGATTAAACGCACTTGCACCCATATAAAAGCTTACTTTCTCTATTGGTTCAGCATACCACAACATTCCTAATCCCATAGAGAAAAACCAATAATTATCGTAAGAAACATTGTCGCCCACGCCCCCGGAAATATCATTTTCAAAAATGGCCTTAGATAAATTTATGGAACGATTGGCACCGGTCATTTGAAATCCGGCAGATAAATTATTTGGGAAAGAAGTCCCTAATCTCTGGGTATATCCCAGGCTCAATAAAAGTTGATTAGTATTAAAGTCCAAATCCCCCGCCTGATCACTGAAAAAATTAATGCCCACACCGAAACCGGAGCCTTTTAGCTTATGTTTTAAAATAGAAAAATCAGCTCCCGCACCAATTGTCCTATACGCATTAAAAGGCGATTCCCACTGACTTTTATATATCGTATAAGCTCTTACATCTCCCTCAAAATATCCTGTAAATGCCGGATTAAACAATTGAGTGGCAGTATAATACTGTGAAAATCTTATATCCTGAGCATTTAATACATAAGCGGATAAAACTACAATCAGGCCAAAAAGTACTCTTCTCATTATCGAACTAACGTTATATTTCCTTTTAATAATATAGGAGATCCGTTTTTACAATGAGCTTCGACATAATACACATATACTCCGGAGTTTAATGGAGTTCCGTTAAAAGTACCGTCCCAAGAATCATTAATATTAGATGAGATATATACTAATTCTCCTGTTCTGGAATAAATTCGGATTTTATCCAATTGAATCAGCTGATTATTTCTAAGTGTGAAAAAATCATTCAGACCATCATTATTCGGCGTGAAAATATTTTGAATTTCAATGGAACTTCCATCACAACCGGTGGCCACATCTACTAATATATCTTCAGAAACTGTACAACCGTGTCTATTAGTTACAGTCACTGTATATACTGTACTTGAAGTTGGGCTTACAAAAGCAAACGGGCAATTTTTACAACCGCTTGAAGGCTCAGGCTCCCATTTATATGAGACTCCGGGTTCCGATTTTGCTTCTAATTTAATTTCCTGTCCAATTAGAATTGTATTTTCTCCTTCTACAGTCAGGTCAGGGTACTCACTTACCTCCACAGTAACGTATTTATTAAAATCTTTGCATGCGCCATTATGTACGTTAATCTTGTATATGGTTGAGGTATCAGGCGTTACATCCAATTGCTTTTTATTACTTATTAACTCTCCATCAATTGTCCAAGTATACAGAAATCTTCCCGAATGAATTTTATCATGCTCCACCCATAATTTTGTCGGATCACCCACACAAACTACAGTATCTGTTCCGGCAGTTCCGAGAAATGCCTCTCTTACCTCAACATGAATAACTTTATCGGTAAAGCAGGTAGGGCTGACATAACCTCTTACCCGGTATTCAGTGTCCTGAAGAGGAAAAGCAAGAGGATTAGGGATATCAGTTTCTGCCAGAGAACCTGAAACATCCCATTCATAATACCTCACTCGGCTTGCAGATAACCTGACAGAATCGCCCTTGCAGATTACCATCTCCGGAACTACCTGTAAAGGAGCCTTTTTAAACACAAATAAAGTATCTTCTTCCACACTGATACAGCCCAAAGAATCTTCAACTTCCAAACTCACATATATCTCCAGAGAGTCTTCTACAGAGATAAATCTGGAAAACAAACTGTCTGTTGTGGAATATCCATCAGAAAAAGACCATTTTCTCCTTACGATAGGGGCTTCTTCCAAATAAGTGGATAAATCTATAAACTCAACTTCTTCATTGGAACAAGCGACATCAAAAGTCTTACTAATTATGGGAGATGGTCCTCCTACAATTATTTCAGGGCCATATATAGTAGAAACACAGCCTAAACCATCATCTAGTGTTACACTCGGTCTATATTTCCCGGGCTTCTTATACTGATGGATAACCTTAGGAGTCGGATTCGTATCGTAAATCACAGTACCATCCCCATAATCCCAAAAGTTCGCTATGGAATTCTTAATATCCGCTGTGATTTCAACTTCCGTTGGTGCACAGATTGATTTCTGCACCACATTAAATCGTCCGGAGGGTCCGGTCAAATCAATCAGTTTTTCTTTTTTGATTACTTCTTTACATCCTCGATAATCTTCTAATGATAATGTCACATCATAGACTCCTGCATTCAGATACACATACTTTGGGTTTCTGGTAGTATCCTTCACTACAGAACCGTCCCCAAAGTCCCAAATGGTCTGCCTATATACAATATCCTGAGGAATAATTGAGAAGTTAGTTAATAACTCCGGGCAATACTTCGATGTGGGAAATGCAGTAAAATCATAATCTATATCTTGTATAGTAACGGCGTTTTTAACCTTTTTCGTATGAGTACAATTATTATCGTCAATCAATTTTAGCTCGATATCATAAACCCCCTCCTGAGTGTAAAAATGCTCCGGATGCTGGCTTGTATCTATAGGAGTACCATCCCCAAAATTCCAATAATATTGCAGTCCGACACCCGTAGAAAGATTTTCTGGTTTAAATGCATTTCCGGTACAAAAAGAGGCTGTTGGCAATTCAAATTCTGAAAAAGGACGTGCAACAATCAAATCATGAGTGACCGAATCCGTACAACCTTTATTATCCTCTATCACTAATAAGACAGGTATAATAGCTTCGAAATTAAAATTATAATCAAAATTTGTAACATCTGTTTTTTTGTCAAAATTGCCTATCCGCCAATTATGCTTAATTATATTCGAATGGGTTGATTTGGAAGTATCTTCAAATGTTGAAAAAACAGGGGCACAACCTCCAATGGGACTAAATTTGAATCCCGCTTCCGGTTTATATACTTCTATCAAATCCTTAAAAAGCAAAGTATCTCTACAACCATACACAGAAGTAATTAAAGTTACATCATGAATACCCGGCTTGTCAACAATATGCTTAATATTTTTTCCACGAATAGTATCTCCCGATACAATCCAGAAGTTTAACGATGAGCTATCTAAAGACGAGTAATTAATTTCAAGTGGAGCACAGCCCTTAGTTGACTGCAAAATAAAACCATCTGTTTCACTTTCTCTCACAACAACAGTCCGTTCAAGAACATCTTTACATCCATTTTGTTTATTATGCACTGTCAGTTTAACGTTATAAGTTCCGTACGAATTGTACACATGTTCGACTGTCGAGTTATTGTTTGATACTACTGTTCCGTCACCAAAGTCCCATGTGGACTCCACAGTTCTGCTGTTATTTCTAAAAATCACTCTGCCGCCTGAACAATTATTCGTGACTGCAAAATTTGCAATTGAAGGTTTTACACTTACCTCTCCAACTTTCTTAGTCGTTTCACATCCATTCGTAACGACAGTTACGTGTACGGGAAAGACTCCAACTCTATCAAACTTATATGAAAAAGTCCTAGTATTAAACTCTGCAAAATTACCAATGGTCCATTTATATTGAGCATTTGGCAATGAGCTTACTTCGCCTTTCAAAATCTCACTTGGACATATTGCACTTGCGGAAATTGAAGCATTTATATTTTGGGCAGAACCAACATTAATTATCTTGGTGACAGTAATCGGGTCACAACCTTCTTTGAAAGACACTTTAGCTTTAACAGTGTATTTTCCTTCAGAGCTGTACGTTTGCTTAGGCGGATTTATTCCGGTATAAGTATTCCCATTGCCAAAATCCCACTGCACAGTACTAATATCAAAGCCTCTAACCTCTTTAGCTGAAAAAGAAGTGGATAAAGGCGTGCAGCCTTCTGCATTACCTGTTATTTCAACTACAGGCCCCACAATCTTAATAAACCTTGATTTGACTACACCCGTAACACAGCCATATTTACTTGTTGCCGTTAGCCTAACATTAAACTCACCAAACCCATTATAAATCGCCTGAGGATTTATATCCGTTGATGCTGTATTATTCCCAAATGTCCATCTGTATTCTTCCCCATATATAGACTTATTCGTAAAGTTAGCTGTAAAAGGTACTGTACAGGAGAGAGTATCTTTGGATGTAAAATCAACGATAGGCTTTTTGTCTATTCTTACAATTTTTGTATTTGAAATTGTACAGCCAAATTGCGAAGTGGCTTCCAACTTTACTGAGTATTCTCCCGGCTCATCCCCTGACAAGGTCATGTTGCTCATGTTTGGATTTAGTTTCGGGTCAATCGTCCAGGTGAGTTTTCTGTACAGAGAACTGATTACAGGTTTAAAAGTCGTAAACAGACTATCACAGCCTAATGTCTTTGAGATATCAATATTTACACTGAAATTTTCATCTACAATCATGTTTTTCTTCGTAAAAGTATTCGTACAACCCTTTGCATCTGTAGCTGTTAAAGTGATGGTATAGTCACCTTCTTTTGTATAAACATGAGTTGGTGAAACTTCTGATGAGGATTTATTATCTCCAAAATCCCACAAAAAAGCATATGAATTCAATGAATCAGAAGAATTCGTAAAAATTGATGTTACAGGAATATCACAAGCATTGGAGTTATTAAAATCAAATGAGACATTGGGTTTGGGATAAACTGTAAGTGCATTCTCATAATTCACAGTGCTTTTACAGCCATTCTCATCTTCTATTATTAAAGAGATATCCCGATTACCAGGAGAATTAAAAGTCTGAGTAGTAGAAGTTAAATTACCTTCGACTACTACTCCGTTAGAAAATGCCCAAGTTCTTTTTACAATTCCTGAACTCCCCATAGTGCTTTTATCCGTAAACATTACATTCAACGGAGGACAGCCCTGAGTTTTATCAAAAACAAAATCTGCCTTTGGAGTCTTATGCACTGTTACATTTTTAGATGCTACATGCTCATCTCCATCCTTATAAGCCGTCATTCGTACCAGAAAAATTCCGGGTTGATTATAAACATGAAAAGTCGAAACGCCTACACCTTTTTTACCGTTGCCAAAATCCCAAAAAACACTATCCGGAGCAATTCCCGTGATGTTAAACCCAACATTAAAATCAGTACACCCTTCATTTGAACTCATTTTAAAATCAACCTGACCGTACGATAAGCCGGATGAAAAAGCCAAAATTAGCAAAGAGCAGAAAAGTCTTGCAAAGTTTTTTTCAAACACTTTGTTTTTATATAAAGAATCTTTTCTCATACTTTTAATTTTAGATGCACGATTACATCTTTTGTTTCTATTTTTATATTTCTCTGTAAAACTACGAAATAATGGCTAACCTTGGTATAGTTTATTTAAGTGTAATTCCTGTTCGAAAACTGCCTCAGCACCAGTCTGAAATGATTAGTCAGGCTCTTTTTGGTGAAGTTTTCAGAATAATTCAATCAGACGAATCCTGGACTAAAATAAAACTGACTAACGACAATTATGAAGGCTGGATTCAGGCAAATCAATGGTTAGAAATAGAATCAGATAAAATAATTTCCAGTTTAAAAATCAATCAAACAAACTTGTGCCAGGTTCATTTTAATAAAAGTTCTATTCACCTGCCTCTGGCATCAAATGTTTGGCTAAAAGTAGAAGACTGTCCTATATTAAGCCAATTTAAATTCCCAAAAAACATTAAAACCACTGAAAGAGGCGCAAAATTTACTAAGGAACAAATAATTCAAACTGCCGAACAATTTTTAGGAAGTCCGTATTTATGGGGAGGCAAGACTTCTTTGGGAATAGATTGCTCTGGGCTTACTCAGGTCACTTTTCTCGCCAATGGCTTCCAACTGCCAAGAGATGCATATCAGCAGGCTGAAATCGGTACAGCAGTTCCCTTTTCTGAAATTCAAAAAGGAGACCTTGCTTTTTTCAAAAACAAATCAGATAAGATTTCCCATGTAGGAATCATTCATTCTGTCTCTGACGACAACATAAAAATTATTCACGCCAGCGGTAGAGTAAAAATTGAAGTGCTGGATAAAATCGGGATAATTAACTCTGATTTAAATACCGAGGAAAAATATTCTCACAGTTTAGCTTTTTTAAAAAGAATTATCTGAGTAAAGTTACATTCCCTTTTATAATCTTAGATTCGCCGTCAAAACAATCCACATCAAGATAATATACATACACGCCTGTGTTCACTTCACTGTTGGCCGTCAATCCGTCCCAACCCACATCTGCATCTGTTGATTCAAAAATCAATTCCCCATAACGGTTATAAACTCTCAGCAGATTGAGCCGGACTTTATCTTTATCATACTGAACTCTGAAAACATCATTAATTCCATCGTGGTTTGGAGAAAAAATATTTGGAATTTTAATTTTAGTTCCAGAGCAGAAATCTATCACATTAATCCATATTTCTCCTTCTGAAAAACAGCCAAATTCATTTGTTGCTTTTACCTGATATGCTGTTGACACTGTCGGACTAACGGTAGGATTCGGACAGTCTAAGCAGGAAATATTTTGATTTGGAACCCATTGATACTTAACCCCGGGATCACTGACAGCGAGTAGATTTACACTTTGCCCCAAAGCAATTGCCGTATCTCTATACACTTTTAAATTTGGAAGATTCGCTACTCTAACATAAACCGGAAGATTTTTTTCCTTACAACCGCCATTCTTTATGTTTACTACATACGTTGCATCTTCTAAAGGTGTAAATATCGGATTTTGCTCTTTACTGACAACTTGATTGTTTAAACTCCAGGTGAAATTATACTCACCGGAATGAATCTCAGACACCATTGTTCTCAAAGAAACTTTTTCTCCGTAGCAAATTAATGTATCAGGTTCGGCCAGTGCCTCAAAACTTTCAGACACACGGATAAGAAGCGAATCAAATGATTGGCAAAGAGAAGTGTCATAACCTACGACTTTAAACCATGTATCCTCCAGCGGGCTGACAAAAGGTTCTGAATTTCCTGTATCCGATACATACCGCTCCGGACTCCATGTGAAATATTCGGCACCTTCTGCTTTTAGCTGTATTGTTTCGCCTTTACATATAATCAGTTCCTCAGGTAAAGAGATTTTCGGATAAGCATAAATCTTTACCGCAATACTATCTGTATTCCTGCATCCCAAAGACGTTTCAACAGTAAGTTTAACAAAAACTTCCTGTGTCCTATCAGTCTCAATTTCTCTCAAAAACGAATCGCCGACCCCTGTCATATCTCCTGTCTGCCATAATTTGGAAACGATTGAATCGTATTCAGTAAAATAACTTTCATCCAATAATTCGATACTTCCTCCTGAACAGGTTATTTCCTGAATTGACTCTATATCTACCTTAGCACCCGATACGAAAATGGTATCATAATTCAATGTGACTAAACAGCCTAAACCATCATCCAATACCAGACTGGGAAAAATCTTACCCGGGGAGTCATATGTATAGGAAACAGTTGACTGTAGTGAATTGTCTAACCATCCAACTCCATTTCCAAAGTCCCAAAAATTAAATTTAGTATCCACAAATTCAGAAGTAAACGTCACTTCAAGAGGAAGACAACCCGCAGCTGGTTCAAAACTTACTTTTCCTCTTGGCCCTTTGACTTCAATTAGTTTTTCTTTCACAATAGTATCTCTGCAGCCTCTGTAATCTTCCAGAGTCAGAGTCACATCAAATATTCCAGACTCTGCATATATATTGACAGGAATCTTATTGGTATCTAAACTCTGATTTCCGTCTCCAAAGTTCCACTGAAGATTATTATAACTGATATTTTCAGGAGAAACAGTAAAATTAGACACTAACTCCGGACACGATTTAAACTTCGGAAATGCATCAAAATCATAAATAAAATTTTCCACTTTGACAAAAGCTCCTTTCTCAATGGAATCTGTGCAGTTGTTTGCATCAATTACAGTCAATTTTATACTGTATGTTTTTTCCTCAGGGAAAGTCACGACAGGATTTTTTTCTTCTGATTCAGCTATATTCGCATCTCCAAAGCTCCATTGAAAAATAGGTTCAACAGCCTTAGTAAGATTTTCAAATTTAAACTCCGTGTCCGTGCAAATACTCTTAAATTCTGATGAAAAATCTGCTACCGGAATATAAATAGGAATTGTTTTAGTTACAGAATCCGTACAACCCAATTTATTGGAAACCGTTAGTTTGACATCAACGTCTATATTTTCATTAAAAGTCAAAGAAGGATTACCTCCGTAAATTATTCCATATCCCTGCACCTCCCATTCCCATGCCGTTAAAGGTGCCGGCTCTGAAAAAGAATGGTTGACAAAATCAACAGTAATTGGTGCACAGCCTCCCGCAGGATTAAAGTCAAAATCTGATTCAAGTACTCCCAATTCAATAATTTTGGGATAATAATAATCTTCTACACATCCGTCTTTCCTGTTGGCAGTCAGATACATATCATAGACTCCCGCGCTACTCAAAGTCGGTTGAAAAGTATTACCCTCGAATGAAATTGAGTCTGCCAATTTCCACTGAAAACTTTTATATTCATCCGAGTTTACCTGAAAGCTTGCAGTATAAGGCACACATCCCTGTTGTTTACTAAATTTTATTTTATTGAGTTTTTTATTAAAATCAACTGTTACTGTGATTGAGTCTTTACATTGAGTATCAAAGTTTTCTACATAGAGTTGTACTTTATATACACCGGTGTCCTGAAATTTATAGATAAACTTCTTCTCATCAGTTTCTACAATCGTACCATCATCAAAATTCCATCTGTTGTATGTACTCCCTGTGGAATTATTAGTAAATTCATACTCCCCATTTTCACAAAGTTTTTTTACTCTAAAAGCAGCCTGAGGATATTTCACCTCAATCTTTTTGATGAAAATGGAATCTCTGCAACCCATGAAATTCGTTTCTACAAGGACTTCAAAAATTCCGACATCATCGTATTCATGTATTATCTCACCTCCATTTTCTCTGGTACCATCTCCCATTATCCAAGTGTACTCCACTTGGCTATCAGGGTTTTTAACACTTCCTTTCACTACCTCTTTTACACAAATTTTGTCGGGTTGAAGGCTCGCCTGTACACCTTTCACAGCTCCTCCCAACAGAGTTTTAGTAACAGTTTGTATTTCACAGGAAGCATTCTCAAATTCAATTTCAGCCTTAATTTCGTATGAATTGATAGTGTTTATGGATAATGGAGGATTATTGTTACCATAGTACACCGAACCATCCGGATATATCCAACGAATACTTTTTATTTTAATTTCACTATAATTCTGTACAACTAAGTCCGTACTGTAGGGTACACATCCTTCTTCAGTAACCGCTTCTATTTCGACGTACGGCGGTTCAATTAGTATGGCGTTCTTTTTTATCACGGTATCCGAACATCCCGAAACATCAGTCACAATATAAAGTACATCATATGCCCCTTGATTTAAGAAAGTGTATGTCGGAGAAGGTAAATTCGAAGTACCCGTATTCTTTCCAAAATTCCAATAATGCCCCACTGCTGATGGTGTCGTGCTTTTGAAATCAACCTGAAAAGGAGGAGAGCATGCAACAGATTGGTTGAAAGTAAAGTCTGCTTTTGGCCGATTTCGCACAGTTATTTCTTCTGTCACTACATCTGTGCATCCGGTCTCATCCTCCGCAAATAACTTTACGGTGAACTTCCCGGGCGATTTAAAAACATAAGCTCCCTCTGACTGATTTGAAATCAGTGTATCTATTTCCCATCTTAAAGAAGTTACCGGACGATCGGTCTTACTTTTAAACTGATAAGTAAATGGAACACACCCGATTTTAGAATTTGACTCAATTTGGAGTCCCATCCCTTTTTTTTCGACAGTAACTTGTCTGCTCATTTCTTCCGTACAGCCATATTCATTCAGCACACTTAAGGTAACAGTATATTTTTTTTCTTCAGAATATCCGGCTGTCGGAGCCGGTTGATTAGACACTGTCCCGTTGCCAAAATTCCAAAGTCTTGTATAACCATATTTGCTCGATACATTTTCCTGAAATTTTACCCGAATCGGAAGCTTACAACTCGTTGTATCAGAATATGTAAAGTTCACTTTGGGCTTTTGTGTCGCTATTATAAAATCGTTTTTAACCAGAGTGTTTTTACAGCCTTTATTATCCGTAACAACAAGTGTCACTTTGTTTTTTGAGTCTGAGATATAAGTATTTTTGGGATTCTTCTGAATACTCCCGGTTCCGTCTCCAAAATTCCAAACCCAATCTATAATTTCATTTTCCGATACAGATAAGTCTTTAAAATTCACTTCCAAAGGAATACATCCTGAGGTGATATTCGAAGAAAAATCTACTTTCGGAATATCGTACACGATAATCTTAGACGTTACAAATACTTCTGTATTTCCTGATTTCAATGTGAGTTTTACAGTATATTCTCCGGGTTCGGTGTAGACGGCCTGAGTATTCACTTTCTCGGAAGACTGATTCCCATTTCCAAAATCCCAATGAATCGATACATCTCCCCCGCCGCCTGTGGATGTATTAGTAAAATCAACTATAAGGGGAACACAACCTTCACTTTTTGACATTGAAAAACTGGGCGTAAGCTGTGCATAGATTTCCGAATAAAAAACTTGCCCCAACAGAATACAGCCGAAAACAATTAAGGTTTTAATGCGTTTTCCAAGACACTTTAATTCAAACCGTTGTAATTGCACAACTCATAATTTTCAGTAAGCTACAATAAAACTAAGAAATATTTCAAAATCAATTTAATAAACAATGCCTAAGCTTAACCTATCAGAACTTTTCATGAATATATCTATTTTTATACTTTACACTTTGATTCTTCTTAAAACGCACGATTAATTTATGAAAATACTTTCAGGCGCAGAAATACGACGGGCCGATCAATACACTATTCAGCATGAGCCAATTTCATCAATCCACTTGATGGAAAGAGCGGCAAATATGTTTGTGCACAAGCTGACTCTGGATTATGATTTATCTCAATTTCACATACATATTTTCTGTGGAACGGGAAATAATGGCGGAGATGGTCTGGCGATAGCAAGACTGCTCTATCAAAAAGAATATCAGGTAAAAGCATATTGGCTGAGAGGTAAGCAATCGGAAGATTTTACTGTGAATTTTAAAAGGTTGGAACAGCATAAAAAACTACAACTTTTCGAAATTAAAAATACTGAGAGCCTTCCTGTTTTTTCAGGTAAGGATATAATCATTGATGCCATTTTTGGTATAGGACTCAACAGACCGGCAGAAGGTTTAATAAAGAACGTATTGTCCCATCTGAACGATTCCAACGCTGTAAAGGTTTCCGTGGATATCCCTTCCGGTATGTATGCAGACAAGCCCAATCACGAAGAAGATATCATTTTTCAGGCAGATAAAGTATATACTTTTCATGCTCCCAAACTGCCTTTTCTGCTTCCGCAATATGCTGAAAAAGTTAAAGATTTCTCTGTATTGGATATTGGACTGAGGAGAGAGTTTACAGAGCATACTGACAGTAATTTACACTATACAGAACTCGGTGAAGCGAAAACCGTATATAGGAAAAGGAATAAGTTTTCACATAAAGGCACTTACGGACACTCACTGCTCATAGCCGGTTCTGAAGGAAAAATGGGCGCCGCTGTACTCTCTGCCAAAGCCAATCTTCGAGCCGGTTCGGGTCTGCTTACGGTGCATTTGCCTCTATGCGGACTTAATATTATGCAGGCTTCTCTGCCGGAAGCTATGTGCAGCACCGATGATAATAATTCATATTTTACTGCACTTCCGGAATTATCAGGAAAAACCATAGGTATAGGACCGGGTATAGGAACAGAGAAAGGCACTCAGAATGCTTTTCACCAACTTTTAAAAAAGGCGAACGCTTCTATGGTCATAGATGCCGATGCGCTTAATATTTTAAGCCAAAATCCAAACTGGATAAACTTAATTCCTCAAAACAGTATTCTGACTCCCCATCCGAAAGAGTTTGAAAGATTGGTCGGCAGCTGGGCTAACGACTTCGAACGGTTAGAAATCCAAAGAAATTTTTCAATCAGGCATCAGGTGATACTTGTTTTGAAAGGTGCCCATACCAGCATCAGCTCACCTGACGGGAATATTTTTTTTAATTCGACCGGGAACAACGGAATGGCTACCGCAGGTTCGGGCGACGTACTTACTGGCATTTTGACCGCACTTTTAGCCCAAAGCTACCCTTCGCTTCACGCAGCTGTTTTGGGCGTATATATTCACGGACTGGCAGGAGACCTGGCACTCAATGCCCAATCTTTGGAATCTTTGACAGCTTCGGATATTATTGATAACTTGGGCAATGCATTCAAACAATTAAACTCATGTTAAAGAAAAAGATTGTCGTTCTGACCGGTGCGGGAATCAGTGCAGAAAGCGGTATCAAAACTTTTAGAGACAGCGACGGCCTCTGGGAAAACCACAGAATTGAAGATGTCGCCACACCCGAAGCCTTTGAAAGAAATCCCAGATTAGTACATGAATTCTACAATCTGAGGCGAAAACAGTTAGCCGAATGTGTACCCAACGATGCGCACTTTGGGCTTGTCAGATTAGAAGAAAAATACGACGTAAGTATCATTACCCAAAATGTAGATGACCTGCATGAAAGAGCGGGAAGTTCACACGTCGTCCATCTGCACGGAGAATTAAATAAAGTTCGAAGTGTGAAAGACTCCAATTTAATTTTGGAATGGGAAGGAGATTTATCTCTGGAAGATAAAGGCCCTGATGGCGCACCGCTTCGTCCGCACATAGTCTGGTTTGGCGAAGCTGTTCCTGAAATCGAAGAAACAATACGCATCACGCGTAAAGCAGATATCTTTATCGTGGTCGGAACATCTCTTCAGGTTTATCCCGCAGCAGGATTGTCTCAATATACAGATTTTGATATACCAAAATATTTGGTTGATCCGAATGCGGACAACATCCACACTTTTTCTTACGAAGTGATTAGTGAAAAAGCTACAATAGGAGTATCTTTGCTGGTTAAAAGGTTGATGAATGGATAAAGCGGACAGATTGAAGAACCCTTGGAAAACCCTTCACGTCACTACAGTTTACGATAACCCCTGGATTACACTGACTCACGAAGACGTAATTATCCCAAACGGCAATAAAGGAGTGTACGGAAAGGTACATTTTAAAAATTATGCAGTCGGAATAATCCCGATTGATCAGGACGGTAACACTTGGATTGTGGGCCAATATCGATATGCTTTAGATGAATACAGTTGGGAAATCCCCGAAGGCGGTGCTCTGATACCCCAGGACCCGTTGGAGGCTGCTAAGAATGAATTGGCAGAAGAAGTAGGATTGGCAGCAGAAGACTGGCAATTATTAATTAAACTGCATAACTCAAATTCCGTTACAGATGAGCAAGGTTTTATATATGTCGCGCGAAGTCTTTCCAAAACATTCGCCGAACTTGATGAGACCGAAGTGATTGAAAGAAGAAAACTACCACTATCCGAAGCTATACAAATGGCATTGGACGGCAGGATTACTGACAGCATGTCCGTAGCCGGCTTATTAAAACTTCATATTCTGCAATTACAAAATAAAATTTGATTTGGAGAAGAAATCTTTGACTATACAGTATTATGTGGCCAAAAGCTCGGATGAATGTACCATGTCCGAGCGGGCACTTTTGCAGGCCGCCGAGCGGGCTTCCAAAAACAGCCATTCGCCCTATTCCAAATTCAGAGTGGGTGCTGCTTTGCTCTTAGAAGACGGAAGTGTCATTGAAGGCAGTAATCAGGAAAATGCCTCTTTCCCGGTAGGATTATGCGCCGAACGTACGGCTTTGTCCGCAAAAGTAGCTCTTGCACCAAAGAAAAAAATCAAAGCCATAGCTATTCGGATGAAAAGTGAATTAAAGAAAACAAATCAACCGGGGGCTCCCTGCGGTATCTGTCGTCAGGTTTTATTAGAGCAGGAAGACATACAGAAAAAAGACATAAGAGTGATTATGCAGGGCGAAACAGGACCCGTACTCATTTTTGAGTCTGTCAAAGATTTAGTTCCTTTCTATTTCGGAGCAGACGATTTTTAAACCAAAAAGCATTAGTTTTTCTTTTTCTAAGAACCACATTTTTCTGCTGCAAATGCAAAGACAAACAGCCAGGCAATTCCTTTAATCAAATAAAACAAAAATACATACGGTCCGAGTTTTTTTAACCACCTGATTATTTTGTCTTTCCTCTTTTCCTGAACTTCCATTTCTACAACTAAAACAGTTTGTAAATCTTATTGCCTGACAAACAGAATTTGTGACGAACTGCAATTTACGGCTAAATATTGTGACTTTTGTCGATTAAATGTCCTTAGAATATTGTTTATGAGTTCCTCTTCAATAAACATCTTCAAACAACCAGACATCTTCTTATCGTATTCAGTTATTTCAAAAATTGAAGACACAAGTTGTTTGAAAAAAAGTAAATTAGCTCCTTTTTTAATTTGATTGTATTATGGGAATAAAATTCAGACTGACAATCGTTAACTTTTTTCAGTTTTTCGTTTGGGGAGCCTGGCTCATTACAATAGCTAATTTTTGGTTTGGGAATAAGCATTGGGACGGTACCGAATTCGGAGCTGTATTTGGCACCATGGGGATTGCTTCTATCTTCATGCCCACACTGATTGGAATTTTTGCCGACCGGTGGATTAATGCCGAAAAACTGTACGCCCTGTTACATATCGCTTATGGCAGTATTCTTTTTTATTTGCCACATACCACTACCCCGTCTTCCTTCTTTTATGTTATGCTGTTGGCCATGTGTTTTTATATGCCCACCATTGCTTTGTCTAATTCTATTTCTTACACCATACTAAAAAACGAAAATCTTGATGTAGTACGGGACTTTCCGCCTATTCGGGTTTGGGGAACTGTCGGTTTCATTGTGGCGATGTGGATGACCAATCTATCCGGTCAAAAAGCAACCGAGGTTCAATTTTATATTGCCGGAGCATTTGCTTTCCTGCTTGGAATATATGCTCTGACATTGCCCAAATGTCCGCCTCAAAAATTAATTGATAAAAATGCACCGCTGACAGAGCAGTTGGGTTTAAATGCCTTTGGCTTATTTAAAAATTATCAGATGGCACTTTTTTTTATATTCTCCATGCTTTTAGGCGCAGCACTTCAACTGACCAATGCGTACGGAGATGTATTCTTGGACGAATTCAAATATTTCCCGGTGTATGCCAACTCCCTTGTGGTAAAATATTCCACTATTATCATGTCCATATCTCAAATCTCTGAGACGCTGTTTATACTCGCCATACCTTTTTTCCTAAAAAGATTTGGTATCAAACAAGTGATGCTGATGAGTATGGTGGCCTGGATATTCCGATTTGGATTTTTTGCCTTTGGAAATCCGGGAACGGGAGTCTGGCTGATAATCCTGTCCTGCATTGTATATGGAATGGCCTTCGACTTCTTTAATATTTCCGGTTCTTTATTCGTGGAAACTTCTACCGATAAAAAGATTCGTTCTTCTGCTCAGGGTCTTTTCATGATGATGACCAATGGTTTTGGGGCCGTTTTGGGAAGTTACATAGCCGGAATAGCTATTGACACATTTTTTACTAAAAAATTTGTTACGGCAGAAGCTTTGGCAAGCTTCCTTAAAACAGATTCAGGCAATGAAACTTTTATAGATATTCTTCAAAATTCCTTCCAATCCACAATTCTTGCAGACGGCACGCTCTCTTCTCCCGTCGCGATGAGAGACTGGCCTGAAATCTGGATAGCCTTTGCATCTTATATAGTAATTGTTACTGTACTATTCGCTATTTTATTTAAAAATACAGAAAAAGGAACTGCACAAAATTTCCCGGCTTAAACTTTAATCGTATTACAGGAGTCTAACAAATCCTGTATTCTGCTGAAATAATTTTACTATTTTTGGCATTCACAATCATACAATCACAGGAAATGAACGATTTGGACTATAATCGCAATGAAGATGCCATGAAACTGGCTGTATATGAACTTCAATCCAAACTAAAAAAAGCCTTTTTGGGTGGCGGACAAAAGAAAATTGACAAACTCCATGAAAAAGGTCAGATGACAGCCCGGGAAAGAGTAGATTATCTTTTGGACGAAGGGAGCGAATTTCTTGAGATTGGTGCATTGGCAGGGGAAGAAATGTATAAAGAATACGGAGGATGCCCGGCTGGCGGTGTCGTGACCGGAATGGGTTATGTATCGGGAAGAATGTGCATGATAGTAGCGAATGACTCTACCGTAAAAGCCGGAGCATGGTTTCCAATTACGGGCAAAAAGAATCTTCGCGCACAAGAGATAGCTATGGAAAACAGGCTGCCAATCATCTATTTGGTGGACAGCGCAGGAGTTTTCCTGCCTATGCAGGATGAAATCTTTGCCGACAAAGAAAACTTTGGCCGTGTCTTTAGAAACAATGCAAAAATGTCTTCAATGGGGATTCCGCAAATTTCTGCAATTATGGGCAGTTGCGTGGCAGGAGGAGCCTATCTTCCCATCATGTCCGACGAGTCTTTAATTGTGGACAAGCAAGGTTCCATTTTCCTTGCCGGACCCTATCTCGTAAAAGCCGCCATAGGTGAAAATGTGGACAAAGAAACCTTAGGTGGTGCGCATACTCAAACGAGTATCAGCGGTGTGTGTGACTATAATGTGCCGGATGAAAAGACCTGTCTGGACACTATTCGGGATTTAGTTTCAAAATTCGGCTCTTTTGAAAAAGCAGGATTTGACCGAATTGAGCCAGCCCCGCCAGCTGCCAATGTGGATGAATTATACGGAATTTACCCAAGCGCTACGAACAAGCCATACGACTCAAGAGAACTGATAAAGAGAATTGCAGACAATTCAGAATTTACCGAATACAAACCCGGTTATGGGCAAACAATCATCTGTGCGTATGCCCGTATTGACGGATGGTCTGTCGGTATAGTAGCCAATCAGAGAAGCGTAGTAAAAAGCGCCAAAGGTGAGATGCAGTTTGGCGGTGTCATCTATTCCGATTCTGCGGATAAAGCGGCAAGATTTATCATGCTGTGCAATCAGAAAAAAATTCCTTTGGTCTTCCTGCAGGATGTGACAGGCTTCATGGTAGGAAGCCGTTCTGAACACGGCGGTATTATCAAAGACGGTGCAAAAATGGTCAATGCAGTTTCAAACAGTACGGTACCAAAATTTACCATAGTAGTGGGAAATTCATACGGTGCGGGAAACTATGCCATGTGCGGGAAAGCGTACGACCCAAGACTAATTGTTTCCTGGCCTCTCTCAAAAATTGCGGTGATGGGAGGAGAACAGGCGGCAAAAGTATTGCTGCAAATTCAGGTTTCATCCCTTAAAGCAAAGGGGCAGGAAATCACCAAAGAACAAGAAAATGAACTTCTGACCAAAATTACTGAAAAATACAATTCTACTACTTCTCCATATTACGCTGCGGCAAGGTTATGGGTAGATGCCATTATTGATCCGATGGAAACGAGAAAATGGATCTCTATGGGTATTGAAGCTGCTGATAATGCTCCGGTAGAGAAATTTAATGTAGGAGTTTTACAGACTTAGAAAATTGAGTTTTTTTATTCTGAGAGCTGTTCGTAAAACTCTTTGGGAATCTCGATTATTTTTCGCTTTTCATAATCAAAGCAAACTAATCCTGTACGCATGATTATCAGATTGCGACTCGCCCCTTTTTTCTTTAATCTCAAAACCATATCAAAAGAACACTCTGTCAGAAAGTCAATCCCGACCTCCACTCCTATTACATCACCCAAGAAACCTTCCGACTGATAGACTATAGTATGATTGGCGACAATAAGCCCTTCACCAGCTGCGAGTCGATTTCTGGTCCAACCTATATTTTCCAGAGCGTGTAAACGAATTTCATCTGCCCAGACCAGAATTCTGTCATTGCCTAAATGCCGGGCGTAATTGATATCTCTTTCGGAAATAGTTCTTTCTTCCGTCCAAATAATTTTATCAGGAAAATGAATGGCTTCTTTTTTCATGCGGAGACAAAAATCCCGTTTTACATTCGCTAAAAAGATATTTGCCTAAACTCTTTAAACTTTAGTAACATTTTAGTAAAATTGGTAAATATTGAAATAGACTTGAAAAACACACGTTTATGAGTACCGCAAATATCAAAAGTTTTGAAGAATATCAGAAAGCATATCAGGCTTCTGTAGAAAACCCTGAAAAATTTTGGGCCGAACAGGCAGAAAATATAACCTGGTCGAAAAAATGGGAGAAGGTTTTGGAATGGGATTTTGAAGACCCAAACATCAAATGGTTTTTGGGAGGCAAGCTCAACATTTCCGAAAACTGTCTTGATAGACATTTGGAAGAAAGAGGTAATAAAATTGCACTGATATGGGAACCCAATGATCCGAAAGAACAATTTTTACGACTGACTTACAGCGAACTGCATGCCCGTGTCTGCAAAATGGCCAACGTACTCAAACGCAACGGCGTAAAAAAAGGTGATGTGGTCTGTATCTATATGCCTATGATACCCGAACTCACGATTTCTCTTTTGGCATGTGCACGAATCGGTGCCATTCATTCGGTAGTTTTTGCAGGTTTTTCCGCATCTGCATTATCTAACAGAATTCAGGATGCTCAATCAAAAATTGTATTGACTAGTGATGGTATCAACAGAGGTGCCAAGCAAATTCCCGCAAAGAGAGTAGTGGACGAAGCGCTGGAAACCTGTCCGACCGTAGAGCGTGTAATTGTAGTAGATCGACTGGGCTGGGCAGTAAATATGAAAGAAGGCAGAGATGTGTATCTGCATGATGAATTGCCTTTGGTGGATAAAAATTGCCCGGCCGAACCAATGGACTCCGAAGACGTACTGTTCATCTTATATACTTCAGGCTCTACCGGTAAACCAAAAGGTGTAGTCCATACTACAGGCGGATATGCGGTGTTTATTGAATATACTTTCAGAAATGTTTTTCAGGTAGGCGAAAGCGATATTTATTGGTGTACAGCGGATATCGGTTGGGTTACGGGACACAGTTATTTAGTGTACGGACCGCTTATGGCAGGAGCGACCACTACAATGTTTGAAGGCGTACCTACATTCCCTGATCCGGGTCGTTTCTGGCAGGTCGTAGATAAATACGGCATTACACATTTTTATACGGCACCCACTGCTATCCGTGCCTTAATGGCTGCCGGGGAAGATCATGTACAGGCGTACAGTCTGGATTCTCTAAAGGTTTTGGGCTCTGTAGGAGAACCTATCAATGAAGAAGCCTGGCTCTGGTATCACCTGCATGTCGGGAAAGAAAGATGTCCGATTGTGGACACTTGGTGGCAGACCGAAACCGGCGGGATTTTAATATCTTCACTCGCAGGTGTCACTCCGTCCAAACCTACTTGTGCCGCTTATCCTCTTCCGGGTGTGCAGCCTGTCATCTTAGACGGTGAAGGAAATGAATTGGAAGGAAATGACGTAGAAGGCTATCTGTGCGTAAAATTCCCCTGGCCAAGCATTCTAAGAACAACCTATGGAGATCATGAACGGTATAAACAAACTTATTTCTCCAATTACAAAGGATATTACTTTTCAGGTGACGGAGCCAAAAGAGATAAAGAAGGGCTTTACAGAATTATTGGTCGTGTAGATGACGTAATTAACGTTTCGGGACACAGGTTTGGAACAGCCGAAATAGAAGATGCCATCAATCAAAGTCAGGTAGTAGTAGAATCTGCTGTAGTAGGATACCCGCATGATATCAAAGGTCAGGGAATTTATGCCTATGTAATTTTGGCAGAAGAGAGTAAAAGAAAGGATGCCGATTATATCAAAGATAAAGTCAATGAAGTCGTAGTAGCTGAAATCGGTCGGATTGCCAAACTCGATAAAATGCAGATTGTCAGTGGTTTGCCCAAGACGCGTTCAGGCAAGATCATGCGAAGGATTTTGAGAAAAGTAGCTGCCAATGAGCTTGACAATCTCGGAGACACCTCTTCTCTGCTTGACCCGGAAGTCGTGGATGAAATTATAACAGGACGGCAATAATTCGATGTTGCCGGATTTATAATTTTATAAAAACGTAATATCCGGACTGCTGCCTTTCTACTTTGAAAAAAGCGCTTTTATTATATTTGCACCATTTCGTTTTCTCTTTAGAATGAGTGCAAACATTGAAATCAGAGCTTCTATGCCGACAGACCTGTCGCAGGTATATGAGTTGATAAAAGAATTGGCTCTGTATGAAAATGAGCCGGATGAACCCACCGTGTCATTAGATGAGTTTATTCAGGACGGTTCAGGTGCCAATCCAAATTTTCACGTAATCGTTGCTGAAGAAAACAATCAGATTCTCGGCATAGCACTATATTATTTGGGTTATTCCACCTGGAAAGGAAGAATGCTTTACTTAGATGATTTAGTGATTAAAAAAGCTCACAGAAAAAGAGGAATCGGCTCCATGCTTTTTCAATCCATTTTGGAAGAAGCAAAAAAGCACAAAGTGAATCAGGTCCGTTGGCATGTATTAAATTGGAATGAGCCTGCAATTTTATTTTATAAAAAGATAAATGCATCTTTGGAAAGTGATTGGATTACGTGTAAAATTGAAAAAAACGCATTATATCTGTCTTAAAAAACACTAAATGAAAGTCTTTAAATTTGGGGGAGCATCAGTAAAAGATGCCGCAGGAATCAAGAATGTATCTGAAATTATCAGAATGCATGAAGACGATAAAAAAACTCTGGTTGTTGTTTCTGCAACCGGAAAAACGACCAATGCACTTGAAAAAGTAGTCGAAGCCTATTATAACAACACGGGAGAAGTTTTTGAAGAAATCAATAAAGTCAAAGAAAAACACCTTCAAATTTGTAGAGACCTGTTTGAAAACCCACACAGCCCTATCTTTGAAAAATTAGAGAAAATTTTTGCAGACCTACATACCATTGTGTCAAAAGATGTTCCCGACAATTACAATTACGTGTATGACCAGATAGTCCCTTTCGGTGAAATTACATCTTCGGTCATACTGAGTGAATATCTGAATCACTTCGGTGTAAAAAATGAGTGGCTTGACGTGCGGGATGTACTAAAAACAGATGATACTTTTCGGGAAGCAGTCATTCACTGGGAAATCACCACACAAAAAACGGAAGAAATTCTCAAACCAATGCTGAACAGGAATGTAGTGGTGACTCAGGGTTTTATCGGTGCAACTTTTGAAAACATTACCACCACTCTCGGGAGAGAGGGCTCAGATTATACCGGAGCCATATTTGCCAACATACTCAACGCTGAAAGTCAGACAATATGGAAAGATGTACCGGGTGTCATGAATGGCGACCCGCGAAAATTTCAGGATGCCATATTCATTGACGAACTGACCTACCTTGAAGCGGTAGAAATGACTTATTACGGTGCCAGTGTGATTCACCCTAAAACTATTAAGCCGATTCAAAACAAAGACATACCGTTATACGTCAAATCATTTATCAATCCCCACGGCAAGGGCACAAAAGTTTATGCCGCCACACAGGACATTAAGTATCCTCCGGTAAGAGTTCTGAAGGAGAATCAGGCTCTGCTGACTTTTCACACCAAAGATTTTTCCTTTGTGCCGGACGACACTGCAGGCGAATTGCTCAAAGCTTTTGCCAATGCTAACCTGAAAATCAACATGATACAGACCGGAGCTATTTCACTTCAGACGGTGGTGGACAATATTCCGGAAAAAATCAGGAAAGTAACCGATGCCGTCAGAGACAACTTCAAAATACAACAAGAGGACGGTCTGACTATCTTAACCATCCGCCATTATAATGAAGAGGTAATCCGCAAACATCTGGAAAACAAAAAACCTGTACTCACCCAAAAACGTCCTTCTACTTTTCAAATATTGTTTTAGGACTGTCCAAAATATTCTCATTTTAAACGCAGTAAGGAATCGCGTTTGAGTTTACGCCTGTAAATTAGCTGTGATTTATGAGGGTAACAGTGATAAGAGGAACAACTCAAAGTGCAGTAACTAAGACTCGAAATGTGGTCAATGAGGCTCAAAATGTGGTTATTGAGGTTCTCGAAATACCACATTTTCAGTGCAATCCACCACCTAAATCTTATCAATCTCTTTCATCAACCTGTCTGTCTCCGTCAGAGCTACAATGATTTTCTGATAATGCAGGATGTCCTCAAAGTCTAAAATTCTTCCTACTCGGTCTTTGAGCCATTTTTGAGCGGGCTGATAACCGCCGATGAAGAAGTTCCATGCTATCTCGGACACTTTGTCAAAATACTGTTCGTCATTGATCCAAACCTGACCTAAACCATTTTCTGTAGGAACAAATCCGGGTGAGTTTTTGGTGAGTTTGCGGGTGATTTCATTGCTGCCAGATTTTGGATAGGTGGTGACATAATTCTCTACTATCGGACTTTCCAACAAATGTATTTCGCGAAGCTGGTGACCTAATTCCACAAGTTTCATAAAAGTTGCCATATTCGGATAAGGTATTCTCGGGAAATCTATTTTCAGGAACTCTTTGTATTTTTCTCTGTATGTGGGTGAGTGTAATACCGCATAGATATAATCTAAAATATCATCCGGGTAAAATTGAAAAGTTTCTTCGGTTTGTTTACTGTAATCAGGTCTTTCAGGAGAAAAATAATAGCCTGACTTTTTTTCAATTTGCTCCACAATTTCCATATTCAAATTAGGAACTCGTTCTGCTTTGCTGTCTAATTGTAATTCGGTGGAATCGGGGTAAAGGTAGAGTGGAAAAACTGAGGGACCACCTCTTCTAAAATAATTGGTATCAGATATTTTATTTGTAATAAATAGGCAGTCAAAATAATTTAAATTAGCAGCCTGTGGTTGTGAAACCAATATTAGAGCAAGGTTCGTTTTTTCATTTAAAAAATGACGCATTAAATTATACCTTGGATATCCCATCACCCCCTTAGTTTTTCCAGTATAATTCATATATCTAATATCGAAAGGTCTATAGTCTAATTTTCTAGCTAAAATTGGATTCGTTTTTAAATCTGATTTTGCAAAATCAATTTTCCAATCTCTTACGTCTTTAAATCCGTATTTTGTTTTTAACTCTTTATTCGATAGGGTTAAAAAGTCATCTTTAATAGCATCAGCTTCTTCAATATTAAATTTGATAGAAGCGTCATCCCTTTGTGTCTTAATTCCATTAGCTTTTTCAATAATAAGGTTGTCTAATTTAAACCCTTTCTCATACTCTTCCTGTCCTGCGGTGTCCTTATACACAAAAAAGAAATTAGGTTCTTGTACTTCTAATTCTTTCCACTCAATAGAATGAATATTATTCTTATTCAGGAATTCATATTTCCCCTCTCGCTTTCCGTAGAGGTCGTAATGGAATACTTGTGCTTTATTCTTTTTCATGTCTTTGCTCAAAAAATAATTTTTGCTGTTCTATCTCTTTGACTAATTCTTCTTCGGTGGGCAGATATTGCATATACTTGCTGGCGAAAAGCTGCTTGTTGTCATTCAGTACAGAGTATTTGGCGACCACGCTGTCTGTTTCTGTGCATAGCAGCAAACCGATGGTGGGATTGTCATCAGACTGCCTTTTCAAGTCGTCATACATTCGCACGTACATATCTAATTGCCCAATGTCCTGGTGAGTCAATTTGTTGGTTTTTAGTTCCACAATGACAAAGCATTTCAGAATATAATTATAGAATACCAAGTCAATATAGAAGTCAGAAGTTTCGGTTCGTATATGTTCTTGCCGGGCAACAAAAGCAAAGCCTTTTCCTAATTCCAAAATAAAATCCTGCAAATTGTCAATCAGTGCTTTTTCTAATTCTGCTTCGGTATATGCCTTGTGTGCAGGCAAGTTGAGAAATTCTAACACCGTAGGATTTTTAATAAAATCAGAGGGATTGAGTGCTTTTGTTTTCTCAATCATTTCTTTTTTCACAGATTCTTTATCAACGGAAGCAATTAATCGGTCATAGTAAAGTGTGGAAATATTCCTGTCCAGAGTACGCACTGACCACATATTTGCAGCTGCTTCAGTCAAATAATACATTCTTGCTTTTTCATTAGAAACTTTCAGAACTCTTTGAAAATGAGACCATGACAATTGTGCGAACAGCGTTCGCATATTCTCATGTTCAGGGAAGTAACTATAGAATTGACGAATTTCCCAAATAGTCCTTTTGCTAAATCCTTTTCCAAACTCCTTGGTCAATTCTTTAGAAACATTTTCTATCACCTGTTTGCCGTATTCTGCACGATCAGCGCCGTTTTGTTCTTCCTCTACAATCCTTCTGCCTATATTCCAATAAGCTTCGACCATTGCCGAATTGATAGCCACATAGGCTTTTTGTCTGGCTTGAGAAAGAATGGATTTTATTTCAACTAAATAGTTCATTTTAAGAGTTTTCTGTTTTCAACATCCTGTAAGATTTTCATTTGTTGGATGGCAATTTGGTTGAGTTTAATCAATCTCTCTTTTTGCTCTATTCCTTCATTGATGAGTACCGCATTGATATTTTCCAGATTGGAAAGGCATATCAATTCGTTGATGCCGGCATAATCTCTCATGTTCCCTTTCAAATTGGGATTTTGTTTCCGCCATTGTTTTGCCGTTATTCCAAAGAGTGCCACATTGAGCACATCGGCTTCAGTAGCATAAATAATAGAAGTTTCTTTTGCAGTTAATTCTTTAGGTATCAAGTGACTTTTGATAGCATCAGTATGAATATGGTAATTAATTTTGGCTAATTCCCTTTTAGCAGACCAGCCTAACTGTTTTTGTTCTTCCTCTTTGAGTCGCTGAAATTCTTTAACTAAGTAAAGTTCAAACTCTACAGAAACCCATGCCGCAAATTTAAAAGCAATATCTCGTTGAGCATAAGTGCCTGCATTCTTTCCCAGTTTAGAGATAATCCCAGTTGCATTGGTAAGCTCAATCCACCGTGAAGGACTTAGTGTAAAAGCATTACTACCAGCTTCTTTGTATAGGGAGTCGAATTCGACCCCTTTAAAATCAGGATTGTTTAATAACTCCCAAAGACCTAAATATTCAATGGTATTTTTGGCCCGCATCCAGTTTTTAACCACATCTTTGGGAGCTACAGGATTTTTTTGTCTTGCAATATCTGTCAGGCTAATATAATCTAGTCCATTTTCAGTAATTGCCTTGACGGTAGTATCCTTTACAGTAATGTGTTGTTGTTTAGCCATATCCACATTATTTAGTGTTTCTTCTTGACAAAAATATTAATGCTCACGCCCTGCATAATATCAAACACGTTTTGGTCTGTACTGCCATCGGGTGCGGTTTCTTTCTTTTTGGCATTTCCGTTTCTTTTATATTTATCTTAGCCATGATAATCAGGATTGAAATTTCTTAATTCGTTTTGCAATTCTTCTTCGCTTGGTAGTGCTTTTCTGATATCTTCTTTCAGTTCGGTATATTGATAAGAACTTACGCCAATAGGTTTATGAATATCTTTTAAGGCAAACTCTACTTCATAATCATCTTTATTTTTACAAAGTAAGATGCCAATAGTCGCTTGGTCGTTTTCATCTTTTACCAATTCATTAAACGCAGAAATGTAGTAGTTGAGTTTTCCTATATATTCAGGTTCAAATTCAGTTACTTTTAATTCTATGATGATATAGCATTTTAGCTTTGTGTGGTAAAAAATCAAATCACTTCGGTATTCTTTATTGCCTATTTTAAAGCGATACTGCCGACCCATATAGGCAAAACCTTTTCCTAATTCCAACAGGAACTGAGTAATATGTGCTACTAATGCTTTTTCTAAATCTGTTTCTTTTACTTTTTCAGACAATTCCAAAAAATCAAAATGATACGGATCTTTTAATAACTCGTGAGCTAAATCGCTTTGCGGACTGGGTAAAGTCGTGTTGAAATTTGAAACAGCTTTTCCCTGGCGATTAAATAAATTAGTTTCTATTTGATATTGCAAGACAGAGCGACTCCAATTGTTTTCTATAGTTTTGTGAACGTAGAAAAGAGCTTGTTCTACACTATCACATTTATCAATCAACAACTTGTGATGTCCCCATGGTATCAAAGAAAATTTAGCTACCCCCAATTTGCCCCCAGCTTGGGGCAGATTTGTATCTTCTTGATTATCAGCAACGCTTGATTTAACCTCAACTTGGGGCAGAATTGAGTTGTTATCTTTTTTGAGATTCTTTTCAGATGTGTAGAATAGAAAAAAACGCCGGCAATAGTTCAGGTTGGTAATCGAAAATCCGGCTATTTGAGGGAATTCCTTTTTTAAATCATTACTTAATTGACTAATAAAACCAGTTCCCCATTTTTCAGTTTGCTGTTTCTCAACAATCTGTTTCCCTAATTCCCAATACAGTAAAATCAGTTCGTTGTTGACGACGACAGCAGCTTTTATCTGTCGTTGTTTAATCTCATTTTTCAGAGATACAAGCCAGTTTTTATATTCCGAAAGATGGATGGTGTTTTCTTTACTCATTATCCTTTTTTCTTCTTTACAAAAATATTAATGCTTACGCCTTGCATAATATCAAACACATTTTGGTCTGCACTGCCATCGGGTGCGGTTTCTTTCTTTTTGGCATTTCCGTGTAAGTCCAAAATGTAAATCATATCGAACGTATTCATCAATTCTTCTCTCATTCGCCTGTGAATAATGCCGTCAATAAAACTGTTGTTAGAAATATATGCTAAAATTCCTTCGCCTGTCTTTTCAATAAAGTGCTGTCCGTACCTGATGAATTTTATGTAGTCATCAGAAAGCGGTTGAATATTCCTTTCATTCAAATCTTTTTTATAATCTGCCACTAAACTTTCTATCCATTCTCCTTTATTGGAAGAACTCACTGCATAGGGCGGATTGCCCATCACCACCATCACGGGCGCATCCCGTTTAATGCGATTGGCTTCATTCGCTTCCGTACTCAGCCAATTGGCAAACAAAGTTCCGGTATCGGGATGATACTCTTCCAAACTATTGGTCAGATAAATCCTAAACCTTTGGTCGCCTCTGCCCTGATAGCCGGTTTCTTTCATCAGCAAATCCATTTTCAGATGTGCCATAGCATAACTCGCCATCAGCAATTCAAAACCATTGAGACGGGGAATTAAATGTTCGTCCACATAGCTGCTCCAAATCCCTTCCTGTCCTTTAAACTTTTTGTGAATATGCTTGACCGTTTCAGCCAGAAATGTACCTGTTCCGGTGGCCGGGTCGAGGATTTGTACTTTGTGAACTTCCTGTTCTACTTTTTTGCCCTGAACATTTACTTTGATTTTTGTCTTGCTGGTGTCCGCTAAACCCTGTGGCAAGCCAAATTCGCTTTTCAAAATATCATCTACCGCACGCACTATGAAACTGACCACAGGCTGCGGTGTGTACCAAACACCTCTGGATTTTCTGAGTTTAGGGTCATACTCACTTAAAAAGGTTTCGTAAAAGTGAATAATAGGGTCTTCCATTTGTGTGGACTTGCCGTAGTCCTGCAAAATCTCTTCTACATTACAAGCCAAAAAGATATCCGCCAAATCATCGACCACCCACCTGATGCGGTCGTCAATATCCGGCCCGGCGATATAGCCAAAAAGCCTCCTCAAAAAAGGATTGGATTTGGGAATCAGTTCTGCCGCTTCCTGTCGGCTGAAGTTTTCCAAACTTTCATCGTGCAGCCTTGCAGCAAACATGCCGTATGCAATCGTCTGAGCATACACATCCGCAAAAGCTTTGGGAGTAATGTCGTGAATCAAAATATCCTTGAAAGCGCGCATCTGATCTTTGAGCGAACTGTCCTCCTGATTGTCCTCATCACTGGTGAGCGATTTTTCTATGATGTCAGAAAGCAATCTTGCCTTGCCCGCCATCATTTTAGCTAATTTGGAAGGGCTCTTTATCGTTTGCCCAATGTGAGTGCAGAAATCTTTGATGATGTTTTCAAAAGCAGAAAAGTTCTCAGTCAGTGGAATAATACCTTTTTCTGTGACTTCTCCGACAGCAACCTTAGTGATGAACTCTCCATCCCGATAAAGATAAAAATTCAGATAGTCCGTAAAAATTAAGTTGTTGAGCGAAGCTTTGTATCGGTCAAACTGTTCTTTGTTTCCCGCCTTTTTAGTTCCGTCCAAATCTGCATCGCCTATATCTTTCGCTTCAATATATCCAACGGGTATCGCTGCCGAACCTGTTTTAGTCAGGATATAATCCGGCGCTCCGCACTTTTGCCTTTTAGGTTCGTTGGTCGCCTTTATTTCGGACACAAGACTTTCCAGAAGTTGCTGCAAATCTCCGCGAAAAGTATGTTCTGTCGCATTGCCCAGTCTGTATCGTTCGTCTACATTTCTGATATACTGCTCGGTGGTCATTGAGTGATTTTCTACTTTGATACAGTTTAAAAATAGTGATTACCAAGTAATTTATTGGGGAAAGTTGTACTTATTGCTGATAAGCTGTGGAAGCCATTTCGACCAAAGGGAGAAATCTCTCTATCACAAACGGAAGAAACCGAGTTCACCGTTTTATGTACCGTCTGTTATCTATTCAGCACCCTACTCTATCGGACACAATTCCAAAGTCTTATCCCAAAGGCGCTGTCTGAGCTTTTCATCATTCACCAGTCGGTTATACTTTATCGGTTTGCACCTGGAGAAATATTTTCCCGTCACACCTTCCACTTCCGTTGAAGAAGCCAGATAAATAGAAGTTTTTGCACCCTCCTCTACCGAAACGCCCGTCAGATTGACAAACATATTCCAGACGGAAGACGCTAACCAGTCGGTATTCTTTTCGCCTATTTTGGTTTTGACCCTACCGGGATGCAGACAATTGACTGTAACCTGAGTACCTTTCAACTGTTCTGACAAAGATTTGGTAAACATGATATTGGCCAATTTGGACTGCCCGTATGCTTTCATAATAAAATAAGATTTCTTCTTTGTAAAAGATTCAAAATCAATCTTTGCCCAGTCGGCAGACTCCGAAGCCACATTGACTATCCGTCCTTTTTCAGCCGCTTTAACTTCATCCAGCAGCAACATAGTGAGAAGGAAATAAGCAAAATGATTAGTCGCCATCGTCATTTCTATACTGTCTTCGCTCAATTCAAAATGTCTGTATACACATCCCGCATTATTCAGCAGCACGTCAATCACCGGCAAATCCTTTTTTATCTTCCCGGCTACCTGTCGAACATCTCTTTGCTTAGACAGATCCGCAATATAATACCTGACTTCCCGCCCATTTCCCAAATCCTGTAACAGTTTTTGAGCTTCCCGAGCTTTTATTTCATTTCGAGCAATAAAATTGACCTGAGCTCCTCTTTTGACCAAAGCCTTTGCAGTTTCCAATCCTATCCCCGCTGTAGCTCCGGTAATCAGTACGGTTTTATTTTCCATAACCCCTTATTTTTAAATAAAGATACTCATTTCGTTCGTTCGGATTGTCTGCAATAAAGATACTTTGCTAATCAAAAACAAAGCATCCATCCTACATTGCCTTTTACAATCGATTTTGTTCAGAAGTGCATGAACGTTCTCAATTCACTTTTAGCCATTTATTCCTAATCAGTATCTGCTTCTCAGTAGGATTTTCAATTTTTCGTATAGTATAATTTTTAAGACGACTGTATTTCAAAATCGGATTAAATGATTTTATTTCACCCCTTCTTGAGATCAGCAGTTCAACTGAGTCGCCTTCTTTTTTACCGTAAACCAGATTTTGCCAGTCTTTTTCAAACCTGTATCCGTTTATCGAAATAATTTCATCCTGAACATTTATTCCGGCTTCTTCTGCACTGCTCCCTGCGTTTATTTTACTGACAAAATAATTACCGTCCTGCTGGTTTAACTCCCAATCAAAAGAAAAGTCTTCATTCTCTTCATTCACCAATTCCAAACCTGCGAGCATCAGATAAAAATTATAATCCAGCCAATCAGTTCCGTATATATACTTTTTGAAAAAATCACTTAAATCGCTTTCTGCTGTTTGCTGAAATATCTGTATCAACTCCTCTTCTGTATATCCGTCTTTGGGGTCTGCCAGATATTTTTCATAAAGTGTACGCATGACATCATCCAACGACTTTTCGCCGCTGGTTTCCGACAAAATCAGCAAATTAAGAGCTGTTACTACGGTAGCCCCTTTTGTGTAATAACTCACCTGAGTGTTGTGCGAATTTTCGTGCGGCCGGTAAAACTTTATCCAGGTATCAAATCCGGATTCTGTCAATGACTGCTCTCCATTCCCCGGTGTATTGACAACTCCGGAAATATTATCCGCAACAATTTTGAGATATTCCGACTCCCCGGATACTCCTGCGAGGTAAACAAAATAATCATCGTAATAACTTGTTATTCCCTCTATCGCCCACAGCTGGCGAGTGTAATTTTCTTTCTGGTAATCAAAAGTGGTCAGTTCCGCCGGCTTAATCCGCTTCACATTCCACAAATGAAAATACTCATGAGACAACAGACTGATAGATTTTAAATATCGGTTTCTCGGTGCATAATCCCAACGCGGCAACATATTTACGGATGAATTAAGATGTTCCAATCCTCCATAAACCCGATCGGTATGATGAAGAATAAACACATATTTCTGACAGGGATGCTCTTTATCAAACAGCCGAACTTCCTGTTCAATGATACTTTTTAAATCCCGAATAGTTTTTTCTTTATCCATATTGGATTGCCCTGCTATTGCCAATTCATGTTTGATTCCGCCTGCCGAAAAACTGATTATTTCCTGATTTCCTATTTCTATCGGACTGTCTGCCAATATCTCATAGCTTTCTGCATCTCTTACCCATTTGTGGTCTGTCGGTTTCAAAGAAGTACTTATCTCGTTCCATGATTTGTACGGCGAGATTATGATTCGGTGAGTCCGATTTTCTTTACCCTGAATTGCCAGAAAAGTTGCAGCTCCGTTAATCAGAGCATGAGATGCATCCACATGATTGGTTCTGACGGTCATTTCAAATGCATATAACCGATAGCTCACTTGATACTTCCCTGCTTCGCGACTATTGAAAACCCACTGGTTTTTGCTTATTTTCTCATAGTGTATCTTTTCTCCTGTTTCATTTTTGACCTGAAATCGATCTAAGTGCCTGGAAAACTCCCGAATCATATACGAACCGGGAATCCATACCGGCATATACAGCAGAGTCTGTTCGTTTTCCGGAAGATCAAAACTTAACTCCACTTCCACGTAATGCTGCTCCGGCCGAACGAATTTTAGTTTATACAATATCATGCTTCCTAAGGTAAAAATTAATTTGGTTTATCGGGAGAAAACACTTTATCTGTTTTTATACCCTCAAGATTACAAAGATGCTGTTTATATTTGCGTAAATGAATATATCCGGATTTCTCAATTTTCTATCAATTACCGTTCTTACTCTTATGCTGTTTGGTTGCGGCAACAGAGAGGATACTGAAGTGCAGGATACCGAAAAAACTATAGATGAAATTATTGAAGAAAGGCTGGGTAAAACCATGCCCTTTGATGAAATGCCCGATACGCTCCAGGTCGCACACATGGTCAGGATATGGAATGGCTTTCACAACTCAAAATTTATAGACCAGTTGGGAGATTTATATGCCAATCCATTATTCTTTTACGGTAAAGATCGTCTCCGTTATGAAGCTTTGGATATAAAAAAGAATGTATTCCATAAATATCCGGATTATTTTCAGAGAGTAATCGGTTCCATAAATATCCGCAGAATTTCGGGAAACCAGTACAAGGCAGAATTCACAAAATACGTACGGGTGGGCGATTTAACCGCACCTGTCCCTTCTTATCTTATTTTCCAGAAAACAGGTGAAAATAAGTGGGTTATCATAGCTGAAAGTGATCCCAAAACGGATATCAAAACGAAAGAATTGGAAGACTCCATACAAACACTCATCAATATTTACACTCCTTCTTCCGAACTGATTAGCGGCAGATTTTCAGGTCCGACTCTTGACAGTGCATTTATTTTTTCAGACGACAATCAGGAATGTATCAACTGCACTACAAGCATATTTTTCACAAATGATATATTACCTCCATTGGAAATAAGGGGAGTCAAAACCGCACAATTGTTTAACGAGGGCGATTTGGACGGAGACGGAAGAGAAGAATTCAGCGTACTGACCAAAATCAATAATGAGGGCTGGATTTCTATTTACTCGTATAAAAGGGGTGAATGGAAAATCCTATACAAATTTAAAGTCAGATACGAACATCTGCTGCGGGATGTGGATGCCCGTCAGGATGCCGTACAGTTAGCCGGTTCCGGTTATATCTATGTCCAAAAACTTGAAGGAGATACCACTATTCAGGAAAAAGTGAATATTTGGAACGTGAACTAAATTTTGGAGAGCAATTTTAAACTTAAGCCAGGCTGCTGCTGATAAGTCTCAAAAATTCAGAACGCGTAGGCTCTTTCATAAATGAGCCTGTAAAAGCAGATGTCGTGGTAATAGAATTTTGCTTTTCTACACCTCTCATCATCATGCACATGTGCTTGGCTTCTATTACAACCGCAACTCCTTGAGGATTCAATGCACTCTGGATACAGTCTCTAATCTGCATGGTCAGTCTCTCCTGAACCTGAAGCCTTCGGGAAAAAGCATCTACTACCCTTGCTATTTTACTCAGCCCTGTAATTGTACCGTTAGGAATATACGCCACATGAGCTTTACCAAAAAACGGCAGCATATGATGTTCGCACATAGAATACAGCTCAATATCTTTTACGATTATCATTCCTCGCTGATCTTCCTTAAACAATGCAGAATGTAAAATTTCTACCGGGTCAATATTGTATCCGTGAGTCGCAAATTTCATAGCTTTAGCCACACGCTCAGGCGTTTTTTTAAGACCTTCCCGATCGCTGTCCTCAACCAATAATGATAAAACTTCTTTGTAATTTTCCGACAATTTCTCAATTATCAGTTCTTCCTCTTTCTCACTCATAATATTAAAAATCACCCAAAATATGAATTAAATACAGTTCGCTCAAAATATATTTGTGATTTTTTGTTTATGAAATAAAAAACTCCGGTATTTTTCAATCCGGAGTTCCATAGAGCTTATTTTATATCTGTTACCAAACCACTATCTCATCTATCATCAAGGCATAATCTACATCTCTTCCCACTTTAATGGCAAAGACACTGCCTGAACCTGAAGTATTCAAGTCTGCACCTGACAAGTCCAGTGTAACTAATACCCACTCCCCTTTTGTATCAATAGTGCCGGTATATTGGTTGTTTGGAGCTGCTTTCACCAGTTTATTAGAGGTCAGATTTTCTACATTGAAAGTGGCATAGTCTCCGCTCTCATTATAAATATTGACGGACAATGATTTGCCGGAAGTACCTTTTACGTAAAAAGATAACTTATCGATCCCGGACGGATATCCGCCCCCTTGTGTAGTAAATACATAGTCGTTGCCTCCCGGCTTCCCGTTTATGGACAATGCATGACTTCCGTTATAACCGGTACCTTGTGACTGTACCGCATAATCTTTAATCCCGTGTGTCGTGAGCTGCTCTAAAAAGAGTGTCCAATTTTCAAAGTCTGCTCCCGGAAATAAAAGTTGAGCTCCACTGCCCGGAACGGACGGTGCATCCGGGTCTTCGGGGTCTTCCGGATCTACTGTGCCACCGTCACATCTTTCACCGTTCAGGCTGACATCACCCGCCTTATTGAGCAACAATTGGTGATCGTTTTTAAACACCTGATAAATTCCCACTGCATCACCTTTCCCGCCCGGCAATTTGTCTCCGGCAAAATTGGCATGTCCACTGGTACGCACGACCACCTTACCTCCGTCACAATCTTCCAAATTTCTGTTTTGCGTCTGCTTATTGATTGCATCCGCATAAGTTTGTGTGCCGGCCTGTCCTGAAACAAACTGCACATCCTTCAGTCTGACGAGTGTGTTCTGGTGTTTTTGTCCGTCCAAATTCGCAACAGATATTTCCAATGGAGTAACCGGAATTCCCATGTCCCCCTTATAGAAATGGCTGTTTATTTTCCCGGAAGAGATAAGAGTTACTCCTCCGCCCTGATCTGCACTTTCTCCGACCTGCATTAGATCGTTATATGCCCCTAACCAAAGACCTTTAAGTTTTACTTTCACAATTTGCCCCGGCGGATATGCGCGATAGAGCTCGCTTTTTTGAACCCGGAATCCAATCCCGTCCTGTCCATCCTGCAAAACCAGCAATTGGAAAACATTATTCTCTTCGTCACTGCTGATGACAGTCCCGGAAACAATATAATCTTCAGTAATTTCTATGGCTGAACCATTGTACAGATTTTTGAGTTGTGCAATGGTATAATTTTCATCAAGGTCAGAACCTGAAGGCACTTCATCTTCTCCGCATCTTGCCTGAGTGAGATTCACATCACTCACTTTATTCAGAAGCAACTGATTGTCTGTTCTAAATATCTGATAGATAGCCACTACATCTCCTTTTCCATCCGGCACTACATCTCCGGCAAAAGTAGCGTAACCACTCGTCCGCACAATAATCTGATTCCCGTCACAGTCTTCCAACATCGTATTTTCCGTTTGTTTTTTTACTGCATCCGCATAAGTAGCAGACCCGGCTTCGGAAGAAATAAACTGTACATCTTTGAGCTTAATCAGCATATTTTGATATTTGCTTGACAAGTCCGGAATAGAAATTTCCAGCGGTTCTACTTTTTGATTTCTCGGACCTTTTACAAAAAAGTCATCCACAAAAGCAGCCGGAATCAGCGTGACACTGCCCTGTCCGTCGTCACCCAGCCCGACCTGATTGAGTCCGTTATACGCTCCTATCCAAAGGCCTTTGAGTTTTACGTACACTTTGCGTCCAAAAGGAAAATCCGTAAACAAATCTGTTCGCTGTACTCTAAATCCTATTCCTCCTGTTTCATCCTGAATGACCAAAGTCTGATAGACATTTCCTGCCTGATCATCGCTGATAACAATTCCCGAAATAGTATAGTCTTCAGTAATTTCAACCGATTCTCCTTTGTATAAATCCTTAAGCTGCTGAATAGTAAGATTGACTTCCAAATTGGGATCGGTGTCCGGCTCCGGTTTCGGATCGTCAAATTTATCTTTGATACAACCGCTAAAAATCATTGCGGAAAATAAAACTGCCGATAAAATTTTGAATATAGACGTTGCTGGTTTCATCTCTATTGAGTTTTTATTTGTTTTAATTAAATTCTGTAGGCTATGCTGATAAAATAATTAATTCCATAAGCATAAAAGTATCTTGACGGAAATTTATCCGGATTCTGGTTGTCAAAGTCATATCTCAGTTGTTCGTAACCTCCTGTGATATGTTTACGATTATTGGTTAGGTTATTAATTCCCACATTCAGATAGATATACTGTGATTTTTTTACTTTTTTAATGGACTTATCAATTCTCCAGGAGTATCCTCCAAAAATGTCCATAGTAAATTGGTTTTTCAGTTTTTCCTGTTTGATAATATAGTCGTACTTGTCAGAAGGATTGTCCACTCCGTCCACTGCTTCCCATGTCCGGCGAATCGGGTTAAAGTCCATCCATTGCTCTGCAAAATAATTGAAGTTCAAATTTACAAACCAAAACTTTGGAGAACGGTAATTCAACCCAAATGTAGCTGCAGATTGAGGTGTGCCTCCCACTTTAAAATATTCAGAAAAAACAATCTCGTTGTCTGAAAGTATTTCAGCACTGTTGTCCAATGTAACTTCTGCCCGCTGTCTCGAAGTAAAGAAATGCCTTCCCATCGTAGCCGCAATCGTGGTGCTGAGCCCTTTGTATATCTTAGCTTCTATCCCCAATTCTGCACCGACATGGATTTTATCAATATTGGTCAGAGAGTAATTGACAAAGTTTCTGTAATCATCGTGATAAAAAGACAGGGTACGGGTTTGGTCATTAAACTTGGTAAAATACCCCGTAAATCGCGCCTTGACTTCCGGAGTATTCAGCACATAACCGGATTCCACAGAAGCTATTTTCTCACTTTTTGGATTTCTTACTGTAGTAGTTCGCGTTCTCGGAGATACAAAAATATCTCGAAAGTAAGGTGCTCTTGTGGAATAACCTGCATTGGCAAACAGATAGTTTCTGCCGTCAATTTTATAGGTTACACCACCTTTAACGCCTCCGTTTAAAAAGTTTTGAGCCTTGGACTTCCCGTAAGAATCCTCGAGAAACAGTCCGTTTTTATTGTGTCCTGTTCTGCTGAAATTAGTGTGAGAAATTTCCGCACTTATAAAAGCATCTGTTTTATTCCAGGTACCTCTCAGCTGTCCCCAAGCGGAAGCTTTATGAAAGTTCATGTCATAATCGTAGCCAAACTTATCGCCTTCTTTTAAAATTTGATTGGGGCGATTGATATCATTTTGATTGGCATCTGAACCGGGAAAATCTCTTTCTGCAAACTGATTGAGATTTACATAAAAGTCTCCGCCAAGCAAATCTCCGATCTTTTTGTACATTCTGTTTTTCAGAAACTGATAGGATGCACCCCCTGTAAACTCCAGTTTATTAGAAATCGTTGCATTGATTATCGTATTCGCATTGGCACGCTGCACATCTGTCAACCTTCTTTCTATAATATATCTCGAACGTTTGCCTGTGATATCATTCCCGGAAACACCGTCCACATTTCTGACCGTTTCAATATTATTTCGATTGACCTCATACATTCTGTTCCAATCCACCTGCAGGAGTGCCGGGTCTTCTTTTATTCTTTCTATCAGTTCACTCCGATAGTCTTCATCCAAGATAAAACTTGGAAGATTCCGGTAAAATTCCGGTCGCGGATCGCGTACATTATACCAGTCCAGCGTGGCCTGTTCTCTGACTCCGAATGTATAGGATGCGGCAGAGAGAATATTTAGGTTGTTATTAGGGCTGTACTCATGTGTCAAAATGAAAGTCGGCTGATGGCTGTTATTGACTTTTGAACTTCTTTTCTTTCCGTTTTGATAGCCCCAGTTAGGATTGTAGTAGGGCGAACCGGTCAGGTCATACAGTTCCTGCACCACTCCTGCCCCGGCTCCCGTTTTGGCAGGAGCGCCAAAAACAGTCAGTGCCAGTGCATGATTTTTGTTAAAAATTTTCTCTGCCGAAGTAAAATAAGACCATCCGTCATAGAAAGTACCCTCTATATATCCTTCGTGTGCCCATCTCCTCGAAGCAGAAAGTGAGAACGCCCAGCCCGATTTTGTAATTCCGGTACTGTATGTCGCCATCAGTCTGTTTCGGTAATTTCTGTTCGTAGCTGCATAACCTACTCTTAGCTGTTTCCACTGCTTGGATGCTCTGGAATCGATAAAAAACTGTCCGCCTATACCTCCAAATGAATACGTAGTGGGCTTAAGTCCCATAGAATTATCTCTGCTTCTCAGCACATCATTCAGACCACTCCACAAATAAAATGTAGATCCGCCAATATCCAATGCTTCCATCGGAACGCCATTCATATAGGTGACAAAATTATCGTTGCCGTAGCCTCTGATTTTAAATCTTGCAGCTCCCCAATTAAAAGTCGCAGATGAAAAATACGGGTCTCTTCCGGCAGTCAGTTGAGAAGAAATACCGTCTGAGATATCTTCATCATCCAATGAAATCACGGGCGGTTCGTCAAAAGTGAGCAGATTTTCATATAAGTCTTCTACCGGAGCCACCCCAACGGTATCTGATATCACTCCAGAATCCTGGGCTGTCTGAGCATATACGAAACCCAAAGAAGAGAAAAATATTGGCAAAATCTTTTTTAACATGACATGGGACTTGTTCAACAGCACTAAAGTAGAAATATTTTGCTCATTTATTTTGACATATCTAAAAAACGAATCAAATGTGTATAAAATCTTTCAGACTGTTAAAAAAATCGTGCATATTAGCCTAATCAATTCATACTTTTGGAACTTATGAAAACCAAAATCTTTATATTCTCGCTTGTCCTGTTTTTAAGTTTTAACTTTACTCACGCTCAACAGTACAAAGTCGTGACCATAGGCTTTTACAATGTAGAAAATCTTTTCGATACTATCAATGACCCAAAAACCAAGGACGATGAGTTTACGCCGAACGGGTACAGGGGATATACCTCAGAGGTTTTTTATGATAAAATAAACAAGCTCTCCGATGTGATTTCTCAAATTTCGTCAGATGTCACACCGGACGGACTCGCTATATTGGGCGTAGCTGAGGTGGAAAATCGAAGCGTACTCGAAACTTTGGTCACTCATCCCAAGATTAAAGAAAGAAATTATCAGATTATCCATTATGATTCTCCAGATGCAAGGGGTATAGACGTGGGGCTACTCTATAATCCAAGATACTTTAAGCCTACTCAGAGTGAGCCGTTGGAAGTGATTTTGTCTGATCGCGACGGGAAAGGCTATGCCACCCGAGATGTACTTTATGTGGAAGGTTACTTCATGGGTGAGCCGCTATTTGTGTTTGTCAATCACTGGCCTTCGAGACTTGGAGGTGAAGAAGCTTCCAATCCGGCACGTTTCAAAGCAGCGGGAGTGGTCAAGCACAAGTTAGACTCTCTCCGCACAATTAATCCGGATTACAAAATTATCATTATGGGAGACTTCAATGATCATCCGGTCAGCCCGAGCATAGCGAAAGTATTGGGCGCAAAAGGTTCTGTCAATAAATTAGAACGCGGAGATATTTACAATCCGTGGGTAGATTTTTATAAGAAAGGTAAAGGGACTTCCCCGTTTCAGGATTCATGGGGACTATTTGATCAGGTCATGCTTTCTACCGGATTTTTAGAAAAATATACCGATCAGTACTACTTTCATAAAGCTGTGATTTTCAAGAAAAGTTTTATGCTCCAAAAAACAGGCAGATTCAAAGGTTATCCTAAAAGAACTTATGACGGCAACCGATATATCGGAGGTTACAGTGACCACCTGCCTACCTATCTAATTTTCGTCAAGCAAGTAAAATAAAAACTATTCAAGTTCTTTCGACGGATCCCAAATCAGCGCTTGGAAATTTTGTATCTGATTGTCCTTCACTTCTATGCCCTCCTCTTCTAAAAGATTTTCCATGGCATAGATATCGCCAAAATGCACTTTCCCGGTCAACAGACCATTTCGATTAACTACTCGATGTGCAGGTATGGGTTCGTGATGCGAATTTAAGGCCCAACCCACCATACGTGCCGAGCCTCTGCTTCCGATAAAATTTGCAATTAATCCATAGGTTGTCACTCGCCCTTTCGGAATCAGACTGACGACCTCATATACTTTTTCGTAAAAACTTTTTTCCGCCATTATGCCAGGACTTCCGATTGTGATTTCATCATCATTTCATACAAATCTAAAGTGTCTTTATTCATTTTGAATTTGACCCAATAGTTTAAAGCAATGAAATACTTTTCTTTTGGACATTTAGTGATGAAGTCTAACCACAATAAACCAATAGTCAATTCGGCGAGATAAAAAGCTATATCTCTTGCGCAGCCTTCCATCTTGTCTTGTGAAGTAATTTTCCCTATAAATCCATACAGATAGTCGAGTTTGTCCTGAAGGATATTTTTCGCACCCTGCAGTTCGACCATCTCTGATGCAGCCAGCATATTTCGGGCAAAAGCTTCAAATGCAGAAAGACCATTTTCTTTTTTAATTGCCCGGAGCATATCCAGTGAAAGTACATTGGTCGTACCTTCCCAAATGCTCAGAGTCTGCACATTACGCAGCATGACCGGAATATTGGTATCTTCCAAATATCCAAGTCCTCCAAACATTTCAATATGTTCAGAAGCAGACGATATAGAACCTTTTGCAGTAAACAATTTGGCGACTGGCGTTAAAATTCTCAACAAAGATTCCTCGTCTGCACTCGTTTGTTTGCAATCCTCTTTACCCAAGAGTCTGGACAGAAATAAAGCCAGCAGAGTATGACTTTGATACGCAATTTCTAAATCAAGCAGACTTTTTTGGAATAAAATATGCTTGTTAATTTTCTTGCCAAAAGCAAAACGAATATGGCCATACGCCTCTGAAAGTGAGTAGGCACGACGCATATACGAGACTGCCGAAATGGTATTATAAATTCGAGTTACATTAAACAGAGTAGAAATAGTGCGAACGCCTCTTCCTTTCTCTCCCACCAGTCTTGCCTTGGAACCGGTCAGAGCCAGCTGAGCCGTCGGTAGCGCACGGGTGCCGAGTTTATCTTTCAGCGCCTCCACTTCAATCCCGTTGAGCGTACCGTCTTCATTTCGTATAGGCATATAAAACAAAGACAAAGGTGCTCTTTTCCCATTTTCAGGCTGCTCCGTAGAAGCCAAAGTAAATGCCATATCTGCCGTGATAGCAGAAGTAAACCATTTATGCCCTCTTAGTACGTATCCGTCTTCTTCTTTATAGGCAAACGTCATGGAACGGGCTACATCCGAACCTCCGGTGCGCTCTGTCATCCACTGTCCGCTGGTTTTAAATCTTTCCGGATCGCGGGAAATAATTCCCTGAAACGGATCTCCTTTGAGATATTCATCACCGTAAAACTCTATGAGTCTCGCCGCCCCGTCTGTCATGGCCAACGGGCAGGTGTATATCGCAGAAGACGGTGTATATAGGTATAGTTTGACAAACTGATACAGTCTGGAATGCTCTCCGTATTTTCTTTCATAACCTATGGCCACTAACCCTTCTTCTGCAGCTATATCTTCTAATTTCTGCCACTCCGGAGCTACTATAATTTCATCCACCCGCTCGCCCCATGCATTGTAGGAAATCAACTTAGGAACATTATTTTCACATGCATTGGCGTATTCAATCAGCTCAGTAGCTACCCGCTCTCCAAACCGCACCAAGTCCGGACGGATTTCCTCCATTATTTCCTCCGGCATATACGAGTCAAGGTAATCCTGCAGGAATTCATCCTGTGTGTATTCATTAATTAGTTCCGGGGCTTTTTGTGAAAAATTAGAATATGGCGTGTGATTTTTCATGTCTCTGTTTTATAAGACGTAATATACACAATTTATAGTTTTTTCGATTGCATTTACAGGCTGTTTTACGAAAAATTTACATTGTATAGAGAATAAAGAATGTTGGCATAAAAAAGTCCGCAGCGATTTTGCCAAATACTCAATTCACGATAAAAAGCTATACAGCACTTATTTATATACTATTCCTAATAAATACCCAATCATCACAACAAAACTGCGACAATCATAGACCGGAAGTTCTGAAAAGTAATACCAATTTGAAATTTAAAACAGACTGATAAAGCGAAACCTTATTTTGGTATTATGCCGTGGCTACAAACAAATAGAACAATGAGATAAAATCGAAATTAGCCTATATTGTTTGCCCAAACGGTATAAAAGCCTCGACATCTTCGGTGATATTTAATTTTGCTATAGATTAAAACAAATCTGACATAGTCAAACTTCTCTTAAAAAACAAAGGCTGCTCCAATTTGAAACAGCCTTGTTTTATCCTCTTCGGTGAACTACTTACTTCACTTCTTCATATTCTACATCCTGAGGTTCGCTCCCCCCGTCGTTTCCTCCTCCCTGTTCTGCGTCTGCACCTGCATTGGGATCTGCATTTTCTGTACCTCCTTGTGCATAGATATCCTGAGAAGCTGCCTGCCATGCATTATTTAAGTTTTCCATTGCCGCATCCAATCCCTCTATGTTCTGTGCAGCATGTAACTCTTTCACTTTAGTGATAGCTTCTTCCAAAGCCGCTTTCTTGTCGGCGGGAATTTTATCACCAAATTCTTTCAGCTGCTTTTCTGATTGGAAAGCTAAATTGTCAGCAGCGTTCAATTTTTCCACGCGCTCACGGGCTTCTTTATCAGCTGCCTCATTGGCCTTCGCATCCTGTTTCATTTTCTCAATTTCCTGCTCAGAAAGGCCTGTACTCGCAGTTATCTTGATATTTTGTTCTTTACCGGTACCTTTATCCTTTGCCGTTACGCTTAAGATACCATTAGAGTCAATGTCAAAAGTAACTTCAATCTGAGGTACACCTCTTGGTGCCGGCGGAATATCTGACAAATGGAATCTTCCGATAGAACGGTTGTCTTTGGCCATCTGACGCTCACCCTGCAATACATTGATTTCTACTGATGGCTGGTTGTCAGCAGCAGTGGAGAATACTTCAGATTTTTTAGTGGGTATAGTTGTGTTGGACTCAATTAATTTGGTAAAGATTCCGCCATAGGTTTCAATACCCAGAGAAAGTGGAGTCACATCCAACAACAAGACATCTTTCACTTCTCCTGTCAGTACACCACCCTGAATTGCAGCACCAACTGCTACTACTTCATCCGGGTTCACTCCTCTCGAAGGTTTTTTGCCGAAAAATTTCTCTACAGACTCCTGGATTTTAGGTACTCTTGTAGAACCTCCTACCAAAATCACCTCGTCAATGTCAGAATTTGTATAGCCTGCATCTTTCATTGCAATACGGCAAGGTTCCAAGGCTCTTTCAACTAATTGATCTATCAGCTGTTCAAATTTTGCTCTTGAAAGTTTTTTGACCAAGTGCTTAGGGACACCGTCCACCGCAGTCACATAAGGAAGATTGATTTCAGTTTCAGTACCGGAAGAAAGTTCTATTTTAGCCTTTTCCGCTGCTTCCTTCAGTCTTTGAAGAGCCATTGGATCCTTTCTCAAATCTATTCCTTCGTCTTTTTTAAATTCGTCTGCCAACCAGTCAATGATTTTATCGTCAAAATCATCCCCACCGAGATTCACATCCCCATTGGTGGCCTTCACCTCAAATACACCATCCCCTAACTCCAGAATAGAGACATCAAACGTACCACCTCCTAAGTCATAAACCACGATTTTGGCATCTTCTTTCTTTTTATCCAAGCCGTAAGCCAACGCCGCAGCAGTAGGCTCATTGATAATTCTTTTTACATCCAAACCTGCAATCAGTCCGGCCTCTTTGGTAGCCTGACGCTCGGAGTCATTGAAGTATGCCGGAACTGTAATTACAGCTTCCTTAACTTCCTGACCTAAATAATCCTCTGCCATTTTCTTGGCTTTCTGCAAAATGATTGCAGAGATTTCCTGAGGAGTATAAAGTCGGTCATACAACCTCACTCTTACCGTATCATTTTCACCTTTTTCAACCTTATACGCTACGCGCGAAGGGTCTATCTCTGAAAATCTTTTACCCATAAATCTTTTAATGGACTGTACGGTATGAGTCGGGTTGGTGATAGCCTGACGCTTGGCCGGATCACCTACTTTGCGCTCTCCATTTTCCAAAAATCCGATGATAGAAGGTAAAGTTCTTCTTCCTTCATCAGTAGTAATGACTACGGGATCATTCCCTTCCATTACCGATACACATGAATTTGTGGTTCCTAAGTCAATTCCTATAATTTTACTCATAACTCTTAATTTTCAACTTTATCCTATTCCAATCAAGATAAATGCCATCACCTTTATCATGGCAAAATGACATACATAACTGACAAGTCAGCTTATTTAACAGTAAAAATCTCTGAAAACCTGACATTTTTATGTTTCTCACACACTTCACTACTAATAAGCCTTAATGAGAAGAGAAAATATTCCTACAACTATCTTTTATAATCTTTTAACATTAAAGAATCAAAACAAAACATTACCTTTGCACCTACCATATCGCGGGATGGAGCAGTCGGTAGCTCGTCGGGCTCATAACCCGAAGGTCACAGGTTCGAGTCCTGTTCCCGCTACTACTCGGGAGTCCTTATAAACAAAGGGCTCCCAACTTTTTAAGCCTTATTTTTCTCACGGTGGCGTTGTAAATGGTTAGCAAAAAAGTTAGCACTATGATACAACTATCCAATGACTGCAGGTGTAGTGAGCCGAAGATACACCCGCGCAACTGGGACACCGCCGGAGCAGACGTGAATAAGAAATGGTACGTCCAGTTTAGATTTTACGATCCCGCTTTTGCGGAAGAATACCCAAAAGGGAAATTCATTGTCCGAAAAGCAAACGTGAACAGCTTCCGAACTCTCAAAGAAAAAAGAGCTGCCGCAAAGCTGTTGTTAGACGAAATGATACGTCTGCTTTGTGTCGAACATTATAACCCGATCACCGACTCCTACCCGATACAGGAGGAGATTGATTATCTCATCCACCCGCAGACCGGATTTATAAGAGCTTTGTGGGAGGTGTTTGATACGCTCCGCAAAACACACAGTACCATGAGAGATATACGCTCCGTCATTCGGGGAGTCGAGAAAGCCGCCAAACAAATCCGCGTGGCCGAGATACCTGTTTCTGAAATCAAACGCAGACATATCAAAATGCTGTTTGCGCAGTGTGCAAAAACAAACAAACGCTGGTCGGCTCACAGACACAACCAGTACCGAACTTATCTGATGATATTATTCAACGAGCTGATAGAACTCGAGGCCACAGAAATAGACCCCGTGAGTAAAATCAGAAAACAAAAAATCACAAAAAAAATCAGACCGACTTTGAGCCGGGAAGAAAGACGTCAGATATACAGTTACCTCCACGATGAGTATTACACTTTTTGGCGCTTTATGGTGATATTCTTTCACAGCGGCTGCCGGGTCATTGAGCTGCTGCGACTCAAAGGTTCCGATGTAGATATCGGCAAACAAAGAATCAAAGTACTTGTAAAAAAAGGAAGACATTACTCCGAGCAGTGGAGAACAATCAAGGACAGTGCCCTGCCGCTGTGGGAAGAGGTGATGAAAAACTGTCCGGAGAATGCGTATGTCTTTTCGGTGAGCCTGCAGCCGGGTGTCCGGGACAAACCTATCTGCCGGGAACAGATCACAAGGCGCTGGCGGATGCATGTCAAAGAGAAGTTAGGGGTAAAGGCCGATTTCTATTCCCTCAAACACAGTAACTTAGATGAGGTGTCCGAAATACTCAGTGCAAGAGAAGCCGCAAGACTGGCCGGACACAGCTCTGAGGGGGTAACCAGACGATTTTATCTGGTGAATGAAGAGAGGAGAGCACACGATATGCTGAAAAGCGTGGGGAATTCGTTTTACTAAGGGCTCTTTCCTGCCCCGCCTATACCCGGATTCTTACCTATAGAACCTACGGTAGTGAGTGTAGAGCCTTTCTTATTATCGGTAATTTCAAAGTCAGTCAGCCCGGACAATTTTTCAAGGACTTCCTCGGCACTGCCCTCGAAAGTTTCTTCTTTTCCTTTTTCATTTTTATAGGTGATGCTGAAAGGCTTTGGCAGGCTGTACCCTCGATTGTCAAATTCTTCCGGATTAGTTTCTTCTAACCACTCCATAAATGCCGTAGGTGGTGTGGCGCGGATTTGAAAGCCTTGAAGGTCTTCATCGGATGAGTAGTCTTTTGCCTTGATTTCAAAAGAGGGAGTAATCACCCAGTCTGACTCAATCCAAGTACCGTTTGCTTTTTCTCTGTATATCTTCATAGTGCTTATATTACATTCCAGTTAATTCCTTCTGTCGTCAGCCAGTCCGATATATCTGTGTAACCTTCACCTATCAGGTAGTTTTCCAAATCTGTCTTCTGTGTGTTAGTTAAAGTCAAATCCTTTCCGGCAGCCGGATCAAAAGATTCTATCATTTCAGCTAATGCTTCTCCTGACATTCCGGAGGAAGCACTTAAATGAATGTCCGTGTTGTTTCCGAACAACTTCACACCCGAGACTTTTGTGTCCTTGAAGGCAACCGTCTCCGTGTTGTTTATCCCACCTCCGGAAACAGACCCCCAATTGACTCCCGCCGCATTGGTAAAATTGATAATAAGGGCCGTTACAGACAATGCTGTATTGTAGAAAGCCGCCCTTGCATCAGCTACTGAAGAGAGGTCCCAGTTTAACACAAAGCCCTCGGAGTTGAACTTTGGGCACTGCGCTAACATTTTATTTATATCCGTTACATTACTCATAGCCCAACCGGACAAATCAGAATTAAATTGAGAGCAGCCACGGAACATACCAGCCATATTAGTCACATTATTCACGTTCCAGCCGGACAAGTCAGAACTGAATACAGAGCAGCCTTGGAACATGCTGGCCATATCCGTAACGTTACCTACATTCCAGCCGGACAAGTCAGAATTGAATTGAGAACAATTAAAAAACATGCTGGCCGTATCTGTAACGTTACCTACATTCCAGCCGGACAAGTCAGAATTGAATTGAGAACAGAGACTGAACATGTTGGACATGCTCCCGATGATACTTGGCGCTCCTGCATCAGGTTCTATGTGCGTCAAATTCAGAGCCCCTTTAAACATATTAGCAGTGGAGGTAAACTGGTTAGTTCCCCATTTAATTATTCTTGTTATTCTCTTGACGTCGTTGTTACTGTTGTAATTAAGCGTGAAGGCTTGCTGAGACTTCGGGATAATAGCTATGTTATACACGCCCAATGGATTAGTGAACTGTATCGTAACCAATCCGCTTTGGTTAGTGAGAAAATGCCCTTCTGAAGAGCTGATATCCACCTGAGCTCCGCCATTCAGAGGGATTTGAAACTTTCCGGTAAGGTCGTTACCCGGCAGTGACAGATCAACTTCAAAAATAAAATCATCACTTGACCATAAGTCTGCGAGTTTCTCAGTTGTTTTCAGAGTCAGTCTTCTCTTGCCTGACAAGATATCCTCCACAGGATAGGGTAGGTCAACTGCTGCTTTAGCTGCGTTACCGGATATAGGGTGGCCGTCATCATCGTTGTCATCCCATTCGAGATTCAAGATATTGCCCGTCAATTCACTTCTCAGCGTAACAAACAGATTGTCTATCTCGACATCTCCTTCAGACAGTCGTGCTTCACCCACTTTGTCCTCATTCGTATTGACCAAGTCTGCTTTGGTGTCTCTTATAAGGCTGTATTCTTCTCTTGCCATGATTATGCCTCCTCACATTTAAGTCTGAGTAAAACTTTAGTCTCCCCTTTTGGGTCTGTAATCTCTACGGACACTTCGCCCGGACTGCCGCTCAGAGCTCCGTTGACTTTGCTCTGAGCGCCTGTCTTACCCGTGTGATCGAAGTAAATCACGCCGTTAATTTTCACGATAAACTCTACCCCAAAAGGGTTGTCAATGCTGTTGACCTTCCAGTCCGCCATCCGCATGATGGACGCTTTCTCTGCCACACTTTCAAAATATAGGGTGTGGTTGAAGTTTGTACCGATCAATAACTCTTCGGCATAGTCTGCCACGGCAAAAAGCACTTCTCTGGTTTTTTGCGGAGTGATATCCCGGGTGATGTTGTCGCTTATTTTGGTGTTGATGGTGTTATTTAAAGCAGGTCTGCTCATAGCTTATATTTTTATAAGGGTTAACAATCCCACGTTCATCGGACGGGTTTCGTTGCTGCCGGTAGCTCCCGTTTTTTTTGTAGGCCCGTTATGGGCTGAAGTGTCTTCTGGATTCTCAGCTGATAAGGTTGTCGTCTGTCCGGTCTGTGCGTGTAATCTCGATTTGTTATATATATCATGGTCGTGAGCTTTTATTGCATCATATTCAAATGATCCGGGAAGGGATGACAGCCGGTATAAGTCCTCTCCTCTACCGTTATCCAATCCCCGGATAAACATAGCTCTCAGGTCGGGGACTCTGAAAGTTGTCGTGCCGTTTCCTTTAGAGAAATATCCTTTTGAGGATAGGGGATGTCCCCACCAAGTTGCATCATCTACCAAACCCCCGAGACTGCCGGCATAATCCCACAGTCTCGGATAGTTCGTTCTGTTGAGTAACTGCCCGGCGGCTTCTACGGTACCCGGGAGAACTTTGTATCCGTAGGTCACTTCGCCCACCTGTGCAATACGGGTGTTACTCGTCAGTATGTGCCAGTTGGTGCCGTCATTATACACGGCGAGGGATTCCAAAGCGGCGAGATAAAACGTCAGTCCTGTGCCTGTTATTTTAATGATTTGAATAGCTTCTTTTGTCCTGAAATGAATGACTCCGTGTGTTCTCGCATTGGCGGGGTCGGGTAAGATCACCTGACCATAATCGCCATCCAAAACGTATAAGGTCTCTGTACCCGCGTCCGGTATGGTCCGGGCAAATCCCATGACGAAGGAGTAATCGACTATTGTCAACACGCTCATCATATTGTTTCTAAGCCACAGCGTCCTGTTGGCAAGCTGCTGTGCGGCTTTATTGCTCACACCACCACTCGCAGGGTCTCCTCCGCGTACCGGGTCAGACTCTTCGAGCTGGTAGATCGTGGCTTCCCACTGTGATGTTTCTGAAATAATTGCCATAGTTTTGTTAGTTGAAAGTTGAGAATTGAAAATTGAAAATTGAAAGTGACGACGGACCACGGACGACTGACCGCAGACCACCCCCGCAGATGTTAGTTAATTGTGATGGTCCAAATGCCGGTGATAATAATATCAGAGGTCTTCGATATCGCGCTTCTGGTCTTTCTGCTAAACAGGGTGCCGTCATCATTGAGCAGTCCGAATTCTGTGATTTCAAATCCGTTGGCTTCTCCGGAAGCGATGCTGAAAGAGAACTGGACTTTGTTGTCGGCCGGGTAAGTGACGGCATCGACCGGCTTGTCAAATTGGTTTGTCAGTAAAGAGTCTGCCACCGCCGGAGCAGATGTTCCTTCTCCTACCGCTATCGTATTCACTTTCTTACCGGCAGCATCTCCGCCGATTAATTTGGCGACATTCTTTCTGCCCAGGTCCACGACAAGGTTATTGGCTTCGTACTTCTCTATAAGAGCGCCGTCTGCCCTGTGTATCCGCAGTCGCAGGGTGCCTTCTGCCTTAATATTTTCATTCATTTTATCCATTGTTATGAGTTGTCAATAATTGTCAATTCCAGTACATCACCGTCCGGGCTGTGGTCATACTCTCCGTCATAATCGCCGGTGCCGTCGTATATCAGTCCTGCAGAGGTGAAGATGCTGTCTTCGTACAGGTCTCCGGCAGATTCATAGCTGGTGTCTGTAATGGTCAAAGTGTCTGAGAAGTCCACTTTGAACTGTATGCCCATCAGGTGACTTCTTACATTTTTGTACTCATTAATCATCTGCACTGCTTCCGCTATCTGGTCTGTGTTGATGGTCTGCACTCCCGCACCCAATTGGATGGTGAAACCTGCCCAATGAGTCACGTGTTCCGTAATCATCGCATCCGGATAGCCGATAGTCCTGAGTGCTTCTTTCACAGCCCAGACAGTACCTTTGAACCGGTGCAGCTCTATGGCTTTTTTGAGCAGCTCTCTTCTTTTTTCTTCCGTATCTGCCAGCTTCCAGCCCTTATAGCCCATCACGTCAAACTGCTCCGCAAGAAGGATCAATGCTTTTTCACCCACGGTGTCGATGAGGTAGATTAAAAGTTTATCCAGCTCTAAGTCTGCCAAACGCTTCTTCATCAGCAGGTCAAAGACTGCAATGTGTGGCTTCAGGATGCTATGTGGCAGTAGGTTACTCATCTGAATATCCGACGACATTAACGGTTATAGAATCGCAGATGGCCACTTCTTCAGGGTTGATGACCTGAGTAGATGCCGGCTGTGTCACAGCGACACTGTACACCTGATTCTGCATGCTTTTTCTGATGATAGCTTCTAAGACTACATCTAATCCCAGACCTCTTTTCCTATTGTCTGCGTACTCTTCTAATTTGCTCTCCACTAAGTCTTTGACATCTGATGCCACCGCTCCGGTGATGAGTGTCAGATCTACTTCTATATCAAAGTGCACAGGAGTAGGTGCCAGCACATTCACGGTGTCGGTCAGTGGTCTGACTTTATCGGCATTGCACACGGCTGCTACTTCATCCAAAATGGTCTGATTAGGAATACCGCCATCTTCTAACAGGGGATAGATATTCACGTCTCCGGGAATAGGGGAAGTCACTGCGACATCGACTATTGCGGGATTGGCTGTCCGGGCAAAATATTCGTAAGCTCCTTTTGAACCTGCATTGCTGAAGCTCTGGGGAGCTAATTTGATTCTTTCTCTGAGTTCATCATCCGCTTCTGCATCCGCTCCGCCTTTGGTCTCATCTGTGTTTTCAGCACTGAAAAGATAGGGCTGCGGGTCTAAGATGATGACTATATCTCCGGCTGCGTATCCGTTGGCATCTTTGCCTTCCCGGATGCTGACAGCGTTCACAGTCACTTCATCTATATTGGATGCTACAGATACGCTGCTGTCGGTGACAAAGACTGCCTGACCATCTGTGGACTGTATCCTGATTCCTGCCGGGATAAGAAGTGCTCCGTGTCCGGGTACTAAAGTCATTTTGACCGGACAGACGGCAGCAGAAGAGGTGAGTCGCCTCACCCCTACCAGCTGACCGAGATAGTCCAGGAAGGGTGCCCGGGAGAATTCAACAAGGTTCTGGTTGGCCGCCTCGTTGATCTGAATGCGTAAAAGATACTCCCTGTATGCAAATGCGTTGATCAGCAATTGCTCTACCTGCCCCGGATGGAGGACTCTTCCTGTCATCTGCTCATAGTCAGCTTTGATGCTGTCCTTAATCGCTTTCGGATTTATGTCTATGTATTGTGGTTGCTCTGCCATGTTTATGATTCAAATCCTAATGAAAAGCCTTCGGTAAAGGATGACGTAATAAATATACTGGTGTTGATGGTCAGAGTGAATCCTGTCAGGTCCACACTGCCGTTGAGTACCAAGGTATTGCCCTGAATACTCCATGTACCATAACCGCCGTAATAGGTCTGCACAAAAGAAAGGATTCCTCCTTTGGTCTGTATATCCGTTCCCGGAATCGGCGTAATCAGTGTTCCGGAAGCATTGCGGAAGTCTATCGTATAATAGTCTGTCAGGTCTGCCAGTGGAGGTATATTGGCTGTCAGTGCATTCTGTGTACCGATGATACTCAATGATCCGGTCTGTGCCAGGACTGCAGGTACTGAGAGGCTGACCAAATTACTTCCCGGGGTGTGCTGCCAAGAGCCGTAAAAATACCAACTGTTGGCTATCCAGGTCATCATCGCCGGAATGCTGGCAAAACCTTCTGCAGGAGGCATAGGCAGTGCCGGCATGGAGTCTAATATCAGGGTGATATGATATCTGTAATCTGCCGGGTCGTAGTTGGCCAACAGATGCAGACCGTTGGCATCGGGATTGAACTGGTCGCCTACCACAAAATCGAAGAAGTCCAAAGTGCCGTCTGCTGCGACGTACTCAATATTGAAATGTACCTGCTCGTATTCTATCCTGTGAGTAATCTTTTTCACCTTTATTCTGGGCTCAAAAAGACGGATGGCTTCCAACATTTCTTTCTTCATATTGGGCACAGCGGTATTCACCGGTCTGTCCACCCAGTCAAAGAGCCGGGAGCCAAAATGGGGTCTGAGCGGGTCTTCTCCTTTGCGCGTGAGCAGTATCGTACCTATGCACTGCTTGACATCATCTGCTCCGGTGACAATGCTGTCCGGCTGCAGAAGACTCATCTGCCAGTTGATGGTGTGGATATCTGTTACGCGCATACTTTCCAAAACTAAAAAGTTTCTGGCGTGGAGGTTTTGCTGTTTGTTTGCTACGCTTCGCAGACCACAGACCACACTTCGACAGGCTCAGTGACCGCGGACGACAGACCACAGACCACAGACCACACTTCGACAGGCTCAGTGACCGCGGACGACGGTATTCGCCGACAAGAAAAAACAGAAATAATATTGTTGAAAGCTTGTTTAATGGTAACTGTTTTACTATCTTAGTATAGTCAAACAAAAACAGAGAGGTGTGATTAAGAAAGTGAAAGAGATGATAGACCTGATAGAAGCAGACGGGTGGTATCAGATATGTCAGAAAGGTAGCCACAGGCAGTACAGACACCCGACAAAGAAAGGAAGAGTTACCATACCTGACCATGGTAAAAACAAAGACTTAGGACATCAAACAGTAGCATCCATTTTAAAACAAGCCGGGTTGAAATAGTCCCGGCGTAAAAAATCTTATATGAAAAATCAGGTTTTAGTAGAAATCGAATACAGCGGCAATAACTTTTCTGCTTATGTGTCGGAGCTTCCCGGATGTGTCTCTGTGGCGGATACCCCCAAGGAGATGGAAGAGAGCATTAAGGAAGCTATAAGTTTTCACGTAGAGGGCAGTCTGGAGGATGGCGATTCTGTTCCCGATAAGTTTAGAGGGCAGTATGAGCTGGCGTTTCAGTTTGATACGCAGGGTCTGCTGCACTACTACAAAGGGATATTTCAGAATGCAGCTTTAGAGCGCATTACAGGCATCCATCAGAAGCAGTTGGCACATTATGCGAGCGGACTGCGTAAGCCACGTCCTGAGACTGCTAAGAAGATAGAAAACGCCTTGCACCGTTTGGGTGAAGAGCTTTTAGCTGTACGCCTTTAGTTTTTGTTTGACGACTGATTAAAGTCTTTACGGCTATGCCCTGTCCGCCGCGGTGGATGGGGTGTTTTTTATTAGACCACACTTCGGCACTTCGGCAAGCTCAGTGACCACAGACGACTGACCGCGGACCACACTTCGACAGGCTCAGTGACCGCCGTATTCGCTGATTGCTCTCCCTTATACGAGGGGTGGTGTGGTAGGACTACCCATAGAATCTTCGTGAGTGTGTAGCTTCAAAGAAGTAGTTCCTGCTATTACGTCTTCTTCTGTATAAATTCCTGACGGAGCTGCCATAGGAGCACCGGAAGCTCCTGCAAAGCCTGCCGCTGTAACCTGACCTGCGACAGCAAGGTTTCCGGTTGCCTGTATATTGGGTGCGTCGATTTTGACAGAGAGAGCTTTGACCTCCACTTCTCCGGTGGCAGTTTCTAATTTGATGTCTCCGGAAGATTTTACTTTGAAGTCTCCGTCGCATTCGACTTTTATATCCCCTTTGCCTTTGAGCTTAATATTACCGGAATTTCGGTCTATTTCTATCTGCAGTTTGTCGCCGTTGATATCGATATTAATCTTTGTATCTGAGACGTTTCCTGCCGGTTTGTTTTTGGCGGAGTAAATAGCTCCTCCCACTACTCCGAACTGCATATTATCATCCATGATGCACCACACGTGCTCATTGATCACAAAGGGGAAGGAATATTTGTCTTCTTTGGTGGCGGGCATGGAGACAGGGAGCGGGTTGCTCACGATGCCTTCTGCTTCAAAATAGACGCGCACCAGCCCGTTGGCAGTGTCGAGTTCTGATATGTATCCGAATTTTAGCACTTTGTTTAATTGATAATTGAGAGTTGATAATTGAAAATGTTTTTTTTTAGACCACAGACGACTGACCGCGGACAGCCGTATTTGCAGAGTGACTTTAGACCACAGACGACTGACCGCGGACCGCCGTATTTGCTGAGTGACTTTTGACCACAGACGACTGACCACACTTCGACAAGCTCAGTGGCCACGGACGGCACTTCGGCACTTCGGCAAGCTCAGTGTACCACTCTGCTCAGTGACCATCTGTGGTCCGTGGTCCGTGGTCTCATCACAGGTCTCCGAAGAAGTCCATTTTCCTTGTGTCTTCATTTTCTTTTTTTGTTTCTTTTTTTGTTTCTGTTTCAAATTTGTAGTTGATTTTATAAATTTCAAGGTCTGCCAGCCAGCCGTCGGCATTGCTGATGGTGTGGGAAGCGGAATGGATGATGAAATCTCCAGAGAGTCTGCCCAGTCCTTTGAGGCTGATTACATTGCCGGAAAGGGCAAAAGGCGAGCCGGGAAGCGTAATTGTGCCGGACTGTTGCAATTGATTCGCTTCCCTTAAGGCCGCCCTTGTCATTTCTTTGGCTTGTGTTTCGTTTTCTGCGGTAAGTTTGAGTACCAGCACATCGTCTGTATCTCTGATGTCTTCGTCTGCCTCCTGATGTGTGATCAGCTCTCCGTTCTCGGGATTGTGATAACTGATTTTTGCGTGTTTGTAGGTGCCTGTGCTTTTGTCTTTGAAGGAATAGGATATCAGGTCTTTACGCTCGTAAGTTTTTACGCTTTTGCTTTGGGTCAGCTCTGTCTTTTTGATGAAGACTAAGGTTTTGTCTTTCACGCTGAAGGTGTATCCGTAATCTTTGGCCAGCTTGGCCAGAAAGGAAAGAGAGCTGTCCTGGTTCTGTACCAGTCGCCCTATCTTCACCGCTTCAATGCTGCCCTGTACCCTCAGCCCGAGATTACCTGCTACGGTGTTGATGACTTCTCTCAGTGTTTTGTTTTCATGCACGTGGCTTTTGTTGGTGCGTTTCTGCCCCTCTTTGAATCCCGCAGCTATGCAGCGGATATTCACCGTGTCGGGTGCTCCTCTGAGTTCTATCTCATCAATCTCAAAGGTACCGCAGTTCATGCTACTTCCTCCGGCAATACCTACCTGTGCCGTTATTTTTGCTCCCTTCTCCGGATACCACTCTAAATTCCATAGCCCGTCAATGTCTTCGACTTCGATGTCCAAGGTGTCTGCTTCTTCCAATCTATCCGTATAATTGAATGACATGAGGTCCCGGGAGATATCTTCGGTGATGTCTTTTCCGTTGTAGAGGACTTTGAGTATGGGTTTTTCTGTTTGCATTTGTGTTGTTTTTCAGACCACAGACCACGGACGATGGACGACACTTCGACGATGCTCAGTGACCGCCGTATTTGCGGAGTGTTCTTCGACGATGCCCTTTGTGGTCTGTCGTCCGTGGTCTGTGGTCTCTAATTACAAATCACGCTTCCAAGGTGGGAGGAGCATACGGTTGACCTCCACAGTGTTATCTTCGAGTACGGGTATTTCGAGAACTGCGCCGGTCATGATTCTTTCTGAAATGGGTGCTTTCAGATTGGCTTCAATGATGCGCCGGACTTCGTAGGGGTTGCCGTACATTTTTTGTGATACGGTATCCCAACGCTCTCCTTCCTGTGTCTGGTATTGTATGGTTTTAGTCATGGCTTTATTTTATATAGCTGAAATGTGCCCCGGTCTTAGTCCAGAGGGTATGGTAGTAGGTGTGTTCTACGCCATACTTGTCTTTTGCAATGAGGCTGAACCGATCTGTAAAGTCTTTGACTTTGGCTTGTTGCAGGAGATTGCCCGCAGCACTCTCCGCGTTCCACTCTGTGATCCGCACCGGAATGGACGGGTCTAAATGACTCATCTCATAATCCAGAGAATCTTTTATATGTCTGTCTTCATACCCTCCGGTATATACATGAACAGCGAGAAAGATGTTTTTGTTGTTTTTGGCAAACTTTCGGGCGTATTCATTCCATACTTTATGCTTGCCTACTCTTTCATCTGTGACGGATATTCCTACTGGTATGTGGTCGCCGATTACTTTTCGCACTGCCGGAAGTACTTCGTCATGCAGATATCTGAAAAATTGTTCTATGTGTGGGCGGGCGTCCTCGGCTTTATTGCTCTTACCCACAATGTAGTCGGCGTAATAGGTTTCATTTTCCAGTTCGACAGATATGAGGTTTGTGTTGTCCCTGATATATTTCAACGAGTCTAAAGATTCTTTCAGATCGCATTCATTCATGTAAGGCATGTGGCTGTTAAACGTGAATGCCATGGTCTCACATTCAAGCTGCCGGTAGGCTTCTGTCAAATTGTACAGATAGCTTTTGTCCACCCACTTCACCAGAGACTTCACTACCTGCTTTCTGTTGCCGGTGAGCATCCACACCAGGAACTGTAATCTCTGCAACAGGTTGTGTTTTTGGTTGGAGAGCTGCTGCCACATGGTTGCGGTGTATTCGCTCTCTCCATATGCGCTTTCGCTCAAATTCATGTAGTTGCTCATGGTTCCCGAAAAACGTACGTGTCGGTACATCTTCGGAGGCACTTTGTCTTTGATTTGTTTCAATAAAGATTGCGGCAGTCCGCTTTGCTTGTTGTGTGCGAGGGTGATGTAATGGAACATCTGGCCCCAATTAAATCCATTTATCATAGTTGTTTGTTTTTAGACGACTGACCACGGACCACGGGCGACACTTCGACAGTTCGGCTCCGCTCACTGCTCAGTGACCGCCGTATTTGCTGATGGTTCTACGCCGGCGACAGTATCCGTGGTCTGTGGTCTGTGGTCTGTGGTCTGTGGTCTATAAATGATTTCATATTTTTCTAAGTATTACTTCTCTTGATAATTGCACGGAGCTGTCAGAGACCATGCGTGTGGCGGTCTTGACATTGACCATGGAGTCGTTGATGCCGGTGAGTGATGGTGGTGAGGTCATCAGGCTTTTTAGTTCTGTGAGTTTGTCTTTTGTGTGATTCACTGAAGCTATTATACCGGTGGCGGTAGATACTTTGTCCTGCACTACTGCTACTGCGGCGATAGCTTTGTCCAAAGCTGCCTGTGCTCTGTCAGCCTTCTTACGGATGTCATCTATCTTGCTGGTCGGATTGGGTGAGTCTATCATCCTCTGAGTGAGGTCTGTGACTTCCAGTGTCCTGTTTTGTGACTCTATGACAGAGGTCAATGCTACTGCTTCCAGAGTGATTGGCTGCTCCGGTAATCGGTTGATCTGTGTCTTATCACCCACTGCCAAAGCTTTCTTTCTGTCAGCCTGTGCCTGCCTCGCTTCGGTGTCTTCGTCCACGTATTCTAACAGTACTACCTCCACGTTGACATCCATAGGCAGTCCGTCATCAAAAGCGGTGAGGATATCTTTTTCTAAGGACTTGACCACGTAGTCTCCGACATACTGCCCGGTGCCGAGAAGCAGGGGTAATACTTCGCCATCGCGCTTCCAGGTCTCCAAGTCTTCTAACTCCTGCTGTGGGTTGCAAAACTCTACTCTGAGCTTGAATGAGAGTGTGAGTTCTTCCAAGGTCTCTCCGAGATGCTGTAATCGGGGTTTGATGCCTATCAGCTCTAATTGTGCGAGATTGGCTTCATTGCCTGATGTGGACCAGCTTCTTGGTGCGAGTCTTCCTGAGTAGGTTTTATTTGCGAGTTGAAACAGCATTAGAATGCCCTCCTGCGTTTATTGTATTCATAATCTTTCAATCTCAGTTCAAAGTCTCTGCGTAGCTGTGCTGTGATGGCATTGGCTGTCTGCTGATCTACCGAGCCTGAGATATTGAATATGGGAGCAAAGCTGAATCGGTCATTGGAAGAAGCGGCAAGTGGCACCGGCTGAGGTAGTCCGGGCATGGCCAAAGGTGCAAAGCCTGTGGCGGGATTGCGTCCGGTGCGGGCAACTACATCAGCCAGTCCGTGGTCAGATGCATATGAAACTAAATCTTTGGCACTGCTCACAGCCCCACTGACACCGCCTATCAACTTAGATGCAAACCTACCTATCCATGAATTCTTAATGGCTTCTCCTGCTGCATTGAATACGTCTTTGACTCTCTCCCATATATCTTTAAAGGCATCAACAATGCCGTCCCAATGGCTGATGACCAAACCCAAAGGAGTGTAATTGAGAAAGAGTTCTTTTATACTCTCCCAAGCGGCACTGAAGATGATTTTCACGTCATCCCAGATGTCCTTGAACCATTTACTAATAGTGTCCCAATGTTTGTAAATCAATCCGGCAGGTGTAAAGTTGATAACCAAAGCCGCAATAATTTTGAATGCAGTGCTGAATATCTTTTTCACTTTATCCCATAGTTTCATGAACCAGGCACTTATTTTGTCCCAGTTTTTTATGATGAGATAAGCGGCACCGGCAATAGCCACGGCACCGACAATGTATGGGTTAGACAAAGCAGCCATAGTCATTTTTAAAGTGGCTGAAGTAACTGATTTTAAGGCTGTCACCAGATTACTGTCGAGTACTTTACTGAGACCTGAAATACCATCTTTATTTTTGATGAAGAAAAGTGCAGTCTGCGATAAAAGTCTTCCTGCTCCGCCAAAAGCAATCTGAAGCGCACCTACAGCCATAGACGCAACCCCTGCCGCGGCGGCTATCTGAACCGCACCGGATATGAGTTTAGGATTTTCTTTAGTCCACTCGGCGAACCTTTCAATCAGAGGATTCACTTTCGTCAGTAAATCTGAAAGAGCGGGAATAAGAGTCTCCCCCAAACTTGCCCCGAGATTCAAAGCTGTATTTTTCATTCGGTTGAATTGCTCTAAGGTGGTCTTTTGCCTGTTAAGAAATTCATCGTGTGCCGATCCTTCTATATTTGCGGGGTCTTGCAATAGAGCTAACTGATTTTTCAGCCCCCTTTCGGAGTCCATATTTCCTGCTAGCTGTGCCAAAGGCGAAGCATAAGCACCCAAATTTCTTTGTGCCAGCCACTGATATGCACTCCCACTCTTTTTTGCAGCTTCTAAAACAGCCACTAAACCCGCCGTGCCACCATCAGCATCGGTGAAGATTTTTGACAATTCGGAGTTGGCAAAAATAGCTTTCTGGAATCGTTCCATTATAGTTGCTGCTTCAGCACTGTTTTTCCCGACTACCAGAAAAGAGTTACCGAAAGCCTGCATATTTTCTCCTGATACTTTCAGTGTATTAGCAACGCCTGCAGCACCTGATGCCATGAAATCAAGAAGTTGGCTTGCCTTCCCGCCAAATTTATTTGTCAAAGCATTCATCGCATCCATAGTGGATGAGACTTGCTTTTCTGACAGGTTCATGGCGTTCATAATCATCATGTAAGCATCCCCCGCTTCTCCTGCTGAGACATCAAAAGCCACTGCTATTTCTCCTGCCTGTTTGGCTACTCTTTCTAAATTTTCTTCTGCTACTCCTCCCGCAGCAAGATTAGCCATTAATTCTCCTGCCTCTATTGCACTTCGGTTGATGTGGGCTGATACAGATCTGGCACTATCTTCTAATAACTTGAATTCTTTGGTTCCTATGTCTGTGTTGGTCACCTTAGCGACATCCGCCATTTTATCTTCAAAGGCAACCGCCGCAGTTAACATTCCTTCCAGGGGTCGGATGAGCTGCCTGCCCAGTTCAAATTTAGCAAAACCGCTTTGAATACGATGAGTAGCCTCCAGATTCATCTTAGCGAATCTCTTGCCCGCCTTTGATGTGAATTGATCTATTAGCTTCTCAGCTCTGCTTACATCGGCTGTCAGTAATAAATTGATTGCTAATCTGGTTCCTGCGGGCATTGTTCTTGTTTTATTGATTAATCCTTTGTATCTTCATCTTATGAGAATTGGATCTTATGAATTTGGTACTCCAATGAAAGGCGTAGATATCAGCGTAGAGCCTTGGTCTGACCCTGAATTATTAGCATTCACTAAAACCACCACTAAAAGGACTGCTCTTGTACTTTTCATCGCATTTATTTTACACATTCTCACAAGAGGTTATCCTATATTGCATCTACTAACTTTCATTTTCTTTAGTCTTGTATTATTAGGTTTCATTTCTTTTTTTTCACTGTATGTCTGGGGACTTTTAACCCGTAACTAATCTACTTTATTCATATCGTTGTGCAGCTTCACGCCTTCGGTGTAGTATTCTGCTATCTTGTCACTGTACCACTCTTCCACAGCTAAAGGACTGATGCCAAAGAAATGTGCTACGAAAGTAATCTCTCGCAGCGTTACTGAAAATTTAGCGATGCATTCACCGCCGCAATGGTCACATAATCCACCTGGAAGAGGTCATTGAGATAAAACTCCGGAGGCATCTTCTCTCCGGCTATGGTAGTGGCCACAGACATATTCACGGAGTCCATATCTAATGAGTTTCCGCTCGCCTGCATTCTTTTCTTAGTCTCCACAAAGTCTGCTCCTCTGAGCTTTCTCACGACTACTTCTCTGCCATCCTGTAGGTGAAATCTTTTAACGGCTGATCCGTTTGGGTAATTTTTGGTTTCAATCCCAGACTCTTCTTCCGTCTCATTGGCGAAAAAATAGCCTTCAGGGTTTTCCGGTGTTGGGTAGGTTTTCTTTGTTTCTTCTACCTCTTGTGTTGTTTTGTCCGACATGGTTGATTTTTTTTGACCACGGACCACAGACGACAGACCACCGCACTTCGACAAGCTCAGTGTGACGGCAGACCATAGACCATAGTGCGCGGTTGGTTCGGTTACTAAAGTAAAAAGATATGATGGTGAGGGTTTTGCTGTTTGTTTGCGGTTCGACTTAGCTCACCGCAGGCTGACCACGGACCCGCCACGGCGGGCAGGCTCACGGACGACAGACGACCGTGTTCGCAGAGTGACTTTTGACCGCTGACGACAAATCATGGACTGCACGCGGCATTTCCTCTTGTTAAATAATTCAAAAGAGTTGTTACTTAGACTTAGTTTAGTTTAATTTGATTAATCAATCGCAACGATTAGGAAAAACCACATTATGGAAAGGGAAGACAAAACCACCAGCAAAGTACAAGAAGCACAAAGAGAAAAGGATTTAATAGACTACAAAACTATTGTTGAACCCTCTAAGACTACTGTCATCATAGAGTCTGAATGGACTAAGGCGGGAGACTTTTTCAAGAAGTTCACTATGTATGATGACAATTACACTCCTATCCCATCTCTTGGAGAGACTACCTTAATATAGAATCTACGAACTATGCCTAATTGGAGTGAAGTTATCCTTGAAATCAAGGAAGAGCAAAACAGAAATCCCAAGGCAAATCCCTTAGATATAGATACGGTAAGAAGAAAGTATCTGAAATTAGTATCCGATATCACCGGAAGAAATACTATCGCTTATTATTCCGGATGGCTTCAAAAGCCCACCGCTTCAGGTACTGCTGTGAACGATAAAGACAAAGCGGGTTTTATGTTGGGTATCCATAAGCTTGACCGCACCAAAGGCTTGGATTTAATACTACACACTCCTGGAGGAGACATAGCAGCTACAGAGTCTCTTGTTGACTATCTGTATTCGATGTTTGACAAAGACATCAGAGTTATTGTACCTCAAATATCCATGTCCGCAGGCACTATGATAGCTTTTGCGTCCAAAGAAATCATCATGGGCAAACACTCCAATTTGGGGCCGATAGACCCTCAGATGGGAGGTCTCGCTTGTCAAGCTGTCTTGGACGAGTTTAAAAACGCCAAAGAGGATATTAGGGTGAATCCTCATTCCGCGTCCCTATGGCAAATGATTATAGGAAAGTATCACCCTACTTTTTTAGGGGCTTGTAAACAGGCGATAGAATGGTCTGAAGAGATGGTATCCAATTGGCTTTCTTATAATATGTGTGATGGCGATAGTGACAGAGTCAAAAAAATAGTTACTGCCTTTTCCAATCACAGGGATCAAAAATCCCACGCAAGACATATCTCTAAAAAAGAGTGCTTAGAAGTTGGGTTGAATATATCTGACTTAGAAGATGATCAAGACCTTCAAGATGCCGTTCTGACTACGCACCATGCTTTTATGCATACTTTCGCCAATACTCATAGTGTGAAGATAATAGAGAATCAGTTTGGCGTTGCTTATGTAGAGCAGGCTGCTCCTCCGAGAAGATTAAAATAGTGAATAGTTTCTCTCTATAAAGCTAAGTGAAACTGTTAATCGAATCTTTTGAGGCGGCCGGATCCGTTGATGATGTCTTTGAGTTTTTGTGCATAGCGGGGATCGGTGGCGTACCCGGCTTTTTGTAATGCGTCGCACTGCTCCTCCGGTGTTTTTGCGTCCAGTACTCCTGCTCTCTTGTATCGGGGATTGTCGATGAGGAATTTGTTGCGGTCTCTCATGCTGTCTTCTATGCTGTCGTAGGCACGAAAATCCCCTCTCTCAAGGACGCAACAAACCCCCTTGACTGCCTCACCTGTTTTCATATCAAGTGTTGATCCTTTCCAGCCCCCTAAGGCTTTGATGCCGAAAAGATTGTTACCCAGCTTTGTCAGTTTGCTGTTGCCGTTGCCGGACTCCAGTACGGATTGTGCGATCATCACTGAGGCAAAGAAGGGTGTGCCTTTGCAGACTGCTTTTGCTTTGGGCCCGATGTGGGCTATCCATGTGGTACGTGTGTAGGTCATGTTTGTTGTTTTTTTTTTGGACGACGGACAACAGACGGCCGTATTTACGGAGTGATTTTAGACCGCGATTCGGCTGCGATCACCGGTCGTCCGTGGTCTATTAAATGATTTTAAATTTACGGATAACGCCGATGCCCATGAAGAGGTAGAATGCACCCCCTGACCAGGCAAGGACTTTTATCCATTGGGGAATAAATTTCACTTCTTTTGTTATTGTCGTTTCTGTGGTTTTCTGCTTGTGTTCTTTTTGATAAGTATCATATAATTTGGCTTCTATAGCCAGCGTGTCACAGTCGCAGTCGATGCGGAGGTCTGTGCCTTTTATTGTTGCTGTCAAAGACGACTGACCACGGACGGCGGACCAAGGTGCTTTGGACTCAGTGACCACGGACGGCGGACCAAGGTGCTTTGGACCGCTGATTAACGCTCGCTGTGGTCGGTGGTCTGAGGTCTCTAAAATATCTTTGACCGGGATGATGAGCTGTGTAGAGCTGCCCGGATAAATAATTGTTGTGTCTCTTTCTATCACCCTGCTCTCTACGAAGGTGGTGTCGTGGACTACGGTCGTAGAGTTCACCGGGACTGCTTCGCGGCAGCAGGAGGAGAGTAAGGCGATGGACAACAGGCCACAGGCGATAGGCCACAGACCTTTTGAACGCATCCAATAAAGCATCTTCAAAAGTTTCTTATGTTCTTTATCCGTTAACTGCTCTTTTCTTTGCTCCCCTTTCATGGCTTTATTTTTTAAGATTCTTTTCCAGCAGGTCGAGACGCTCACGTGCGGCTGACAGTTTGCTCTTTAGACTTTTATTCGCTGAGATCAGGTTATCTATCTTAGTCTCTAAGTAGTTCTGGTGCGTCTTGAGGTCTTCTATCATTTTGGTGTAAATATCCAGTGTGTCTTTCACGTTTTGCAGCTCCGTATTTTCGACTTCTGCGTTGCGCTGTCGGCTTCCGGCTATCCAACCTATTACTCCTGACATGACCCCCACCATAGTGGGTATTAACGCGTCTAATATCCAGTCTTCGATGTTCATGTTAGCGGAGTGATTTTTTTGACCACGGACGACGGACGGCAGACCACCGTATTTGCGGTTCTTCGACTACGCTCAGAAACCGCTGACTGCTGACCGCCGTCTGTGGTCTGTAGTCTGTCGTCCGTGGTCTTTTATATACCAAGGTTCTGTCTAAACTCCTTGAGCAGATCTTCCCCGTCCACTTTGAAGATGTTGGCTTCGACATCTACCTCTGTGATGACTTCGCCGTCTATCTCCATGCGGACATAAGTACAGCCGTAAGATGTCTCCAGCTCTACGTTGTCGTGCTGTACGAAATTTCCCAGCGGGAAGTTCTTCGGCTGTATGGTCAGAAACACCACTACCGGTGTCTGCCCTACCCTGCTGCCGCCCTGGTACTCTTCTAAGTTGCCTCTGACCTGCATCCTGACCGCCTGAAATGGATTGGCCATTTTCTTCAGGTATTCCGGATAATAGGAGGTCCACTTCATGGATCCTTCCATCTTGTCGATGCCGGCATAGTACTCGATGGTACCATTGAGTCCGAGTGCCTGATGCTCTGCCTGCTTGAAGGTAACAGTAGGGCACTGGAACTCCTGCACTCTTCCCAGCATGCTGCCTCCGTCCACGTACACGTTTGCGTTGGTCAGTCTTCCTATTTTTATCTTTTGTGCCATTTTTAGTTTTTTAGACCACAGACGACGGACAACAGACCACAGTCGGCTGTCAGCGGTCGGCAGTTATTATTGCAAATTGGTTAAGTAGTCGATATTGATGAAGCTGTTAAAAGTTATTCTCTCTGCCGGTGTCGGTGGCATGAAGTCGATGTAGAAAGTCACATGGCCTTGTGCGAGCTCAGAAGGAGGGTTATCCTCTTTGATGAACTTACACACACCGTCGATGATGGCTCCTCTGCCTACCAGTGTGCGCAGGAATGCGTTCACGGACTCCCGGACTGAGTCTATCCAGCCCTGAGTGATGGGTTGGTCGATGAAGTTCAAACATGCCAGCTCTACGCTCTCCTGGATGATGTCGGCAGTACGTCTGACTGCTACGAAATTATCCGGCTCTGTGTTGGTAGGGAATGCTGCAGATCTGTTACCCCAGGCTCTGATGCCGGTACCAAATCCGTTGAATACGGTGGTGATACCTGCCTCATTGAGTTGATTGGCTTCACTGCTTGCATCGTTGATGGCTGCTGTAATCATCAACTCTGTACCAAGAATACCTTTGATTTCGTGGTTGGAGTCTGAAACCCAATAGCCTTCGTTGTTGTCAACCGCTGCTCTCAGCCCTGCTTTGAAAGCAGAATATGGAATCAATACCTCGCCGTTGGTAGCTGCGTCATAAGCTTTGAGCATTGGGTAGAGCAACTCAGCTCTTTTGCTGGACGTATTGAAGTTGATCACTCCGCCCGGGCCTCTGCCTGCAATGGCTCCGCTCACAGTTGTTCCTTCCGGTGCGTCTAGGTAAGTGATAGCTCTGAACTTGTCTGCTACGGCTATCAGCTCTGTTGCTACTGTGTTGCTGGAGCTGTAGAAAGGTGCAATCAAAATCTTTGGCGCAAAGCCAAAGGTATTGAGTGACAAGTCAAAACATGACAAGCCTGTACGCTCATCTGTCACCGGGGTCACACCGCCGATGATGTGGGCATCCAATACCGCAGCTCCATTCAGACGGTCATAAGTGAACTTGTAAGAGTCACCTTCTACCACATTGGTGGACAGTGCTCTGAAGTTGCCGTATGCGTCCAGAGTGTAGTCTGTGCCTTCTGTCCAGGCTTCCGGTTGGTCTGAGCTGTCCTTGATAGCTGTGAGTCCTCCGATAGGTGCGTAGTCCAATTTGAGTTTGCCGTTTTCGACTTTCTTCACTTCGTCGGTCTCGGTCACTGTGTGGGTGGTCTTGTCAAAGACGTTGACCACTATCACAGTTCCTGCTCCCTGTTTGAAGATAGCGTCGAGAGATTGGGGGATAGAGAATCCCGGTACTTTTGCGCCAAACTGCGCAGCATCTGCTACGGAGTTGACGACTATCGGCTCATTGGTCGCTCCGGCAGGAGCTATCCCTACGAGTCCTATCACTGCTGACTTGACTACCCTTATTGGTACCAGTCCGCCTTTGAGTTCTATGGTTTCTACACCGTGCAGATAGTTTGCCATTATTTTTTGGTTTTTTTTGGTTTTGAATTCGTTTGGACGACGGACGACGGACGACTGACCACGGCACTTCGGCTTCGCTCAGTGGCCGCCGTATTCGCAGATGGGTCATTGACGGCAGACGACAGACCACGGACGGCCGTACTTTCGGAGTGCTCATCGACAATACCATCCGTGGTCTGTGGTCTGTGGTCTGTGGTCTTTTCCACCTCCACGAGATATCCGCGGCCTATGAGACTGGCTACGTGTCCGGTGAGTGGTAACTGAACCTGCTCTCCGGGGTTAAGAACTTTGCCTGAAGTGGCAGATCTGACTTTGCCTTTATACGTGTATGTTTTCATCTGTTGAGTGTTTTTGGTAATAGACATAATCGCCTTGGGTCACGTCATCGGTGTGGATGATTTCTCTGTCTTCCTGTGTCCGTAATGATCTGCAGCTCATCGTGAGTGAGTGCTCCCAGATATCGTTTTGATAGTCTGAGAATTCCTGCTCTACGAGATTCATTCTGCCACTGTGGCTGAGTCTGAATCCTAAAAGCAATCTTTTGACCTGCTCTGAAATCGCATAGACTCCTCTTGCTCCTCTCAGCAACCTGCTCTGTATGCTCAGGTTAAAGGTCAGTGTGGTGTGGTGTGACAGATCTCCTACTGATTGGTTGGGGTCTGCTTTTTCACCCAGAAAAACGACGGTAATCAATCCCTTTGCTACGGGAGTTCGATACTCTGCGATGTCATCCGGGAGCTTGACTATGTTGCATATATCTGTCAGGCCGGTATCAGACTGCAGTCTGCTCACTATTTCCTGCTCTAATGCTTCGTAGTCCATTTAATCTCCTTTGTCTTCCTGTAAAATGACTGTGAACACATCACCGTCTGTAGCTCTTTTGCTGTCTCCTATCAGCTTCAGTGTCCAGTAGTCTTTTCCTCTGACTGTTATTTTCTCCGCAGACTTATCATTAATTAAGTCCCGAAGTCCGGGCCAGTCCCCGTGTTTGTATTCAAGTGTGGGTCTCTGGTAGTCATAGTTATAATCTCCGACTTTTTCTCCTTCTGAAGGGTCGTTGAAGAGGACTCTCGCCGGGGTGCCGTCCCAAAGGGCCGTGTAACCCATTGTTTCTGCTATCCGGTCGAAAGTCTCCACCTTCAACATATCAAAGACGTTTTCCATGACTCCTTTGACTCCTTTTTACAATCCGTTTGCCAAGGCGACTACTACTGTTGTATCCGTTGTAGCGGCTGCTTTGAAACAAATGCCCACAAAGGTCGCTGTAGTCGGGTCATCCGACAATGCTCCTCCGGAATTTGCTGCATAGACTTTCGCTCCCTGGTCGATGTCTTTGCCAGCTCCGGTAGTTTTGTTTTTCAGCTCGAAAACGCCTTGGGTAAATAGGGCTATCGGTGCATCATCTGCAGTTGTTCCGTTTCCGTCACATGCTGCTACTGCCCAGAGGTCTTCTATCTTGACCAGGTCTCCGCCTTTCACCGTATCGGCGACCTTTGCATGGATTTTACCTGCTGTTTGTTGTCTTTCGTTTAACATTGTTGTGTGTTTTTAGACCGCAGACCACGGACGATGGACGACCGTGTTTGCGAGATTAGTTATTTAATTTTTGACGACAGACCACAGACCACGGACCACTGTATTTGCTGAATGCTTAACAACGACGGTTCGGCTACGCTCACCGGTCGTCTGTGGTCTGTTGTCTATCGTCTGATAATTACTGACCTGCGTTTTTATACCACCCTTGGTAGCCCCACACAGCACAGTCAAATGCCATGTTTGCTTTGATGACCAGAGCATCAGATAACTGATCGACAAAGCTGTCGATGTTCACTCCCTCATTGCCGTCTAAGTAGCTGTACACGATACCGTCAGCAGTAGTGACGTTAGGGTCGGCTGCCAAGTACCATGCTTTGGTGTCTGTCAGCTCATTGATGACCAACACTTCAAGTCGGCCCACAAAAGGGTTGACATTACCTGCTGCTTCCGGATTGATCTGGGATACAAACTGCTGAGCCAAGGTCTCCAGCTCCGGCGGAACAATCAAGTATTTAGGAGCAACTCCGATACTTCTGCCTCCCGGTGATTTCTGTCTTCTTAGAGCAGTTCTACCTACACTCAAGGCGTTGATAGTAATCGTACCTCCACTGGATGTGAAGTTTGCGTGGTCAGAAGCATCAAACAGAGCTATCCCGTCCGGAGTGTTCACGTTATTCTTGATCAAAGCCCAGACTTTCTCAGACTGGAACTTCTGCGCATCCACTCCTATGATGTGAGGGATACGGGAAAGTACACTCAAATCGTCGTTGACGATGGTCTCGTAAGAGATGGTGTGTATCTGTCCGAATCTCTTCAACTTTATAGTTGCATCCTCATTTTGGATAATAGGACTGGATGGATAAGCTCCCGCTTCCGGTATCTCTCCGAAAGTAGAGGTTCCGTCTAATTTCACTCCCGTTTTTTGACGGAAATCAGACGCTGACTCTCTACGTGCTAACTGCTGCCATGGATCTACCTGGTGATCATAGTCTCTTCTCAGTGTGCGAGTAATCGCTTGTGAGAACAGAATTGGATAGTCGGTAGTGGTCCATGCTCTCTCAATCATTTTCTTATCATCCATCAAGCCCGGATTGATTCCTGCAGAGCGCAAACGGCTTTTGGCCAGTTCCTTGAAGGTCATATTGCGGTACTCGCGGGCTTTTGTTTTTTTGCCAAAGTCTTCCACCGTGCCCGGTCTCATTCTCTCCATAAGAGACTCGATAGCCGCTTCTCTTTCCTGCATCCCTTCATCTCCTTTCGCTTTCGCGTCAGATGTCACCGGTGCCGGGTTAGACCGCTTGGCTACTTCGTCAATGATTGCAGCCCTTGCAGCTTCCAATGAAGTGCCTTCGCTGATTAATTTGTCTGATATCTTTTCATCCAGACCTGTGCGCTTGCATAAGTTCGTGATGGCGGCAACACGTTCGCGCTCCAGCTTCACAGCTTCGGTGCGTACTTCATCTACGTTGACTTCGGGAGCTGCTGGTGCAACTGCCGGAGCTTTGATTTCCGCCGGTTTGGTTTCGTCAGCTGTGCGCTGATCCGTTGTTTCTTTTGCCATTTTGGTTTTATTTGCGTTAGAAATATTTACGTTTTGAAATTTCCCTTCGACTCCGCTCCCTTCGGCTCCGCTCAGGGTGCGAGCACCGCTGTTTGGGTCTGCCGGTACGGCTACGAAAGAAAGTTCTGCCGGCTGCCATTTCGTAGCCGTCAGGGTTCTGATACTGCTCTCATTCGCTTCGGTGAGTTGGTACTCGCTGATGGAGTAGCCTACTGATACGTTGCGGATGAGTCCTTTTTTGATTTTGTTGACTACGGTAGCATCGCTTTCTTCTTCGGATAGTCTGACTTGGGCTCTTGCTTCTTTTTTGCTTTCGTCGATCCAGACTTCCTGAACTACTCCGATGACATCCCGTAGTGTCCACTGTGAGTGGGAATCTAAGACAGGTGCTCCTTTCTCCATACGAGTCAGGTCCACCGCATCTTTTGAGATTCGCAGAACTTCATTGAAGTATTCTCCTTGACCCCAGTCGAATCTTCTGACCGGAGTTTCAGTAGCAAAGACCACTTCGATGGTGTTGTCTTTCTCGCTGTAGGAGTTGACATCTACCAGTGCTCTGGTGCATGATATGGGAACTCTCACCTGTTTCATAGCTACAATTTTAAAGGTTTTTTTTGGGGTTTGGTTTTGCTGTTGTTTTGCTGAGTGGACGACAGACGACAGACGACGGACCACCGAGTTCGCTGAGTGACTTCTGACCACAGACTCCCGATAGCTATCGGGAAGACCGCCGTATTCGCGGATGCTATCGCGCTCCTGCTCTTTTGAGTACGAGATGTATCTGTCTCTCGAATTCTTTTTGCATAGATTCTACTGCTTCGGATTCTACGTCTGCGCTTACCTTCTCATTGGTCATGGTCGCATAAGCGGAGGTGGTCTTGAGTGCCTGTATAGGGTAGCGTTTGCCGCCAAAGTTGAATTTACTGCCGGAGTATGTGCCGCGGGCAAATATCTGTTTACTGATACCTGGCTTTTGTGACTGTATCAGGAATGCTGACGGGAGTCTTCTCTTTTCTCCTTTGATAACTTCAAGTTCTACTCCGTTGCTCTGTGCTTTTTTTGCCGCCTTTACTGCTTTTTGTCTCAGTGCTCTCTTACCTGTCTCTTTGTTTTTGTAGGATGCTATGGATATCTTTTGTCCGTTTTTGATGAACGTGGGTTTGAAGTGTGACAGTCCGAAAGGTCTGATGCTGCCCTTGATAGTCGCTTCCGGTGTGGTGTAGCTGGCAAGATTCATAATGACCATGTCCTTGGTGTCTGCATAGACGAGATTGTAGTTGCGGACGATTTCCCGACGGTACTTGGTCCTCGCTTTTTTAATGGCGGTATTCAACGCTCTGACCTTGGATGTCGTCAACTGCTTGCCGGAGAGGCTGGCTGCTAACTTCTCTAAGGTTTTTGCTTTGTCTTCTATGCTGATGGATATGGGCATGCTTGTTTGTTTTTAGACGACGGACGACAGACCTCGGACGACAGTATTCGCAGTGTGATTTGCTTAGCAGACGACAGACCGCGGACGACGAACGACACTTCGACAAGCTCAGTGACCACCGTATTCGCGGATGGTTCTTCGCTGGCGATAGCATCCGTGGTCTGTGGTCTGTGGTCCGTGATCTTACTCATTTTCTTCCGATTCTGAGATTTCATCAGCTCTTTGCTTGGCTGCATCGTAGCGTGGGTCGCTATATGGCTTCACTCCTGCTGCATCAAACATCTCTGCGGATTGTTTTAGTTCTGCTAATACTTCTTCGGGGGAGAATCCGAGTTTTCTGACTGCTTCCTGCCAGCTCATCAGACCGGCTCTCACCTGCTCTACCATGCCTCTGATCTCTTTGACCGGGTCTATCATCTTTCTGCCCGGGACAGTCCATTCTATCAACAGTGGAGTACTCTTCGGTAAACTCCCAAGCAGCACCGCCGCATCCACAAACCAAGTCCATACGGTAGCGCACAACTTCGGCACGATAACGTGGTTTTGCCATGCTTCTACGTTGCGTTGGAACTCTATCCAACCCATACGTCCGGAGCTGTAATTGACATTGGAAAGGTCTCCGGTGACATTTTCATAGGTCTGACCGAATCCTACGGCTGTGGAGGTCAGCATACTGCGGCTGTATTCTGAGAAACCTTCGGCGGGTGGAGGTGAAGCAAATGTGACTTCCTTGCCCGGTTCCAGATGCTGAATGATTCCCGGTTCTACTTTGTCCACTCTGTCAAATTCTTCATCTTCGACTCCGGACAGATCTGCATCTGTTTTTGTGATGAAAATAGAGAAGCAGGCGGCTACTTTCTGACGCATCAGCTGAGCATCTGTGTAGTCGTCAAAATCCCGGAGTCTCATCATAGACGGTGTTCCGAGTGGTATCCCTCTGGTCTGCTCCGGCTCATCCTGGATGAAGAGATGTATCACGTCTTCTTTTCTCCAAAACTCTGATTCTACTACTATTCCGGACTCGGGATCTGATGCAAATATCCAATAGCCTACTTTCTTTCCTTTACTGTTGTATTCAATGCCCTGGTTTACTTTGCCTCCGGCATATTTCGGATTCATTTTGTGATTATCCAGGTACTTGGTGCTGATTACTTTCAGCTCTAAAGGCACTCTGTCTTTGTCCTTGGTTCTGATACGCAGTACCAACACTTCTCCGTGCATGGAGATGGTCCTCATGACGAGAGCCTGTATGCCAAAGAAATTCAGATTTTCATCAAAGTCTGCTCTGACATCCAGTGCCCATTCTTTCCAGACTTCTTTCAGCTTTGTGTCGGTGATGGCCGGGACGATACCGATACCTACGGTGTTGTTGGCGTTGCTATTGTGTGCCCTGAAAGCCAGTGGGTTGTTGCGGTACAAATCCCTGCTCCTGATTTTCAGTGTTTTTAATTCAGCGAGCGGAGCCTGTGTCTCGGAGGAAGCAGTCCTCCAGCCTGCAGTGCGACGATCTTTACGTGCTCCTTCGTAGTGTTGAGACCTGAGCAGCAGCTCCGCTCTTCTGTATTGCGCTCTCTTCAGGCCTCTTACGGGGCTGAAAAAGGATATCAATCTATCTACTGCATTCATTTTCATTCTTCTGCCAGTTTTTAGAGAATGCCGCATAACGGCGTGATGACTTGTTACCATTCAGCAGTCCGAGTTCTTTGCCTATCAGGTTGCGGATACGCAGCATCTCATCGAGTGATCGGTAGGTGACTGTTTTGTCACCGTATCGAACGCTCAGAGTTCCCTGTGCAATACTTTTGTTGAGTGCTTCGTATTGTTCTACTGTAAAAGTTGGGTCAGCCATATCTCTTGTTTATTTTTCAAATCTGTGAATAATTTCAGAATATTCTTATAGTCGCAAGTAAACTGCAAATAGAAATCTACTTCAAAGGATGCTTTTTCGACATGATAATCGACTCCCTGTCTGGTGTGCCCTGTTACCACGGCTATGTCGTGGTTGGACATCTGCAGCTCTCTGTTGAGCAGCAGGAACAATATACGGCGTTTGATAGGGATGACGGTCCCTCCGGAGGGTTTCAGCAAAGCTATCCTGCTCATGCCGAAGTAGGCGCAGGCCGCTTTTATCATCAGTGAGTGCGGAGGCTCTGCTACCTCCACCCGTAGCGTTTTTATGCGTGTAATCATAGGTAGGTGCTTTTTCTGACTTTTGGCTTTTTGTCTTTTTTATCTGTTGGAATCGTGCCTTTACGGAGTAACACCTGCCAATGCTTGGGACCGTAGTTATCCATACCCACGAGATGCGCTGCTGCTCTAGCATAAACTCTGCAGTCCAGAGGCTCATTTCGCGTGAACTTCTTCACCCATTTTTTGACATCTCTGCCTTCTTTGTTCTTGGTGATGACCAGTTCTTCAGATACCAGCCCTTTGAAATAATTCTCATCGTAGCGCGGAAAATGACAGTAACCGCCTTCTCCTTCTTCCAATCTCAGCCATCCGTAGAGCTCTGACTTCAAAAGGCTCACACCTACGCTCCAGACTTTTGTTTTAGCGGTGCTTTTGTTCTTCCTGGTCACATTGACCGGTCTGGGGGTCGATACGATGTTTGTGAGGCTGTCTCGACCTTTGATCGGGACTACACGACTCGGAGGATACTTCTCGCAAAACGCATAGACTTCCGAAGCCCAGTTACCGGAGTCCACGCACATCATGCGGATGTTGAGCAGTTCCCCATCGGGCTTCTCCCAAGTCTCGTTCAACACCGCTCCCAACTTCTGCCAGACCTCAGCACTTGCATCTCCTGCTACAAAGCCCGTGAGTACTCTGAAATCTATGCTGAAAGATATCTTTCCCTCACACCAGCCGACTATCTCCAACTCTATGCGGTCCCGCTGGATGTCCACTCCGGCAGTAAGGAACGCAACTTCGTCAACCGGGATTTTGTTAAGCGGATAGTCTTCTCGGCGGTCAAACAAGGTCTGCCACTCCGGTTTGTCTCCGCGCTCTTCAAATGAAAGCCCAAGCGTAGTGTTGGTGAAGGTTTTCATCTTCGGGACATCTCCCTGAGCCTCTTCGTACTCTATGGCAACGTCAGCCCAGCTCAGCCAGCCTAATGGTGAGTACAGGGAATTCAGATGATAACCTATTCGCTTGCGGTTTTCATTCTCCGGGGCTGTTGCTATCCAACTACCTGCTGCCAGCATTTTGGTTTTATGTTTTTCTTCTATTGCTTCTCCGCAGTGCTGACATTCGTAGTGTACGTCTTTGGCTATTTTGGTTCGTTTGTCGTAGGTGTATCGCAACTGCTCCCAGACAAGATGCTGCATGCTCCCGCAATGTGGACAAGGCAAATGATAGTATCTCTGGTCTGTCGCTTCAAACAGCGGCTCTATGATGCTCAATCCCTTTGTAGTAGGTGTGCTGAGGATGAATATTTTACGGTTTGAGAACGTGGAGGTTCTTTTCCTTGCCAGGTCAATCGGGTTTCCTTCTCCATCCAGGTCAATCGGATAGGCATCCACTTCGTCCAGCATCAATCGTTTGACCGGCATATTACGAAGACCTGCTGCGCTATTGGCTCCGGTCATCCGGATAATTCCTCCCGGAAATTCTTTCTTTGTGAGAGTATTGCCGCTGTCCCTGGATCGAGCAGGTTTTACTTTCTCTGCCAACGATGGTGAACTCTCCAGCATCGGCTGAATACGGGTCTTTGAGACTAATTCTACTACTTCTTTGGTCGGTTCTACGAGCAGGAACGGACAGGGTGATATATCGACCGTGTAGCCCATCCAGTTGAGTCCGGCTTCTGTTACGCCTAACTGAGCACCCTTCATCACGATGATTTCTTCAGCGTGTGAATACTCACCGAGATTGTCCATGATTTCACGCAGAAAGGGAGTTACAGACGTGCGATAGCGTCCGGGCAATGCCGAGCTCTTGCTATCCAGCAGTCTGTGCGTGTCAGCCCACTCGCTGACGGTCATTTTGCGTTCAGGTCTCAGTCCCCTGAGAAAACCTGTTAGTGTTGGACTGTAAATCATCTTCGTTGCTGAGTTTCATCAGTACTTCGTTAATTTCGTCCGTGAGAAAGTTTTGCGCTTCTTTTTCATCCATGGAAAGAAGCTGTTTTGTTATCCGTGCCGGGATGGCCTGAAAAGCAGATCTGACCTCTTTGCCAAACTCAAACAGTTCTCTGTCCACGTCTTCTCTGTTAACCAGCTCTCCCGCTTTGACCTTCAAGCTAATCAAGTCTATCTGAGCTTTAATCAGCCTGTGCTTTCTTCTCGCCTCGTGTTCCGAGTCATGAGGGTCAAGCTGCATCTCCAACATCTCTAAGTTAGCAATTTCATCTAACTCTTTCTGTGAAATTTGCTGCTGAGTATTTTCTGCGTTTTCTATTTGGCTCTGGATTTCTGCTATTCTTTTGTTTTCCTTCTTCTCCGCCATCTTTCGAGCTGCCCTGAATTCCCTGCCCCATTCTTTGTCAGCTATCTTTCTGTCTATCATCTTGACCGCCGGGTCGAAGCCCGACAGTATTTTCCCGGCATCGATAGCCTTCCGAATGGTCGTTCTGCTGCATCCGTTAATCTTTGCGTATTCTGTTATTGTGAGAGTGTATGCCATTCTGTCACACTAAGTTACACCGAAACCTGAACCCAAAAAAATAATTTTGTCGCTGGCGTTTTTTTGCGCCTTGCAACGCCGCAAGGAAAAGCTCGCCGGAAGTACCTTGACCGGATTTTTTGTGGGGAACTTGATTTTATTGGATGTCAGACAAAAATTAAATTATATTCTGTTTCTTTCTTATCTGAAAAGATGTTGCCTTCAATCGTTTTCAAGGTCTCTATACATTTCAGCACATCTTCCTTGCATTTTTCCACTGTTTCCCCTCCGCCTGTAACGCCCTCTATGTTTTCTGCATAGCCCCAAAAGTGGCCGTCTTTACTTCTCTCTATTTTTATTTTTATGCTTTCCATGAATCCTATTTTTAAGACTTATCTGATTATTTGCTTCTTTTTACGTCAAAGACAAAAGCCCCACCCAATGGGTGAGGCCCTTCACAGGTCATCATAAGTGTATTAATCAAACGAACTCTACCTGTTGAAGCTCTTTTGCAAATTCATGCAGCTTTTGTTCTATCTTCTGTGTTGTTCTTTTGCTTGGCTTTCTTCTTCCGGTGACATAGTGACTCAACTGCCCCTGATTAACACCCGTCAATCTTTCCAGACCTGCCAAAGATAACACTTTGCTGAACTCTTCCAGAAACGATGCGACGTCAAATTTGAAGTCAAACTCAAGTGTGGGCATATCCTTTCCTTCGGATTTATATAATTCTTTCATCTCTGCATAAGAGTTGAAAAAATCTTCCTTTGCTTGTTCTACGGTCGCCCCCTGACCAAACAGACCAAAGTCAATCTTATCTGAATACTCTAAATTGACATCATAGCTTCCGTCTGTCCCTCTCTCAATTATTGCTTTTACTTTCATGTTTTAAGATTTTATTCCGGGGTTATAAGTTGACCCCGGATTGTTCGCTAATAGATTTTACTGTTCCTGTTTTCGCCTCTTGGCTTTTGTGATTACTGACCGGGAAACTTCTGCCTGTTATCGGGCTGTACCAAATTGGATGTCTCGCCCCCTGTCGTTTAATGTAACATCCCGCCTTTTTTAATTTCCTTTCGATTTCTGAATATTTCATTTGTTCATTTGATTAATACTCCGTAAAGATACGAATATTAATATCATTTACAAAACTAAAAGCTATTTATTATCTCTGATTTCATTATTTTTTTCACTCTCGCTTTGACCGCCTGCATCAGTGCTTCCTGCCCAAAGTCTTTCTCTGCTCTGGACATCATCACGTCTTCATCCATTGTGCCCGTGGTGATGAGATTGTGGATGATTACGGCGTTCTTTTGTCCCGGACGGGGTAATCGGGCATTTGCCTGCTGATAAAGCTCTAATGACCAAGTCTGAGAGAACCAGATGATGTTGTGCCCTCCGAATTGCAGGTTGAGTCCGTGTCCCGCAGATGCAGGGTGTGCAAATAGCACCCGGATTTTACCTGTGTTCCAGTCCTCGATGGCTCCCTGCTCTTTGATGTTGCGAGGTTTGTACTTGTGGAGGTGTTTCTCCATCCGTTCCAGGTCGTGTTTGAACCAGTAGAAGATCAGTACCGGTGAAGTGGCCACGTCTATCAGCTCTTCTAATGCTTCCAACTTGGCATTGTGGGTCACGTGCCAGTTCTTTTCTTCGTCATACACCGCTCCGGAGGCATACTGCAGCAGTTTTGTGGACAGTGCGGCTGCATTGACTGCTGATATCTCTGTCTCTTCGTGGTCCGCAGAAAGCAGTCCTCTGTCCGCGGTGTCCGGGTCAAACAGCTGCAGCACTTGTTTCTTTTCAAAATCATCATACTGCTCTCTTTGCTGAGGTGTCAGCTCTACACGGATGTCTCGGTAGATAGTCGGCGGCATGTCCCTGTAATCTTCTGTCTTCATACTGATGCAGATGTCAGAGATTTTGTCGTATATCTCCGCGTGATATGGGTTCACGCCAAAGAGCTGTTTGTCTAAATCTTTTTTGTCCGTGTAATTGTACACAACATGCCCGTTACGTCTTCCGGGGTTGAAATACTTTTCCCGATAGTAGCCGATAAACTTACCCAGTCTTTCACCTCTGTCCAGAAGATACATTTGCGGCCAAAGGTCCATGAGGGTGTTGGGTGCCGGAGTACCGGTCAAGCCTACCACGCGACGAACTAACGGTCTTACGCGCCTCAGTGCTTTGAACCGTTGAGACTTCGCAGACTTGAACGATGACAGCTCGTCTATGACCACCATGTCAAAGGGAAATGCGGTACCGTAGTGGGTCACCAGCCAAGCCACATTTTCCCGGTTGATAATGTGGATGTCCGCTTTCTGCAGCAAGGCTCTTTTGCGTTCTGCCACTGTGCCCATGACCTTGGAAAACGTCAGATGCCGAATGTGTTCCCAATTGGCAATCTCTCCCGACCACACTGTCTCAGCGACTCTTTTAGGCGCTATGACCAAAACCTTTGACACTTCAAAAAACTCGTACTTCAGGACGTTGATGGCCGTCAGCGTGCTGATGGTCTTTCCAAGCCCCATCTCCAAGAAAAGTCCAGAAGCAGGATGTCGGATGATGTGATCCACGCAATGCAGCTGGTAGGGGTACATGTCGCTTTTTCTCAACATTGCAGGCGTTTAAAAAATTCATCTAAAAGTTCGTCTGAATCTATGACCATGGTCAGGAATCCAAGTTTCTTCAGGAATCGAATCACTACGGTCTGCCGGGGCGTTGGTTTTTTGCCTGCCGATTTTATTTCTGCAAAACCGATTCCGGCTCCCGGAAGAAGTACCATCCGATCCGGCATACCGGTGAAGGTGTAACTGAAGATTTTCAGGGCTATACCTCCACGCTTTTTGGCTTCTTCCCGCAGACGTTTCTCTAAGGTTTTTTCTCTTGACATTTGTGTATATTTGTTAATGCGTAAAGATTTTAATTATGAAAAATTCATTTTTGGATAAGGCTAAAGAATACCTGAAGATTCTGTACTTTTTACTGGCGGCTGCGAGTCTCATCACCAGCTGGCTGATTCCTTTTATGCAGGGAAAAGTCTTGGTGTCCCGTTGGGCAATTATTATGGCTTTGTTTCTTGGTCCTATGACTATTTGGCTCATCAAACTCATTCGTTTTTATCGTAATCCTAATCGCATCTATGTCGGTGCTATGGTCATGCATCTCCAGACGAATGAAAAACTCAGGGTTCATAACTACCTGCCTTTTTCTTTTCAAACAGTGAAATGCCTTCGAAATGTCGGCAGCCCTATTCTTTGCGACGTAAAATTTCTAAAGCTTTGCGACCCTGAAGACACGCCCAAGACCAAAAAGAGTCGACCGCGGTCATCATTTTGGGAGCGTTGATGTAGAGTAGTGCTACTCCTGCTGTGGATGATATCAGGTAGATGGCTATCCACCTCCACTGCAGTTCTTCTTTGTGAGTCATAAAATCTTTAAAATTTTGCCATGTCGCTTTCAGTGTGTCTCTGAAAACATAGCAGAACAAAGCAAACAGCAAGGTGCTGATCAGTATCGTCAAATAGCTGTTTTGCTCCTCCAGCTTTTCGAGCCGTCTCTCTAATTTCTTTTGTCTGTTCATATCTCATTTTTTTTAGTCTTTTCTCCAAAAATGCTCGGAACCGTAGAACCACAAGAACCGTAAAATCCTTATATACCCTATATATGCGTGTTAACATGTGTGTGTGTGTGTGTTTGTATGTTCTTTATATCTTTTATATTTATATAGTTTCTTATGGTTCTTATGGTTCTTTAACTCTCTAAGCCTTGCGCTTGTTGGGTTTTCTCGGAACCTTAAAAAATATCTTCGGTTCTTTCTACGGTTCTTACGGTTCTTTCGTCTTTTCCCTTTTTATCTTCCTGGAACCGTAGATTTATTTGTACGGTTCCGTCAAAACCAGTGTTTAAATAGGCCGCCTGTTTGCCGTAAACAGGAAAAGTCAATTTGCTTTTTGAGGCCTCCCATCCTTCTATTTTTCTCATCGCTTCGTGGATAAAACGGGTGTTGTGTGCGCCCATTTTATCCCGGTCTCCTCCGAACAGTTCGCACCAAATTTCACCGGCACAAACGCGCTCTCTGACCACGGTAACCGGCCCCGAAATCGTGTTTTCTGCCCCTCCGTCCCGGATGAATGCTCTGCGGTCGTGCACCGTCATCACATCCCAATTGGTCGGTAGTTTCCGGTTAATAAAATCCTCTATCATACCCACCCGATCATCGGCCTCCGTGTGCCCTTCGCGCAACTTATTCGCATAATCCTCTGTTTCTTTGGACAGATACAGAGTCTCTTTGCCTGACTTCCACACTACTACGGCTTCTGCCCAGAGCTGGTTGCGGACGTATCTAGTGAGTCCTTCCCAGACATTGGTACTCTGTGGCTCTACCCCGCAGGTTACCGGCCAGAATCGCCTGTTACCGGTCTGATCTCTCAGAAAAATTTCGTTGTTGGTCGTCCCTATGAATATACATCTTCTCGGGAAGTGCGACACCCTGCGGCCATAAGCCACCCGGTACCTGTCTTCTTTAGAGGTCAGGAAAGACTTGGCAGCTTCGACTTCTGCTTTTCGCAGTCCGTTGAGTTCTCCGGCTTCTACCAGCCAGGCTCCCTGCAACTGTTCATAAGCCTTGTTGCCCAGTCTCAGCATATCAAACGAAAAGGAGTCTGTAAACCATTTCCCGCCCAATTTAGCCACTAAGGTAGATTTGCCTATCCCCTGCGGCCCGATAAGGGTCAGCATGTAGTCAAACTTGATTCCGGGCTGATATACCCTTGCTACAGCCGCCACCAGAGTCTTTCTGCCTATGGCACGGGTATATTCGTTGTCTGCCGCTCCAAGCATCTCTGTGAGGTAATAATCCAGGCGCTTTTCGCCGTCCCAGACCAGACTGTTGAGGTAGTCTTTGACCTCGTTGACCCGGTTGCGCTGTGCAATGACATTCAGAGCATCTTCTATAGCCACAGAGGTCGCATTGACCTTGTACTTCTTTTTCAGAAAATGCTTCAGGTTAGAGATGTCGGCATCGTCTATATAGGCCCCCTGACCGGCAGACCTCCACGGCAAATCACCCGCAGCAAGTGTGCGCTCGGAGAACTCCTCATAGATAATCTTACCTTTGAGCTGCGAGTCGTGAAGCAGGATGATCACAATGTTGTCCAGACCATTTTGAATGTCGCCTTTGCGGCTCACCTCCAACTGCTCCATCCACTCCCCGGCATCTTCCTCCTCCACCGTGAAACCATCGTCAAAATCACCCGCAGCCGACTCTGTCTTTTCCCGGATTAGAAGCTGCCTGACCTCCGGAATAGCAGCCGCAAAATCTTCCATCGCTTTGAAAGAAGGACGCTTACCGATAGGAGTGCGGTCAGAAGTGTCATCGTCTAAGTGGAGGTACTTGTGGATGCGTACTAAGTCAAAAGCATTGCAGAGCTGTCCGCTGATAGGATCGGTACCGTGGTGACTGTAAGCAAACTTATGGTCATAGATCACGAGTCCTCCGGCAGTGGAGCCATGTATATAAGTGTACCTGTTGTCGTCATTATCTACCGGTTCATATTGGTCGGTCAGATGAGTTTCAATCACTTCTTCTATGGTGAAGCTCCGGCAAAATGCCCCAATGATACCCGCCTTTGCGGTCGGGTCTTCCTGTTTGGATACCGCCCGGGCCACTGCCTCTTTCTGGCGGGAACTTACCGGCCACTGGGTGGAGTCTTTCCAGCCGTCCCTTCCCGGGTAAGCCTTCAGGATAGCATCCACATTTAAGAAAGAGGCATCGTTGTGATAAAAGAAAAACTCTGCGTCTTTGGACGTGGACGGCCAGTACATCAGCCTCTCCATCTGGTAGGTCGTATCGTCAAATAACTCTATATCCAGCAAAGAAGCTATATATCTGCCTATGGCTTCATATTCGTGCGCATCGACCTCACGGGACAAGGGAAGCACCAACCGCAGCCTCGCGTTGTCCGGAGTGTGTTTGTGGGTAGAGTACAGACAATAAGCCATGTCGGAGATACACAATTCGGCAGAGTCCAAAAAATCCTGCATAGACCTGATGTAGTCCGCATCAAGCGTGAGTACAGTACGGCTGAGTATGAGGCCTTTCCTGCGCCTGCCCCGCAGTACGTGTCCGCCGACAAATCCGCCGACATCTTTGATCTCTGCCTGGCGGGATTTGGTGGACTTTAAGTACTCCGCATGAGTCTCGGAGGTGTATTTGGTATCTGCAAATTTAGCGACCAGCTCAGACCACAGCAGCTCCCTGTTCTTCCAGCTCTTGGACTTTCGGTAAGAAGCCGTGGCGATAGAGAGTATGCCGTCGTGCTTGATTGGACCACAGACCACGGACTCCCGATAGCTATCGGGAAGACCACCGTTTGCGCTGTGGGATGTTTGATTTGAGGTGTGTGGTTTTGACTTCATTAAATCCATTTATCTTCGTTCAAAAAGTAAATCCCTCTGTGGAAATAGTGCATTTCGGGAATTTCATCATGTTCAAAAGCCCATTTGTTGACAAACAGCTCATGCATTTTTAACCGCGGATTTACAGCTGTGATTTTTATGACACAATCTTTATCCATCGTGTGTCCGTTGACAGAATGAGTATGCTGCTGTCCGAAGGTGAAGTATTTCGTCAGCACCCGTGGACTGTCCTCCGTCGTCTGCCGTCCGTCGTCCGTGGTCTGCCGTCCGTCGTCCGTGGTCCGTGGTCTGCCCTCTACACTCATTTCTCATTCATTTTATTCACCTCTTTTGCAAAGTCAAACTGCAATTTGGTGATGTTTACAAATGTGTTGACGTGATTATTAATCGCTGTGGCCTGTTTGATGTAATTCGGGTCTTCCTTAATCTTTTGTATAGAATCCAAAAGCAGGTCTTTGAGCTGTGTAGCATCTCCGGCAAGGTTAAGCAGAGAATCAGTCTGATTGGCACGGACGATCGCTGCATTGTCTATAATCTCGAATTCTTTCAACAGCGCATACAGATCATCTGCAGGCCGGTCAAAGTGATTGTGCCGCAGATTAGAATGGAGGTACACCCGGTCGTCTATTTCCTCGTACCCTGTCAGAGAGAGGGTCGCAGTACCGTATTTCAGGGCCTTATTGAGCAGTGCCTGAAGCTGCCTTTCGGTCGTTTTGTTCATTGATTTTACGTTTTAATTTGTTCTTTAATTGGATTACTTGTTGGAGCTCTAAAGGATATTTCGTTAACGTGTTTCTTTGCATCAGTTCAGCGTGGCTGATACACTCCAGGTTCTCTATCACACAGTTCAGCGTATTGCCGTCTTTAAATACAATATTGTATCCGCGCGGGATAGCCCCATGATGTTTGCGCCAGAGCCACCGCTGTTTTCCTACCATCTTCCCCGCTTTGGGACATTTGATAAAAATGTAACGGTGTCCGTTTTTATCAAGCCTGACAGATTCATAAAAATCAGGCTTAATAGCGGGTGATGTCATGCCTTTTTTAAACCGGGTTTTCGCAGATCGTGCGATTGCCTCCGGAGACATATAGTCTTCCTGTTTTTTGCCCTTATTAACCGGCACATGACCTTTTTGAAAATAAGTTTTACGCCGCTTCCTGTATAGGGTATCTCCGTACCCGAGCTCCCGCGCCCTGCGGTTTACATAAGTACCTGTGCGTTTCAATATTTTACACATTTCCTTGAGCGCCATGGTCTCTATATGCTGACGGATGAAAGCATCTTCTTCCGGGGTGAAGGGTTTTAAATTCTTTTGTGATTTGAGCTTGTGCATGCGTTCTTTGGGCATTGAGAGTTTTTCTCTATACATAAAGCTCCCTACAGTACCCCTTGGTATGCCCAATTTTTTTGCCATATCGGTAGCTAATTCTGTCAGGTAGTGCTTTCTGATGTATTCTTTTTGCTGTTCAGTCATTATCTTACTCTTTTGGATTTACATTTCAACTGTCCACGAAGGCGATATTCATTTGACAGGTAGGTGTCACCGCTTATGTAATCGTAAATTTCATCGTATGTCAAATCATCAGCACCCATAATATTGTGAATCTCAGGAATCGTCATATCATTCAAAACGAAGCTTTCTATTTTATCACGATCTATTTTAGGATTCCTGGATCGGGTAAAGTTATCACGTTCGTAAGCTTTGGATGAGTCTCTATAATTTGGAGTTATTGATTTTACCCCAATAAAAGACATGTCTTTACCCTTTTTGAAAGCGTCAGAGATATGCTTATAGTAAAGTCCATATTCGACTGCGTTTCGGGTTGTTAAATGGATTTTCTTTCCGTTGAAATACTCAATATTATAACCGTCTAAAACACCTTTGAAAGTTTTAGATTTAGCTAAATAATAGCCTACTGTGGTGCGATGGAGGTCAAATTTTCTACCAATCGTAGAAATAGATGTGCCTGCTTCGGCCAGTTTTTCCATTTCTTTTACTTTTTCCTCAGATACTCTGGCAATCTTTTTTGCGTTTCGTGGCGATCCTAAAAGCACACCTGCTTTTCGTCGTACAGCCAGGGCTTCTTTTGTTCTGAGGGATATCATATCCCTTTCTATTTGAGATGCCAGAGAAAAGGCAAAAGCTAAAACCGATGATTGAATGTTATTGCCCAGGACATAATTATCTTTCACAGTATAAACTGAAATTCCATTCTTCATGCAGAACTCGAGAATGGACATGACCATTAGCATCTTTCTGCCAAGTCTTGAGAGTTCTGAACAAATGATAATATCATCTTTTTGACATTTTTCCATCAAGACACCTAACTGTCTTTTATCAGGGTCTTTTGTTCCGGAAACTCCGTCATCTATTATCCATTCATCTATTATCCATTTTTTATCTTCGGCAAACTTTACCACACCAGATTTCTGATTTTCAACATCCTGATCATCTGATGACACTCTTAAATATCCGTAAATCATATTTTTTTTTATTTCAACTTGAAAGTCCGTCTGTGGTCCGTGGTCTGTCGTCCGTCGTCTGTCGTCTGTCGTCTGTGGTCCGTCGTCCATTAATCTTTCATATAAAAATCAGTTACAAAACCGTCGGCTGTCAGCTGCAGTCCGGGTGCCCAGCTGATAGGAAGTCCCATAGTTTGGCAGACCTCATCAACATCTGCCAGTTCACTCCAATATTCAAGGACTACCTCATCATGAATGTGCATGACTATCCGATGTCCCACACCATGCAGCCGGCTCATAGCCACTGCAAGACAGTCTCTTGCAATCGCCTGCACCACGTTTTCCGTGATTTTACCGCCGTAGGTCTCTTCCCGCTGCCATTTCCGGGTCGTTTGGTTCAGACCCTCATATGTGAGTACAGAGCCGCCATAACGCCCCTCTTTGAGCCGGGGAGACTTGTAAGAAAGATTGCGTCCGGAAGGCAGGGTAATGAACAAATAATCGTTTTCCACCCGGAATAAAATCCCCCTGTATTCGGTCTGAGTGTGTTTAGACACCGCATCTGTTGCCGCCGTCTCCATGCCCTCCCAGAGCTTTACGATCATGGGTGAGGCTTTGCGCCAGGCATGGACTATATTTCTCAGCTCAGATTCGTGTATACCCATCTCCAGAGCTCCCATCGCTTTGAGCGCTCCCGGGCCGCCCTGATAGCCCAAAGCCAGTTCTGCTACCTTCCCTTTCTGCCTGAGCGGAGAATCTTTGCCGATAGACTCTACCGGTACGTCAAACATCTGTGCCGCCGAGGCTTCGTATATCTTACCGTCTCCGGCAAATACCTCCATTCTCCACTTTTCGTCTGCCAGCCAGGCGATGACCCGGGCCTCTATGGCCGAGAAGTCTGCCACGATGAATACATGATCTTTCATAGGCACAAAAGCCGTGCGGATGAGTTGAGAAAGGGTGTCCGGCACATTACCATAGAGCAGTTCAAAAAGGTCTTCTTCGTTCTCTTTGACGAGATTTCTTGCACTTAATAAGTCCTTAATGTAATTTCTGGGCAAATTTTGCACCTGTACCAGCCTGCCCGCCCATCTCCCGGTACGGTTGGCCCCGTAAAACTGGAGCAGCCCCCGGATACGGTCGTCTTTACAGGCCGCATCCAACATGGTGACATATTTCTTAGTGGAGGTCTTGGCCATCTCCTGCCGGATTTCCAGCATTCTTTTCACATCCTTACTCACCTCAGTGTCCAGCATCTCCGACACCGAGGCTTTGGTCAGTGCAGTGACCTCTTCTCCAGTCTGCTCTGAGAGCCACTCTTTGAGTTGTGCAGGGCTGTTAGTGTTCTCCAGCCCGGTCAGTACGGCGGCTTCGTCTTTGAGCTTCATCAGATATTGCCGGTCAAATTCGACCGCATTGTACACGAAGTCGGTATCTATCCGCACACCCCGGTCATTGATGCGCTGGTCGATACACCAGAGCTGATGCTCAAAGTCGGGGATTTGGATAAAACTGAGGGCTGCTCTGACCGCCATCTCTACCTCCACGTCCCGGCGGCAGTACTCGATGAAGTCCATCCACCTGAAAGGGTCGTGCATGGGCAGATTGCGGGTTCGCATGCCATTCGTCCGGGTCGCCCGGCACGGCACGGAGAAGTATCGGATGAGGGCTTTGCCTTTACTGTCTTTTTGTGTCTCTAAATCTAGCACTTTGGCCACCGCATCGAGAGACAATGGCAGTCCGGCACAGGCCGCTCGGACCATGGTGCATTCCCACTGTTCGGGAGGCAGGTAGGTATCCATTGCCCGGGCGATGCAGACGCGTTCAAAATTGGCATTATACGCCGTTTTCAGTACCGCCGGATCAGTGAGTGCCCGGACTACTTCCACAGGTATGGCCTGCCCCTGTATGAGGTCTATGACTTCTACCGGACCGGAGTCTATGGAGTAAGCAAACAGCAGGATTTCAAAGTCATCCGCTTCGGCATACTTATATACCCCGCCTTTGTGCAGGTCATTGGAGCTGTAGGTTTCTATGTCGATGGAGAGTGTTTTCATTTGTTTTTGATTTTGATTTTAGACCACAGACGACCGAGTTTGCGGTGCGTCTTTTGATGAAGATATTCGCGGACTCATTCATAGATAATTTCAATTTTGTTATCGATACAGAATTGATGCTCTATTCGTGCGCCGGGACTGTCTTTCCAATCTTTTAAAAAGTATGCGTGCGTGCACTTAGAAAGAGCTTTTAAGCATATAGTCAAAGCCTCCTCATGAGATATACCGAAGTGAATACCCGGAAGAGCGAGAGGGTTAATTACATCAGGAAGAAAAACATACCCGCCCCGCGTTTCTGATTTAAACCTCAACAGTAGCAATACATCTACTCTTGCGAACTTTATATAAGCATTCACAATAGGTTCTCCTGTTATCTTCCCTGCTATATAGATTCTCTTTACCATGTTTGTGTGTTTTTGGGTGGCGGACGCTTGACCGTAAACTGCGGACTGTGGTCATCCCGATAGCTATCGGGAGTCTGTCGTCCGTCGTCTGTCGTCCGTCGTCTCCCTGACCCTGAGGCTCTCGAAGGGTCGTCTTCCGGCCACTCGATTTCTGCGATACCTTCTTCTATGAGATTTTCAGGCAGATGCCCGAGCAATACTATAGTCAGAATGAAACACAGCAGAATAAAACACACCAGTGCCATGGCGCTCAGGATTTGAAGTAATATTGTCATAGTTGTTTAATTGAAAATTGAGAGTGGAAAATTGAGAATGTTTAAGGACCACAGACCACTGACAACGGACCACAGACCACAGGCCACGGATTGTCACCGGGCAGTGAACGCGGCCATCGAGCCGCTCTTCGAGCGGAGTGGCACACTGAGCTTGTCGAAGGGCCGAGAAGGAAGCCGAGATGAAGCCGAGATGAAGCCGAACTGCTGTCGTCCGTCGTCTGTCGTCCGTCGTCCGTCGTCCGTGGTCCCTTAAAAAAGGTCATCCGTACTTGTGTCTTCGGCAAATTCTGCAAAGTCGGACTCGGCAGAAGACCTGCCATCCAAAGGCTCTCCGTCTCTGAGTTTCTGAATGTGATTAAGACCTGCAGCTACTCCTTTGTTGCCGCTTGCGTTGTAGGCAAAGAAATTGACCGACACACGCCCGTAGATACCCGAGTACACTTCGTCCTGGTCAAGGATAGGTTGTACGTGCCTGTCCACCACGCCGGGCTTGTTAAAGCTCTTGGCGTTGAAGAAGTAGGAGTCGGCATACGCTTCGTCGTCCGGTCTCTCTTCGTCGCCGTCCCGTATAGGGATTTGCAGTCTGGCAGGAATCTTCCCGCCCCATTTGCCTTTGCCGATTTCCTTGGCGGCTTCGATAGCGGCTTTGATTTTTTGCAAAGTCCTTTTGTCTGATTTCGGAATGATGACCGATACGGAGTACTTTGCTTTCTCTTCTCCGTCCATTTTGTCCGGCTTCCATACATGGCAGTAAGAGAGTCTGACTTCTCCGGTGATGACTTTTATCGCAGCCACCGGGCCTTGTGTTGTTGATGTTGTCTTTGACATAATTGAAAAGTGTTTTGATGATTAATGAATTTGATTTTTATTTAATTGTCAGTAAAATCTTTAGCGGCCTGTTCATTACTGCCGATCTCCGGCCTTTTGTCGTAGTCGGGAACCAGTGTCGGTGCACCTTCCGGCTTGATGACCCAATTGCCCAGCATCTCGCTGAATCCGGCTTTACCGAGCAGCTTCTCAAAGTGTGTGATACCCTGCAGCTTTACATTGTAGATATCTTCGTCTTTGATGCCCCCGAGCTTCAGCACTTCTTTCACCTTCTCTTCGTCGGAAAACTTGCGGTTGCTGCGGCCTTCTACAAGCTTGTAACCCGGATATTTCACCCCGTGATTGACTGCCTGTATCAGAGAGTAGTCGCTGACGGAACGAATCCAGGACATGAAGTCTTTGGCTCTGTCCAGTATATCCGCCACTTCTTTCGGCGTGAGCAGGTCAGCTTCCTTAAAGTCGTATTTGGCCAGCTCCATCTGATGTTTGGCGTGTGCCTTGCATACAGGCTTAGCGCGACAAAACAGGCAGTGAGGACCGACTACAAAGTCTCCTTTTCCCTCAAAAGCGATTTTGGCTTTGGGCTTCAGCTCCGTATCTCTCCACTCCCGGAGAGCCTCGGCAGTCATTACAAAAGAAGTGATGTTTCTGAGCCTCGGCTGATAGATAGTCATCACGACTTCTCTGATATCGTAGAGAAAATCGTATTTGGCCAGCGCACCAAGGGCGTAAATCATCATCTGTTTATTTTCCCCGGCATCGACCAATACCCCTTTGCCGTACTTCAGGTCAGTGATATGCAGCGTGCCGTCTGCAATGATGACATTGTCGCCCGTGCCGAAACCTTCCGGTACAAAATCCGTCAGGTCCAGTCTCTCCTCTATCTCCATCACCGCATCCCGGGTGTGGCTGAGCGCTTCGGCATACAGCTCCATCACGAACTCCACATAGCTGTCCGCGCACTCCTGCATTTCACCGCAGTAGTATTTCGACTCCTTGATCTTGGCCAAAGCTCTGTTAAACTTCACGCCAGTGATCTCTTTCATGGCTTTGCGCAGCATCAGCTCGCAGAGTTCGTGTGCTACGGTGCCTTCTGCCGCGGCCTCGGATGTGGTGTCGGGAAAAGTCTCCTCCAGCCGGGCCGAAGGGGTACAGGTGAGCCACCTTTGTGCAGATGACGGGCTCAGTATCGCATGTGCCCCGCTCATAGTGCCGCTACTTTTTTGTAAAAACTCTCCCGGTCTTTCTTTTTGAGCTCCGGCACTGTGGCCACCCCAAACTCGTCAAGCAGACCCAAAATAGCGGATTTGTGGCCGTCTTTGGCTTTTTCGCTGACTATCGCGCGTAGCGCTTCGAGGTCGATTTTAGTTGTCTTCTCGACTTCGCTCGAAGACCGCGGCTCACTGTCCGGGGTTTCTTTTTTGTCGCTTTTTTTCTCGACTTCGCTGCTCAGGGGGCGGTGATGGGCGGTGAGCGTAGCCGAACCGCCGTTGTCTAATCCGGCAAGAATTTCTCTGAGTTCGTGGATAGATGTCGCGGTTAATTTGATTTCGATGTGCATGGTTGAATGATATTTAGATAAGTGGTGAAAATAGTTTCAAAAGGATGGAGCCCGTAAGGATTGGAAAACACGGCCTGAAGGGTCCAGAAGGTGATATGCTCTTTGCCGGCAGGCCAACTGAACAGGTATATCCGGTCGCCCGCAAACACGGCAAGAATGTTTCTCCCCGGACTGTGATAGGCATAGTCCAGCTCGGACACATATACGTTGAATTTTTGCCTGATGAGGTCTCTTCTCGGTGCCGTAGGCCGGTGAAAAAAGAACCCTTTGGTACGCATCCAGGAAGAGATGTAGGGATTGTACGTACTGGCTACGAGCTTTTCTGCTTTCATGGTTCTTGCTTTTTAATGCGCTTGGCATTGCCTACAATTGATTTTCTGATCGTGGCCCGGAGCTGTGCGATCTCCCGGTCGGTGAATACCTGGTTCTTTTTCTTCTTTTTGGAAGGCGTTTTGCTCAGTTCGGTCTCGATCCGGTCACAGCAGCGCATGATGAGCTCGGCCTGCGCCCGGAGTGCTTGTATTTCGGCTAATACGTCCATAGTCCTGTTGTTTTTAATCGTTTAAAAAAAAAGGGCAGATCATCGGTATAGTGCCGGGTCTCCGCCCTGAGCGCTGCTTTCTCACGGTAGCGTGTAATGTTTTTTCTCGTTTGCAATTTCTTCTAAGAATCGGTCGATCTTCTCTGCCGTCAGCTCAGAGCAATGCCCGGAGTTGATCGTGGTGCGCAGGGTGACTCTGGAGATACCTATGCGCCGGGCAGCGATGTTCATGCCGCCGCGCCTGTCTATAAAGGCCAGCAGCTTCAATCTCTTTTCTTTGTTAATTTTTGGTTCTATGTTCAACATATATCCCTCTTTTTATTTAAATTGAGTTAATCAATAAGGTAAAACGAAGATAGTAAATATATTTTCGATTAAACAAGCAATGCGTGAATATTTTTTCGACTATAAAAGATAGAGTTGTACAATTCGCTGAGTATAAAGGAATTGCCAAAGAAACTTTTTTTACAGAGATAGGTATGACGAGTGCGAATTTCAGGGGTAACGCTAAAAAAACACCATTAAACTCAAATGCAATTGAAAATATATTTGCGAAGCACCCCGACATCAATTTGTATTGGTTATTGACGGGTGAGGGGGGCATGCTTCGTGTGGATGACAAATTTTCTCCGGAGGGGGACTGTGCGGGTTTACTGGCCGAAAAGGAGAGCCGTATCGAGGAATTGAAAGACCATATCAAAACCTTACAGACCTTAGTAGATGTCATGAAACAAAACTCTGAGCCGGGTGCTAACTCCGGTTAGCACTTAGGCTTGGTTATTTAATCATCATAAAAAACTAAATACATAACGCATTGACCATGAGCAAAATAACAGCCAAAAAGCGGAGAAAATGATTCTCATAACCCGAAGGTCACAGGTTCGAGTCCTGTTCCCGCTACTAAATTAACATCTAACTTTTTGATTTTCAAAGAGTTAGATGTTTTTATTTTGAGGATTTTTTTAGCAGGAGGAGCACATTAATCTATCCGGCTAAAAAAAAAATGTACTCCAGAGAAAAAAAACACTCTCAGAATAGAAGTTTTTTTAACGAAAAAAGGCTTGATGCAGCCTTTGAAAACTTTATTGAGGTGAAAGAGGCCGATCACCTGAGACCGGATACCATTAGAAGTTACAAATCTGTAATTGTCAACTTCTCGGATTTTGTGGACAAAAAACTTAAATCCCGGGATATCTATGTAAATCAAATTGGTAACAGAATGGCCGGAGAGTTTTCTCTGTTCCTGAATAAGAAAAATATCAATGCACGTACGTACAACAACTATATACTAAGCCTGAGAACAATCTTTGATTTTTTCGTAGCATACGGATTTACCGAAAATAATCCTTTTAAAGCCATCAAAAAGAAAAGAAACCCTATCAAAACAAGGCTCTATATCAATGATGCAGAAAAAAATAAAATATATAAATACTTATTAGAGCATGACGAAAAATATTTGAGAATAGTCATGATGTCATATTTTACACTACTCCGGCGCAAAGAAATCACCATGATCAAGGTAGGAGATATAGACCTGGCACGCTCCATTGTATATGTCAAAGCCGATATAGCTAAAAACAGAAAGGATAATAACCTGACCATACCGCCCACAATGGCCAAATACCTGAAAGAAATGAACCTGAGCCGATACCCTAAAAGCTATTACTTGTTTTCAGATACATTTATGCCGGGAAAGAAAAAATTAAGCCCTAAAAAAATATCTGACCGGTGGGCAAAAATGAGAAAAACACTGAACCTAAGCCCCAGGCTGCAATTTATGAGTCTCAGAGACAGTGGAATCAAAAAACTGGTACAGCTGCATACCCCTTTGGATGATGTCATGAACCATGCCCGACACTGGTCTTTAGATGTCACCAAAACCTACCTCATGCACGATACAGGAAAAGCAATTGACAGTATTAAAAATTCAGAAATGGATTTTTGAGCAAAAAAAAAGGGAACGTTTTCGCTCCCTAAAATTCATAAGCTTTTTCAAGCTTTCCGTAACGATGCGTAAAAAAAATTATCGTGCTGCTTTCTTTGCAGGCTTATTATTCTTTTTTGAAACTGTCTTTTTTGATTTAGACTCTTTCAATAATTTTAAAAATTCTTTTTCTCCTATAGCTTTTGATTTGTCAACGACAATTTCTTCAGAAGCTGGAGTCAGAGGAACATAAAATAACTCTTTAGTAGATGGTTTAAATTGTTTTAGTGTCATATTCCCTCCGGTTTTTCTTATTTGCTAATCTACTGCTTATTATTCTAATTTTACCATTTCTAAACGTAAAAACGACAAATAATATACGATTCAAAAAACTATTACCTATTACAGTGTAACGTTTTTCTGCCTTACTATGTTTCAAATCTAAGTTTATAATCCTTTTTTTATCATAAAACACGCTCTCAGCTTCATTATTGGCAATGCCATGTTTATTGACACTTTTATTCTTATTGCCTTCGTCCCATTCAAATTTTAATTCTTCCATTTCAGCTTACTTTTTTAAAAATAGCAAAAAAAAAGAGTGCGTATTGCTACACACTCTCTGAAACGTACGTTTCTAATAGGCCAAATTGCACCCATGTGCTGCCTCTTCTATATTAATCCAAGCTTCTTAGCTTTTTTCTTTTCATCAGGAAATTTCATAATCATTAAAAAATAATCTTTAGCAGCTTTTTCCTTTTCATTTGGCTTAAACTCCATGTATTTCATATGCACCGGAAAACTTTTTGGAAGTTTGCCATTATACATTTTTTTCAGTTTTTGTAAATAACTCATACTCGATAACATGTTATTATATACGCAAATTTACTCTGAATTTCGGGCAGCCTCTTAACTTATCGTGTTGCCTTTTTCTTAGCAGACTTATTTTTCTTTTTGGGATATAAAAGTTCTTTTGCTTCTTTTTTTGAAAGCTTTTTCATTTTAGAAATATCCAACCTGTCTAATTCCTTATCAGACATTTCTTTTACGTAGAAAACTTCTTTACGTGGCTTTTTACCTATTGGACGCATATTCATTTCTAAACTTTTTATTTGCTACACGTGTGCTAATAATTCTAATTTTACTGCCACGCATTGTGAAAACTGATATTAATATACGGTCTAAAAAACTCTTTCCTACACAAATATATCTTTTTTCGACGATACTATGCTTAATATCACTATAAATAACAAGATTTGAGTCATAAAACACACTTTCCGCTTCGTCATTTGAAATACCGTGCTTTAAAACACTTTTATGCTCATTGCCTTTGTCCCATTCAAATTTTAATTCTTTCATATCATTTCATTTTCAGGGTTCGCCCAGGGCTTCATAGATTTTGGACAGTTCCAGAGGTGTAAATATTCGTATATACTTATACTCGGACTCCGTAAACAGACAGCCCTCCCCTACCAGACCCGCCCGGCGTATCCAGCTGTGAAGGGTTTGGACTGAGATACCGTATTGCTCGGCTAATTGGGATTTGGACATAGGACGGGTATTCATATTACAGGTCGATTACTTCAAAATAATGTGGATTTTTATGCTTACTGACACGTTGATGCACCTCCCGGATTTCGTCCCAGTTGTAAAATTTGTTGCTGCTCGCGGCCAGCCGCTCTTTAGTCTTGAGAATGACTAACTGATCCATCACCGAACACAGATAAACCGGTATCTGCTTGATGGCATGAAACATGACAATGATATCCTGATTGTGCTGCTTAGAATCCGAAAAAAGACGTATCTGATCCTTGGACAAGCCAAACGGCAAATACTTAAATGCATCTTCCAAAATGATATTGGCATTCCAAACGTTTGTATTAATCTCCGTTAATATCTCGTTGGTATCGCCGTGAAAAATCCTGTACGTTCCGTTTTTCCAGTATTTCAGCCGTTCTATACTCACCACAGGGTATTGGCGATAAGCCGGGTGATCGAGTGTATCGACTATGAGCGTCTTTTTGGGGCTTCGCTGCAATAATTTCAACGCCAAAGTAGTCTTGCCGCTACCCTTGCCGCCTACTATACATACTATTTTATTGAGTCTTGTCATTTGTTTGTTTTTTGGACCACGGACGATAGACCACTGACCACAGTTTTTGACCACGGACCACGGACCGCCGTCTGTCGTCTGTCGTCTGCCGTCTGCCGTCTGTCGTCTGCCGTCTGTCGTCCGTCGTCTGCCGTCTGTCGTCCGTCGTCCGCCGTCTATTCCGTAATCACATCCAGCACTCTCGGCAGCATCACATTAGCCAGGGCCATCATCAGCGCATACGAAGGCGGCAACTGATAACCCGGCAACTCTTTGATGATTAATACCAGACTTTCCTCCAATTGGTCATACTCCAAATCCGTAAACGGCAAATCTTCCACCTTTTTTTGTACACGATTCAAAATCCTGATCTTAGCCCGGTCCGGTATCTCCAGTTCGTCAAACTGCTTAAGACCTTCATTTACAGACTCATTGAGTTCCTCAAAGCGTTCCAAATCCTCTGCCGTACCTATCTTACGTTTGAGTTTCCACTTGTATATAGACTTGAGCAACATTTGCTGCAGCGAGTCAAATACTCCTACATACAGACTGGCACTGGTCTCTACCGAAAGTAAAGACTTAGGCGGCGCATCCTCCGGGTCTTCCGGCAGTTTAGGCTCCGGCATAGGCTCAAAATCATGCTCCGTACTCCTGTCTTCGTCAAAAGTGATTGTTTCTTCCGGCTCAAAATCATGTACAAGGTCCGCCGGTTGCGCCTTGTGTTCCGTTTCGCGGGCAAAATCTTCCATTAACTTCGCTCCGCTCGCTGATATTTCACTCATTTGCTATTTATTTGGTGATTGTTTATATTTGCATAGCGGCTAATCAGAAACGTTTTGGACGTAAGAGGTAGGACATAGCATACACTCGCTCGATTAGCCGCCTTTTCTACATATTTTCTTATTTTCTTACTTCCCAAACTGTTCTGTGGCCGGCACTTCGACTCCGCTCAGTGTCCGTCCGTCGTCTTCCCGATAGTCCCGATAGCCATCGGGATCGGGAGTCCGTGGTCTGTGGTCTGCCAAGTGTTTATATTTCTCAAATAGAGGTGCCAATGCCGATAATCCCGCCAAATGCTCATTGAGTTCACCGCTGATAATTTTGGGCAGCAGCTTACCTACCGATCGGGTGGATACCCGGATACTGCCGTCCGGCTCCGTCATCCCGAGATTAATCAGCAACTCGCGAATAGTAACCGCCAGCAGACGGATATCGGCCTTCATCGCCTCATTCTCCTGTATCAGCCGCTCCGTCTCCGTCAGGCTCTCCGTCTTGATTGGGTTCATCTTCCTGATTTATAAGCTCACGAATCACATCTGCAGACGGCTGCATGAAATCATACCGCTGCAAATATTCCTTATTGACAATGAAATGCATCATCTGCCTCACACAATCCGCCCGGTCTTTACTCAGTCCCTGCTCCACCCGCCAGCGAATAATGGCATCCATCACCGCATACTCCTCTACCGACAGATTGGCCCCAATCATCTTGCGGGCTCTTTTTTTGGGTTCTACAAAATCCTGTATCATGATAGATTTAATTTATTAATACCTCAAATCTAATAAATATATTTTATAAATAGCTGGAAGATTTTTTGGACGACGGCACTTCGACAGGCTCAGTGTCCGTCTGTGGTCAAAAAACTATGGTCAAAAACTGTGGTCTGTGGTCTCCCGATAGCTATCGGGAGGTCTGTGGTCATTAATCTAAAACAATTAACCTTCAGTAACCCTTTTTTGGGGTGTTTGCTGGGACAACGCTCATTCTCAATGAGTTGCACGTGTTCCATTAAAGTAGCAAAATCGGCATAACTCGTTAATACTCATTCGTTTAACACGTGGGACATAAAGCTGGCGTTTGCTGTTCCACCTGTTCCAGTTATTACTGACATTTATAATATTATAGACATTTATAAAATATAATCTATTAAAAATCAGCTTGGAACAGCTTGGAACAGGGTTGGAACAGGTTTTGGAACAGCATAACTTATTGATAACCAGCCTTGTCCCAGCTGGAACAGGTTTTTTATAGGTATTGACATATATAAAAATGAAGATTTTTAAAGAGTTTTTTGACAAAAAAAAAGCCCCCCAAAAAAGGGAGGCCACACGAAAAAAATACTTTAGGATACTGTAAGATTAGGATACTTCTTCCAAATTTTTTGGAAAATAGAATCTGAACTACACCTAATCAATATGCACCGGCTATTAAATATAGCTCGGACAGTAACCTTACCCTGATTGTAATAATTCTTGATCCGTACGTTGTCCAACTCAGGATACAAATTTTGTAATTGACTTTTGAGGTCTGTTAACTCCTGGATAGATAGCTTTGTGTTCTTTTTACGGTTTCGCATGATAAAAAATTTAAAATTAAAAAAGGGGCGCACGCTGCGAAACCAACTAATCCGAAAATTAGAAAAGAGTTGAGCTTCTTAAGCTCTCGTGCGCCTATATTGTAAAGACTCTTTGAAAACGAGATTTTCGGATTCATATTAATTGGTTTCGCACTTCAAATATAGCAAACCCGGTGCCAAAAAAGCAAGGTTTGGGGAAAAGATTTTTTGTTATCTTTGGTATAAGCAAAGCCCGATATCATGACCATAGTACAAAAAGACGGACAGTATATCATCAAAATACCGGTAGAAAATATATCCAAAGCAGAAATAAAAAGTATGCTGAAATATATAGAAGTCAGAGGTATCACGGCATCCAAACGCAACTGGCAAAAATCTGTCCGCATGGGACGGCTGCTCAAAAAGGATTCATTGGCCAAATACGGACCTAAATGATCGTCCTGGCTGACACCAATATTTTATTCAGCTTTTATCTCAATTCGGCCAAAATACACCGGCTGATCACAGACGACCACAACAATTTACAGATTTACGCCCCGGAATTTGCCTTTACAGAACTCCACCATCACAAAAAAAAGGTCATCCAAACGGCAGATATCAGCCTGAGAGACTACCAAAAAATGACCAAATACCTCAAACAAAAAGTCAACAACCTGATTAAGACTTCCGATCTGGATAAAAAATACATAGTCAAAGCCGAAAAACTGATAGGACATATAGATATAGATGATGTACTGATAGTAGCCTCAGCCTTATCGGTACCGTGTCATTTGTGGACTTCTGACAGGCGTATCTTAAATGAGCTTCGCAAAACAAACCGCCTGAAAACCATCACCACAGCCGAGCTTTACCGCCGACTCTATCCCGCGCGATAATTCAGCTGACCACTGACCACTGACCACTGACCACAGGTCAAAAGCTGTCGTCTGTCGTCCGTGGTCTGCGGTCACTGAGCGGAGTCGAAGTGCTGTCGTCCGTCGTCTGCGGTCACTGAGCCTGTCGAAGTGCTGTCGTCCGTCGTCTGCGGTCACTGAGCGGAGTCGAAGTGCCGTCCATTGTCCACTAACCCACAACATACCGATATATTTAACATTATAGATATCTATTAATGATTAACAACTAAGTGAGTAAATAACATTTTACAGATTTGTACTCATAAATCTTTTTAACCATGAAATTCAAATTCAAAGAAATCAATTGGGCGTTAGTCCTGGTACTGCTTGCAGTCGCTGTAGGCGGAGGCGTGATCGCTCACCTGCTGATCAAAGAAAAAACCACATTAGAGGGCGATGTCGAGAAAAAGCTGGCGATTGGCAGCAGCAATAACGACGAAACCGACGAAATCTAAAATTTTTTACACCCTTATATACATAAGCAATGAACAAGGCAAAACTTAGAAAAATACAGCAGCTTGCTCAGCAGGAACTGAGTAGCTACGATGGCACCCTTTCAAATTTTGGAGGCTCTGCCGACGAATGGAACCAATTTGGCGGCTACGGCGGTCTGGACTTTGTCGATTTTGACGGAGCCGACGGAGCCGAAAACGCAGCCGGAGCATTCCCGCAGGAAGTCCGTCAGGTACAGGTAGGCAAAAGAAGGATGTTCCAGTTTACCGTAACCAACCTGATGCCCAATGACTCTCAGGACTTTTATCTGTCTGAGGGATTGGACTACGAGCAGGTAGGTACTATCCTTGAGGACGATGCCGCACTGGGCAGCATAGGCGCAGTAGGCACGATCGACGTAAAGGGCTTGTTGAAAAACATCAAGTATTTCCGCAACTTTTTCCGCGAAAATCCTACGAGAGTATTGGGCTTCAAAGTGAGTGCGACCACTTCCCTTCAGATAGAGACCAACGTGGATATCGAAGTCGATAGCCCGTTTCATCAGACACTGAAATCGAGACAAATCGTATTGGCTGACTACCAAAACGAAAACACGTATCGTGATAAAGTGGTGACCGTACCGGAGCAGTTCCAGTTAGACAGACTGACAAAAGTCCGCATGACCATTGCGCCGGACACTTCTATGACCGTTACCCTATATATAGGAGCCGTCCTGAGCCCAAGCAAGGCCCTGCACAAATTAGCAGCTAAAGCATCCGGCGGCGTGGATTACAGTACCTCTATGCTGAGCGACAAAGCAGCCGCTTACGGACTCAGCTTAGGAATGTAAGCCACTGAAAAGGCACGTACTTTATACATGGATACGAAAGGTTCTCACGCTCACCGATGTGTGAGAACCTTTTTTAATTAAAAAAAGGAAAAAGACTCATGGAAAATCAACTTTCTATCTATAATCCCGACGGCGTAGTGATGACCTACGTACTGGAAAACGGCAGAAGCGAGCTGTTTCGGCTATTTGCCCGGCACCGCATTTTTGCCAACCCGTCGCCCCGGGAAATCATCAAAGCCATCCAGACCAAAGGCGTGCATTTTTTGCACGATCTGGACAAAAGTGTGATCCGTCCCTTAGCAACTCAGATGCTCCAGGACATGGAATCCGAAGAAGGAGGCGTAGAGCAATCAGCCGCCCTACTCGCCTCTCCACAGGCCAGTAACAAAGGCGACCGCATCATAGCCGGACTCGGTACCGCTATCAATATGCTGGGGACCGGTATCGCCGGCTTTCAGGCCATACGAGGGATGAAAAATCAGCCGCAGCAGACGGCCCAGCCGCAGGTCATTTATCAGACCACAGACGACGGACCGCGGACCACGGACGATAGTAAGGTCAAAGATAAGGACGACACCAAAAAGTATCTTCTTATAGGCGGTGCCGCTCTGCTGGCAGTGGCCGCTATTTTTTTCCTGACCAAAAAGAAATAGCATGAAACCTACTATCACTTCTATCTCATTTGTGGACGATCTGGGCAGCACTCCTGCTACCGTCAACCGACGCACCGGAGAGATGTATATCTCAGCCCGCAGATGGCGCACCATGACACCCGACCAACGCCTGTTTATGATCCTGCACGAATACGGACACGTAGAACTGCAGACCACAGATGAATTTGAGGCCGATCGGTACGCATTAGACCATTATGCCTATACCGGACGCTCCCTCAAAAACGCAGTAGGCGCACTCACTGAGGTGCTGAGCGGCGACAATCCCGAGCATGTAGATCGGGCCGTGATGCAGCTCCGACGTGCAAAAAAAAAGACCAATCTAAACTAAAAAACAAAAAGACCATGCGACCAAATTATCTGATCACCGCACATACCATGAAACGGGCCAGTACTGCCCCGATAGCTATCGGGGGACTACGGACTACGGACGGCATACCACAGCCTGCAGATATAGATTTTTTTGACTTTGCCGGAGGGAGACCCGGAGCCACCAAGTTTTTACAAGCTCTGGCTCAGCAAAACAAACCCAAAGTCAAGCCCGGACATACCATCACCAAAGGACTGATAGACTCCATAGCTACCGCACAGGCAGCCGCCAAAGCCAGGCAATGCAGCGATATGAGCAACCTCGGCGGCGCACGCAAAAAGCGTAAACAAGCCAAATTAGATGCCGAAATCGAGCGCAAAAGAATAGCCGCCGAAACAGAAGCCAAAATAAAGCTCATACAAGCCGAAGCCGATGCCAAAAACGAAGCTATGGCAGCCGCCAAAGCCGAAGCCCTGTTGATCAAAGCTCAGGCCGATGCCGAAAAGGACATTATCAATGCCCAAAAACTGACTAAAAAACAGGCAAAAGGACAGGCCAAAATTATTAAAGCCCAGGGCAAAGCCGACAAAAAATCCTCCAAAGGAGAAGCCAAAATTATCACCGCCGAAGGCAAAAGAGCCAAAAAAGAAGGCAAAGGCCAAAAGAAAATCAATAACTCTATGGCCAATATCATACTCGCCGAGCAGGGCATCAATGCCCGGGGCGATATGGCCAAAGGAATTTTGGGCGGTATGGCCAAGGTCGCCGGAGCTGTAGGCGGCTCTATCGTAGGAGCCAACGCCGTGAAAGCACTCCCGCAGATGATCGGCGGTGGCGAAGGCAACAGTACCATGGATGCCATAGTATCCGGCCTCAGCGCAGGCGCACCGGCACTCGGCGCACTGACCAGCAAAATCAACGAAGTCGATCCTATGGAACCGGGCTATCCGCCACCATTCACCGGACACCAGGGATTAGTAGAATGGCAGGAAGCCGAAGAAGAAAAGAAAAAAGAGGAAGAGGAAAAGAAGAAAAAGAACCTCCTGATTTTTGGCGGCATAGGCGCAGCCGTATTGATCGCAATCGTTTTTATAGCGACTAAAAAGTAACAGAAATGGAGACTAATCTTTTAACTAAAATCTGGGAATTGGAGGGACGACAGAATGACCTGGAAAAACAGGTATCGTCCGCGCAGTTATCCATATTGGTGCATGCAATTATCCTTATCATAATCATTATCATCCTCATCAAAAGAAGGTAAATCATGGCCAAACTATCCAAAAACAGCTTAGTACAGGGTGTATTGCTCAATCCGGTAGTCATAGTCTATACCGTCGTGGGGTTAGTGATACTGATTGTCGCTGTCCGCATCATGCGCAAGCCCAAACGGAAAGCTAAGGAGGAAGAAGAAAAGATGAAAAGAGAAGCGGAGCGAATGGAGAAAGAGCTGAAATTTATCGAGGAAAAAGAACAAAAAGTATATGACCAGGCGGCCGCCACTTTTGCGCTGACAGTTAATTCTGTCCGCATTTGTGATCAGGTCGCTTTGGCCGTAGCCGGAGCATTTGGCAGAGGGATTTTGGGCAACGACGAAGAAGAAATTATGGTGAAACAAATCAATCGGCTGGCCGGGCCCAAAACAATACAATGTGCCGATTACTTCTACAAAAAATATTCGCACAAAAACAATCCCAACATTGCCTACGATGTGATTAACACGCTCAATCCTTTGGAATGGAATCAATTAAAAGAAGATTTAAAAGCTCCACTGATGGCGTATGCCCGACTCAAAGGAGAGCCAAAAGTGGACTGGTATTTTTAAAACAAAAAAGCTATGAAAGAAACAGGCGTAACATTATTTGATAATCTATTGATGAAAGGCGAAATCCCCGAAATACGGGTGACTATACCGCCCAAAACTCTGATACAGATCGTACTGGCCGTCATAGTCAGTGCGGCTATGATCATGATGTTGCACCAAAGTTTTAGCAGAAAATAAATTTTTCAAAATGAATGGGTTTTTGAGGCGTTTTGCTCCCCTAATCGGATTAGTACTGGCTGCCGTGATATACAGCCTCTATCTGAGAGCAAAACGCCGAAACCAAAAAAAAAGTAAAGCTATGAAAACAGATAACGAACAACGGACTCCCGCAGAGAAAAATCTCAATGCATTTTTGTGGATGATCCGTTTTGCAGAAGGCACCGCCCGGGCTGACGGCTACCGGGTAGTGTATGGTTATGGAACAGTTTTGAAAGACTTATCCGATCACCCAATCGCTACCGGAGAATGGGAAAAAGTAAGATTGAGCAAAGAACAATGCGTAGCCGCCGGCTTTCCCGGCGGTCAGTGCGTCACCACAGCCGCCGGAGCATACCAAATTACGTACACGACTTGGAAAAATCTCAAAGCCAAACTTAAACTCAAAGATTTTTCGCCTCAATCTCAGGATTTGGCCGCTATACAACTGATACGGGAAAGCAAAGCATTGGAAGATGTACAGGCAGGAAAACTCGATACCGCCGTACGAAAGGTCAGGCATATCTGGGCATCATTGCCGGGCAATACTGCAGGCCAGCCCAAAAAGACTTTGTCCGAGCTTACAGCATATTTTAAATCAATGGGAGGAACATTATATGGATAGGCAAAAGACTATCGGGAAGCCCGCTGACCGCAGACTACAAACTGAGAAAAATCTCAATGCATTTTTGTGGATGATCCGTTTTTCAGTAGGTACCGACCAACCGGACGGATATCGGGTAGTGTATGGTTACGAAACAGTTTTGAAAGACTTATCCGATCACCCAATCGCTACCGGAGAATGGACGGGCAAAAGACTGCCGGACGAATATTGTCGCCGTGCCGGAATTAATCCGCCATGCAAAAGCACTGCAGCCGGAGCTTATCAGTTTATATACCCAACCTGGAAAAGTCTTAAAAGCAGGCTCAATCTCAAAGATTTTTCGCCTCAATCTCAGGATTTGGCCGCTATACAACTGATACGGGAAAGCTATGCATTAGAAGATGTACAAGTGGGAATGTTTAGTTTCGCCGTGCTAAAAATCAGGCATATCTGGCCTTCACTGCCCGGCAATACCGCAGGACAGCCACAGCGCAAACTCGCCGAACTCAAAGATTATTATATCAATAAAGGAGGAAAGCTGGCGTAGATGGATGACGGACGACGGACAATGGACAATGGACGACAGCACTTCGACAGGCTCAGTGACCGACGGCAGACCTCCCGATCCCGATGGCTATCGGGACTATCGGGAGACCACAAACCGCAAATTATTCACCACACTAAAATATAAAAAAATGAAACACCCAAAGAAAGGACAGTATGTATGGGATAAACATTACAAAAAGAGAAGGAGAGTGATGAGTGTATCACAAAAACGCAGATTGTATTTTATCGGAGCGGATCGTGAACCCGTCCGCCGGCACGAATTTATTTTTCCACTACCAAAAAAGAGATAGGACGGCAGACCACAGACCACGGACCACAGGTCAAAACTGTCGTCCGTTGTCCGTCGTCCGTCGTCCAAAAAATAAAAATTCTTAAAACACTTAAAACAAACAACTATGGCAAAGAAATCAAGAAGAACAGCAAAAGTAGGACTCAAAGCAAACGGTACTCTTAAAAAAGGATATCGCTACGCCAAAGGCGGACGAGTAGTAAAAGCGAAAAGGAAATAAGACCACGGACGACAGACGACAGACCACAGACCACAGACGGCTGACCACTGACCACAGACGACCGACGACAGACGACGGACGACAGACGACAGACGACAGACGGCGGTCAGTGGTCCGTGGTCTGAGGTCTAAAACAAAAAACAACCAACCATGAACACTATACTCCACATTATCGACCACATCGACCAGTACATAGCTATAGCCGTGATACTGATCACCCTTGCTGAGGCGATAGCCAACCTCACGCCCACGGAAAAGGATAACTCCATCATCCTGAAAATCAAGCAATGGTTTGACCTGGTAATCCCCAACCGGGCAAAAGTCAAAGGCCCGGAAGCCGACAACCTGATAGGCCGTCACCGGATCATCAGCAAGATCATCACCCGTATTAGAGAACGCAAAGAAAAAGACAAGAAAAATGCCGACTAATCCCGCAGTAAATCCACAGGTCATATCCGACTTTAGCAGCAACGCTGACGGCCGCCGATATGCCAGCACTACAGACGACCTTTTGGACCGTATCCGCTCCTCAGTAGATCAGATTATCGGTAATCCCGGCGGAGGCAACCCGCCCATGATCCCGGACTATCAGCTGCAGGTCAAAGAAGTATGGATAGTACTTGATATGGGCGGCGCAAAAGTTTCCGGATTAGTCAATGTGCTTTTTAAAGTTAAGGAAACAAGTGCAGAAATTTTAGGCATAATAATTGATGATAAGTTATTTCCAAAAGCAGCTTTACCAACAATAGATGAAATTCTTGTAACTCCCTTTAAAAGAACCATCATCGGCCGCCTTGACGGTTCGCTTGCAATCAATACTTCCTTTACAAAAGCTAATATCGCCGGCAGTCCTCTCAATGTGGCCGACCAGCAGTATATCACGATTGAGGATATCGATGATCAAAATATTTTTACCGTAGATATCGTCGTCCTGCCCGATACCCAGCTCAATAACAACGCTCAGGACAATTACTATTCCATATTTTATGACGGCGTGGAGCGCAAGTACTACCTGGACAGCTTTACAGGTATCCCGATCATCAATACCCAGACGATTCACCTTGAAAATAGTATTGACCTGGACCAGCTCAAAATACAGCCGCAGCCGGGTATTCTTTTGGAATATAAAATCACGTACACCTTCCCTAAACCTTAATCTTAATACAATGAAACAAATACTCTCTCTCTTTTTTTGGTGCCTCGCCTACAGCTTTGTAACGGCACAGCCCTATGGTACCAGCTCGATCAACTGGAGTACCAACGGTAACCGGGTGATCGACCGCAATTTTTTGGGGACGACCTCACCCCACCCGCTCAAATTTTACAGTAATGGATCCATGGCGGGATATTTTGATACTACTCAGGTGCTGCACTTAGAAAGCGTGCCGCTCATCACGACTGATACACTTTTGGCCATAAAAAATGGTGAAGTGAGTAAAACTAAATTGAATTTGCAAATCACTGCCCAAAATGGACTCAATACGGACAATAGTCCAAATACGGCCGAATTAGGAGGCTTTTTATTGCACAACACTGAAATAGATACCAAAGGCTATGGTTTAGTGATAAGAAATTACAGCGCGTGGAATGCCCCGGGATGGCAACCTTATAATTTTTCGATAACAAACAGAGTGCATAAAGATCAGGCTATGGTTTTTAGAAACTTCAACGTAACCTCTAATTTCAATTCACTATTATCAGGTGCAGATTTTGATCAGCCGAGAAATTTTATGTATTTCAATCATTATGTTGAAACAGCACCTCCGGGACAGAAATACATCGGACCTATTATCAATCAAGCATTAAGAATAAACAGAGCGCACAGCGCAGAGAAAGTAGATACAATTAATAGTGTCATTAATCAGGCTATTACTACCAATTATGAAGACTGGACGCAATATGAAGCTCCATTTATGCGGAGTTTTGTAAATAATTACATTGGCTATGCGCGACCGTATAATTATAATCAGGGTATGATTACGAATGCATACCGAAAATTTAATACACGTATAGAGTTATTGATTAACCCGGCGGCAGATACAAGTACTATTCACAATCTCGTAGATTTATATATCACTAACGGTAATTCTTCCATGTTTAACCTTTATGGATTTGGAACTGATGATCCTCCATTCAGATGGAGTATTTATCAAAGTAACAATAGGCCCAATTTTTTTAAAGGAGCTTTATACCTTAATAATGGGATAAAATTGGGGAAAAAAGCAGTGAAAGATACATCAAATAATAATGAGCCGGGGAGTCTGTTTTTTGATGAGCTCTACGACAAACTTAAAATCGTTAACTCTGCCGGCGTTGCGGAAGATATTGTACGGTACACTCCTACTATGGGCATCCCCGATCCTACTTTAGGTACTGTCGTAGATGCAGAAGCCCGGGCGGCCATTATTGATATTTTAACGGTATTGAAACAAGCCGGGATAATCGTACCATAATGAACGAATACACAAACGATATCAAGGGAGCCCTGGCCGGCGTAGGTACGGTCATCACCTGGCTGTTTGCGCACCAGAGCGAGATCGCTTTTGTGTCGGCTACGGGCGTGTCGCTGCTGTCGGCGGCTTATCTGATACAGGGAATCTTATTACGTCATAAAAAAATCAAAGAAAAATGAAGTGGACACATGTACTCATGATCGCAGTGATCGCTATGATTCTTCTCGCTTTTCATAAGGAGAAAAAGAAAATAGACCGGGAAAGCGGAAATTAAAAATAGCGGCCATTTAGAGCCGCTTTTTTATTTGTCTGAGTAATGTCCCATTGCCGACAAAACAAATACTGTTTTATTGCTTTCGCTTACCTGATATATCAAACGGTCTTTTTTATTAATCTCTCTCGACCATTTGCCGGACAGCTCGTATTTTAATGCTTCCGGTTTTCCTATTCCTGAAAATGGATGTTTTGAAAGTTCCAAAATTATCTTGTCAATCCTTTTAATATTGATTTTATTGCCGGATTTAAGATGCTTTTTTAAATCGTTTTGAGCAGCTTTTTCTATTTGGATTTTATACTTTCCCATACGTTTTCAGGATTCACCTCTTTGTACTCCGCTCTTTTTTCTGCCGTCTTGATTTTCTTTACAAACTTTGCGCTGTAAGGACTTTTAGTATCTGATTCCAAAATTCTGATACCCTTCTTTTCCGGCAAAATATCTATGAGTTCTTTCAAGGCTTTTCCGGCTTTGGTGTTTAAGTCTATCTGTACGGTCATCACTGACATATCTCATGGGTTTTATACAAAGTTACTCAAATACTTTTACTTCCAGCAGTCGTTGTGCTGTATGGATTTGGGTTCTTTGCCGCCGGCACCTATTTTTTGCATAAGGGCAGAGCCAAAGCCACAGGGGCGGGCTACGTTGTTACGGTCGATATAGCCGTCTGTACCGTCCACAAATTTGTAGCGTACTCCATTGACCCGGATGCCGTCGATATTTTTTCTTACTTCCCGGGTAAATCCGCAATCGTCTTCGTCTTTGTACTCGATATCCAAATTTGCTTTTTGTGCGTCGGTCAGGTGGATTCTGGCGGAGCGGCTCATTATGTAACCCAAAGGGAGAACGGCAGTAATTAATAACATACCAGCTACACTTCCTTTTCCGTCTCTAATAAAATACCAGGCTCCTATCAATCCCAGTATCAGGAATATGAAAGCGTGTGAGTATCGGTCTTTTTTAAGCATGGCGGGATTTTTTATTGATTATTTCCAGCAGTCGTTGTGCTGAATGGATTTGGGTTCTTTGCCGCCGGCACCTATTTTTTGCATGAGGGCGGAGCCAAAGCCGCAGGGGCGGGCTACGTTGTTACGGTCGATATAGCCGTCTGTACCGTCCACAAATTTGTAACGCACTCCATTGACCCGGATGCCGTCGATATTTTTCTTTTCGTGCCGGGTAAATCCGCAATCGTCTTCATCTTTGTACTCGATATCTAAGTTTGCTTTTTGTGCGTCGGTCAGGTGGATTCTGGCGGAGCCTTTTTTCATCAGATAAAACATTGGTATCAAACCAATCAGAATTGATAAAATAGAAGCGTTTGTTTTTTCATTTCTGAATAAATAAGCAGCCCCTATCAATCCCAGTATCAGGAATATGAAAGCGTGTGAGTATCGGTCTTTTTTGAGCATGGCGGGATTTTTTATCTAATTTAATTAAAGTATTTGGATTTTAGACGACGGACGGCGGACGACAGTTTTTAGACCACGGACGACGGACGATAGGCGGTATCCCTCTTATTGTTGCAATTTTATTAGATATCTTATTGCTTCAATATCATTTTCTAAACCTTCTTTCCATTTTCTTTTTTTCTTGACACTGATAATGCTATCAAGATGATTAATCAATGAGGTCAAGTCGTTAACCGATATTTCTGAATCAAAATTATCTTCGTTATAGTGATTCATTATTTCTCTTATTTTACCTGCCTTTTCCTGAATAATCATTACATCTCGTAGGTATCTTTCACTGTTTTTCATATTATTAATTTTGTTTTGATTGTCATTTCGACTCCGCTCAATGACCGTCAGGCGTCGTCTGTGGTCCGTGGCCAGTCGTCCGTCGTCTATCCTATCGTCCATTTAACGTATTCGCTTTGAGCCATTCCTCTGTGAAAAAATATTTGAATACGCGTACTTTGGTGCCGTCTGATTTGCGGATTTGGGTGTCGTGCTGCTTGAGGTTGTTTGAGGTGCAGCGCACGAAGTAGGTGTGGTAGTATGAGTACATTCTCAGCCATTTGTTCCACACTTTTTTCTTATTATTCAACCATTCGTATTCGGGATACAGTCTGGTAAAATCTATCAGGGTTTGGGCTTTGTCTATCTCGCAGTCGTGATGAATGATGCCGTCTGCTCTCAGGTTTTCCATGTAGTCTATGAAGTCCTGGGAGGATTCCTGTACGGCTTTGAGGCTGTCAAGGTTGATATTTTTGGGCTGTACGAGTCCGTGCTGCAGGTATTGCTGTACGCAGTGGAGCATGCAGTTGTCAAAGTCTGCCCAATCGCCTGAGTCCCAGTCTGAGCTGAAAAACCAGGCACCAAATTCTTCGTAGGGGCTTTTGTTTTCGTCGTAGTAGCTTGAGAGCTGTACTTCCATGAACCGGTCTTTGGTGGAGCCGGATTCGGTGTTGAAAGTGTGGTTGGCACTGATCATCATTTTGGTGCGGACGTGAAAGGGCATTTGGTACAGTTTGCGGACTTTGATTCCTTCTAATACGTCGTTGAATACGGACTCTAATCTGAATGCAAAGGTTCCCCGGCGCTCTACGTCGTTGAGATGTATGAGTGCGGTGTTGATTTCGGCTTCCTGGTATTTGGTGGCTTTTTGGGAGTCAAAGTTTTTGCCGTCGATTTCGCAATAGACTTTATCGGTTTTCATGTCGGCATTGAGCATGTGGCCGAGGCCTTTGCCTAAGAGGGATTTCCCGCCGCGGCCTTTGGGATTTTCGGCATCGCCCCGGCTGTCAAGAAAGATGATGGCTTTGAGTTTGCGTTCAAAATAATGGTGCATGAGGTAGCCTACTACGGTCTGAAAATCGTGTATTCGGTCGGCTTCGTTGTCGCCGTTGGAAATATTGCGCAGAAAACGGTACCAGTTTCCTTTTTGCCAGTCTTTTTTCATTTTTTCGGTGTAATCCCGGGGCAGTATGCTGTTTTTGAAAATCAGTCCGGGGGATTGGTCGTAAGGAATGAGTTTGATACCGGTCTCGGTGACTTTTACGATACCGTTTTGGTACGGAAAATAGAGGGTGTTGTAATTATCTTCCAAAAATTGCACTTCTTTGGGTGCTTGTAGGCGTTTTATGATGGATTCTTTCAATAAGTTTTCTGGTGAGTTTAAAAATTTGTTTTCCAGCATTTCTTTTGGGATGTCGTGTACGCCGTCTTTGGGATAGGATCGGATGTACTCAGCGTCAAAAAAATTGCGCAGTTTTTCGTTGTCCCATATTTCGACTATGCCGTTGACGACGCGCAGCAGGAAACGTGAGCTGCCAATCTCGTAGTTGAAAAATCCGAGGGTTTCTAATGTGTGGCGCAGCTTGGACGAATTGACGTAACATCCTGTAACGATCCATTCCGTTTTTTCCTCAAAGCCGTCTCCGCTCGGAAGTTCTATCAGTTTTTCGACTTTTTTGCGGGTGGGCTGCAGCCAGGAGTATTTTTCTATCAGTTTTTCGGTTTCGGTCTTAAATGAAGTCATTGGGTTTTTGGTATTGCAGGAGTGAAAGATTGTATCCGTAGCCTTGGGTGAGGACCATGGCCATTTGTCGGGAGCGTTGTTCTAAGTGCTTGATTTGCGCCCGGAGAGCCAGCACGTCTGCCGATTGCTGGACTTCGTACATTTGTTGTTGCAGGCCAAAAATCAGGGCTTGGGATATTTCTATAAAAATCTCAATTTGCTCTATTACGTTTTGGCGTATTTCGATATGGATTTTTTGCCCGGCCGTGGGCTTGGGATTTTTTTCCTGATAGGTCTGCAGATCAGATTTTAGCCGCACAAGGAGCGCGGCTAATTTTCTTTTCTCTGATTCGTACTGCTCAGTCAGCAGGATGTACTGAAACGGCTCCATAGTTAGCGCGATTTTAGCGGCTGGGACTGGTTCATGATTGCGTACAAAATGGCGAGTACGGTGGGTATGAGGACGAAATAGGCCCATACGGGGAAGCCGGCTTTTTGGGGCTTGGGTACGGGCTTGCGCTCCGGAGCATATACAGTAGTCGTGGGCAGGGAGCTGACGGCCTCTGTGAGCGGGATGACTTTGGGCATGGACACTAAGTCGGTGTAATGGGGATAAAAGCCTATGTACTGGATTACGATTTCTTCGTTGGCGTACTGGTCGGGTACGTTGAGCGTGAAGGCTCCGTTAGCGTCCGTGGTGGTGCCTATGCCGTGGAGTGGTTTGGGTGTAGTGTTTGAGTTGGGATCGAGTACAAATACCTGTGCGCCTACTGCCGGCTCTACTGTGCCGTCTTGGTAGCGGAGTACTACGTTTGATTTTGTTGTCATGATTGGTTGTTTTTATGAAAGTTTTGAAATTGGAATTTTTAGTGTGTTGGCGACTATTTTGGCCTGACTGAGCGTGAGCGGGGACTCGCCTTTTCGCTTGCGGTAAAAGTGCGGTACGGAGAGTCCGAGTCGCTGGCGTACGCGCTCAAAGGCTTCTTTTCGCTGCTCGGTGTATCGGTATTTTTCGTATATGATTTCTTCGATGGTCATTACTTGCGTAGGTTTTGTATTTTTTTGTACAGGTTAAAAATGAGTACGTGTTGCAGATCAAAGCATTGCTGTATTTGGTCGGCTTCGTCTATGACAAAGTCGGTCAGTTTTTCTTCATCTATGATGTTCATCATGATCAGGGTGTGTATCTCTTTGGATTTTTTGATCTGATCGTTCAGGTCTTTGATCTGGTCGGATATGGTGTCGAGTGCTTTTTGATTCATAGGTCAGTGGATTTTTCCTGTGCGATAATGTCTAAACATTCTTCATATCTCGCTATTACCTCTTTCAAATAATCAGTATGATATCGAGAACGCATGATTTCAGGCACTTCTAATAATTGATTACGGACTTTCATCCAAAGCTCCCGTTCTTTCTCTATTGTCATTATTAATGGATGCATAGCTGTGATTTATAGGTCGATGGTGATGGAGTCAATAATTTTTTGAGTCGGCGATTGAAAATCCCTTACAACTTGCTCATACATCTTTCTCGCTTCAATGAGGTTATTGCCGGCTTGGATAGATTCATTATATGTGCCATCATTCCCAAACTCAAGGATGTAGATTACATATTCAGTAACATAGCCGTATTCACTTTCATACAATCGTCTTCGATACGATTTTTTTTCAACTAAGGAAATTTTTACGGATGGGGCTTTTGCAGCCTGGCCTTGCAGCGTTGTTTTTTGATTTGACATAGTTTTGAATTTTATGGTTTAAAAAACCAAGTCTCTAATAGACTTGACATAAGCATTAAGAAAATATTTAGAGGTTGCATATAAATAGGTAGTTATTACAACTTTGGTATCATTTTTAGATAATATAATTATCGCTTTATGATGCAATATAAAACAATTAAAGACTTAAATGCAAATTTATAAGTCAATAAATATACTATAAACAACAGTAATAGACTTAATCAATTGATTTACAATGCGGAATTTTGAAAAATGGTAAAACGAATTTTAAATAATGTTAGAACCATAAGAGAGTTAGCTGGATTTAGTCAAAAAGAAATGGCTGAACGGCTAAACGTTTCTCAATCACAGTATGCAAGGTTTGAACTTGGAAAAACCAAAACAGATATAGAGTTTCTACAAGAATTTTCAAAGGATAGAGGACTGAGGATTATAGATATAATTACCTATCCTGAAAAATATGTACCTGAGAGAAAGCAAACCAACGATATTTTTGAAACTATAATTCAAATTAAAATTTCCGGAGAAAATAAAACGAAAATTCTAAAAGAGATTTTAGGTCAATCCTACTACGAAATAATTCAGAACCCGAAAAATAAATTTTAAATTATGAGCATTTTCAGTGAGGACTCACACAAGATTCCATCTATTAAAACAAAGATTTTAAAAAATCTTTTAGAAATCAAACAAATATCCCCAGAAGAATTTTCAACAAAAACAAATATGCCAATTGAAGAAATCAATGCAATTATAAATGGTGATAGCATTAAAATGGGAGATTTTGAATTTGCCGCAATAATAGAGAAAAACTATCCTGAGATTCCATTTAGGTCACTAACAAGAAACAAAGGAAGATAAAAGCTATGCAACCAAAAGAGAAAACGTTTAGAGATTCTATCAATGAACTAATTGATTGGACTGAGCTGCCAGAACTGCAAGAAATTATACACAATAATTATCCCAGTGTAACAAATAAAGAGATTTATCAAACACTTTATGCAGCATACTTCTTACAGTATGAACATATAAATCAACTTGCAAAAACTGTAAAAAATTTAACAGAAGAAATTCAAAAGCTCAGAAGTGAAGTTAAAGGTTTCATTAAAAAGAATTGAAGAACGACTTAAGGAAAACTACTAAAATGTATCGTCACGCTGCCTGTTTCATATTTTTATATTTACAACGTGTAAGCAGCTTATTTTTATTTGATTATACCAAACTTAGCCCTCCTGTTCCCGCTACTAAATCACAAGAGGCTTGAATTCAAAAAGCCTCTTTTTTATTTTATGAGATATGTTCACAGTATATGTACTTTATTCCGATACAAGTAAAAAACACTATACGGGTTATACGTCAAATCTAACAGAACGAATGAAATCCCATAACCTATTGGGAAAAGGATGGACAGCTAAATACAGACCCTGGAGAATTATTTACACCAAAGAGCTTAAGGAAAAGAAGCAAGCAATGGAGTATGAAAAATGGCTCAAATCAGGAACTGGAAGAAAATTCGTCAAAGAGCTGGCACATTAAAAACAGCTCGGCGGACTCATATCCGCCCGAGGCGGACACAGGTTCCTCAATAATTATCATTAGTCTTTCAATGCTTTTTTAAACATTTTTCGGGCCGCTTTCTTATTTACTTCTCTTGATAGTTCTCTGATGGCTTTATTGCGTTCTTTGAGAGAAAGTAATTTTTTGGACTCCTTGCCATCGCTTTTTGAATAGATTTTTCAGCGGTATTTGCCATGACGATGGGCTTTGTACAAAGTTGCTCAAATACTTTTATTTCATGCAGTCGTTGTGTTGGATGGATTCGGGTTCTGTACTGCTGCCATCTATTTTTTGCATGGTTACAGAGCCAAAGCCGCAGGACTCAGGCGCATTGTTTTGGTCGAGATGAGCCGTCTGTACAGCTCACATTCTATACTTTCCGCTTTCTCAGTTTACATGTAGAACCTGTCAAAGATAATTCGCCTACTGCGGAGCCATTTGTAATTTCTGCCGCATTACCTTCATCTGTATCGATATGCATCTCAAGCTTAAAGTTTTCTGAAACTCTTACCAATACGTTTTTGAATGTAATCGGCCGCATATCGTGTTCTACATCTACCTCCACAATATCCTGATCGCTTACTCCAAAAAACTCCGCATCATCCGGATGCATATGAATATGTCGCCATGCACAAATTAAACCTTCTTTGAGCTGTACCGTTCCTTTAGCTCCTTCGAGAGTGATACCCGGGGTATCCTTTATGTGTCCTGATTCTCTGACAGGTGCATCCACACCGAGAAGAAATTCATCCGTTCGGGATATTTCCACCTGATCATAACTTCTTACCGGTCCCAAAATCCTGACCCGCTCGATTTTATTCCGTGGTCCGACCAAGGTGACTGTTTCTTCACAGGAAAACTGCCCGGGCTGGGATAATGGTGCTCTTTCGGTCAACTGATAACCTTTTCCAAAGAGTGCCTCTACAGTTTCCTGACGCAGATGTACGTGACGGGCAGAAATGGCAATGGGTATATTTGGAATGACATTGACCTTATATTTCTCTGAAATAATTTTTTCTGTTTCTATCGCAATGGCCTCCTGCTCATCTGTACGAATAGCAAGTAGTTTCACCCGACTGTTGAAAGCCGAAAATTCTTCCACCGGATTCTCAGGACTGAGCCTGATATCTCTATTTTTGTCTTCGTCAAATATAGCTCCGAGATAGTCAAAGCGCTGCAAAGACCTGTGTCGAATGGCAGGGCTGTTTTCACCTATTCCCGCCGTAAAGACAATTGCATCTACCCCACCCATTACGGCTGTATAAGCTCCAATGTATTTTCTCAGCCGATGAGTAAAAATCTGAATAGCAAGCCGGCATCTGTCGTCACCTTCTTCCGCACCTGCCAGTGTTTCCCTCATATCATTGGTAAAACCATTCACACCAAGAAGTCCACTTTTCTCATTGAGCAATTCCGCAAGAGATTCGGGTGTATAGCCTTCCTCTTCAAGCAGATATGTCAGAATCCCGGGGTCAAGGTCGCCGGATCGGGTTCCCATCATCAGTCCTTCCAATGCAGTCATTCCCATCGAAGTTTCGGCAGAGCGTCCAAATTCCACAGCCGCGATACTGCATCCGTTTCCTAAATGACAGGTAATCAGCCTTAGGTCGCGTATATCTCTTTGCAGATAATCGGCAGCAAGTTGTGCGACATAATGGTGGCTTGTTCCGTGAAATCCAAATCTTTTGATATTTTTTTCATCTGCCAAATCTTTGTCGATCGCATAGTATTGGGCTCGTGTAGGCAAGGTGCGGTGAAATGCAGTATCAAAAACTGCAACCTGATGTAAATCGGGAAACATCTGTTCACACACTTCAATACCCTGAAGATTCACAGGATTGTGTAAAGGCACCAACGGAATCATTTTTCGGATGGCTTTTTTCACTTCCTTATCTATCAGAACAGGTTGGGCATAATTTACTCCTCCGTGTACGACCCGATGTCCTACGCCTTTTATAGGTTCTCCAGTCCAGGTATCCATAAATTTTTTAAGAAAATAACTCAGCACCTCGGAAAAATTATCCTGAACCTCTAATGTTATATTTTCACCGTTGATATGACCTGTCGTCCCGTACCCAATCCTTTCCACTCTCAATTTATGTACAGATTCTTTGGAAGGGAATTGCAGAATATCTGCTTTTATTGATGAGCTTCCGCAATTGACTATTAATATATGCATGACTTAAGCACTTTTACTTTGAAGTGGGCAAAGCTACGATTAAGGCAGACAATAGGCAAAACTTAAGCACCGTGAAATTTTTCTGTTATACACTTGAAGGATTAAGAAATTATGCCAGATTATGATAAACGGTCTGTACATCCTCATCCTGCTCCAGATAGTCAATCAGTTCCAGTACTTCATCTGTTTCCGATTCGGACAGTTCTTTATAAGATAACGGAATTCTTTGCAATTCAGACTTAATGAGTTCAATTTCCTTTTCTTCCAAAGCCTTCTGCATATTACCAAAGTCTTCATACGCAGTATAAACTGTAATGGTTCCTTTTTCCAACTCAATACTATCCAGTCCGGAGTCTATCAGCTCGAATTCAAGTTCTTCCAAATTCTGTCCGGTTCCGTCAAACATAAAAACGCCTTTCCTTTCAAATAGAAAATCATTCATTCCCGAAGTTCCTAAACTACCGCCTCTTTTATTAAAAACAGCTCTTATATTGGCAACAGTTCGTGTCGGATTGTCTGTAGCCGTTTCGATGACGATTGCTACTCCATATGGCCCCATACCTTCATACACCACCTCAGAATAATCTTTTTCATCTTTGGAGGATGCCCTTTTGATAGCTGCTTCTATTCTGTCTTTGGGCATGTTTACTCCCTTGGCATTCTGCACAGCCCGGCGCAGAGATGGATTATACTCCGGGTCTGGCCCGCCTTCCTTTACAGCAATTGCGATTTCTCTTCCTGCCCTTGTAAATTGTTTAGCCATTTTGTCCCATCGGGCAAATTTGGTGGCTTTCCTGTACTCAAATGCACGACCCATAAGTTTTTAGATTAACTCTTTCAAAATTAAGATTTTTGTGTATTGATATTCTACAAATTTCAATGGTTTTACAGTAAATCAGAACATTTTTACTTTTGTTTCTTTCTCTTTACTCGGCAGAGCGGATGTCTGTCAATCAAATCTCCTTCTCATATCCTGCATATCTCTATAATCTGAAATTTATTTCAACATCACCAGAGTGACTCCATCTCCTCCAAATTCCGCAGATTCAAATTCAAAATTTTTCACGTGAATATGTTTTTTTAGTACCGCATGCACCATTTGCCGTATAGCTCCGGTACCTCTGCCGTGTATAATGCGAAGTCCGTCGAATCCATACATAACCGCTTTATCCAAAAACTCTTCTAATATTACCAGCCCTTCATCCTTCATTTTACCTCTCAAATCCAATTCTGTATTAAAAGATGCTCGTTCTGACAACCTTTTTGCAGCCTGCAGAGTAGATGTATGCCGGGGTGTTTTATAGTTTTTGACCGCTTCCAGACGGTTAAGGCTGATTAATGAGGTCAAATTTCCAAAATTGACAATGGCTTTATTTTTTCTGATTTCTGTAATTTCTCCGACAGCTGTACCGTCTATAAGTCTGACTTTACTGCCCACTCCTATCGTTTCTTCCGGGACGTGAATGGCTAAATCTGCTTCTGTTGTCAGAATTTCTACATTCGATATATCATCCTTCTTTTGATCTATAAATTTTTTGACCCGTATAAATTTTTCCTTGTTTTTCTTATCTTCCTGCCACGCTTTCATCAAAACTTCCAGTTCTCTGTTGGACTCCTGCAATTCATCCAATACTTTGGATTTAACCTGTCTCAAAAGGTTTTTCTTCTCTTTTTCAAAATTTCTCTTAAGCTGTTCATACGTTTCCTGCAAATCGGACAGTTGTTTTTCTCTCTGCTGAATACTTTTCCGCAGTCCTCTGATATATTGTTTTTCATGCTGAATTTCTGTCAGAGACATTTCCATTTCCTGATTTTGCTCTCCGATTTTAGTTTTAGCGTTTGAGATTATTTGGGTATTCAAACCACTTTTTGTCGCTATTTCAAATGTAAACGAACTTCCGGGGCTTCCTGTATTCAGCTGATATAACGGCTCCAGATGCTTCCGGTCAAAACTCATTGCTCCGTTTTGCACTCCTTTGGTTCGGGTACCCCACGCTTTGAGATTGGCATAATGCGTAGTGACTATCGCATACACTCCTTTCTGCAGTAAACTATCCATGACTGCTTCTGCCATTGCCCCTCCCAATATCGGGTCCGTACCATGTCCAAGTTCATCCAGTAAGACGAGTGTGCGACTATCGGATTTCTCAGTAAAGTGCTTCATGTTCTTTAAATGAGAGCTGTATGTACTTAAATCATTTTCCACGGATTGGGCATCTCCGATATCTGCAAATAATTGTTCAAACACAGGAAGTTTGCTGCCTTCGCCTACCGGAATATGCATTCCGAACTGAAACATCAGCTGCAACAGACCGGCAGATTTGAGCACCACTGACTTTCCTCCGGCATTGGGTCCGGATACCATCAGTATTTTCTCATCCTTTGAAAGAATCAGCGTATTTTCTACAACTTCTCTGCCTTGTTTCTGATAATTGAGATATAATATCGGATGTCTGAAGTGAAATAGCTGCAACTCTCCATCTGCACTGATTTCAGGGGCAGAAGATTTTAACTTTCCCGCAAGAATAGCTTTAGCCCGAACAGCATCAAATTGGGCAAGAATATCCTGATAAACATAAAAGCTCTTCAGGTGCGGCCGGACATATTCTGTGAGTTCTTTTAGCAAACATCTGATTTCTCTTGCTTCCTCCCGGTGCTGTGTCTGCACTTCATTATTCCAAATCACAGTTTCCTGCGGTTCTATAAAGGCAATAGTACCGCCTGCCGAATCATCGTGATAAATACCGGGGACATTGCGCTTAAATTCGGATTTGACTGCGAGTACCCGACGACCACCCCGGACTCCTTCACCCTGCTCCGCCAAAAAGTCGGTTTGCCTGTATTTTTTCAGAGCTTTGGCAAATTCAGTCTGCTGATGTCTTTCGGCTTTCTGTATTTTCTTTCGAATAAGTGTAAGAGATTCAGAAGCCGTCGCTCTGACAGTTTCATTCTCTGAATCTACCACTCTGTCAATCTCTCCAAGCAAATTTTGATCCCAATACACTCCCTGAATCAACAGATATAATTCGGGATATACTTCTTCTCTTTTATCCTTGGAAAGGAATCGGATGACAGACGAAAAGGTTTGAAGAAGTCGAAACAAGCGCACAAATTCATCTGTATTTAAAACAAATCCTTCAATTTTTATATTTTCCAAAAAGGGCAGTCTGTCAAACCACCTTTCAGGAAAATAAGGTTCATGCTTAATAATTTCTCTAAATTCAGAAATCCGACTGATTGCGCTTTTCAACAATTCTTTGTCGGTATATAGTTCCTGCGAATTTATCCGTTCTCTGCCAAGTGTGCCGTAACACATTTCTGTCAGCTCATTTTTTATCGTTTCAAAATCCAGCTTGCGCAGGACATCCTCCGGATAAAATTTAAATTCTTTTTCTCCCCCCGTCATAATTCCTCCGCAAAATTACATGATTAGACAGTAAAATCTTTGACCAGACAAATAATTGATTTTTTACAGAACATCTATCAATATCGTTTAGTTAACAAAATGAATTGCTTTTAGATTCTTCCTGAATGACATAAATCAATTCTTTTTGTATAATAAATGTCATGCTGGAAGCATCTCATTTTCTAAAAACCCTTAACTAAACGATATTAGAACATCTATTCTTTTTCATCGTCTTCAAAATCTTCAAGCATTATCGGCACTTCTATATTCAATTCATCGTCCCAGATACTGCTCATGAAAAATTCTATTCTCCCCTGCAAAATATTGACCAATGCTTTTAAATCTTCCACCTCTACAGTCTTATGCCTTAAAATCGGATCACCGCCAGAATATTTCACCTGAATAGTAACCGTCATGACTGACGGTAAAATCACCAGTCTGATTTCAGCTTTTTGGGAAAGACCGTGTACCAGAGTTTCAAAAAGCTGCTGAAAAAGGCGATAGATTATCGCTTCGCTGTGAGCTTCCAGTTTGAATCTTTTGAGATTGGACCTGAACTGCAGTCGTATCGGATATGTCCGCTGATAAACTTGTATCATATCCACTATAGATGCCTTCAGTCCATATCTGTTTAAGGTAGGCGGCATTAATTCATGAGACATTTCTCTTACCTGATGAGTTTCTTCATCCAGATTTTCCAATATCCGGTCGAGAAGTTGTCTTTCCTCCGGGTTTTGTAATAGTTCTGCTATGGAAGATGCCTTCATTTTGATTGCCGAAAGATGCGCTCCAATACCGTCATGTAATTCCTCCGCAACTTTTCTCCTCTGTATTTCCTGGCCCTGCACCAATGAATGTGTATATCTTTTGTGCAATGCTCCGAGTTCCGTCTTTAACTGCTGATTCCTTCTGATGACCGCCCTAATTCTGAATGAAGTGACCGTGAGTAAAATGACTCCTATCAAAAAGCCACCGGAATACAGTATAATATGTCCTACTAACTTTCCTGTCCAAAATCCAAATTCAATAAACGGGTTGAATAAATACAGACTGAAAAGAAGAAAGTATATTAATGAACTAATCAGAACAAACTTATCCTCCATTTTGGGTAAAGTCCAAAGCAAAATGCCTACAATCAGAATATTGGCCAGATTGATATATACCATCTGCACAATAAGCAGAGTGTCCTGTAACAATACATTCAAATAAGTAAAGGGCAGATATAACAACAGCAACACACAACCCAATACAAAGGCTATTTCAAGAATTATCGTATGCCATCCGCTTTGCAGTTTATTGGCGATATAATACTTAAGAAACCGTAATGTCACCAACAGATATAAATAAAGAACAGTGTTGCGTATGATAAAATCAAAATAGCTTCTCCCCGGCCAAAAAACTTCCAACGGAATACCACTTCTCAGAAAAAGCAGTATGCCGCCCGATAATATATAAAGCCAAAAATAAATATTGGGACGACTTCTCATCAGAAAAATGATTAATCCCGTCACAATGATAAAGAAAGCCAGCACACCGTAAAATAATCCCCGCCCGAGTTCTATCGACTGGCTTATCTGAAATTTTTCCTTTTTATTCCACAAGATGACCGGAAGGTCCAGCACAGGGGCATTGGTATGCACCCTGATTAAAAAGGAATATCCTGTCCCCGGGTCTGCTGCAAACGGAATGACAATATTCCTATCGTAATATGTGCTCGTTTTCAGTCCGTCTTTAGTGCCGACAACTCCATTTTTAATAATGGTATCCTGATGAAAAATATAATAATCCGCCTGGTGCAAGCCGAGGTTTCCCATTTCTACCAGCAAATCAAATGGTTTGTCATCCTTATTTTGTACATCAAAGAGCAGCCATTTTTGGGACTGAATGGTAAAAAAAAGATATTTTTTCGAGTTCTGTCCTTTTGTGTTTTTCATCTGAAAATATCTTTCCTGAGGGCTGCTGACAGTATCATTGGACAGATAATAATCTATAAATTCCACACCTTCTTCGACCGTGAATTTTTTATTTAACTCAAATTCTTTCCCAAACAGAATATAAGGCAGAAGCAGACCGGACAATACAGCAATCAGTAAAACTCTCATTTCAAATTTTTTAATGGGATTTTTATGCGGATTGCTGTACCTTTTCCTATCGCTGATTCTACTTCCATCTCTCCTCCAAGGCCTCTCACACGGGATTCTATATTCATCAGTCCGATACCTCCTTTCATATTTTGCCGGTCAAAGCCGTCCCCGTCGTCCTGAATAAAAATGTGTAAATCCTGATGAAGATTTGCTTTGACAAGTACATTTTGGGCATTGGAGTGCTTATGTATATTACCGGCCAGTTCCTGCAAAATTCGAATCAAATTTAACTTGCTAAAATTATTTACCCGGGGAGATGGCTCCTGAAGCTGAAAACGTACCTGAATATTTTTTTGAGCCAGTACGTTAAATACTTGTTTTATAGAATCATAAAAAGATTTATCGGCATATTCGGACGGGACAAAGTCTGTGGTGATTTTTTTTACTGACTCTCCTACTTTTTGAACTTCTTCACTCAAGGCGAGTAATTTAGCTTTAGCGACCGGGTTGTCAATTTTTTTTATGGCTTCCAACATCTGAAGTTTCAGCATGCGAATGTCCTCTCCTATTCCCTGATTAATTTTTTGCGTGAGCCTTGATCTTTCATTTTCCTGACCGTCTATATATGCATTTATGGCATTCCTGCCCAAGAACATCAGCCTGTATTTTCCGGAGGAATTATCTTTTATAAAACCGTAAAAACTCAGTGCCAGTATTAAGGTGACTATTAAAACTTCCAATAAGACAAGTGAAATTATAATATGTGGGGTAGCTATATGACTTTCAAAAAAATTTAAATCATAAATACTAAATTTTTTAAAAAAGATCGGGAAAGCATTCCCTCTTGCAATGATCTGCAAAGACCACTTGGTCAGCTGAATAAAAACCACGATAGTAATCCAAAAAATTTCTATCCGACGCACCTGAATCATCGTCACCACACATAATGACAGGATAATCAGCCCATATGTCAAATAAATACCATTGACTACATTGTATCCTATCTGATATGGTAAGTTAGAGCCGGGATAAATGATAGCGAAAGTGGTCAGAAGTACTATGGTACCCACCACCATCCAAAACATAAAAAGCAGAAATGTATTGAATCGGGTAAGATGAATAGCGGTGCGGAAGAACAAGCGAATAAAAGTGATGTGAATCAGTATAGACCCAACAATAATAAAGTACGGCAGAATATTTTGTATAAAAGGCCAGGGTGCCCAAACATATTGCAGCCCGAAACCTGTATCACTCAGCAGGTCCAATAAGGTCAGTATATTGAGTGTTATATATAAGATGAAAAATCTGTTTCGGGTAAAAAAATAAAGAATTATAAGCGTGAGTACAAACATGATGTACACACCACCTGCCGAGCCCAAAAATAGGTTGTCGTTATTGGTTCTTCTCACGAGATTATATTCATCCGTCAGTATTAAAGGAAAATTTACCGGCTCCCACTGTTTTTTAATCCTGACTATAAAATCTGTCGTATCTCCGGGCAGTATATTGATCGGAATGACATAATTTCTGTGAGGAACCAGTTTATTCCCATACCTGAAACGGTCTCCCATTTCCGCTATCTGTATAATCGAGTCTTTCCCGAAAACATCTGTTCTTTTATAAACTGTAAAATAGTCCAGATTGGGATAAGCGATATTGAGAAAAAGCTCTTTAGAGGAATTGGACTGATTAAAAAGCCGAAATTGAAACCAATATTGATTTTGACCGTAACCGAGAAAAACTCCTTCTTTGCGATTGGGCTTGAGTTTGGAAGAGGATGAAATTTTCAGAAAATCCCGCAGATTCATACTGTTGGTACTGTCACTTATATAATACACATACCTGCCCAATCGGGATTCTTTAAAATCCTCATCAATTACCCGAATGTTATTTTCCAGAGCAAATGCCTGTCCCGAATGCAACAAAAAAAGTTGCAGTACAACAGAAAATACAGCTTTCAATAATCTGCTCATCTTCTCTGCAAGATATTAAAGCAGAAAGATAATAAAATGAAAATCAAGTTTTTTAGCGGATAAAACTGTCCCCCGTAATGGCTCTTCCTGAATTCAACTAGTAAATGCAACTTTTTGTGATGGAGAAAGAGGATTTAT